>NZ_AP018724.1:2587785-3246214 GCF_004001245.1 Sulfurivermis fontis
CCTTCCCCAAGCACCTGAAGCGCGTGCCGGAATTCGCCGGCGGCCACCACGAACGCATCGACGGCCGCGGCTATCCGCGCGGCCTCACCCGCGAGCAGATGTCGGTGCAGGCACGCATCATGGCCATCGCCGACGTGTTCGAGGCCCTCACCGCCCGCGACCGTCCCTACAAGCCGGGCAAGAAGCTGTCCGAAACCCTGCGCATCATGGCCTGCATGAAGCAGGACGGCCATCTCGACCCCGACCTCCTCGACGTGTTCATCAAGGAACGGGTGTTCCAGCAGTACGCCGAACAGTATCTCGATCCGGAGCAGGTGGACGCCGTCGATATCTCGCGCCTGCCGGGCTACGAGAACACAGGTACGAGGTAAAAGGCACGAAATACGAAAGACATGCCGTGCCGAGCGCAGGCACACATCAGCCCGACCGTCTTGCCGTAAGGAATCCGCCGCTTCAACCCTACAATCCTTGCTGTTATAGTTGTGCGCCATAAATGTCCGTGCTGCACGGGCGTACAACAATAAACGGCCAGACCAACATGCAAGATTTTTCCAATCGCCCGGTCAGCGCGGTGATGAACCGCGACGTGGCCCGGGTGGAACCGCAGACGCCGCTGCGCGCGGCGCTGGAGCTGATGCGGGAACGCAGCATCAGCTCCGTGGTGGTGGCCAGCGATGGCATCGCCGTCGGCATCCTCACCGAGCGCGACGTCCTCGCCGCCCTCACCACCCTGCCACAGCAGCTCGACACCCCCTGCCACCGCTTCATGCACGGCCCGGTAATCACCATCCGCGGCGATGCCGGTTATCTCGACGCCTACCACCGCATGCTGGAACACGACATCCGTCACCTCGTCGTGCTCGACGACCAGGGCCGCATCGCCGGCATGGTGAGCGAGAGCGACATCGTGCGCGAGATCGGGCCGGAATATTTCATCCAGTTCCGCGATGTCGGCAGCGTGATGTCGGCGCACCTGTGTCTGCTCGCCGCCGGAACCAGCGTCGCCGCCGCCGCCGCGACCATGGCGCGGGACGGTCACGGCTGCGTCATCATCACCGATGCAGAACGCCGCCCGCAGGGCATCGTCACCGAGCGCGACGTCGTGCGCATCGGCCTGGAACAGCGCGACCCGCAGCAACTCACTCTCGCGGCGGTGATGACCAAGCCGGTGCTCACCATCAACGTGGATATCCCACTGCATGCCGCCATGGAGCGCATGAGCAGGAACGGACTGCGCCGCCTGGTGGTGGTGGACGGCGCAGGCCGCGTCTGCGGCCTGCTCGGCCAGCGCGACGTGACGCGCGGCCTGGAAAGCCGCTACGCCGCCTTCCTGCGCCGCGTCATCGACCGCCAGAACGAGGCGTTGCAGCAGCAGCGCTTCCGCACCATCTTCAACTCGGTCAACGACGCCATCTTCATCCACGACGCCGACAGTGGCGCCATCATCGACGCCAACCAGCGTGTCATCGAGATGTACGGTTACACCCTGGCGCAGCTCTGCCAGATCAATATCGAACAGCTCTCCGCCGGCACACCGCCCTATACGCAACAGGAGGCGGTGCAGTATCTGCAACGCGCCGCTGCCGGCGAGCCGCAGACCTTCGAGTGGCAGGCGCGCCACCGCAATGGTCATCTGTTCTGGGTCGAGGTAAACATGCGCGCCGCGCTGGTGGAAGACAAAAAACGCATCCTGGTTTCGGTGCGCGACATCGGCGCGCGCAAGAAAAACGAGGAAAAGATGCGCCGCCTCAACTGGGCGCTGTCGGCCCTGAGCCGCGGCAACGCCGCCCTGGTGCACGCCGAAACCATCCAAGAGCTGTACGACACCGCCTGCGACGCCATCACCGATCAGGATGTCTATGCGCTGGCCTGGATCGGCATGCCGCAATACGATGCCGACAGAAGCGTGGAAATCGTCGCCCAGGCCGGCAGTGCGCATGCCTATCTGGACGGCCTCAAGGTGTCCTGGGGCGACAGCCCGCTGGGCCAGGGGCCGGTAGGCCGCGCCCTGCGCGGCAACACCACCATCGTCTACAACGACATGCTGCAGGAGGACAGCTTCAAACCCTGGGCCGAGCGTGCGCGCAAACACGGCCTCGCCTCCATCATCGCCGTGCCGCTGCGCAGCCGCGGCCAGATCAACGGCGTGCTGGCCGTGTACGCCGACGTCACCGACGCCTTCGGCCCGGACGAGGTGCGGCTGTTCGAGGAACTGGCCGACGACATCGGCTTCGGCATCGACAGCCACCGCACCCGCGCCGCCTACGAACAATCGCTGCTGGACCGCGAGCGCCACGCCTCACAATTGCAGGCCACGCTGGAGCAGGCCATCGGCGCCCTCGCCGCCACCCTGGAAAAGCGCGATCCCTACACCGCCGGTCACGAACGCCGCGTCGCCGACCTCGCCGTCGCCATCGGCCGCCACCTCGGCCTGGATGACAACCGTCTGCACGGCCTGCGTCTGGCCGGCTACATCCACGACATCGGCAAGGTACAAATCCCCTCCGAACTGCTGAGCAAACCGTCGAAACTCACGCCGGTGGAATTCGAACTCATCAAGCTGCATGCCGAGGCCGGCCACGACATCATCAAGGATATCGCCTTCCCCTGGCCCATCGCCGACATGGTGCTGCAACACCACGAATGCCTCGACGGCAGCGGCTATCCGCACGGTATCACCGGCGACCAGATGCTGCAGGAATCCAAAATTCTCGCCGTCGCCGACATCGTCGAGGCCATGTCGTCGCACCGCCCCTACCGCCCGGCCCTCGGCGCCGAGCCGGCGCTGGAACAAATCACCCGGCTGCGCGGCAGCAAACTCGACCCCGCCGCGGTGGACGCCTGCCTGTACTTGTTCCGCGAAGCAGGCTATCAGTTTCCGGAGTAGGGCGCGGCGTACACGGCGCGCCGGCCATGAGCTCATGCACGAGGGAAACGCCATGAAGCCACTGCTTGCCGCTACCTGCTGTCTCTTGCTGCTGTCCACTGCAGCCCGGGCACAGGACAGCGCCATCAAGACCGAGATACTGGCCCAGGCCAGCCGCAGCTGGGACTACAACCGGCTGCCGGCCTATCCGGACGGCGCGCCGGAGATCAGCGTGCTGCGCGTCGAGGTGGCTCCCGGCGCGCAGCTGCCGCTGCACCGCCATCCGGTGATCAACGCCGGCTACCTGCTCAGCGGTGCACTGACCGTGGTGAAGGAAAGCGGCGAAACCCTGCACCTCAAGGCCGGCGAAGCCGTCATCAAGGTGGTGAATACCTGGCACTACGGGAAGAACGAAGGCGACGTGCCGGCGGTGATCGTGGTTCTATGCCGGCACGCCGGGAACACCGCTCAGCGAACACAAGGAATAAGTCGGCAGCGCCGACGCTGCGGCAGGAATGCCGCAGCGTGAAGCCTCACCCCCCTACCTCGAACATCGACTCCAGGTCGTGGCGCGAATACGCTTTGAAGGCCAGCAGGGTTTCCGTCTTGGTGATGGCATGGATGCTCTGCAAACGATGCGTCACCAGATGCGCCAGGTCCTCCGCCGCCGGCACACGGGCGATGGCGATGATGTCGTACTGACCGCTCACCGAATACGCCTCGGTAATCCCGTCGATCCCCGCCAGATGCTCGGCCACCTCGTTGACCTTGTCGCGTTCGGCGTTGATGAGGATGATGGAAGTGACCATGGCGTGACTATATGGACGCCTCCCGTTTGCCAAGGGCGATTTTGGTGTGTTGGGACAGATAGGCTGCAGTTCTATATCCGGCCTGTTGTGCAGGAATAGACCTGCTGGCCCTGATGGAATCCGCTGACCCGCGCCTCATTCTCCTGAAGGACTCGAAGTCCTTACCGCCATACAGGTTTGGCGGGTCACGGTCTGACCTGTTTGCCATCACACTTTATCGACCTTGCGCAACCTTTACGGCGGCCACTCCTTTCTTCAAAGTGGTTGATACACTCGTCAGGCACCTATGCCGGCTGACTGACGAATCCCTTTTGGTACGTCCGTTCATGGGCGAGCATCGCCCAGATCGTTCGCGCCATCTTGTTGGCCAGGGCCACGACCGCGACATTCAGCGGCCGGCGCTGGCGTAATTTCGTGACCCACGGGCCGGGGTCTTTGGCGTGGGTCAGCACGGATCGCGCACCGTGAATCAGCAAGGTGCGCAGGTAGGTGTCACCGCGCTTGCTGATGCCGAGCAGTTTGATGCGCCCACCAGTGCCCACCTGTCGCGGCACCAGGCCGGCGAAGGCGGCGAACTCTCGCCCCGACTTGAAGGCTTTGGCGTCGCCCATGATGGCGACCGCCGCCGTGGCGGTCAGCGGCCCGACACCAGGAATTTCAGCGATTCGCTTGCAAGCTTCGTCTTGCTTGAGCCACAGCTGGATGCGCTGCTCGATGGCGGCGATTTCCCCATCCAGCTTCTCGATGCGCGCCCATTGCTCGCGCAACGTATCGATCACCATTGCCGGCAGCCGGTCTTCCAGTCTGGCCAAAGCCGCAGCAATTCCCTTCCTGACCCCCGCTTTGCCCTGCGGCATCACTTCACCGTATTCGGCGAGCAACCCCCGCAGGCCGTTAATCTGCGCGGTGCGGAACTTGACCAACTGGCTCCTCATGCGGTGCAGCGCCAGGATGGCCTGCTGTTCTTCCGTCTTGATCGCCACCGCCTTGACGTGCGGCTGCTGCACCGCTGTCCAGATCGCCCGCGCGTCCTGCCGGTCGTTCTTGTTGCCGGTGACGAACGGCTTCACCGCCTTGCCTGGCAGGAGCTTGACCTGGTGGCCCAGCGCCGTGAGTTTCCTCGCCCAGTGCTGCGCACCGCCGCAGGCTTCCATCCCAATGAGGCATGGTTGCCGGTTAGCGAAGTGTTCGAGGAACTTCTCGCGCTTGAGCTGCAGGCTCACGATCTCTCCGGTCTCCATGTCGATCCAGTGCAACTGAAATACCCGCTTGGCGATATCCACGCCAACGACCGTTTTGCTACCATTCATTTCGGACCCTCCGGTTTGCCTGTGAAGACCTTCAGTATCTTCCACCTTGGGCACTTCGATGCCGTCGGCCCGTGAGGGTCCACCTTCATCCCACCCACACCGCAAAGCTATCCACGGCGCCGGGCGCCGCAGGTCCCTCCATACCGAAGACGGCCAGCGCGCCGGATAACTCGTGTTCAGCGCTCACGGGGTGGGAGGCGTCCATTCAATTCTCCTTGGTGTGGGTTTGATTGGTCGTTGGAGGATACCTGAGGGAGATGGGGCAGGCCAACGATCGGCGGAGGATTGTGCGCTGCGCGCGCTGATATCGATGCGGGGACCGCCCCGCGCGCGGGTCACTTTCGTTGTCCCGCCAACGAAAGTAACCAAAGGAAGGCGGCCCCGATGTCTCGCCGCTATCGCGGTCCCCTGCGCTACTCGCCCGAGGCGGGTTCCTCCGACAGCACGTCCCTGTACTGACGGAGGAATGCGCGCCATCCATGGCGCGCCCCCTGCGGGCTATTCCGCCTCGGGCTGCGTTGCTCGGCGAGACATAGGGGATTTCCTACAGGCTCGCCTGTCGGCATCGCGCTGTTCGGTGTGCGCTCCGCGCACACTTTCTTCCTCCTCCCCCACGGACGTGGGGGAGGCCGGGAGGGGGCGCGTGGGCCGGCACCATCCCTAACGCCCCTCCCCACCCCTCCCCACTTGAGTGGGGAGGGAGCCTCCCATAGGAGCGGCTCCGCCGCGATTACGACCTGTGGCAAGGCTCAACGCCGAATCGCGCCAGAGGCGCTCCTACAGGTGTACAAACACACACTGTCACCCATGTCCCTGGACCCATCTGTTACCGATGTATTTAGATCACCAGCGCACAGCTCTCACGTGACTGAGCCCGGAAGGCGAAGGAGCCCCGGTAGCCGGGCCTTGGCGGGCGAAGCAGCCAAGGTGTGCCGGCGTAGAGTCATTTGTGGCCAGGGCCTCAACGAGGCCCGTGGGACGCAGGACGTGCCGGGGCTGCGCGAAGCGCATGTTTGTCCTGAGTCCGAATGTTGCCAGGGCGACTTGAAAGTCCCGTGGCGATGTGATGAGGACCAGGACACGCTTGTTGTGTTCTATGTTTTTAATCCTTTGACTTTCCGCCCCTCCCGTCTGCCGCGCCGACGATTCGGCAGGATAGCCGAATCGCACAGCCGTAGGCTGCCCGAAGGGTGAGGCACAGGGATGTGCCGAATGAAGCCAGGGCACCCGCAGGGCGCGGCAATCGGGCCGACTTTCTTTGGTTACTTTCTTTGGCGGGACAAAGAAAGTGACCCGCGCGCGGGGCGGCTCCCCGCATCAAAATCAATCCGCGCGACAGCGCACAACAACCATCCTCTTGATCCAAATCCACGTTTGCGCGTTAATCGGTCACACAATCGGATATTTCCTTTGCTGTCGTGACAGGCCAATGCGGCCGATCACCAATAGCATGTAATCATGCCTAATACACAGTTATAAACTTGAGAAAGATCGGAGGCCTTTCGTAATGCCACTATTTGAGATGTCAGGGGAAAACCTTATTCCTGTGGAGCAAGCGAACTTCGCTCTGGAGAAGGAGCTACAAACCCTAATTGAGAGGAACCTTTCGGCAGTATTTAACTGCCGCTTTGTTGCCTCAGAGTTCTCAACGGGCGCATTACATGCCGGGCGCATAGACAGCCTCGCGCTGTCCGAGGATAACAATCCTGTAATCATTGAATACAAGAAGGTGGAATCTTCCGAGCTTATAAACCAAAGCCTGTTCTACCTGCACTGGATTCATGATCACAAGGGCGATTTCGAAATAGCCGTTCAGCGGTCACTAGGGAACGGCGTCGAAGTTGACTGGTCCGATGTTCGGGTTATCTGCATTGCGCCGAACTATAAGAAATACGACCTTCATGCGGTTCAAGTGATGGGGGCAAATATAGAGCTGTGGAAGTACCGCCTGTTTAAGAACGGTTCCATTTATCTTGAAGAGGTGTTCCAGGCAACAAAGGTCACCGTGACTGGAGCCCAAATCTCGGACCACCGGGTTCTTTAGTTTCGCTCTCTAGACTACCTTCTTTGCCGGATAGGCGGTAGCCGGAGGCCGATAGTTCAAACGACTGTGCGGTCGTTGCTCGTTGTACATCCGGCGCCATCTCTCGCTGATCACCTCAGCCTCCAGCAAGGTGTGAAACAGCTCCGCATCGAGCACTTCGCGGCGGTAGGTGGCCACCAGGCTTTCAGCCGCCCCGTTCTGCCAAGGCTTGCCAGGGTCGATGTGCGCCATGCGTATGCCACGACGCTGAGCCCAACGCTGCACCACGAAGGCGATGAACTGACCACCGTTGTCACAGCGGACGAAATCGGGGCAGCCATATTGCTCCACCATCCGATCCAGCTCCCGCTCGACATCCACTGCCTTGAAGGAGCGCGCCACCGGCAGTCCCAGGCAATAGGCTGTCGCCTCGTCTTTGACGAGCAGGGTCTGAAAACGCCGGCCATTCTCTAAACGGTCCTCGGAGAAATCCATGCACCAGACGCTGTTCGGCCCATGGGGCGGCGGATCAAGGCGCGCGCCTGTACGCTTCTTCTTGCGGCGTTTACGCCAGTGGGCGGTATAGCCCTCCTGGCGCCACAACCGCCGCACGCGCTTCAGGCTCGCACTAGAACCATTCTCGCGCAGCCATCCGGCTACAAGACGGTAACCCCAGGCCGAGTGCGCCTTGGCAATGTCCTCAATGGCCTCACACAGTGCCTTGTCCTTCTCCGGCTGCCGATACCGATAGGTGACCATTGAGCGCGACACCCCCAGCAACCGGCAGGCCCGACGCTGCGAGATACCGCGTTCGGTCGCGTGCCGCACCGCTTCGAGGCGGTCCGGCACGCCTACCATTTTTTTGCCGCTATCTCCTTCATCACCTCGATTTCGAGGTCCCGCTCGGCCACCAGCTTTTTGAGGCGGGCATTCTCCTGCTGCAGCCGCTTCAGCTCCGTGACCTGGCTTGCCTCCATACCGCCATAGCGCTTGCGCCAGGTATACAGTGTTTGCTCCGAGACCTTGTGCTTGCGGGCGGTCTCCGTCACCCCATGGGCCTGGCTCTCCCGCACTATCCCAACGATCTGCTCTTCGGTGAATCTCGACTTCTTCATAGGTCCTCCACTGGCTTATTATCCTCAACTAGCCAGTGGTCCGAAATTCGGGGAGCACTCCAACCGCATCGCCTTCCTCTGTCGATGCGGGAAAGAACCCAGTCATGGTAGAGGCCGGAAAAAAGGCAGCTCAGGTACGCGCTACAGCCACTTATGAATTCGACGATCACCTTGAGGGAAAACCTGCTCACATTCAGTCACTTATGCACAGCATTCGGGAGTTCATTGTCGGGCTCGATCCTGCTGTCGAGGAAGTGCCAAAGAAATTTTACGTTGCCTACAAAATTTCTCAGAACATTGTTTGCATGGAACCGCAGAGTCGAAACATTAAGCTGTTCGTAAAACTTAGTGCTGCCGATGTTGGGTCACCGCCGAAATTCTATCGTGATGTCACGGAAATCGGGCACTACGGCACAGGCGACGCTGAATTCACAATTGCGTCGGAGCAAGACTTTGAGTTGGTCAAGCCATACATTGAACTGGCGTACAACAAGGTTGGCGGGTAACACTTCTAACACGGCACACCAGCCAGCCGCTCAACCGCTGCGCGGGCTCGCGTCGGCTGAGCTAGGCGTTGAACAGAAACTGAAAAGGACTTCCCATGCCCCACCACACCGCCTCCTGCCACTGCGGCAAAGTAAAGTTCTCCTTCGACTGTCCGCCGATCACCAAGGGCCTGCGCTGCAACTGCTCCATCTGCGCGCGCAAGGGCGCGATGATGTCGCCCGAGCCGATTGCGCCGGAGCTGTTCAGGATTGAAGCGGAGGAAGGCGCGCTGGGGCTGTACCAGTTCGGCGCCGGGCGGCGAAGCACTACTTCTGCAGGCACTGCGGCATCTACACCTTCCACGAAACCGCACGCAAGATCGGCCACTTCCGCGCCAATCTAGGCTGCGTCGACGGCGTGGATACGTTCGCGCTGGAGGCGGACGTGTTCGACGGGAAACATCTGCTGTGATGGCAGGATACGCATTGCGTACCCTACGACCGCTGGAGCCTGTCGCCCCGTGAGTTGAGCCGCGCCTGACTGCCCCCGTCAGTCAGGCGCGCTCACTTGAAGCAGCACCGATCAGCGATTGCCCTTGCCGGCCTTCTTCTCTTCCTCGGCACCGGCCTTCTCGATGCCTTCCAGCGCGGCGACCTCCAGCGCCGGCAGCTCGGGCAGGCTCTTGGCGTCTTCCACCAGCGACTTGAGCTGGGCGTGCAGATCACTGCACAGGGTATACAGTTCGCGGTATTTCTCCGCCAGCTTGGCGGCGTTGTCCTGCGCGGCCTGCATGTTCTTTACCTGCTGCTCCAGGGCCTGCTTTTCCTTGCGCAGGGCGGCATTGGCGGCGGCGACTTCCTTACGCGCGTCGGCCTCGTCCATCTTTTCCTTCTTCAGGGCCTTCAGCTTTTTCACCACGTTTTCCGGCGTGTCGGCCAGGGCGGTGTTGATGGCCTTGATGGCGCGCTCCTTCTCGGCGACGGCGTCCTTCAGCTTCTTCACCTCGGCGGCGTGCTGGGCGCGCTCGGCGACCATTTGCTGTTCGAACTTCTCCAGCTTGGCCTGGGTTTCGGCGCGGGCGGCTTCGGCGATGTTGCGCGCCTTTTCACTGTCGGCCAGTTTCTTCTCCATGGTGGAGACGGCGACCTTGGCCTGCTCCTGCGCCTTGCTGACGCTGATGTCGGCCTCGATATAGCGCTTGATGGCGTTATCGAGGGCAGCCTTGAGTTCTTCCTGGGAACAATTCGGGTCCAGCTTGAGGGCATCGGTTGCGGCGCGCATCAGCACCTGCTTGCTGATGGCGAGGTCTTTCCAAACTTTCAATTGCAGTTCGAGATCTGCTTCAGCCACATGGTTCTCCTTGGAAAACTGTCGGGGGGTCAAATTTTGAGGGGGCACATATTAGTCGAAATCGCGGCAAATTGCTGATTTTTCCGTGGCCTACGGAGGAAGCCGGCTTGGGGAAGGAGGCCGTCGACAGGTGTATGGTGGCCCCAAAAGGCCTCTGCCGCACCGCGATGAGAGCAAGCAAACCCTTTTATATCAATTGGATACGAATACCCGGGCGTGATCGCTCGGTCGGCACGCCGGCTCCCTCTCCCCCCAGGAAGAGAGGGAACCCGGCGTCATGGTTTGGATGGAGGGCCGGTTTCGACGGCCCTACGGTACCGAACCGGCGCCGCGCACCGTGTCCCTCGTGCCCCCCGGAGGGGTCAGGCGAAGCGATAGCCCTTGGGCACCACCACGATGCCCTGCTCGCTGACGGTGAAGCGCTCGCGGTCGCGCTTGCCGTCGTAGCCGATCTGCTCGCGTGGCGGCACCACCACGTCCTTGTCGAGGATGCAGCGGCGCAGGCGCGCGCCGGCGCCGACGCGCACGCCCTGGAACAGGATGGCATCCTCGACGAAGGCGCCGTCGTCGATGAACACCTGGGGAAACAGGATCGAGTGCTGCACGCTGCCGCCGGCGATGACCACGCCGCCGGCAACGATGGAGTTGATGAAGATGCCCTCGGTACCGGAGACGCCGGGCACGGTGCGCGCCGGCGGGGTCTGCATCTGGTAGGAGCGGATCGGCCAGTCGGCCTGGTACAGGTCCAGCGGCGGCACCGGTTCGAGCAGGTCCATGTTGGCCTGGTAGTAGGCGTCGATGGTGCCGACGTCGCGCCAGTAGCGATCTGGCGTGACGCGGCCGGTGTCGCCGCCGAAGCGGTAGGCCATCACCTTCCGGCTGGCGATGAGGCGTGGCAGGATGTCCTTGCCGAAATCGTGACTGGACGCCTCGTCGGCATGGTCACGGCGCAACTCGTCCAGCAGCAGCGCGGTGGAAAACACATAGATGCCCATGGATACCAGCGCCTCGTCGGGCTGTCCCGGTATGGGTTTGGGCGCCGCAGGCTTTTCCTCGAAGCCGATGATGCGGTCCGCGTCATCCACCGCCATGACGCCGAAGGCGCGCGCCGCGCCCAGCGGCACCTCCATCGCCGCCACGGTGACATCGGCGCCGCCGGCCTTGTGCGCCTTGAGCATCGCCGCGTAGTCCATGCGGTAGATGTGGTCGGCGGAGAGGATCAGCACCGCCTCGGCCTCGCTGCGCTCCACCAGATACAGGTTCTGGTAGATGGCGTCGGCGGTACCCTGGTACCAGCGCTCGCCGGTGCGCATCTGCGGCGGCACCGGCGTGATGTACTCGCCCAGCTCGGGATTGAAGATCGACCAGCCGTCGCGCAGGTGTTTCTGCAACGAGTGGGATTTGTACTGGGTCAGCACCAGCACGCGGCGCAGGCCGGAGTGCAGGCAGTTGGCCAGTACGAAGTCGATGATGCGGTACTTGCCGCCGAAGGGCACCGCCGGCTTGGCGCGCTCGGCGGTGAGCGGCTTGAGGCGGGTGCCGGTGCCGCCGGCGAGGACTACGGCTAGGGTCTGGTCCAGCATGATGCGTTGCACCTCTGTGGGGTTGTCCGTTGCAGCTTACAGAGCAAGAAGCGCACCAGGACGAGGCAGGTGGCGTCCGAGGGGTGTTGTGGCCTGTGGCTTGTGTCAATTTGGTGCAGGCCGTGGGGCAGGCGCACCAACTAGTTGCAAGTGACAAGTTTCAAGTGGCAAGAAAAGGCTTTTCCACTTGTAACTTGCAACTTGGGACTTATTTACCCTGCCAGGTGAAACCCTTTTCGCGGAACAGCCTGAGGCAGGCGTCCACCACCACCGGGTCGTAGCGGACGCCGCGGAAGCGCTCGATCTCCACCAGCGCCTCCTCCAGCGGCAGGGCGGCACGGTAGGGACGGTGCGAGGCCATGGCCTCGACCACGTCGGCCACGGCGAGGATGCGCGCCTCGAGCAGGATCTCGTCGCCCTTGAGTCCCTTCGGATAGCCGCTGCCGTCGAGGCGCTCGTGGTGCTGCACCACCATCTGCGCCACCGGCCAGGGGAATTCGATGCCCTTGACGATGTCGTGGCCCATCACCGGATGGGACTGGATGATCTCGAACTCGGTATCGCTCAGGTGGCCGGGGCGGTTGAGGAATTCCGCCGGCACATAGATCTTGCCGATGTCGTGGATCAGCGCACCGAGGCGCAGGCCTTCGCGCTGTTCTTCCGGCAGGCCCATCTCACCGGCAATGGCGGTGGCCAGCTCCGCCACGCGCTGCTGATGGCCGGCGGTGTAGGGGTCGCGCTTTTCGATGGTGACGGCGATGGCCTGGATGGTCTGCACCAGGGAGCGCTGCAGGCTCTCGCCGATGCGCTTGCGCTCGTCCTCCACCTGCTTGCGCGCGGTGATGTCGCGGGCGATGCCCTCCAGCGCCACCAGCCGCCCGGTTTCATCGTACAGCAGGGTATTGCGCTGCTCGGTCCAGATCAGCGTGCCATCCTTGCGAATCCAGCGCAGGGTGAGGACGCCGTCGCCCACCTGTTCGCCGGCCGCCATGGCTTCCAGCAGGTGGCGGTCGTCGGGATGCACCAGCTTCAGACCCAGGTCCGGATCGGCATAGTGCTCCTCCGGCGTATAGCCGGTCATCTCCAGCGCCGAGGGGCTGACGTATTCGAAGCGGCGCTCCGGGTAGAGCTGATAGCGGTAGATGAGGTCCTGTGCGCTCTCGGCCAGGGCGCGGTAGCGCTCCTCGCTCTGCGCCAGTTCGCGCTCCGCCGCCTCGCGCCGCACGCGGCTGCGCTGGCTGACGATGCCGAAGGCGAGGTCGTTGGACAATTCGGTGAGCAAAGCCACCTCCTCCTTGTCGAAGGCATCCGGCTCCGCCGCGTCGATGGTGAGCACACCCAGCGTCTCGCTGCCGTGGCGCAGCGGCAGGGCGATGAGCGAGGCATAGCCGCGTTTCTGTGCCTCTTCGCGCCAGGGCGTGTAGGACGGATCATGCAACAGATCGCGGGCGATGATGGTTTCGCCGCTGCGCAACGCCGTGCCGGTAGGGCCGCGGCCCCACTCATCGTCCCCCCAACTGAAGCGTGAGTGCTGCAGATAGCCGGCATCATGACCGGCCCAGGCCACCGGCAGGATGCGCTTCTCGGCGTCCTGCTGCGGATAACCGACCCAGGCCAGGCGGAAGCCGCCCACGTCCACCAGCACCTGGCAGATGTCGCGCACCAGCTGGTCTTCGCTCTCGGCGCGCACCAGGGTTTCATTGCCGCGGCTCAGAGTGCGCAGGGCGCGGTTGAGGCGCTGCAGCTCGCGCTCGGCGCGGCGGATGTCGGTGACATCCTGCACCGTGCCGATCATGCGCTGCGGTGCACCGTCGGCGGCAACGATCACCTGCCCCTTTTCGTGTACCACCTTGTGCGAGCCGTCGGGCAACACGATGCGGTGGTCGATCTCGTAGGCCGATTCCTGGCGCAGTGCGCTGTCCACCGCCGCCTCCACCAGGGACCGGTCATCGGGATGCACGTAGCCGAGGAAGGCCTCATAGGTGGCGCCGAAGGCCTGCGGTTCGATGCCGAAGATGCGGTAGATCTCGTCGGACCAGTACAGCGTGCCGGCGACGATGTCCCACTCCCAGTTGCCGAGGTGGGCGATCTCCTGCGCCTCCTTCAGCCGCATCTCGCTGCGCCGCACGCGCAGTTCCGCCGCCAGGCGCTGCAGGGAGCTGGAGATGATCTCGCCGGCGGCGCGCAGCATGCGTATATCCTCCTTGGCCCAGCTGCGCGGCTGCTGCGTCACATCGAAACCGATGTAACCGGCGAGGTGTTCGCCGTAACTCATCGGCACCATCAGCATGGCGCGGATACCCTCGGCGAGGAACTCGTCGCGTTCGGCTGCCGCTTCCGGGGGCAACGTCATTACGTCATTGATGAGCAACGGCTCGTTGCGCTTGAGACGCCCCAGCCACCAGGGGAATTTGTCCATCGCCAGCTCGGCCAGGCGGGCCGCCTGCGGTGTCACACCCTCGGCACACCACTCATGCACATTGCTCAGACAGCCGGCCTCGTCATCCAGGCCGAAGATGTAGGCCCGATCGGCGTTGACGAACTGACCGATCTGCTGCAGGGCACGATTGATCTCCTGTTCGATGGAATCCGCGCTGGCGGTGACGAAGCGGCTGGCAATACCGCCCACCAGTGACTCGAAGGCAAGGCGATATTTCAACGCCGCCTCGGCCTCCTTCACCGAACTGAGATCCATCAGCGTAAAGACATAGCCGGTATGGACCCGTTGCTCATCATGAATAGCGCTGGCGGTGAGAAACACCGGTATCTGCCGGCCGCCGCGCGCCCGCAGCAGCGACTCGCCCATCCAGCCCTCCGGACGCGCCGCCTGCTCTAAGATGACATTCACCTGTTCGTGCTGTGCCGGCAGAAACAGCTCGAACAGCGTGCGCCCCTCGAACTCGGAATGGGAGCCACCGAGCAGACCGCATAGCGCCGGGTTACAGTAGGTGATGATGCGCGCCGGGTCGAGCACCAGGATGCCTTCGCCGGCCTGGGCCACGGCATGGCTCAGGGTGCGGCGCTGCGCCTCGGCGCGGCGCTCGGCAGTGACGTCCTCCAGGATGTGGATGGCGTGACGGATGCTGCCGTCCATGTGGCGGATGCCGAAGGACTGCGACACGAACACCTCGCCGCTGGGCAGCACCACCTCGTCGCCGTGGGCCTGCAGGCGATCGGGGAACTGGCGGCAGGCCGGCAGCGGTCCGTCGCCGCGCGGAAACACTTCCCAGTACGGCTTGCCGATGATCTGCGCGGCGTCCATGCCGGCGCGGGCGATGTAGGCCGGGTTGCCGTGGACAATGCGCATGTCCTTGTCGTGGATGAAGATGGGATGGGGGATGGCATCGAAGGCGTCGTGCCAGTCGCGCTGCGACAGCTCGATGCGGCGGCGGCTGTCCTCCAGTTCTTCCAGCGCATGGCGCAGTTCGGAGGTGCGCTCATCCACCCGCCGCTCCAGTTCGTCACGGGCGTGGCTCAGTTCGGCATCGGTCATGCGCAGGCGGCGATTGACGCGACCGATCTGCACCATGCCGCCGACAAGCAGCACGATGGCGAGCGCGCCCAGCAGCAGCCAGTACCAGTACTGCCGCAGCACGTCGCCGGGGTGTACCCGGCCATAGTCACGGTAGGGACCGATGCGCAGTTCGCGCAGCAGGTCATGCACCGGCTGGTAATCGGCGGGAATGGTCCAACCGGCGGTATTGCTGCGCCGCGCCGCTTCGCTGTCCGGCGGCATCTGCATCAGCGTCAGGGCCACGCTGTGGGCGAGGTCCTGCGGCGTGTGCTTTAACCGCGCCATGGGCCATTCCGGATAGAGCCGGGTGCTGCTCAGGAAGATAAAGTCCGGGTGGCTGGTGGGCTGGATGATGCGGTAATCCTCCAGCCGGATCTTGCCCTCTTTGGCCATGCGCTCGAGGGTGTCGGTACGCACCGTGCCGGCGTCCACCGTGCCGTCGCGCACTGCGTACACCACCGCATCATGGGTGCCGCCGAAGCGCAGCGGTTTGAAGTCGCGGTGGGGATCGATGCCGGCGTCCTTCAGCTCGCGCCAGGCGGCATGAAAGCCGCCCAGGGACTGCTCGTCCACCGCCATGAAGGATTTGCCCTTCAAATCGGTGACCTCGCGCAGGTCGGCGCGCTCGGCGCGGGTGAAGATCACGCCGCCGAAGTGGGTGTAGGCGTGCCCCGCGTCACGGTTGCGCAGGGTGACGATGCGGCTGGCACCGTAACGCAGCTCCATCTCCGGGTAATAAGAGGAGTTGGCCAGCACGAAATCCACGTCGCCACTCGCCACCGCCGGCAGCAGCCGATCGAAGGCCAACGGGACGATCACGAAACGATAGCCGGCGACGTGCTGCGTCAGGTAGGTGGCAGTGGGTTCCCACATGCGCAGGGTCTGCTCCGGCCCGCGCCAGGCCAGCACACCGATCTTGACCTCCAGCGGCGCAGCCTGGGCCAGCGTGGCCAGCAGGCACGACATGAAAAGCAGGCGTCGCCACCAGATCGGCGATACGGAACGTATAGTCATGGTCGATACCGTGCGCCCCCGCGTGTGTACGGCGAAAAAAGCTGCCCAGGCGCAAGTGGGTGGTTGCAGTCAGGAACATGCCCAGCGCTGGAGTGGCCCGACGTTGTTCTTAGGAAGGCTCTGAATAAGTTCAGACCTTCCTTAGTGTAGGTGCCCGCGCGGATGGCGTGGGGAAAGCATACGTCAGACAGGGTCTTTATAGAAGCGGTAGCCGTTGCGCCCAGCCTCCTTGGCACGGTACATGGCTGCATCGGCCCGGCGCAGCAACTCGTCGGCGGTGGCGCCGTCATCGGGATAGAACACGATGCCCACCGAGGCCGACAGGGTGACACTCTGCTCCTGCAACTGGAATGGCTGCATCAGCACCTGCAACACCTTCTGCGCCACCACCTGCGCGCCGCTGACGCCGTGCACCTGGGCCAGCACCATGGCGAACTCGTCGCCGCCGAGGCGCGCGACGGTATCGCTGTCGCGCACGCAGGTGAGCAGGCGCCGCGCCACCTCGCGCAGCAGCGTATCACCGGCGGCGTGGCCGAAGCTGTCGTTGACCTGCTTGAAACCGTCGAGATCGATATACAACAGGCCGGCCTGAGCCTCGCTCAGGTCCGTCTGATTGAGCGCCTGCTCCAGGCGCTTGGCGAACAGTTCGCGGTTGGGCAGGCCGGTCAGACCGTCGAAATGGGCCTGGCGCCAGATGAACTCCTCCTGCGCCTTGCGCTCGGTGATGTCCTCCTTCACCGCCACGAAGTGGGTGATCACGCCGGCGTCGTTCTTGATGGGCGAAATGCGCGCGTTCTCCCAGAACAGGTGACCGTCCTTGGCCTTGTTGAGCACCTCGCCGTGCCACACCTCGCCGCCCTTGATGGTGGCCCACAGGCGCTGGTAGGTCTTGAGCGGCGTCATGCCCGACTGCCACAGACGGGGATTCTGGCCGATGACCTCCTCCGGCTGATAGCCGGTCATTTCCACGAAACGCGGATTGACGTATTCGATGGTGCCCTCGCTGTCGGTGATGATGGCCGCGGCCGGGCTGTGCTCCACCGCGCTGGACAACTTGCGCAACTGCGCCTCGGCCTCCTTGCGCGCGGTGATGTCGCTGAAGGTAACCACGGCGCCGAGCAGGCGGCCGTCGTTGTACAGCGGGTGGGAGCGGTATTCCACCGGGAAACGACTGCCGTCGGCGCGCCAGAACACATCGCTGTCGTCGTGCACCACGCTGCCGTCGCGCAGGGTGCCGTGCAGCGCGCACTCGTCGACCGGATGCACGCGGCCATCGGCATAGCTGTGATGGATCAGCTCGTGCACCGCACGGCCCAGCAACTGCTCCGGCCGCGCCATACCCAGCAGGCGCAGGGCCTCGGGATTGACCAGGGTACACAGCCCCTGCAGGTTCATGCCGATGATGCCCTCGCCGGAAGACTCGATGAACAGGCGCAACTGCGCCTCCGCCTGCTGCCGCTCCGCCACCTCGGCGCGCAGCTCGGCGGTGCGCTGCTCCACCATGCATTCGGTCTGCGCCTTGGCCGACTCCAGCGCCAGCATCTGGCGGCGGAAACGCGACAGGGCGAACAGCGTCAGGCCGGACAGCAGCAGCCACACCGCCAGATGGGTCAGGCCGATGTTGCGCAGCTGCACCGCCTCCGGCGCCAGCAGCGGCGCGGCGGCGAAGGACACGCTGACGCCGCCGCGGATATCGCCGAGCCGATAGCCCTGGTGCTCATGGCACTTGAGGCAGGGCTGCTGCACGCGCAGCGGCGCGATGAAGCGGAAAACCGCCTGCTCACCCTGCCCCACCAGCTCGCTCACCTCGCCCACGCCGTGCTCAAACTTCTCCAACTGGCTGCGCTCCCAGGCATCGGGCGCGTTGTGCGGGTTGAGCGGCTTGAGGCTGGTGAGGTGCAGGCGCAACTGGCTCAGCTCCGCCACCACGTCGGTGAGCTGGCGCGTCATGTAGGCCGGATTGATCATGGTGAGCGTGGTGCCCGATGGCGTGGTGATCTCGCGCTCCGGCACATCGAGATAGGGATTGGGCTGGGTGTAATCATCGATGGGGGCATACACACCGCCGTGGCGCGCGTTCCACAGGCGCACCGACTCCACCATCTTGAACACGAACTGGGCGCGGTCGTTGGCCAGTTGCAGCGCCTTCTGCTCCATCTGCGCCTGGTTCCACAGAAAGGAGACGAGGACCACCAGGGTCCAGATCAGGATCGGCAACGGCCAGTAACGGTACTGCAGGACTATTTTTCTCATCAGGCACCCGATATCTGAATAGTGCCTTCCGGTGGCAACGGGAGCGGCGTGTGGCGCGCGTGTTCCCGTGATGATGCGGTATGGCGCAAGGTGAGCGCGTTCACATTATGAATGGATGCACCAATAACAGGCAAATACTGTCTGGCACGCGGCTTGCTGCCTTGACACATATCTACTCTCGATTACTTCTTTGCCATGCCACCGTCATCTGCCAAGCCAGCCCTGCGCGTCCTGCTCTGCGACGCGGATCGCGGCCGCGCGGCCCTGCTGGAGCAGGCGCTGGCCGACGCCGGCTACAGCGTCATCGCCCGCCTGAGTGGCGCAGAAAACCTGAGCGCCGAGGTGGCACATCACCAGCCCGATGTGATCATCATCGACCTCGACTCCCCCGACCGCGACACCCTGGAGCAGATGCGCAGCATCAGCCGCGAGCAACCGCGGCCCATCGTGATGTTCGCCGAGGATGACGACAGCGGCACCATCAACCAGGCCATCAAGGCCGGCGTCAGCGCCTATGTGGTGGACGGCCTGAGCGGCAAGCGCGTGCGCCCGGTGATGGAGGTGGCCATCGCCCGCTTCCGCGAATACCAGGCCCTGCGCGAGGAACTGGCGCGTACCAAGACCTCGCTGGAGGAGCGCAAGGTGATCGAACAGGCCAAGGGCCTCTTGATGCAGCACCGCGCCATGAGCGAGAACGAGGCCTACCAGGCCCTGCGCAAGCTGGCGATGGATCAGGGCAAGAAGCTGCCCGAGGTGGCGAAGAGCGTCATCGCCATCATGAAGCTGCTGGGCTGACGCCCGGCAGTTCCAGGTACGAAGAACACAGGTACGAGGGGCGAGATACGAGGTACAAGAAAAAGCCGTGCGCGCAGCGCACCCCTCCCTCGTATCTTGTCCCTTTCCCCTCGTACCTTCCTTGCCTTAAAACCGGGCACCGCGCTCCGCGTTGGTGCAACGAAGGCGTGCGGCAGGGGCCGGCAACACAGGTGATAACGCCCCAACCCCACTCCTGACGCGGCCCTGGCCCAACGCAGCCTTCCTTGGCACAGCGGTTGCAAAACACCAGACAGGCACCGGCAACGTCGCCGGTCTCATCCAGCCGCAACATCGACCCAATGGCGGGCCGCGGCGGGTGACGGCTCAAGCCGACCAGGACAAAGGCGTCCATGCGTGTGGATTTCGATCTGCACGGATGGACGCCTTTTTTATTTCCCGCAAACGAGGACGAGGCAATGACACAGGACAGACAACGCACCGGCAGCACCCGCCGCCGCTTCATAAAACACACCACCCTGGCCCTGGCCGGCCTGTTGCTGCTGGGCGGTCAGACCCAGGCGGCCAAGCTGGAAAAGGAAGAGCTGAAGTTCGGTTTCATCAAGCTGACCGACATGGCGCCGCTGGCCATCGCCTACGAAAAGGGCTACTTCGAGGATGAAGGCCTGTACGTCACCCTGGAGGCCCAGGCCAACTGGAAAGTGCTGCTCGATCGCGTCATCACCGGCGAACTCGACGGCGCCCACATGCTGGCCGGCCAGCCGCTCGGCGCCACCATCGGCTTCGGCACCCAGGCCCACATCATCACCGCCTTCTCCATGGACCTGAACGGCAACGGCATCACCGTCTCCAACGCCGTGTGGGAAGAAATGAAATCGCACCTGCCCAAGGGCAAGGATGGCAAGCCGCTGCACCCGATCAAGGCCGATGCGCTCAAGCCGGTGATCGAAAAGTTCAGGAAGGAAGGCAAACCCTTCAACATGGGCATGGTGTTCCCGGTATCCACCCACAACTACGAGCTGCGCTACTGGCTCGCCGCCGGCGGCATCCACCCCGGCTATTACGCACCGCACAAGGGCGACACCTCGGGCCAGCTCAAGGCCGAGGCGCTGCTCTCCGTCACGCCGCCGCCGCAGATGCCGGCAACGCTGGAGGCCGGCACCATCAACGGCTACTGCGTGGGTGAGCCATGGAACCAGCAGGCGGTATTCAAGGGCATCGGCGTGCCGGTGATCACCGACTACGAAATCTGGAAGAACAATCCCGAGAAGGTGTTCGGCGTGTCCGCCGCCTGGGCCGAAAAGCACCCAAACACCCACAAGGCCGTGATCAAGGCACTGATCCGCGCCGCCCGCTGGCTGGACGAGAACGACAACGCCAACCGCGCCGAGGCGGTGCAGATTCTGGCCCGGCCGCAGTATGTCGGCGCCGACGTCAACGTCATCGCCAACTCCATGACCGGCACCTTCGAATACGAAAAGGGCGACAAGCGCGCGGTGCCCGACTTCAACGTGTTCTTCCGCTACCACGCCACCTACCCCTACTACTCCGACGCGGTGTGGTACCTGACGCAGATGCGCCGCTGGGGCCAGATCAGCGAAGGCAAGCCGGACAGCTGGTACATGGAAACGGCGAAGAAGGTCTACCGCCCGGACATCTATGCCGCCGCGGCACAGGAACTGATCGCCGAGGGCAAGATGCAGGCCGAGGAGTTCCCGGACTTCGCCACGGAAAGCGGTTTCCGCCCACCGCAAACCGGCTTCATCGACGGCATCACCTACGACGGCCGCAAGCCCAACGACTACCTGAGGCAGTTCGCCATCGGTCTCAAGGACAAAGAACAAATCTGACACACCGCCGGCCGGGTTAGCCCCAGCCGGCACGGAGGACCACGCCATGATCATCGCCCTGTTCAACCCGCGCACCACCTTCAACGCCCCGGCCCTGGATCGCCTACAGGCCTGCCTGCAGAGCACACGGTTCCCGCGCCGCGTCGTCGCCATGGTGCGTCACCTGCTCATCCCGCTCATCGCCATCGCCATATTTCTCGGCGTGTGGAGCGCCGCGGCAAAAAACATCCAGACCTCGCTGGGCGAACTGCCCGGCCCGGTAGCCGTCTGGCAGCAGGCCGGCGCCCTGCTGGACGAACACATCTCCGAACGCGCCAAGGCGGCAGCGTTCTATCAGCGCCAGGAAGAACGCAACGCCGCGAAGCTGGCGGAGGACCCCGCTGCCGAGGTGAAGATCCGCCCCTACACCGGCAAGCCCACATTCATCGATCAGATCGGCACCAGCCTGTTCACCGTCGCTACCGGATTCATCCTCGCCACGCTGATCGCCCTTCCGGTCGGCATCGCCTGCGGCATGAGCGCCACCCTGTACACGGCGCTCAATCCGTTGATCCAAATCTTCAAGCCGGTGTCGCCGCTGGCCTGGCTGCCGCTGGTCACCATGGTGGTGAGCGCGCTCTACGTCAGCGACGATCCGCTGCTGGCCAAATCCTTCGTCAACTCGGCCATCACCGTCACCCTGTGCTGCCTGTGGCCGACCATCATCAACACCACCGTCGGCGTCGCCTCGGTGAGCAAGGATCTGCTCAACGTCAGCCGCGTGCTGCGCCTGGGCTGGTTCACCAAGACGGTGAAGATCGTGCTGCCCTCCGCCCTACCGCTGATGTTCACCGGCATGCGCCTGTCCCTGGGTATCGGCTGGATGGTGCTCATCGCCGCCGAGATGCTGGCGCAGAATCCGGGCCTCGGCAAATTCGTCTGGGACGAATTCCAGAACGGCAGCTCCAGTTCGCTGGCCCGCATCATGGTGGCGGTGTTCGCCATCGGCCTGGTCGGCTTCCTGCTCGATCGCGGCATGCTGCTGCTGCAACGGCGCGTGAGCTGGGACCGCAACGCGGTCCTGCGCTGAGATGCATTCGTCATGCAAACAACAAGGAGTCCGCAAATGAACGCCAATGGACCCAAATACTCGTGGGTTATCAAGATTCGCGTTGATTCGCGTTTATTTGCGGATTACTGGCCTTGTGTTTGCAGAGAAAGGAGCAAGTCATGACCTATCTGAACATCGATCATGTCGGCATCACCTTCCCCACCGACCACGGCCCGCTCGAAGTACTCAGGGACGTGGCGCTCAAGGTGAACAAGGGTGAATTCGTCTCCCTCATCGGCCACTCCGGCTGCGGCAAGTCGACGGTGCTCAACATCGTCGCCGGCCTGCTCAAGGCCACCACCGGCGGCGTGCTGCTGGAGAACCGCGAGGTGGACGAGCCGGGACCGGATCGCGCGGTGGTGTTCCAGAACCATTCCCTGCTGCCCTGGCTCAGCGTGTACGACAACGTGCGCCTCGCCGTCGACACCGTATTCAAAGGCAGCAAGAGCAAGCAGGAGCGGCACGACTGGACGTTGCACAACCTGGAACTGGTGCACATGACCCACGCCCTCGACCGCCGCCCCGACGAGATCTCCGGCGGCATGAAGCAACGCGTCGGCATCGCCCGGGCGCTGGCCATGGAACCCAAGGTGCTGCTGATGGACGAGCCGTTCGGCGCGCTGGACTCGCTGACCCGCACCCACATGCAGGACTCGCTGATGGAGATCCAGGCGCGGTTGAACAATACGGTGATCATGATCACCCATGACGTGGACGAGGCCGTACTGCTGTCCGACCGCATCGTGATGATGAGCAACGGGCCGAGCGCGACGGTGGGCGAGGTGCTGCACATCGACCTGCCGCGGCCGCGCGATCGCCTGCTGCTGGCCGACAACCCCCGCTACAACCACTACCGCGCCGCCGTGCTCAAGTTCCTGCACGAGCGCCATGCCCAACCCGATGTGCCGGCGCAGCCGCGTCACAAGCCGGCGCTGAAGCTGGCGGCCGGTTGAGGAGCCCGCCATGTTTGCAAGCAACGCACTGGAAAAGACCAGCCTCACCCTCGGCTTCATCCCGCTGACCGACTGCGCGCCGCTGATCGTCGCGCAGGAGCACGGCTGGTTTGCCAAATACGGTCTCGATGTCACGCTGTCGAAGGAAACCTCCTGGGCCAATATCCGCGACAAGGTGGCGCTCGGCATCCTCGACGGCGCACAGATGCTGGCGCCGATGCCGCTGGCGATGAGCCTGGGGCTCGGTCCGATGCACAAACCGATGGTCACGGCGCTCACCCTCGACCTCAACGGCAATGCCATCACCGTTTCCAACGCCCTGTACGAGCGCATGCAGCGGGCGGATGTCGCCGCCATGAATGAACGCCCGCTGAGCGCGCGGGCGCTCAAGGCGGTGATCGATGCGGAACGCCAGGCCGGCCGCCCGCCGCTCACCTTCGCCATGGTGTTCCCCGAATCCACCCACAACTATGAACTGCGCTACTGGATGGCCGCCGCCGGCATCGACCCCGACAACGACGTGCGCCTGGTGGTGGTGCCGCCGCCGCAGATGACCGGCCGCCTGGCCCAGGGCGAGATCGACGGCTATTGCGTCGGCGAGCCGTGGAACGCGCAGGCGGTGCAGGCCGGCATCGGCCGCACGCTGATCACCAAGTATGAGATCTGGAACAACAGCCCGGAGAAGGTGCTCGGCGTGACACAGGAGTGGGCCGAGCAGTACCCCAACACCCACCGTGCCCTGCTGTGCGCATTGCTGGAGGCCTGCCGCTGGCTTGACGATCCGCGTCATCGTGTGGACGCGGCGGCGCTGATCGCGCGCAGCGTGCACGTCAACGCCCCCGAGCATGTGGTGCGCATGTCGATGACCGGCACCTTCCAGTACGCCCCGGACGAGATGCCGCGCGCCCTGCCGGACTTCAACGTGTTCCACCGCTACGCCGCCAACTTCCCCTGGCGGTCGCATGCCATCTGGTTCCTCACCCAGATGCTGCGCTGGGGCCAGCTCGATCGCGCCATTGACCTGCAGGCGGTCGCCAGTGCCGTCTATCGCCCCGATCTCTACCGCGCCGCGGCGGCGCATCTGGAACTGCCCTGTCCCGCCAGCGACTACAAGAACGAGGGCCGCCACGAAGGCGGCTGGAAGCTGTATGACGGCGCCCGCAGCCTGCCCATGGGCGCCGATCGCTTTCTCGACGGCCGCCTGTTCGATCCGTCGCAGCCGCTGGAGTATTTGCAGGGCTTCGCCGTGCAGCACACGAAAGTGAATCCGGCGGAGCTTGCCATCCTCAATCCGGCCGATGGCTCGCGGCTGCAGCCCTCGGCAT
Source organism: Sulfurivermis fontis (assembly GCF_004001245.1). Classification (NCBI taxonomy): domain Bacteria; kingdom Pseudomonadati; phylum Pseudomonadota; class Gammaproteobacteria; order Thiohalomonadales; family Thiohalomonadaceae; genus Sulfurivermis; species Sulfurivermis fontis. Next base: position 2,612,101 of record NZ_AP018724.1, read on the forward strand.
GACCCCGACGACGGAGATCGCCCCCATGAAAGAAAAACTGGTAGTCATCGGCAACGGCATGGCCGGCATGCGCACGGTGGAGGAGCTGCTCAAGCTCAATGCCGAGCTGTACGACATCACGGTGTTCGGCGCCGAGCCGCACGGCAATTACAACCGCATCCTGCTCTCGCCGGTGCTCTCCGGCGAGGCGCAATTCGACGACATCCTGCTCAACCGGCCCGAGTGGTATGCCGAGCATGGCATCACGCTGTACGCGGGCAGCAAGGCCACCCGGATCGATCGCGTGCACCGCCAGGTGATCGCTGCCGACGGCATGGCGGTTGCCTACGACCGCCTGCTCATCGCCACCGGTTCCAGACCGTTCATTCTTCCGGTGCCGGGCCACGGCCTGCCCGGCGTGGTCGGCTTCCGCGACATCGCCGACGTGGAGGTGATGCTGGACTGCGCACGGAAATACCGCCACGCGGTGGTAATCGGCGGCGGCCTGCTCGGCCTGGAGGCCGCCGTCGGTCTGGTGAAGCGTGGCATGACGGTGCGCGTGGTGCACCTCGCCGACACGCTGATGGAGCGCCAGCTCGACGCCGTCGCCGGGCAGATGCTGCAACGGGAACTGGAGTCGAGCGGCATCGAATTCCTGATGGGCGCAAAGACCAAGGAGATCATCGGCAAACAGCGCGTGCAGGGCATCGTGTTCGAGGACGGCCGCGAGGTGAGCGCCGATCTGGTGGTGATGGCCGCCGGCATCCGGCCCGACATCGAACTGGCCAAGGCCGCAGGACTGCACTGCGAGCGCGGCATCGTGGTCAATGACACCCTGCAGACCTACGACCCGCGCATCTACGCCGTGGGCGAATGCGCGCAGCACCGCGGCCAGACCTACGGCCTGGTGGCGCCGCTGTTCGAGCAGGCCAAGGTGTGCGCCAATCATCTGGCCAAGTTCGGCATCGGCCGCTACGTCGGCTCGGTCACCTCCACCAAGCTCAAGGTGAGCGGCGTCGACGTGTTCTCCGCCGGCGACTTCCTCGGCGGACCGGACAGCGAACAGATCGTCTACCGCGATCCCGGCGCCGGCATCTACAAGAAGGTGGTGCTGCAGGACAACCGCATCCGGGGCGCCGTGCTGTACGGTAACACCCTGGATGGCGCCTGGTACTTCCAGCTCATGCGCGACGGCGCCGATGTCTCCGCCTTCCGCGACTCGCTGCTGTTCGGCCAGGCCCACCTGGGCGATGCCGGCCACGGCCAGCACTCGCCGGTGGCCATGATGGCCGACAGCGCCGAGGTGTGCGGCTGCAACGGCGTCACCAAGGGCGATATCGTCCGCGCCATCCGCAGCAAGGGCCTGTTCACCCTGGACGAGGTGCGCGCCCACACCAAGGCTTCCGCCTCATGCGGCGGCTGCACCGGACTGGTGGAGCAGATCCTCGCCTCGGTGGTGGGCTCCGATGCGGCACCGGCCGATCAGCAGAAGCCGCTGTGCCCCTGCACCGAGCACTCTCATGACGCAGTGCGCGAGGCGATCCGCGCACGCCACCTCACCTCCATCGCGCAGGTGATGCGCGAGCTGGACTGGCACAACACCGACGGCTGCCCCACCTGCCGCCCGGCGCTCAACTACTACCTGATCAGCACCTGGCCCGCGGAGGCCAAAGACGACGACCGTTCGCGCTTCGTCAACGAGCGCCTGCACGCCAACATCCAGAAGGATCGCAGCTACACCGTGGTGCCGCGCATCTGGGGCGGCGTCACCACCCCGGCGGAACTGCGCGCCATCGCCGACGCGGCGGAAAAGTATCAGGTACCGATGGTGAAGATCACCGGCGGCCAGCGCATCGACCTGGTCGGCGTGCAGAAGGAACAGCTGCCAGCCATATGGGCCGACCTCAACGCCGCCGGCCTGATATCGGGCCACGCCTACGGCAAGGCGCTGCGCACGGTGAAAACCTGCATCGGTGCACAGTTCTGCCGCTTCGGCACGCAGGACTCGGTGCAGATGGGCATCGACCTGGAGAAGTTCACCTGGGGCTCGTGGACGCCACACAAGTTCAAGATGGCGGTGTCCGGCTGCCCGCGCAACTGCGCCGAGGCGACCATCAAGGACTTCGGTGTGGTGGCGGTGGATTCCGGCTGGGAACTGCACGTCGGCGGCAACGGCGGCGTCAAGGTGCGCGTCACCGACCTGCTGTGCCGGGTGAAGACGCCGCAGGAGGTACTCGAATACTGCGGCGCCTTCATGCAGCTCTACCGCGAACAGGCGCGCTACCTGGAACGCACCGCGCCGTGGATCGAGCGCGTCGGCCTCGACTACGTGAAACAACAGATGGTGGAGGACGCCGCCAACCGCGCCGCGCTGTACCAGCGCTTCGTCGAGTCGCAGCGCATCGCTCAGAACGATCCATGGGCGGAGCGCACCACGGAGATGCGGCGCAGTGAATTCGCGCCGCTGCGCAAACCCGATGCAGGCCGGGTCAGCGCGGCCTGACCCGACCACAACCAACAAGTGAGGAAACGATCATGAGCAACTGGATCACCATCGGCACACTGGAAGACATCCCGCGCCGGGGCGCGCGCGTGGTGCAGACCACCGCTGGCGAGATCGCCGTGTTCCGTGCCGCGAGCGACGCGGTCCTTGCCCTCGCCAACCGCTGCCCGCACAAGGGCGGTCCGCTGGCCGAAGGCATCGTGTTCGACCACTATGTCGCCTGCCCGCTGCACAACTGGAAGATCAGCCTGGAAAGCGGCGAGGCGGCGGCGCCGGACAAGGGTTGCGCACGGCGCTACGCGGTACGCGTGGAGGACGGCAGGGTATTGCTCGATCTGAATGGCGCAGGTCAGGTCAACGCCGCATGAGCCGACGCAAATCTTACTCCCCTTTGCGGTGAAGGCCCTTGACATGCCCATCAAGACCACCTGCCCCTATTGCGGTACCGGCTGCGGCCTGATCGTCGAGGCCGGCGACAACACGCTGTCGATCAAGGGCGACCCGGAGCATCCGGCCAACTATGGCCGGCTGTGCTCCAAAGGGGCCGCGCTGAATGAAACCCTCGACCTGGACGGCCGCCTGCTGCAGCCCGAGGTCGACGGCAAAGCCGTCGACTGGGGGCGGGCCCTGGACGCCGTGGCCGATGGCCTGCGTCAGACCATCGCAAACCATGGCCCCGATGCCGTGGCCTTCTATGTCTCCGGCCAGTTGCTCAGCGAGGATTATTACGTCGCCAACAAACTGATGAAGGGCTACCTCGGCAGTGCCAACATCGACACCAACTCACGCCTGTGCATGGCATCCAGTGTCGCCGGCCACAAACGCGCCTTCGGCAGCGACAGCGTGCCGTGCAGCTATGAAGACCTGGAGCGCGCCAAGCTCATCGTGCTGGTCGGCTCCAACGCGGCGTGGTGCCACCCGGTGCTGTACCAGCGCATCGCCAGGGCGCGGCGCGACAACCCGGACCTGCAACTGGTGGTGATCGATCCGCGCCGCACCGCCAGTGTCGATGGCGCCGACCTGCACCTGGCGCTGACGCCGGGCTCGGATGCCGCGCTGTTCAACGGCCTGCTCGCTTACCTGCACGCGCAGGGCGAAGAAAACACCCTGTTCACCGCCCACCACACCCACGGCCTGGCGGACGCGCTGCACGCCGCGCAGCAAAGCAGCCCGGACGTCGAGACGGTGGCCACGCAGTGCGCGCTCGAGCCCACTGCAGTGCGCGAATTCTTCCGCCTGTTTGCGCGCACCGAACGCGTCGTCACCGTCTACTCGCAGGGCATCAACCAGTCGTCCAGCGGCACCGACAAGGTCAACGCCATCATCAACTGTCACCTGCTCACCGGCCGCATCGGCCGCCCCGGCATGGGACCGTTCTCCTTCACCGGCCAGCCCAACGCCATGGGCGGGCGCGAGGTGGGCGGCCTGGCCAACCAGCTTGCCGCGCACATGAGCATCGAGGATGCGCAGGCACGCGAACGCGTGCAGCGCTTCTGGCAGTCGCCGCGTATCGCCGAACGCGCCGGGCTCAAGGCCGTGGATCTGTTCCGCGCCGTGGAGCTGGGCACGGTCAAGGCCATCTGGATCATGGGCACCAATCCGGTGGTGAGCCTGCCCGAGGCGGATCGCGTGCGTGCCGCACTGGAACGCTGTCCGCTGGTAATCGTCTCCGACTGCATGGCCGACACGGACACCGTGCGCCTGGCGCATATCCGCCTGCCGGCGCTGGCCTGGGGCGAGAAGGACGGCACCGTGACCAATTCCGAACGGCGCATCTCGCGCCAGCGCGCCTTCCTGCCCGCCCCCGGCGCGGCGCGGCCCGACTGGTGGATCGTGGCGCAGGTGGCACAGCGCCTTGGCTACGCCGATGCCTTCGCCTGGAACAGTGCCGCGGCAATCTTCCGTGAGCATGCGGCGCTGTCCGGTTTCGAGAATGCGGGCGAGCGCGCCTTCGACATCGGCGCCCTCGGCAACCTCGACGATGCCGGCTACGACACCCTGGCACCGCTGCAATGGCCGGTGACCGCGCAGGCGCCGCAGGGCACACCGCGCCTGTATGGCGACGGCCGTTTCCACACCGCCGACGGCCGCGCCCGCTTCATCGCCGTCACTCCGCAACCGCCGCGCGCCGCACCCGATGCGCAGTCACCGCTGCGCCTCAACACCGGCCGCCTGCGCGACCAGTGGCACACCATGACCCGCACCGGCAAATCAGCGCGCCTGTCCACGCACGACCCCGAACCCTGCGTCCTGCTGCATCCGCAGGATGCGCGGCACCACGGCATCGACGACGGCGCCTTGGTGCAGCTCGCCAACGCCCACGGCCGCGTCGTCATGCGCGCCGCCATCAGCGAGGGGCAGCGGCCGGGCGAGCTGTTCGCCCCCATGCACTGGAATGATCGCTACACCGCGCAGGGTCGCATCAACGCACTGGTTGCCGCCCATACCGATCCCCACTCGGGACAGCCGGAATCCAAGCACGCCATCGCCGCCATCGCTCCCCTGCCGGCAGTCTGGCACGGCCTGCTGCTGTCGCGGCGGCGCCTGCAACCGCACAGCGCCTACTGGAGCGTCAGCCGCATCGCCGGCGCCTGGCGTTATCGTCTGGCCGGAACAGACACACCGCAGAATTGGCCGGTGTTCGCCCGCCAGCTCCTCTGCGTGCCGGAGAGTGACCCCGACTGGATCGAATATCAGGATCAGGCCGGTGGCCGCTATCGCGCCGCGCGCCTGGCGCAGGGCCGCCTCGACAGCTGCCTGTTCATCACCCCGACCGGGGAACTGCCCGACAGCGCCTGGCTGGAATCGCTGTTCGCCGCCGACGCGCTGGATGCGCAGCAGCGCCACAACCTGCTCACCGGCCGCGCCCCGCAGGGCATGGCCACGGGCGGAGCGGTGGTCTGTGCCTGTCACGGCGTGCGCGCCGGCGCCATCCGCGCCGCCATCGATGCCGGCGCCCAATCCGTCGAGGCCATCGGCGAGATCACGCGCGCCGGCACCGGCTGCGGCTCCTGCGTCGCCGAGATCCGCGGCCTGCTGCAACACCCTGCGTAGCGAATCGTATTCACACAAAGGCAATGAGCGGTGCCACCCCTTCGCGAATACGATTCGCTCCTGCGCGAGCCACATCACGCACCATCCACCATCCGGTAGCGCCGGGTTATCATGTACCACCATGTCCGCTCCCCGCATCTCCGTCCTGCTGCCCTTCTACAACGCCGCAGCCACGCTGGACGAAACCCTGCACTCGATCCGGCAGCAGACCTTCACCGACTACGAGCTGATCGCCGTGGACGACGGCAGCAGCGATGCGTCGGCGGAGATCGTGCGTATCCATGCCATGCAAGATCACCGCATCCGTCTGCTGCAACCCGGTCGCCAGGGTGTGGTCGGCGCCATGAACAGCGCGCTGGCGGCGGCGCGTGCCGCTATCGTGGCGCGCATGGATGCCGATGATGTGATGGCGCCGGAGCGGCTGGCGCGGCAATACGAACTGCTGTGTGCACAGCCGCACCTGGCGGCCGTCGGCAGCCAGGTGCGACTGTTCCCGGAAGAACAGATCCAGGGCGGCTTCCACGAATACATCCGCTGGCAGAACGCCTGCCTGTCGGCGCAGGACATCGCCGACGAGATCTACGTCGAGCTACCCATCGCCCACCCCTCGCTGATGTTTCGCCGCGACGCCGTCCTGGCCCTGGGCGGCTACCGCGACGGTCCCTTTCCGGAGGACTACGACCTGCTGCTGCGCCTGCACCACGCCGGCCACGCCATGGCGAAAGTGCCCGCGATACTGCTGCACTGGCGCGAAAGCGGCGGCCGCCTCACGCGCACCGATCCGCGCTACAGCCGCGAGGCCTTCGCCCGCTTGCGCACGGAATTCCTCGCCCGCGACCCGCGCCTGCAGTCCGGCCGGCCGCTGGCGATCTGCGGTGCCGGCCGGCGCACGCGGCAGCGGGCGCAGCTGCTGCTGGATTATGGCTTCCAGCCGGTCGCCTGGATCGATATCGACCCGCGCAAGATCGGCAACACGGTACATGGCGTGCCGGTGCATCCGCTGCAGTGGCTGGCGCAGAAGAGCAAGCCCTTCGTGCTCAGCTACGTCACCAACCACGGCGCGCGCGAGATCATCGCCGCACAGTTGCAGACGCTGGGATATGAGCGGGGACGGGATTATCTGATGGTGGGGTAGGCACCGTCATGCAGAAGCCGCATTCGCCCACGGAATTGGCTCCTACGCCTCCTCTCCGCGCCAGGTAAAGCCCTGTTCGCGGAACAGGCGCAGACATACCTGCACCACGGCCGGATCGTAGCGGCTGCCCTGGTGCTGCTCGATCTCGTCCAGTGCCGCCTGCAGCGGCAATGAGGCGCGATAGGGGCGATGCGAGGCCATCGCCTCGACCACGTCGGCCACGGCGAGGATGCGCGCCTCGACACCGATGGCATTGCCGCGCAGCCCGTTGGGATAGCCGGAGCCATCGATACGCTCATGATGTTGCAGAATCATCTCCGCCACCGGCCACGGAAAATCGATTTCCTTGACGATGTCGTAACCCACCTGGGGATGAGTCTTGATCAGATCGAACTCCACCGGCGCCAGGCGGCCGGGGCGGTTGAGGATCTCGGCCGGGATGTAGATCTTGCCGATATCATGGATCAGCGCCCCCATCTGCAGACCGGTGATGGTGCCCTCGTCCAGGTTCATGCCATGACCAATGGCCATGGCCAGCTCGGCGACACGCTGCATGTGACCGGCGGTATAGGGATCGCGCTTCTCCACCGTCAGCGCGATCACGCTCACCGTCTTGATCAGGATGCGCGCCAGTTCGGCCTGGGCGCGATCGCGCTCGCCGGTGGTACGGCGCATGCGGATACCGTAGGCGAGGTCGTCCGCCAGTTCCTGCAACAATTCCACCTCCGCCGGCGCCCACGGCTCGGTCTGGCCGGAACAAACGAACAGGACACCGAGGGATTCTTCACCACTGATCATCGGCAGGGCGATCGCGCTGCTGTCGTCGCCGCTGCGCTGACACAGCGGACAATCCTCGCCGACACGCAGCGTGTCGCGCTGCAGCTCGCCGCGATCCAGCGCAGTGCAGATCAGCCGGCTGACCGCATCGTGCGCCGTGCATGGCAGGTTGTCGGCCACCATGTTCTGTTCACCATCCCAGGCCAGGGTATGGAGCACACCATCGACATCGCGCGACCCGATCCAGACGGAGCGATAGCCGGCCTCCCGTACCAGCACCGCACAGATCTCCTGCTCGAAGTCCCGCTCATCGGAGGTGTACACCAAGGCCCGGTTGCTCAGGTTGAGGGTACGCAACACGCGGTTGAGGCGATTCAGCGTCTGCTGGTGGATGCGCAGGCCGATGATCTGGCCCAGCTGGTCGGCAATCGCCTCGATCAGCTCGCGCTCCTCCTTGAAGAAGGGCCCCTCGTCCAGCTCCGGCAGGGCCTGGGTATAGAACACCTCGACACTGCCCACCTCCAGCGGGCCGACCATGATCAGGGCCGCCAGCGACGCGGGGCCGGCGGTGAAACCGGGTGAAAGATAGTCCTGCCCCTGATAGCGGATACGCGCCGTGGTCAGTTCCGGGTATTGCCAGGCCTCGGGCAGGTAGTTCACGGCGCGCTGCAACAGTTCGGGCAACGGCGTTTCGGTCTCCTCCGCCAGCTGCGCCACGCGGTACAGGCAGCGGCTTTCCTTGAGCCGCTCCTGCAACTGATAGGCCAGCTCCTGCACGCGCTCCTCCGCGACCCGCCGCCCGGTCACATCCTCATGGGTGCCGACCAGGCGCAGCGCCTTGCCGGAGGCATCGCGCACCACATGGCCACGGCTCTGGATCCACACCCAGTGGCCGTCCTTGTGACGCATGCGCACCTCGAATTGCAGCTTGTCGTCCTCCCCGCCCAGCACACCATCAATCGCCGCCTCGGCGGCAGGCAGGTCATCCGGATGGACGAGGCGGCGCCACTCGCCGGTACCGTCACCAATCTCATCGTCGTGGTAACCCAGCATGGTTTTCCAACGCGTGGAGTAAAACACCTTGCCGGTCGCCACATTCCAGTCCCACAGGCCGTCGCTGCTGCCCTGCAGGGCCAGCGCCAATTGTTCCTCGCTGGCCGCCAGCCTGGCCTCGATGGCCCGGCGCTCGCTGGTATCGTGAAACAGCCCGAGCAGACATCGGCGACCATCCAGTTCCACCGGAGCAGCACTCACGTCGGCATATATGACGCGGCCATCATGGCGCAGCAATGGCACATCGCGGGCAACCGCCATCTCGCCGCGCACCTGTCGGGCAAATGTATCCTGAACCTGCGGCAGTTGATCTGCGGGATGGATATCCTCGACCTTGAGCCAGTACAGCTCGGCCTCGGTGTAACCGAGCATTTCCGCCATCGCCTTGTTGGCCAGCACGAATCGTTGCGTGGCCAGTTCGGCGACGAGGATACCGTCGCGCGCCGTGTCGAATACGGTCTGCAGGCGTGACTGTGACTCACGCAGCGCCTCCTCCAGGCGATGGCGCTCGGTGATGTCCATGCCGGATGACAATGTGCCGGTGATTTTGCCGTCGGCATCGCGCAGCACGGTGTTGTGCCAGGCGATGAGCCGCTGCTCACCGCTGCGCCGCACGATCCAGCTCTCGACATAGGGATGCGACTTGTCGGCAAGGATGTCCGCGAATATGGCGCGCACCTGGGCATGCCCCGGCTGCGACACGAATTTGTCCAGCCAGCTCTGGCCCAGCAACTCCTGCTCGTCGTAACCCAGTATCTCGCAACCCTTGCGGTTGATGAGCGTGATGCGCCCCTCGGTATCCAGCGCCAGCAACATCACAGCCGCCACATCGAGATAGCGCTGGGCGCGCCCGCGCTCCTCCTCCACGCGCCGCGCCATGGCACACTGCTCGGTCACGTCGCGCAGGATGTGTATGGAGTAGCGGTAATCGCCGGCGTCGTTGCGGATGGCGAAAAAGCGCGCGGCATAGACATGGCCATTGCCCGCCACCACCTCTTCCTCCATCTGGCGCACCTCCTGACGCGCCAGCACGCAGGCCTGGGCCGGGCCGGAATCAAGAGGAAAGACTTCCCAATAAAAGCGGCCGATGATATCGGCGAAGTCAACGCCGGCACAGTCGGCATAGGCGCGATTGGCGCGCATCACGCGCCCGTCAGCATCGTGCAGGAAGATGGGGTCGGACACGGCATCGAAGGCATCCATCCATTCGTGATGGGCATGCTCGATCAGCTCGCGGCTGAGCTCAAGGGCCTGATTGGCCTCCTCCAGACGCCGTGCCCGCAGCGCCTGGCTGTACAGGTGGTAGCCGAGCAACAGGGTAAACAGAACGCCGAGCCCCAGGGCCCACCATGCCAGCATGGGGTGGCCGATACCATGGCCCGCGCCGGGATTGAACACCACGCGCCAGCTCCGCCCCGGCAACACCAGCTCACCCTGCCAACGCAACGGTGCCGTCGTTTCGGCCGGTTGCAAGGACTGGAACAGCGGCCGGCCGTTGCGTGCATCGAACAGCTCGAAGGCCAGGTATTCGGTGCCCGCCGCGCGTTGCACCGCCGCCATCAGCTCGGCAATGCGGAACACCCCTGCCACATAGCCGCGCAGTGCCAGGCGCCGCGCCACCACGTCCCCGGGTTCCGGCACGGACTGATACACCGGACGGAAGATCAGAAAACCCTGCCGCTCGTAGGCAGGCTGCAACAGCGCCAGCATCGGCGTGGCCACCAGGGTGCCGCTGTCGCGCGCGGCTTCCATCGCCAGGCGCCGCAACGCGTGCGAGGCGAGATCGATGCCGAGGGCGCCGCGATTGCCCTCCAGCGGTGCGGCGAATTGCACGGGGAAATAGACTTCACTCTCGTCTGCCGGCAGCAGATCACCATTGGCGATTTTGCGGATTCGGTAGTCGGCAAATCCTTCGGCCTGCATCCCGCGCTCATGCGCCGCCCGCTCCGCGGCCGTCACCCGCGGCACCCAGATCAGCGCCTGGATCTCGCCATGACGGTTCAGGCGCGCCTCGGCAAAGCGGGCGAACTCAGCGTGGCTGACCTCATCCGAGGCGTCATACAGCGCGCCGAAACTATCCACCATCTCCACCGCCAGGTCCATCTGGCGCTGCATGCTCTCCAGCAGGCTGGCGGCATGGCGCTCGAAATTGAACCTCGCCTCCTGCATTTCATATCGGCGCACGCCCGCAAACAGTGCAGCAGACAGCAGTGCACCGAACAGCAGGGTGAACACGACAGAACGTGGCATGGGCGAAATACCGTGAAATAGCGACATGCGTCTTTCCCTGACCAAACTCCGCTCTCCAGCGCACACGACCACCCGGACTCCTGGTCGTTACACAGTTGTACGCCGTTATGACGGCGCTGCCTAGGGGATTCATGCTTATCTTGCCGACGGAACCGAAATGAACCTGCCCGGCAGGCGGCTGCGGCAACGCGCTGCTGCATGAAATATAGGGAAGGTCTGAATAAGTCCATCCTTGACTTCTCAGGTCGCTCCCGCCCCTCCCTGGGCTGCGCGACATAAGTCCATCCGTGGACAAAACCACGCCAAGCGAAAAGTGTGATTTTCGCTTGGCTTCATTTTTCAACGACTTATCGTCGTTGAAAAATGGCGGCACATCCCTGTGCCGCGGAAGCTCTGAACTTATTCAGAGCTTCCATAGATGATGTCGTCGCATGGAACAGGGCGCACGCACTAGCCGAATGGCGCATCGGCATCGTTGCGTCAGATCAAAAACGGGGTCATCACCTGATCGAGTGGGTTGAATCACCGATTTCTCATCTGAGCGGGGTATAGGTCAAGGCCGCCGAGATGGAAGTAGATGGCAGTACGGAAACGCTCCCGATTGCGGAACCCCCGCGCCCGGCTCTTCATGTGCTGGATGCGGCTGTTGATGCTTTCGGCATGGCCATTGTGTACCTTCAACACCACGGCATTGATGATGCCCCACAGGTGCTTCTTGATCGTTGCGGCGGTTTTCTTCACCGGCTCCAGTCGGCTGCGTACAGCCCAAGACAGCCAGCGCGTCCAGCCCTTGGCCGCCCAGGTGCGGCTGTCGTAGTGCCACAGGCCCATGGCGAATTCCTTGATGGCCCAGGCCCGCGCCGTTTTCAGGCTGCCATCGCGCAGTGCACGAAAGCGGTTCTGCTGCGCACGCGTCATGTTGGCCGGGTTGGTGAGCCAGTCATATTTGCTGCCCTTGAGGCAGTCCTCGCCCACGGCCAACAGGGAGCGATGCTCCTGTCGCCGTACCTTGTCCACCGCATCATTCAGGTACTTGGCGACATGAAACTTGTCGAAGGCGATTTTCTCCCGCGCCTGTGGGATGTGCGCCTCCGTGGCGCTGATATAGGCCGGCCACATGTCCATCGCCACCGCCTTGATGTTGGCCTTCTGCTCATCACTCAGCCCGGCATAGTAGGCCGACAGGCTCTCCGTCTTGCGGTCGTCCGCCACGTGCAGCACGACGCCACGTTCCTGGTCAGTCACCACGGTCACGTACTCGTGGCGCCGGGCGAAGGCGGTCTCGTCCACGCTCAAGTATTCCGGCGCTTGGCTCTCACGTCGGGACAGCCCGCGCTTCACCGCGCGCTGCATCACTCTGTCGATGGCGCCCCAACTCAGCTTCAATTGTCGCGCCACCGCCTGCGTGCTCGCCTCCTTCAGCCAGTCAATGAGCAGCGCCTCGAACAGCGCCGTGAAACCCGAACCCGGTTCTGCCCACGGGACCGCCACCGTGACCACCCCGTGCTCTGCACATTGCACCCGCGGCACGTCCGCTTCCAGCACCGTCTTGTACTGGCAGGTGTCCAGATGGCGCCATTGCCGACGCCTGCTGTCGTAGCCGGGGCTGGGGCGTCCACAGTGCGGACAGCTCCACGTCACTCCCGGCTCCGGGACCACGTGAATCCGAACCTCCTCGGCATCACGCAGCAACTGCACATCGGCCACCTTCCACGGCGACCGTAAGCCAAGAATCTGGGCGTATAGGTCTATGTCTCTCATGACTCAACAGGGTAAGCTACCCACTCGATACGGGGAAGAGCCCAAAAACGGAGGGGTAACCGGTTGCTGAAAAACCGTTTCGTTCCGGAGCGAGAAGGCGTTTTCAGCAATCCGCCATAGCACTGTCAGCGATAACGGTAGTTTTCCTCCACCGCCTCCCGCGTCAGCACGCCGTAGATGCGCTGGATGAAGGGGGCCGTGGTGCGCTGCACGTAGAGCACCTCGGCTCGGGTGGATTGCAGAGTTTCCAGCGCCTCCTGCAGGGTGGCCTGCAGATGGATCGGCGCCAGGTCGCGGCGCCGCGCCGGGATGGCCATCAGGTCCAGGACTGGCGCTTCGCTTTCGCTCAGGGCGTGCGCCAGATCGGCGGCGGGCAGCAGGGTCAGCGGCCGCTCCTCGTCGCGCACCAGCAGCCAGCGCGGATTCTCCGCCAGCAGCCGCTCCGCCGCCGCCCGCTCCAACTGCGGCGCGCATTCGGCGAAGCTGCGCTCCATCACCGCGGCGACACCGACGCGGCGCAGCGACTGCGCCACCGGGTCGTTGCGGTAGTCGAGGCCGCGGGCGCGCATCAGCGCGAGATAGATGGACTCCTGCCGGAACACCTCGCGCGCCACCAGATTGGCGATCACCACCGCCAGCATGCCGGGCAGGATGATGTTGGGGTTGCCGGTCAGCTCCAGCATCGCCATCAGCGCCGCCAGCGGCGCCTGCAAGGTGGCGCTCATCATTGCCCCCATGCCCACCATGGCATAGAACCCCGGCGAGGATGCCTGCCCCGGATTGAGCAAGCCGCCCAGCACGCCGAGCGCCCCGCCGGCGGCGGCGCCGATCACCAGGGTCGGACCGATGAGGCCGCCGGGTAGGCCCAGCCCCAGGCCCAGCGTGGTCGCCAGCAACTTGAACACGGCGATGGCCAGCAGCAGGCCCAGCCCCACCTCGCCCAGCAGCATTGCATTCATGGTGTCGTAGCCCACGCCCATGATCTGCGGCACCGCCAGCGCCAGCAGCCCGACGATGGCACCGGCCAGGGTGGTGCGCAGCCACAGCGGCACCTTGGGCAACGCGGCGGAACTCGCGCGCAGCAGGCGGATGAAGGCCGCCGACAGCGTGCCCAGCACCAGGCCGATCACCACCAGCCAGGGCAACTCCCACAACGAATGCATCTCCAGCGCCGGCACGCTGAAGGCGGTGGCATCGCCGAACACCGCGCGGGTCAGTACCGCGCCGCTCACCGCCGCCAGGATCACCGGCGTGAAGCCGGCGATGGTGTACTCCATCATCACCACCTCCATGGCGAAGATGACCCCGGCGATGGGTGTGTTGAACGAGGCGGCGATCGCCGCCGCCGTGCCGCAGGCCACCAGGGTGCGGATGCTGTTGTTGGGCAGGCCGAGGCGCCGCCCCACCTGGCTGCCGGCGGCGGCGCCGAGATGGATACTCGGTCCCTCGCGGCCCACCGAATGGCCGCTCACCAGACAGATCGCCGCGCCGACGAACTGCGTCAGCAGATTGCGCAGCGGCAGATGGCCCTGGTGATAGCTCAGCCGCTCCATCACATGCACCACACCGACCATGCGCTGCGCCGGCGGCAAGGCCTGCAACAACAGGCCGACCACGAGGCCGCCCGCCGTCGCCACCGCCAGACGCAGCCACGGCTCGACCGTTTCGAATGACTCCGCCTGCCCCTCCGGCAGCCAGGCCACCTGGCCCAGATGGATGACCAGACGAAACGCGATGATCACCGCACCGGCCAGCAGGCCGCTCAGCAGCCCCAGCGCCGCCAGTTGCGGCAGCGCCTCCATGGCGGCGAGGCGCTCGCTCAGGCGATCGAGCCGGGCGCGCAGTGCCAGACGAAGATTGGTCATGCGCCCATTATGACAGACGCGCCCGCAGCAGTGCCGCCGCCTGCAGTACGCCGCTGGCGGCGCAGGCCGCCGGACGCGGCGGCTGCCACAGTGCCTGCAAACGCGGCAGGAATGCGCCGCGATCGAATTCTTCGCGCGGCACCGCGGCACAGGGCACCTGCCGCTCCAGCCAGCGCACCAGCCACGGCTCCTCCGGCCAGTCCACCCGCGGCACATACAGCAGCGGCACCCCGGCGCAGGCCGCCTCGGCGAAGGTGCCGTAACCCGGCTTGGTCAACACGGCGTCGCACGAGGCCAGCACATCGGCAAACGGCAGGCCGAGCTCCTCCTGGATCAGCACATCGCCGCGCCGCGGCTGCCAGTCGCGCTGCATCACATAGCGCACACCCGGCGTCAGCGGCCAGCGTTCCAGCGGCGGGCGAAAGGCGATGCCGCCCATCACCACCAGCACCAGCCGCTCATCGGCGGCCAGTCCGCAACGCGCATCGATCTCCTCGCGCCGCGCGTTCCCCGTCAGCGCCAGCGGCCCGATGTCGTGCAGATTGTCGAGGCCGGGCATCGGCATCGCCGGCTCGGTGCGCAGAAACACGGCCGCACTGTTGTACGCCGCCAGCATCTGCGCGCGGATGCGTCCCGCCTCGGGCAGCGCGTGACAGTAATAGCCGTAGATATCCGCCCAGTTGAGGCAGCACATGGCCACGGCGGGAATACCGGCGCGCGCCGCCGCCGCCAGGGTGAGATAGGGAATGTCGGCCAGGATCAGATCCGGCGCCGCCTGCTCCAGCTCGCGCGCGACTGTTGCAACGCGCCGCTCCCAGTCGTGATGGAACGCCGCATAGCGCGCCGCGCTCGCCCCCACGTCGACTTCCAGCGCATCGTGCATCACCATGCCGAAATCGTCCTCTGCCTGCTGGTGCACGAACGGCCCGGCGATGCGCCGCGCCAGCACCTCCTGCGGCAGGCCGCAGCGCACGGTGAGTTGCAGTGCCGGCAGTTGTGCGCGCAGCGCATTCAGCACCGGCGCGGTCTGCGCGAGATGGCCATAGCCGTGGGCGGAGATGGCGGCGAGGAGATGGGGCACGGGCGAGGTCTATCGGTAGGCGCGCGGCAGGGCAAACGACGTTACTGCGCCCTGCGGCATACGGGCAGATTCAGCCCCCAGCGGATCGCCAGCACGCGCAGCACCGCCACGACGACGATGCCGCTGGTGAAGGCCAGTGCCGGTGCAACCCCCAGGGATTGCAGCACGAGATACGCCACGATGCCGGCGATCGCCGCAGTGGCATAAATCTCCTTCTGCATGATGAGCGGGATCCGCGCCGTGACCACGTCGCGCAGCACGCCGCCGGTGACGCCGGTCATGGTGCCCATCAGCACCACGATCAGCGGTGAATACCCCGCCGCCAGGGTGAGCTTGGCGCCCGACAGGGCGAACAGCGCCAGGCCAAGGGCGTCGGCCACCAGAAAGCTCTTGCCCGGCGGCGGACGCAGACGCAGGTAGATGATGGTCGCCAGGGTGGCGGCGATGATGACGATCAGATACCAGGTGTCGACGATCCAGAAGATCGGATGCCGGTTCAGCAGCAGGTCGCGCAGGGTGCCGCCGCCGATGGCCGTCAGCGTCGCCACCATCAACACGCCGAGCAGGTCCAGCTCCCGATCCCGCGCCGCCAACACGCCGCTGGCGGCAAACACCGCCACACCGGCCAGATCCAGGTAATACAACAACACGATGCCTCCGGAAGGAATGGATAGGGATGCTGCCGGCCGCTCCCCCGGGAGGGAGGCCGCGGCCATGTTCAGCACCCGAAAAAGGAATTGCTGGGTAACGTTGCGCCGCAAGCAGGCGCGCAAGCATAGCATTCCGCACGAAGGCGTTCTTCCCCCGGCGTGGCGCCGTAGCGTCCTACGCCCGCCAATGCGGCGGGGCGTTCAACACATCGGCACACCGCACCGTACCGCGCACCCGGCCGATGATGCCCGGCTTCAACTCCATCACCATCCAGGCGTCGTCATGCTCGGCGGGGATGGGATACGGCGCGGCCAGACCCAGCGCCCGCGCCGGACGGAATCCGAAGCGGGAATATATAGTCGGAATAGCCCAGGACGAAGACCAGATCGACCCCCGCCGCTGCCAGCCATCGCAGCCCTTCCTTGACCAGGGCGCCGCCAACACCCTTGCCCTGCGCCTGCGGCAGAACCGCCAGCGGCGCGAGGACCTGGGCGGAAACATCCGGATCGGCCGGTTGAATCCCTACCGCGGTAAACAGCACATGGCCTACCACCTCGCCACCACGCTCAGCCACCAGCGAATACAGCGGCCTGGCCGTCGCATCAGCGAGCAAGCCCTCGACCAGGCCGACGATCTCCGGTCCCTCTGTGAGGCCGAAGGCCGTCGCATGGACCACCCGGACGGCAGCATGGTCATCTGCGGTAGCGAATCTGACGTTCACCATGGGATGTCTTTCATCACGATGGCCGCCCCCTGATATCAACCGGAGCCCTTGGTAGGTTGGCGCTGACGCAGGAAGCCCAACGCATCGGCACGTGGCATGCCGGGCTTCGTTCCTCTGTCCTGCTAGTTCGGGGTCAGTAGTTCGGGGTCAGAGTAACGGAGTAGTTCGGTAGTTCGGGGTCAGAGTAAACGGAGTAGTTCGTAGTTCGGGGTCAGAGTAAAAACTCCAGCGGAGTAGTTCGGGGTCAGAGTAAAAACTCCCCGGACTCTCCAAGTAAAAATCCTCCAGTTGTTACTCTGACCCCGAACTACACGAACTACAGACCACTCGACAGGACGAATGAATGTTACGTTCAAGAAGATACCGGCTGATGCTTCAGGAAACATCGCTCAGACGTCATCCACACGCCAAGACCATAACTCGCCCCCGCCGCCATCCAGAGCAGCGACTGCCAGACCCAGTAATAACCGGCCGGCTCTGCCCGATACGGCAAACCGAAACAGTAGTTCGGGGTCAGAGTAAAAACTCCCCAAGTAGTTCGGGGTCAGAGTAAAAACTCCCCAGGCACTAGTTCGGGGTCAGAGTAAAAACTCCCCAGACTCTCGGCACTAGTTCGTAGTTCGGGGTCAGAGTAAAAACTCCTGTTGGAATGTAGTTCGGGGAGTAGTTCGGGGTCAGAGTAAAAACTCCCCGGACTCTCCAAGTAAAAATCCCCCAGTTGTTACTCTGACCCCGAACTAAAAATCCCCCAGTTGTTACTCTGACCCCGAACTACAGAACTACACGAACTACAGACCACTCGACAGGACGAATGAATGTTACGTTCAAGAAGATACCGGCTGATGCTTCAGGAAACATCGCTCAGACGTCATCCACACGCCAAGACCATAACTCACCCCCGCCGCCATCCAGAGCAGCGACTGCCAGACCCAGTAATAACCGGCCGGCTCTGCCCGATACGGCAAACCGAAATAAACCGGGGTGCACGCCATCACCAGGAACATGGGCAGCCCCCAGCGGATGACGCCATTGGAAACCACAAAACGCCATTTGCCCTGCCTGCGCGTTTCGCTCCAGGTCAGGTGGCGTCTTTCGGAGTAGTACCAGGAAAATTTTGGCATTGCATGCTCCTTATAACTTCGAACGCGTTGTTACTCTGACCCCGAACTCCCTGCTGACCCCGAACTCCCTGACCCCGAACTCCTTAGGGAAGCTCTGAATAAGTTCAGAGCTTCCGCGGCACAGGGATGTGCCGCCATTTTTCAACGACGATAAGTCGTTGAAAATTGAAGCCAAGCGCAAATCACACTTTTCGCTTGGCGTGGTCTGAGAAGTCCAGGATGGACTTATTCAGACCTTCCTTAGCACAGATACTGCCAAAGCCTCACGCCGCTGTCTGTAGGCATATGCCTACAGCGTCCTCTTCCGGCTTCCGCACTGTCGTGGAAAAAATTCCCCCTCCCGGCCTCCCCCACTGTCGTGGTGGAGGAGTAGGCGGAGAGGTTATTTCTCGCGCAGTTCGCGCAGCTTGCGGTAGAGGGTGCGTTCGGACAGGCCGAGCTGGTCGGCGAGGGCGCGCTTGTCGCCCTGGAAACGGGCCAGGGCCCAGAGCAGGTAGCGGTGCTCCACTTCTTCCAGCGGGATCACTTCGCCGAACAGGGCACCGCGCAGGGGGCGGGCCTCGCCGTCGAGGCAGCATTCTTCGGGCAGGTGTTCCGGCTGGATCACCTTGCCGTCGCAGAGCAGGGCGGCGCGTTCGAGGATGTTGCGCAGTTCGCGGATGTTGCCGGGGAAGCTGTAGCTGCGCAGGCAGGCCAGCGCGGCATCGCCGAGGCGTAGGCGGCGTTCGCCGGAGACGCGTTGCAGCATGCTTTCGGCGAGCAGCGGTATATCTTCGATGCGATCGCGCAGGGCGGGCAGCAGGATGGGGAAGGCGTTGATACGGTAGAACAGGTCGCGGCGGAAGGTGCCGGCCTCCACCATGGCCTTGAGGTCGCGGTGGGTGGCGCAGACCAGGCGGAAGTCGGCCTTCTGTGGCTCGATGCCGCCGACGCGGCGGAAGGTGCCGCTCTCCAGCAGGCGCAGCAGCTTGACCTGTTGCGCCAGGGGGATTTCGCCGATTTCGTCGAGGAACAGGGTGCCGCCGCGCGCCGCCTCCACCAGGCCGTACTTGCGCGTCTGCGCGCCGGTGAAGGCGCCCTTCTCGTGGCCGAACAGTTCGCTCTCGAACAGGGTTTCGGTCAGGCCGGTGCAGTCCACCGGGACGAAGGGGCCGTTGCGGCGCACACTGGCCTCGTGCACCGCCTGGGCGATGAGTTCCTTGCCGGTACCGGATTCGCCCAGCAGCAGCACGGTGCTGTCGCTGGTGGCGACGCGCTGCACCAGTTCCAGCGCCTTGTTGAAGGCGGGCGAGCGCCCCACCAGGCCGCCGGCCTTGGGGATGGGACTCGCCAGGCGGCTGATGCGCATGCGTTCGAGCAGGAACTGGATGTTGCCGGCGGCGTCGTGGATCGGCGTCATCTCCACATCCACGTGCTCCTCGCCGTTGGGGGTGTGGTGCAGATGCAGCACACGCTGCGGCGAATTGCTGGCCACCGCGTTCTTCAGCGGGCAGTTCTCGCCGGCCTGGTCGCAGGGGATGGTGTAGTGGTGCGACACCTCGTAGCAGAAGCGGGTCTTGAGCGAGTGGCCGTCGCCGTAGGTGCGGCGGTAGGACTGGTTGGTGGCGAGGATGCGGTAGTCGGCACTGAGCAGGGAGGCCGGTTCGCTGAACACGTCGAGCATGGACAGCAGCTCTGGCGCTATTTCGTTCGGAGGACTGTTCGCCATGGGAATCTCCGCCAATTGCGTCAATTGGCATGCAGTATATGTCACCTGCGGCACAGCACCCATTGATTATTGTCAATCAACCGGCTGCTTGATTCACATATTGGCAGTCGCATTATTTGACTTATGGCAATGAAAAACCGGGCGATTTCCTGAACCGCCCCTGCCGCCTCTGCCCTGCTGGCACAGCCGTTGCTCTTACCGGGTGTGGCAACACGCTGCAAGCCGAGGGACAGCCGCCATGTTTTCCAACCCGCTGGTACGCGAGATCGCCGTGGTGCTGGTGATCAAGCTGATCTTCATCTACGCGCTGTGGTTCGCCTTCTTCCGCCCGGGAGAGGTGCGTCCGCCGCTGGGGGAAGAACTCGGCCACGCCTTGCTGTTCTCCGGCCGCGCGCCGGAGCCGATTAAGCCCCAACCCTGAGAGGAGATACGGCATGCTTTCGGAAAGTGTCGTCGACCTGTCGCGGCTGCAGTTCGCAGCCACTGCGATGTATCACTTCATCTTCGTCCCGCTGACGCTGGGATTGTCCTTCCTGCTGGTGATCATGGAGTCGGTCTATGTCATGACCGGCAAGCCGATCTACAAGGACATGACCAAGTTCTGGGGCAAACTGTTCGGCATCAACTTCGCCCTCGGCGTCACCACCGGCATCACCATGGAGTTTCAGTTCGGCACCAACTGGGCCTACTACTCCCACTACGTCGGCGACATCTTCGGTGCGCCGCTGGCCATCGAGGGCCTGATGGCCTTCTTCCTGGAGTCCACCTTCATCGGTCTGTTCTTCTTCGGCTGGGAGCGGCTCACCAAACGCCAGCATCTGCTGGTCACCTTCCTCACCGCGTTCGGCTCCAACATGTCGGCGCTGTGGATCCTGGTCGCCAACGGCTGGATGCAAAACCCGGTGGGCGCCGACTTCAGCTATGAAACCATGCGCATGGAGATGACCTCCTTCGCCGAGCTGCTGTTGAATCCCGTGGCGCAGGTGAAATTCGTACACACCGTGTCCGCCGGCTATGTCACCGGCGCCATGTTCGTGCTGGCGATCTCCGCCTGGTACATGCTGAAGAAACGCGATCTGGAATTCGCCCGCCGTTCCTTCGCCATCGCCGCCGCCTTCGGCCTCGCCTCGGCGCTCTCGGTGGTGGTGCTGGGCGACGAGTCCGGCTACGAGCTGGGCGACGTGCAAAAGGTGAAGCTGGCCGCCATCGAGGCGGAATGGGAGACCCATCCGGCCCCGGCCGCATTCACGCTGTTCGGCTTCCCCGATCAGGAGAATGAAACCACGCACGCCGCCATCAAGATCCCCTACGCGCTGGGCCTCATCGCCACCCGCTCCACCGACGAGGAGGTCAAGGGCATCCGTGACCTCAAGGTCGAACACGAGGCGCGCATCCGCAACGGCATGGTGGCCTATGACCTGCTCACCAAACTGCGCGGCGGCCAGACCGACGACGCCACCAAGGCGGCCTTCGAGGCGGTGAAGAAGGATCTCGGCTACGGTCTGCTGCTGAAGAAGTACACGCCCGACGTGGTCGATGCCACGGAGGAGCAGATCCGCCTGGCGGTGAACGACACCATTCCACGCGTCGCGCCGCTGTTCTGGAGCTTCCGCGTGATGGTGCTACTTGGCTTCTGGTTCATCGTGCTGTTCGCGCTCGCCTTCTGGTACTGCGCCAAGCGCACCGCCGGGCAGAAGCCCTGGCTGCTGCGGGCCGCGCTGTGGTCGTTGCCGCTGCCGTGGATCGCCAGCGAGGTGGGCTGGTTCGTCGCCGAGTACGGCCGCCAGCCCTGGTCCATCGGCGAGGTGTTGCCGACGCGCCTGTCCACTTCCGTATTGAGCGAAGGCGACCTGTGGTTCTCCCTCGCCGGCTTCATCGGCTTCTACACCCTGCTGCTGGTCGTCGAGATGTATCTGATGTTCAAGTACGCCCGCCTCGGCCCGTCGAGCCTGGGCACCGGGAAATACCATTTTGAAAGCAAGGCAATCCAACGCAAAGACGCCGACAGCGCCAAGGACGCAAAGTTGGCCGATGCGATCTCTTGATCCAGACATCTTTGCGTTCTTCGCGTCCATTGCGTCTTTGCGTTGAAAGGGGTTTATAAAATGGTCCTTGATTACGAAACATTGAAACTGGTGTGGTGGGTGCTGGTGGGCGTGCTGCTCATCGGCTTCGCGGTCACCGACGGCTTCGACATGGGCGTCGGCGCGCTGCTGCCCTTCCTCGGCAAGAACGATGACGAACGCCGCGTGATCATCAACACCGTCGGCCCGCACTGGGACGGCAACCAGGTGTGGTTCATCACCGCCGGCGGCGCCATCTTCGCGGCCTGGCCGGCGGTGTATGCGGCGGCCTTCTCCGGCTTCTACATCGCCATGCTCCTGGTGCTGTTCGCGCTGTTCTTCCGCCCGGTGGGTTTCGACTACCGCTCCAAGGTGGCCGACCCGCGCTGGCGCAACACCTGGGACTGGGGACTGTTCGTCGGCGGCGCGGTGCCGGCGCTGCTGTTCGGTGTCGCCTTCGGCAACGTGATCCTCGGCGTGCCGTTCCAGCTCGACGAGTTCCTGCGCCCGAGCTACACCGGCAACTTCTTCGGCCTGCTGCGTCCTTTCGCCCTGCTCGCCGGCGTGGTGTCGCTGTCGATGCTGGTGATGCACGGTGCGGTGTGGCTACAGATGCGCACCGCCGATCCCATCGAATCGCGCGCCCGCCAAGCGGCACAGATTGCCGGTGCGGTGATGATCGTGGCCTTCGCCGGTGCCGGCCTGTGGCTCGCGACGGGCGTGGATGGCTATCGCATCGTCAGCATGCCACCCACTGACGCACTGCCCAACCCCATGGCCAAGACGGTGGCGATCGCCTCCGGCGCCTGGTTCGATAACTACGGCAAGTATCCGTGGATGATGATTGCACCGGCCCTCGGCCTCGGCGGCGCGCTGCTCACCATCCTGCTCGCCAGCGTGCGCCGTCCGGGCCTGGCCTTCGTCACCAGTTCGCTGGCAATGGCCGGCGTGATCCTCACGGCGGGCTTTTCCATGTTCCCGTTCGTGATGCCGTCCAACACCGTGCCCAATGCCTCGCTCACGGTTTGGGATGCGCCGTCCAGCCACCTGACCCTGACGGTGATGTTCTGGGCCGCCGCGATCTTCGTGCCCATCATCCTTGCCTACACCACCTGGACCTACAAATCCATGTGGGGCAAGTTGACGGTGGAATATGTGCGCAAGCACGACCACGAGGCGTATTGAGTAACCCCTTTAAACGCAAAGACGCGAAGAGCGCAAAGGACGCAAAGGTTTGTCCTTGCTTTGCGCCGCAGACGTTTGCAGCGTAACAGCATGCACTTACACGCGCATCGCCGACGTCAGGACACGAACAAGAACCTCTGCGCTCTTTGCGTCCTTTGCGTCTTTGCGTTGAACGGCTTTTAAAACAGGAGATATGACGATGTGGTACTTCACCTGGATACTCGGCGTTTTGCTGGCCTGTGCCTTCGGCGTGATCAACGTGATGTGGCTGGAGTCGGAAATGTCCGCCGACCAGCGCGATGACAGCTGCGCATGATCGCGCTGCGGCAGGACAGCGGCACCGTGACCATCCCCTATCCCAATCCCCTGCCGGCGCGCCTGCTGTCGCTGGCGCTGGCGGTGGGCCTGGCGGTGCTGCTCCTGGTTTATCCACGTGCCGTTGCAAGCAGCATCGGCGACGTGCAGCACGGCCTGCTCACCCTGCTGATGTGGGGCATGGCCACAGGCTTCGTGCACGGTGTCGGTTTCGTGCCGCGGCTGTGGCCCTGGCGGTTGCTGTTCCACCCGCTGCTGGGCTGGGCCCTGATGGGTTGCGCTGCATGGGGGGTGCTGCTGAACGGCTGAGGCAACACGCAGTTGATGCCGGTGCACGGTGCGCACGCTGTGATGGTTCTCTCCCTGGTGGGCGACCACCCCGGCCCATGGACGGGCCTCTTTGAATCAAACGGTAAGCTGCACGTCCCTGTGCAGCCACCTTCCTGATCAGTCCAACTTGATGCTGGCCTTGATCCAGTAGTTGCGGCCCGGCTCGTTGACACGGGTGGTCTGCTCGTAGCCGGTGATCATCACGCTGTTTCCGGCTCGGCTGATGTGCTCGGCATAGGTCTGATCCGTCACGTTATCGATGCCGGCAGACACCAGCACCGTCTTGTTCGGCTTCCAGGAGCCGTTGATGGACAGCACGGTGAAACCGTCGGTTGTGCCGATATCCTGGCCGACGATATTGCCGGCGCCGACATCCACACGATCCTGCCGGGCCACCTTGCGCACCAGACCGCCCAACGACCAGGTGCCGGTGCTGTATTCCGCCCCCAGATGCAGTTCCAGCGGCGGCAGCTGCGCCAGCGGCGTGTTGTCGGTGGCGTTGTTGCCCTGCACATAGGCCAGCGAGCCGTCCAGCTTCCAGCGGCCCGAGGTCCATGCCAGTCCCGCCTCGGTACCCCAGGTGTTGGCAGCGACGTTGCGCACGATGGCAGTGCCTTCCTTGCCGGGGAACTGGGTGTCGATCAGGATGTAGTCGTCGATCTGGTTGATGAAGCCGGCGACGGAGAGATGCCACGGCCCCGCCTCACGGATCATACCGACGTCAAGCTGGGTAACCTTCTCCGGCCTGGTGAGGAAGGCGCTGATGGTGGTCTCGCTCTGCTTGTTGGCCGAGATCAGTTCCCAGTAGTCCGGGAAGCGCTCGCTGTGGCCGATACCGACGTAACCGGTGGTGCCGGCGGAGAAGTCGTGCTCGTGGCGCAGGAAACCGCTGGCCAGCGTCTTGTCGCGCGCCATATTGGCGGTCGGATTGGGCACGCTCATCATGCCCACCCGCACCGTGGCGCGCTTGTCCTCGGCATGCCACTGGTCGGCGCGCAGACCGGTGACGATGCGATCCACATCCCCCGCCAGATACTCGATTTCGCCGAAAACACCGATGTTGTCGAAGCGTGCATCCTCCACCCGCGCCATGTCCTCGTAGGGCATCATGGTCTGGTTCATGGTGCTGCGGATGGTGTGGATGTTGCGCTGCTGATCAATGCCGACAACGGCCTGGGTATCGGCGCCGGCACGCAGCGTCGTCGCCAGGCGCAGGCCGGTGGTCTCGCGGTCGGGATTCGATACCGCCGGATTGGGCATCATCATGCTCGGCGTGAAGGTGCGCAGCGAATAGTTGTCCATCACGTGGTCGACATAGTTGTAATAGGCGTGCGCCTGGACCTTCTCCACCACGTCCGAAACGTTGCGTCGCTCAAATTTGACGCCCCAGTTCTCACGCTCGAATTTTGTGCCGTCCATGCTGCGATCGGCATAGGCCGCCTCGCCGTCGCTGTTGACGGTGGACAACTCGACGGTGGTATCGGCATCCGGCGTCCAGCCCAGCGCCAGGTCATTGCTCCAGCGCTCGTATCTGGAATGCACCGTCTTGCCGTCACCATCCTCATAGTCATCCATCTCGGAACGAGTGACGCCGCCGCGCAGATAGAAGGATGCGCTGCCGCCGCTGGCGCTCAGCACCTGATCGTTGCGGCCAAAGCTGCCGAACAGCGCACTGCCGTAGGCATTCCAGCCGGGCGCGGTGAAACGAACCGGATCACGCTCGAACAGCACCGTGCCGGCGGAGCCCACCGGACCGTACAGCACGGTCTGCGGGCCCTTGATCACCGTCACCTTGTCGAAGGCTTCGGGATAGATGTAGGCGGTGGGCGGGTCCATGCGGTTGCCGCAACCGCCAAGGATCACCTCGCCGTCCTGCAGAATGGACACGCGCGAGGCCGCCATGCCGCGCAACACCGGATCACCATCGGTGCCGCCCTTGCGAATGACATTGAAGCCGGGAATGGTCTTCAGGTAATCGGCACCGTCATGGGCCGGCAGCGGCTGGCGCGGGGCCTTGGGATCGGTGACCACGGTGAGCGGCTCTTCCATCGCCGGCGCGGTAACGATTACGCTGCCCAGACTGACAGCGTCCTCTTCCGCCAGCGCGGTTTGATGGATGGCGCAAAGTACCGCCAGGGTAAGCATACGGTGCTGCATGTTTTCTCCCTTCGTTTTTGGATGAACACTCCGGGGAAGAGAGCAAGCACAGTGCCAAAGGCCAAGTCATTGGCGACAGGAAGGTTTTATGCATCCCCTTACAAACAGGGGTGAGGCATATGCCGCAAGCTACCGGCATATGCCGCAACCGTCAGTGATGATGACCGTGATCGTGCTGGTGGTCATGCCCGGCCATCTGCGCCGGGTCGATCGGTGGCAGATTGCCATCGGCATAGGCCTGCACCGCGGCCAGCGGATCTTCCAGCGTCGTCACCGCCACGCGGATGCCGCGCCCGGCGAGGCGGCGGGCAAAACCGGCGCCGCAGCTGGCGGTGAGCACGGCGGCGACGCCGTCGATCGGATGGGCGCCGTCGCCATGGAATTCGTGAAACGACAATTCCTTGGGCAGGTCGAGACGCTGCACCTCGCGCGGTGGGCTGTCGGCCTCGGCTTCATACACCAGGAAGCGGCGCGTCTTGCCGGCGTGGCCGGTGACGGTGCGGAAATTCTGGCTGGTCACTGCAATACGCATGGTTGTCACCTCACTTGTTCTTCAATGCCTTGACCCAGCTTTCCATCGCCTGATTGGCGCGCGGCATGGGTGCCTCCATGAAGGTGATGACGAACTTGTCGACCATCTCGGCGATGCCGATGGAACGCGGGCGCACGGCCAGCACGGCGGGACTGGGCAGCTTGACGCCGAAGCAGAAGATCAGGTTTTTGGCGTCGAGAATTTCTGGCGCGATCTCGCCCTCGGGCAAGGACTTGGTGTGGGCGTAGTGATCGAACACGCCGATGTACACCGCGTCCGGGGTTTCGTCGATGCGCGCCTTGAGGAAATCGATGATGGCATCCACCGAGGTGCCGGTGGTTTCATCCTTGCTGAGTTCGACGGTGAAAACGGGATACTTTTCCTGAAACAGCGCTTGCTTCATCGGAGTCGGCCTCGCATTGGGTTACATGGATTCAGTAAGCGGTGCTGCGGGGAGACTCAGTCTTCTGCCACACAGATTTCACCGCGCTTCACTGCCATGGCGGTGCGCAGCAGGAGCATGGCCAGCAGCACGGTCAGCACGACGAGCAGCACCCGCCCCAGCCACAGCAGCGGGCTGTGGCCGAGCTGCTGATACAGCGCGAAGGTGGCGATGGTGATCGCCGCCAGCGGGAAGGAGTAGGCCCACCAGGAAAGGAAAAACTTGAGGCGGGCGAAGCGCCGTACCTGGGTGAACAGCAGCAGGGTGATGAACAGGCCGGAGTAATACAGCAGGCGCGCGAACACATCGACACCGCCGGTCAGCTTCAGATAGGCGATAAAGCCCACCGCCGGCGGCGCGATGAGAATGAACAGCGTCGGCACCAGTTTGCCGGGTAGCGGAGAATGGAAAATGATGCGGTAGAAGACGATGGTCAACAGCACCAGCCAGAACAGCAGGCCGATGCTGAAGAAGAACCATGACACCTCGACATGGCCGTGGGCGACGCCGGCGATGGGCACCAGGATGTTGCCCACCACCGGGATGAACCAGGCCGGGTTCATGTGCTGGATCTGGAAGTGCTCGTGATTGATCCAGGCGCTCAGCACATAGAGGGTGAACAGCAGGTGCAGGGCACTGCCGCCCAGCCACAATAGTTCAGACAGGCCATGGCTCACTTCCAGCGTGGCGATGGACAGCAGCACCAGGCTGATGGAGATGGTGGGAAAGAAACTGAGCCGCACCGGGTGGTGCAGTTCCTTCAGGACTTCGGCGCGGTACAGCACCAGCTTGCTGCCGTAGGCGAGCAGCAGCACGGCGAACAGCAGGGCCGTGACCGCCAGCAGCACGTCGGCCACGCCGGAGAAGCCGTGCAGCACCTGCGCCTTTTCCCAGGCGATGGTGAGACCGGTCATGCCCATGACGGTGGCAAAGACGGATATGGGCAGGAATTTGAGACGCGGGGATGCTGACTCGTTCATGGGTTTACTCCACAGCAGGGGATTGAATCCCGACATGAATGGTAAATATCTGCGTCTGCTGACGCATTGATGGATCGCAATCGAGGGGGGTTACAGAACGCTGTGCGCGCGTTATTCGGCAGCGATCTGTTCCAGCATGGCACGGTCGCAGTGAAAACGGCCGGCCTGCTCGCTCAGCGCGCCGGCGCGCTTGAGCTCGGCCACCATACGGCTGGCCGATTCGGTGGTGATGCCGAGCATGGCACCCATGTCCTTGCGGCTGAACAGATTACACAGGCCGTCACCCGCCTCGTTGGACAAACGCAGCAACAGGCGTGCCACGCGCTGGCGCGCACTGCCGGTGCCGAGTTCGGTGAGCCAGGCATCGGCCTCGGACAGCGCCTGCTGCCAGCGCCGCATCAGCTCACGATAGAGTTGCGGGCTCTCCAGTTCGAGCCGGCGCACCACATCCACCGGGATGCGACATACCACGCTGTCCTGTTCGACGATGGCGTCATGCTGATAGGGCTGACCGAGCAGCGCCTCCAGACCGGTGACATCGGTGGAGCGCACCAGGCGCACGATGCGCTCGCCGCCATCGGGCAGGTATTGCACCAGCTTCACCAGTCCCTCGCGCACGGTAAAGATGGCGCGGCCGGGATCGCCCATGTGATACAGCGACTCGCCGCGCAGCATGTGCTGTTCATCGATGGCGTGCTGGATACGGCTGAGCAGTGCCGGCTCGATGCCGGCGAACAGCACCGACGCGCGCATGGTGCACAGACTGCAATCTGCGGTCGCGCACCACTCGGTCATCACGGGTTGGGTCAGTTTCATGTCGGGCTGTCTATCCTGGCGGGACGCCGCCGCGCCCCTCTGCCAATCCTGCCTCATTTTGCCCCATCACGGCCAGTCGCTGCGCCAGATCTGTCAGTCGCTGCGGGGTGCCGACATCGACCCACTGGCCGCGGTAATGCTCGCCGCTCACCTGCCCCCGCGCCATGGCATCGCGCAGCAGCGGCGCCAGCGGAAACTTGCCGTCCCGACAGCCGGCAAACAGCTCCGGCCGGTACACGCCGATGCCGCTGAAGGTCAGGCGCGGCCCCTCGCCGTCGCGCACGTGGCCGTCAGCCCCCAGCACGAAATCGCCGCCGGGATGCTGCGGCGGATTGTCCACCAGCACCAAATGGGCCAACCCGGCCGGCGCTGTCGGCAGGTGGTCATAGGGATAGTCGGTCCAGACATCGCCGTTCACCACCAGAAATGGCGCCGGTCCGAGCAGCGGCAGGGCGCGCAAGATGCCGCCCCCCGTCTCCAGTGCCTCCCCCTCGGCGGAATAGCGGATCTGCACGCCGTAGCGGCTGCCGTCGCCCAGGTACTCTTCGATCCGGCGGCCGAGGTGGGCATGGTTGATGACGAGTTCGCGGATGCCGGTCCGGGCCAGGGCCAGGATATGGTATTCGATGAGCGTGTGCGGCCCGGCCCGTAACAGGGGCTTCGGCGTATGGTCGGTCAGCGGCCGCAGGCGTTCACCGCGGCCGGCGGCGAGGATCATGGCTCTCATCGTGACAATGCGCCCGGATCGATTAGTCTAAGGGGACGGCGCGGCAGTCTAGCAGCATCGCCGCGCCATCGAATAGCGATAATAAGTAAGGGAAGGGACATCACCATGCAGGCCACCGAGCGCATCGCGACCTATCTCAAGATCCAGAAGGTGCCGTACCGCCTGCTGCCCCATCCGCCCACCGATACCCTGGAGCAGGCGGCGGCCGCCGCCGGCATCGAACTGCGGCAGATGGTGCGCGCCATGATGCTGGAAGACGAGGCCGGCCTGCTGATGGCGATCCTGCCCGCCGACTACCTGCTGGATTTCACCGAACTCAACCGCCTGCTCGGCCGCCGGCTGCAACCCGCCAGCCGGGCCCATCTCGACAGCGTCTTTCCCGACTGCGAACCCCGCTCCATCCCGCCGCTGGCCGAACCTTACGGCCTCACGGCGGTGGTGGACGAGCAGATATCTTTGATGCAGGACGTCTGTTTCGAGCCGGGCAGCCATACCCACCTGCTGTGCATGGAAGGCGGCCTGTTCGACTGGCTGCACCAGGATGCCCGGCGCGGCGTGTTCTCCCACCCGGCCCAGGCCCTGACCCGGCCCAACACCTACACCTTCACCATGCCCGACGGCGCCGGCCTGAAAAAACTGCACCCGGTGGAGAACATGGAACAACGCGTGCGCGCCCTGCAGTCCCTGCCGCCGCTGCCCGGGGCTGCCCGCCGCCTGCTTCTGCTGCGCGACCACCCCGCCCCCACCCTGGCCGAACTGACCGCGATCATCACCCTCGACCCCGGCCTGCCGCCCCTGCTGGAGCACTACGCCCGCGCCGGCCATTACGGCTACCACGGCAAGGTGGAGAACCTGCGCGATGCCATCGGCGTGCTCGGCATCGACGCCACGCTGCACATGGCCCTGGGCCTGAGTGCCGTGCGCCATCTGCGCGCCCCGGTGGACGGCCCGCTGGGCCTGCACGGCTACTGGCGCCATGCCGTGCACACCGCCACCCTGGCCGCGGCCCTCAACGCCCTGCTGCCCCCGGCCAGCCGCTCCCGCGCCGGCCACGCCTACCTGGCCGGCCTGCTGCACGATTTCGGCTTCCTCGCCCTCGGCCACCTGTTCAAGGCCGAGTTCTTCCTGCTCAACAAAGTGGTGGCCGCCAACCCGGACGTGCCGGTAACCCTGATCGAGAAGCGTGTGCTCGGCTTCGAGCACACCCAACTGGGTAGCTGGGCCCTGGGCCACTGGCAGTTCCCGCCCGCCGTGATCACTGCAGCCCGGGAACACCACAACGAGTTCTACCGCGCCGAACATGCCAGCCTCGCCAATTTGGTCCTTGTGGCCGAGCATCTGCTCAAGGCCAGCCAGTTCAGCGACGCCGCCGCCGACGAGCCGCCCCCGGCCATCTACACCGCCCTCGGCCTGGCCCCCGCCCGTGCCCACGAGCTGGCCGTCCGGGTACTGGAGCATGGCGCCTACGCCCTGGACGATATGGCCCGCACCCTGGCCGGCTGACCCCGACAGGGCGGGATGTCGACCAGTTCACATTCCTGCACCCCGTTCGAACCTAGTCTTCCTTCCTAAGGAAGGTCTGAATAAGTCCATCCTGGACTTCTCAGACCACGCCAAGCGAACAGTGTGATTTTCGCTTGGCTTCATTTTTCAACGACTTATCGTCGTTGAAAAATGGCGGCACATCCCTGTGCCGCGGAAGCTCTGAACTTATTCAGAGCTTCCCTAAGGCCACTGATCTTTTGCGTTCATGCGCATGAGTAAGTGGTTACCAGCAAAATCAGAGAGCCGGGGATCGCCCCACCACCGGGTAACACCCGGAACGACACCCCGCCGATAGCCTACCATTTAGGTAGGAGTTTGGAGGAGGAGCAGCAGCACCATGAGACGGCACAACCGCATCGAGCCCTATCTCAGCGCGCAGGGTATTCCCTACCGGCTGCTTCCCCATGCCCCGACCCGCACCCTGATCGAGGCCGCCCTCAGCGCCAAGGTGGATTACCGGCTGATGGTACGGGCGGTGATGCTGGAGGACGAGCATGGCATGCTGATGGCGGTACTCCCCGCCAGCCATATGCTGGATTTCGCCCGGCTGTGTCAGCAGTTGGGGCGCAAACTGCATCCGCTGCCGCAGGAACGCCTGGCCGGGATCTTTACCGATTGCGAGCCGGGTTCCGTGCCACCGTTGCCGCAGCCCTACAATCTGCCCGCCATCATCGACGAACAGATCCCGCGGATGCCCCGTGTCTGTTTCGAACCGGGTGACCACCAGACCCTGGCGCTACTGGCCGGTGCCGACTTCATGCGCCTGCACGCCCAGTCGCGCCGCCTCGCCATCGCCCGCCCGGCCGCCAGCCTCGCCGGACACAGTGAATTCGAATTTGTCAGCAACGAGCCCCTGCCGGCGCTGCAGGGACTGCACCCGGGCGGCGATCTGCAGCAGCGCATCACTACCCTGTCCTCGCTGCCGCCGTTGCCCCAGTCCACGCAACGATTGCTGCGGTTACGCAACAACCCCAGGGGCACCATCGCCGAACTGGCGGATATCGTCGCCACCGACCCGCTGCTGGCGGCGCAGGTGATCCGCTATGCCCGCTCCGCCTATTACGGCTACCGCGGCCGGGTCGAGTCCCTGCACGATGCCATCACCCAGGTGCTGGGCTTCGACATGGTGCTGCACATGGCGCTGGGGCTGAGCGCCTCCCGCGCCCTGCGCCTGCCTGCCGACGGTCCCCTCGGCCAGCGCGCCTTCTGGCGCCATTCGGTCTACACCGCCGGACTCGCCCAGGCCCTCAACACCCTGCTGCCGCCGGCCACCCGCGGCAAGCCCGGCCTGGTGTATCTGGCCGGCCTGCTGCACGACGTCGGCTTTGCGGTGCTGGGCCACTTGTTCCAGCCCGAGTTCTACCTGCTCAACAAGGCCGTGGCCACCAACCCGCACATCCCGGTCACCCTGCTGGAGAAGCGGTTGCTGGGCGTGGAGCACACCCAACTGGGCGGCTGGCTGCTGGAAGGCTGGGACATGCCGGAGGAAGTCAGCGTCGCCGCACGGGAGCACCACAACGAGACCTATGGCGGCGAACACACCACCTACGCCAATCTAGTGCTGGCAGCGGACCATCTGCTGCGCGGCCACCAACCCAGCGATGCCGCCGGCGACAAGGTGCCACCGGCCGTCCTCACCGCCCTCGGCCTGGACCTGCGCCGGGTCACCGAGGTCACCGACAAGGTGCTGGAAGAGTCCCGCCCCGGCCTGGATGAAATGGCCGGCATCATGGCCGCCTGATCCCCCGCGTCCCGGCGCGGGTTACACTGCATACGGCTGGCACCCAAATGTTGACAACAATCGTCAACATTTGTACGGTAGCGCCATTCTGACCGAACCCACGGAGTTTCCCCATGAATGCACTCGACGACGCCGACATGGAGCTCGGCAGCGGTATCGCCGCCTTCGAAGGCAAGCACTTTGCCACCGCCATGCAGCTGCTCTCGCCCCTCGCCGCGGCCGGCAATGCCGAGGCGCAGTACCGTGTCGCCATCATGTTGCAGAACGGCCTGATCGGCAGCCCCAACCTGGAAGAGGCCTCGCGCTGGATGATGGCCGCCGCCAATCAGGGCCACGCCATGGCCCAGCACGGCGTCGGCTTCATGTACCTGGAAGGCGAAGGCATGGAGAAGAATCCGGCCGAGGCGGCGGTCTGGTTCCGCAAGGCCGCCGATCACGGCCTGGCCGGTTCGCTCACCACCCTGGCGATGATGTACGAGCAGGGCCTCGGCGTACCGCAGGATGCCGCCAAGGCGAAGGAGTTGTACAAACAGGCCGGCTTCGACATGTAATCACCGCCGACCGGCCGGAGAGAAAATGCCCCGTCAGCGGGGCGTTTCGCTGTCTACGGCTGCCCCTGACGCTGGCCATCATGCGCTCGAACCCGGCGCGGATGGTCACCAGGGTGTCCTGCTGGAACGGGTACTGAAAGCTGCGCGTACGCCACCAAACTCCACCAGCCGCACCGGCAAGGCCAGGAGCAGTCTTTTCCCCACGCAACTCCCCGGTGTTTGCCGTTGTTCCCCTTCATCCCGCCGCCGGCACCCGCTCGTCGAGCAGCGTCCGCAACGGCGCCAGCTCACTGTAGCGCCCCGCCACCTCGCGCACATAGCCCAGGGTGCGCGGGATGTCCTTGAGGTAGCCGGGCTTGCCGTCGCGGTGGTTGAGGCGGGCGAAGATGCCGGTGGCCTTGAGGTGGCGTTGCACGCCCATCCAGTCGAACCAGCGCAGGAAGCGCTCCTCGTCGCGCCCGCGCAGGATGCCGCTGTCGATGGCCAGTTCCTGGTAGCCCAGCGCCCAGGCCTCCACCTGCGCCCGCGGCCAGGCGATGTAACAATCGCGCAGCAGCGATACCAGGTCGTAGGTCACCGGACCATGGACCGCGTCCTGGAAATCGAGGATGCCGGGGTTGTGTGGCGCCACCATCAGGTTGCGCGAATGGTAGTCGCGGTGCACCGCCACCTTTGGCTGCTCCAGCGCCGACTGCGCCAGCCTGCGGAAGGTGTCGTCCAGCAGGCGCTGCTCCGCCGCGCTCAGCGCGAGCCCCAGATGGCGCCCGAGATACCACTCGCGGAACAGTTCCATCTCGCGCAGCAGCAAGGCCTCGTCGTAGGGCGGCAGGTCTTCCTGCTGCGGTCCGCAGGCCTGCAGGGTGAGCAGCGCCCCCATGGCATCCCCGTACAGACGGCCGACGCTGGCCTCGTTGAGGGAAGAGAGATATTGCTCGCTGCCGAGATCGGACAGCAGCAGGAAGCCCTGCGCCAGGTCCTCGGCCAGGATCTCCGGCACATGCAGGCCGATGGCGTGCAGGGCGCGGGCGATGCGCACAAAGGGGCGACTGTCTTCCTTGTCCGGCGGTGCGTCCATCACGATGCGGCTCTCACCGTCGAAGCGGATGCGGAAATAGCGGCGGAAGCTGGCATCGGACGAGGCCGGGGCGATGTCGTAGGCCGGTAGGCCCAGCCCGCGGCTCAGCCAGTGGTTCAGTTGTTCCAGACGTTGCGGCACGGTGGCACTCTCTCGGGAAAAGTGCGCCATTATAGCGGTTCCGCAATTGAAGCCCGTGACGTTCTGTGCCAACTTAGCGGGCCGCAACCATCAACCCGACGCCCCGTGACCATTCAGCGCCCATCCTCCCCTCTCCTCCTTGCCCTGTTGCTGGCCCTGCTGCCGGCAACGCTGCAGGCGCAGGAGCCGGAACAGGATGACCGCTGGAGCCTGTGCCGCCCCTCCGGCGAAATCATCCCCCTGCCGGAGCTGGGACCGAAGGAGGACGGCGCGACGCACATCTCCGCCGATCGCGGCACCTCGGAGGGCGAGGGAATCAGCCATTTCAGCGGTGACGTGGTGATGCTGCAGAGCGGCCGGCGCATCGAGGCCGACGAGGCGCGCTACGACCAGGCCAACGACCTGCTCAACCTCGACGGCAATGTGCGGCTCTACACCGACAACATGGCCCTGAACGGCAACCGGGCCAGCTTGCGTCCCGACAGCGACAGCGGCGAGATACACGACGCGCAGTACCACTTCCGCAGCAACCATGCCTTCGGCAGCGCCGATGTCATCATCATGCGCGACCCCGAGCACACCGAGCTGTCCGGCGCCACCTACACCACCTGCGATCCGGACAAGGTGGACTGGCTGCTCAAGGCGCGCCAGATCGATCTGGACGAGAGCACCAACACCGGCGAGGCGCGCCACCTGACGGTGGAGTTCAAGGGCGTGCCGTTTCTCTACCTGCCCTACCTCAATTTTCCGCTCAAGGGACGCAAGACCGGCCTGCTGCCGCCGACCCTCGGCAGCAGCGACAAGACCGGCACCGACATCAGCGTGCCCTGGTACTGGAACATCGCCCCCAACTACGATGCGACGCTGACACCGCGCTACATGAGCGCGCGCGGCACCCAGTTGCAGGGTGAATTCCGCTACCTGCATCCCGGCAACCGCGGCCAGCTCAACATGGAGATGCTGCCCGGCGATGACCGCTACAACAACGAGGACCGCAGCTACACGTCCTATCAGCACAACGGACGCTTTGGCGAAGGCTGGACCAACACCATCGTCTACAACGGCGTATCCGACACCGACTATTTCAACGACCTCGGCAACAGCCAGGCGCGCGCCAGCACCACCCACCTGGAACGCCGCGTCGACCTCGCCTATCGCGGCATCGGCTGGGACTTCCGCGGCCGCGTGCAGGACTATCAGGCGCTGAGTGGCAGCGAACCCTACCAGCGCCTGCCGCAGCTGCGCCTCAATGCCGCCAGCCCACACCGCCGCGACACCCTGCAATACACCCTGGCCAGCGAACTGGTGCACTTCGCCCACGACGAGCGCGCGCCCACTGGCAACCGCATGGATCTGACGCCGGGCATCAGCCTGCCCCTGGAAGGCACTGCCTGGTTTCTCACCCCGCGCTTCGCCCTGCGCCACACCCAGTACCAATTACAGAATCAGCTCGGCGACGAAACACCGACGCGCACCACCCCCATCACCAGCCTCGACGGCGGCCTGTTCTTCGAGCGCGAGCTGAGCCTGGGCGAGCGGCCGGTGCTGCAAACCCTGGAGCCGCGCCTGTATTACCTCTATGTGCCCTACCGCGATCAGGATGAGCTGCCGCGCTTCGATACCGGCGAATACGACTTCACCTTCGCCCAGCTGTTCCGCGACAACCGTTTCAGCGGCCCCGACCGCCAGGGCGATGCCAACCAGATCACCCTGGCCCTCACCAGCCGCCTGCTGGATCAGCACTCCGGCAACGAACTGCTGCGCGCCAGCATCGGCCAGATCCGCTACTTCGCCGATCGCCGCGTCACCCTGACCGGCAGCGAACCCATCGAACGGCAGACCTCCGACATCGTGGCGGAACTGGGGGTCAAGCCGGTGCCCGACCTCGACCTGGCCGCCACCACGCGCTGGAACCCGGAGGATGAGCGCGGCGAAGTGCTCACCGGGCGCGCCCGCTATGCTCCCGATCAGAACCACCTGCTCAGCTTCGACTACCGCTACCGCCGCGATCAGGAACTGCGCCAGACCGATATCGTCGCCTACTGGCCGCTGACCCCGCGCTGGCGCGTGCTCGGCCGCTGGAACTACGACCTGCAGCTGGAACGCAGCCTGGAGACCGTGGCCGGCGTGGCCTGGGAGGACTGCTGCTGGGCGCTGCATTTCGCCGTGCGCCAGCGCCTCGACACCGTCAGCTTCGAGTCCAACAACAGTTTCATGCTCACCCTGGAGCTGAAGGGCCTGTCCAGCCTGGGCAAGCGCCTGGAAGACGAACTGGAAACCTTCCAGACACGGCAGTAAGCCCGGCCTCCGGCCCGGATCGCGTCCGTGGTATCCTTGGCCGCCTGTGATTTCCGGAATCCCCCAATGAAACGCATCATCCTCCTTGCCGCCCTGCTCGGCGGCCTGCTGTCCGCCCTTCCCCTCCACGCCGCCAAGGTGGTGGAACTGAACCGCATCGTGGCGGTGGTCAACGACGAGGCAATCACCAACCTCGAACTGGAAAAGCGGCTGCAGAGCATCCTGGTGCAATTGCGCCAGAACGGCACCGCCCTGCCGCCCATGGAGATCCTGCGCCGTCAGGTGCTGGAACGCCTGATCATCGAACGCCTGCAACTCGCCCTCGCCGCCGACCGCGGCGTGCGCGTGGACGACGAAACCCTCAACGAAGTGATCACGCGCATCGCCGCACAGAACCAGCTGTCGCCGCAGCAGTTCCGCGCCGCCCTCGAACGCGACGGCGGCGACTTCGCCGAGTTCCGCGAGGAGGTGCGCCACGAGATCATCATGAGCAACCTGCGCGCGCGCGAGGTGGAGAGCCGCATCGAAGTGACGCCGCAGGAGGTGGACGACTTCCTCGCCCGCCAGGCCGCCGGCGGCGGCCTGGACACGGAGTACCACCTCGGCCACATCCTCATCGCCGTACCGGAAGGCGCCTCGCCGGAACAGGTGCAGACGGCCCGCGCCAAGGCACAGGAGGTGCTGGAGCAGTTACGTGCCGGCGCCGACTTCCGCCAGATGGCCATTACCCACTCCGCCGGCCAGCAGGCCCTGCAGGGCGGCGACCTCGGCTGGCGCAAGGGCGGCCAGTTGCCCACCCTGTTTGCCGACAGCGTGCTGCGCCTGGCGCCGGGTGAGGTGAGCGAGCCGCTACGCAGCTCCAGCGGCTTTCACATCATCAAGCTGATTGACAAGCGCGGCGAACAGCGCGAGTACGTGACGCAGACCCACGCCCGCCACATCCTCATCCGCAGCACCGCGCTGGTAGCGGACACCGAGGCGCGCGCCAGGCTGGAACGCCTGCGCGAACGCATCCTGCAGGGCGAGGACTTCGCCGAACTGGCCCGCGCCAATTCCGAAGACCCCGGTTCCGGCGCCAAGGGCGGCGATCTCGGCTGGGCCAATCCCGGCACCTTCGTCGGCCCCTTCGAACAGGCCATGAACAAACTGCAGCCCGGCGAGATCAGCGAACCGTTCCGCAGCCAGTTCGGCTGGCACATCGTGCAGGTGATCGAACGGCGCCAGCGCGACAGCACCGAGGAGCTCAAGCGCGCCCGCGCCCACGACGCCATCCGCCAGCGCAAGATCGAGGAAGAAACCCAGGACTGGCTGCGCCGCCTGCGTGACGAGGCGTATGTCGAATACAAAGATTAGTTACAAGATACAAGTGGCAAGATACAAGTGAACGAACTCGCTGCGCTCATGCTGAAACAACGATGCATAACCCACA
This sequence comes from Sulfurivermis fontis, assembly GCF_004001245.1. Lineage (NCBI taxonomy): Bacteria > Pseudomonadati > Pseudomonadota > Gammaproteobacteria > Thiohalomonadales > Thiohalomonadaceae > Sulfurivermis > Sulfurivermis fontis. Next base: position 2,650,090 of record NZ_AP018724.1, read on the forward strand.
CCCGATGTGTGTGAGCCCGCATTCATTCGCGGATTGAGTCTCTCATGACAGCCATCCCGCGTATTGCCTTCACCCCCGGCGAGCCGGCCGGCATCGGCCCCGACCTCGCCGTACTGCTGGCGCAGCAGCCGCAGGCGGCCGAGATCGTCGCCGTGGCCGATCCCGAACTGCTGTTGCAGCGCGCCCATCAACGCGGCGTGCCGCTGCAACTGCGTGAAGTCGACCTCGCCGCCGCGCCGCAGGTGAATGCGCCGGGCACGCTGAGCGTGCTGCCGGTGCCGCTGGCAGAGCCGGTCGTGGCGGGCAGGCTGGAGCCGGCCAATGCCCCCTGCGTGCTGGAGACGCTGCGCCGCGCCACCGCGCTGTGCCAGCAGGGGCACTGCGCCGCCCTGGTCACCGGCCCGGTGCACAAGGGCGTCATCAACGACGCCGGCGTCCCCTTCACCGGCCACACCGAATTTCTGGCTGAGCTGACCCGCACGCCGCGCGTGGTGATGATGCTGGCCACGCCCGGCCTGCGCGTGGCCCTCGCCACCACCCACCTGCCGCTGCGCGCGGTGGCCGATGCCATCACCCCGCACCTGCTGCGCGAGGTCATCGGCATCCTGCATCACGACCTGCGCACGAAATTCGGCATCGCCCAGCCGCGCATCCTGATCTGCGGCCTCAATCCGCATGCCGGCGAGGGCGGCCATCTGGGGCGTGAGGAGATCGAGGTGATCGAACCGGTGCTGGCCACCCTGCGCCCTACCGGCATGCATCTCACCGGACCGCTGCCCGCCGACACCCTGTTCACCCCGCGCCACCTGGAACACGCCGATGCCGTGCTCGCCATGTATCACGATCAGGGCCTGCCGGTGCTCAAGCACAAGGGCTTCGGCCGCGCCGTCAACATCACCCTCGGCCTGCCCATCGTGCGCACCTCCGTCGACCATGGCACCGCCCTGGAGCTGGCGGGCAGCGGTGCCGTCGATTTGGGCAGCCTGCAGTACGCCATCGAGGTGGCGTTGCAACAAGTCGCAAGTCGCAAGTGACAAGTTGCATACGGGGATGCACGCGCTACGCGCGACTGTTTTTGCTGTTACTTGCAACTTGAAACCTGGAACTTGAGACTTCGATGGAACATCGCGCCCGCAAACGCTTCGGCCAGAACTTCCTGCACGATCGCCATGTCATCGATCGCATCGTGCGCGCCATCCATCCCAAGGCCGGCGAGCGGCTGGTGGAGATCGGCCCCGGCCTCGGTGCGCTGACCCTGCCGCTGCTGCAGGCCGCCGGCCGGCTGGAGGTGGTGGAGCTGGACCGCGACCTGATCCCCAAGCTGGAGCAACAATGCGCCGGGCAGGGCGAACTCATCATCCACAGCGCCGACGCGCTCAAGTTCGATTTCTGCGCCCTGGCCCGGAGCGGCAAGTTGCGCCTCGCCGGCAACCTGCCCTACAACATCTCCACGCCGCTCATCTTCCATCTGCTCGAACAGGCCCACTGCATCGACGACATGCACTTCATGCTGCAAAAGGAGGTGGTGGAGCGGCTGGCGGCGAAACCCGACACCAGCGACTACGGCCGTCTCAGCGTGATGGTGCAGTATCGCTGCAAGGTGGAGAGGCTATTCCTCGTGCCGCCCGGCGCCTTCACCCCGGCCCCCAAGGTGGACTCCGCCATCGTGCGCCTGGAGCCCTACGCCGCGCCGCCGGTGGATGTCGATGCCGGCGTCCTGGAAAGGCTGGTGGCCCAGGCCTTCAGCCAGCGCCGCAAGACCCTGCGCAACACCCTCAAGGGCCTGCTCGATGCCGCCGCCATCGAGGCCGCCGGCATCGACCCGCAGCGCCGTGCCGAAACCCTCAGCCTGGAGGAGTTCGCCGCCCTGGCGCGGCATGTCGCCGGCGGCTGAGGCCGTCTGCCGCCACAGGGAAGTGGGCTCCGCGTCAAGGTCGCTGACCGCCGGCCGTTATACTCTGGGGGCACAGCATGACAGCAACCACTCACTCATCCACCGGGGCAACGGCGCACTGGCTGATCTTCCGTATCGGCCGTGTCGCCTGTGCCGTGCCGGCCCTGTCGGTGGCCAGCATCCTGCCGCTGCCGGAACACATCACCGCCATCCCCGGTGCCGATGCCGGCAGCCCCGGCCTGTTCCATCACGGCAACGGCACGGTGGCCATCATCGACCTGCGCCACCGCTTCGGCCGCGATGTGCTCGACCCGCAGCGCGGCCGCCTGCTGCTCGGCAAGGTGGGCAGCGGCAACTATGCCTTCTGGGTGGACAGCATCGTCGGCCTCGCCGATGCCGCCCAGGTGCGGCCAGCCGCGCTGCCGCCGGAACTGCCCCACAACGTCTTCAGCGCGGCACTGCGTTATCAGAATGAACTCGTCCTGTGCAGCGACCTGGCCCCCCTGCTCGCCATGCGCGATGCCGGCGGCCTGCGCCATCTGGTGTGTGCCGTGCCGCCGCCGCCAGCACCGGCCGCATCAGCACCGGCGGCTGCAGTCGCCCGGCCTCCGGCGCCCTCGCCAGCGGCGACCGCAGCACCGGCCGCCACAGCCGATTCAAGAAACACGCCACGGCCGCTCCCGCCGCCGGCTCCGCAACGCACGCCCCCGCCCCCGGCAGCCGCGCCGCGCCCTGTGCCGGCCAGGAGCCCCGCCCCCACCGTCCCCAGCCGCCCGGCGGTCACGCCGTCGCCGTCGGCCCCGGCCGCCCCTCCGCCGCGCCCTGTACCGGCCTCCGCCCCCCGGCAACCGCGCCCCGCCTCCACACCCCCCTCCGCCGAGGGAGGCAACGGCCTACACTGCACCGCCGCCCCCGGCGTCCACCAGCCGCCCCTGGCCGCTGATACTGGCGCTGGCCCTGCTCGCCGTCGCCATCGGCTATCTCCTCCGGCCGCAGGCGGAGAAAGCCACCCCACCGGCCCCACCCGTCGCCCGGGTGACGCCGGCGGCGGCGCCCGCCCCGGAAGCGGAGCCGCGCCCCGTGCCGCCATCGGAACCGGCGGTGGCAGCCGCCCCCCCGGCCAGCCCGATCTTTCAGGGCGAGGGCATCCAGGTGGAACAGAACGGCGAGGAGATCACCATCGTCATCGAGCGCGCCCGCCCGGAGGCTGCCCCCGAACCGGAGCCCGACACCGCCGCACCGCATGACACCACCGCCGGCCCGGCGGCTCTGCCGGCGGCGCAACCCGTCGGCGAACCTGCCCCGCCGGAGCCGGAGCCGCAGCAGATGTACGTCCACACCGTGGTCAGGGGCGACACCCTGTGGGCCATCGCGGAACGTTACCTCGACGATCCCTGGCGCTACAAGGAGCTGGCACAACTGAGCCGCATCAAAAATCCCGATCTGATCTACCCGGGTAACAAGGTGCGCATCATCATCCGCTGAGCGGCAGGCGGGCAGGAATGCTAAACTGCAGACACCTCCCACCCGGTCACGGAAGCGCGCGATGAACTTCGAGAACATCCATAACTATTACGAAAAACTGGTGCTGGAACATCTGCAGGATGCCCTGACCAAGCAGCAGGGCATCACCGATCAGGACCTGCTGGAAGACGTGGCCTGTGTCGCCCTCAACCGCCTGCCCACCCGCTACGTGCGCCATGACGTGGACACGGCCTTCTTCACCAGCGACGAGGAATGGCAGCGCATGGAAAAACAGGTGGCGGCGGCGGTGGCGGCGGCCCTCGACTATGTGCGCGAACGCGGTGACATGCGCGACTGATCATGTCCCGTCCGGCCCCCAGCTCCACATCCTGCCGGATACTGATGCACTGTATCGTGCAGCGGCGGAGCGACTGCTGGAACTGGGCAACCAGACCCTCGCCCAACGCGATGCCTTTCACCTCGCCCTCGCCGGCGGCGCCACGCCGCAGGGACTGTATGCCCTGCTGGCCAGACAGCCGGAACGCCTCGACTGGTCCCGGGTGCATCTGTATTTCGGTGATGAGCGCGGCGTGCCGCCGGAACACCGCGACAGCAACTACCGCATGGTGCGGGAGGCCCTGCTCGACCCTCTGCCGGTCGCGCCGCAGGTACACCGCATCGCCGGCGAACTGGCGCCGGAACAGGCCGCTGCCGACTATGCCGCACTGTTGCGCCACCACCTCCCGGCAGACGGCTTCGATCTGCTGCTGCTCGGCCTCGGCCCCGACGGCCACATTGCCTCGCTGTTTCCCGGCAGCGACGCGCTCAACCAGCGCAAACAGACCGTGGTGGCCGACTACGTGCCCAAGCTCGACAGCTGGCGCATCACCCTTACCCTGCCGGCGCTCAACCGCGCCCGCCATGTGATGCTGCTGGTGAGCGGCGCCCGCAAGGCCGACGTGGTGCGCCACGTGCTGCGCAACATCGCCCACGCCAATCCGCTGCCGGTGGAAATGCTGCGCCCGAAGGGGCAACTGGAGTGGTTCGTCGATGCCCAGGCCGCGCGCCACATCACCCCCAGAAGCTGAGCCGGCATGACCCTGTTACGCGTCCTCGCCGCCGACATCGGCGGCACCAAGACCCTGCTGCAACTGGCGGAGTTCCTGCCCGGCGCCGTGCGGCCGCAGCGTGTGCTGCGCGAGGCGCGCTACGCCAGCGCCGACCATAACGATATCATACCGCTGCTCGATGACTTCCTGCGCGGCGATACAGCACCGCTGCACGGCGTCTGCCTCGCCGTGGCCGGCCCGGTGCAGGGCGAGGCGCCGCGACAGACGGCGCAACTCACCAACCTCCCCTGGCAACTCGATGCGCAACGCCTCGCCACCCATCTCGGTGCGCCGGTGGTGTTCAGCAACGATTTCGAGGCCATCGGCCACGGCATCGCCGCGCTGCGGCCCGATGAGCTATGCACCCTGCACGAGGCCCCCGCCCGGTCACGGGCGCCACGCGTGGTGCTCGGCGCCGGTACCGGTCTCGGCGTGGCACTGCTCATACCCTGTGCCGATCGCTATGAGGTATTCCCCACCGAGGCCGGCCACATCGATTTCGGTGGCGGCGATGAACTGCAGGACGGCCTGCTCGCCTTCCTGCGTGCCGAGTTCGGCCACGTCTCGTGGGAACGCGTCGTCTCCGGCCCGGGGCTGGTGAACATCTACCGCTATCTGTTGGCACACGACGGGGCCAGTGACACGACGGGACTGTTGCTCGCACCCGATCCGGCGGCGGCCATCGCCAGTGCGGCGGATGCCCGTGCCAACGCCGCATTGGCACTGTTTACACGCCTCTACGGCGCCATCGCCGGCAATCTGGCCCTGGCCTGCCTGGCACGCGGCGGCGTGTATCTCGCCGGCGGCATCGCCGCCAAGATCCTGCCGCACTTGCAACAGGGCGGCTTCGCCCACAGTTACACCGACAAAGGCCGCATGCGTCCGGTGGTGGAAGACATCCCGGTGCATGTGGTGACCAATCCGCAGATCGGATTGCTCGGCGCCCTGCTGGTGGCCGCGCGCCGGGCTAACAGCCTTTCGAACTCATGAAACAGGCGATGAACGACAAATACCGTATTGCCGTCGAGGTGGAAACCCAGTACCTGGACGAACAATCCCTGCCGGAGGAAGACCGCTACGTCTTCTCCTACACCATCACCATCCGCAACACCGGCAGCGTGGCCGCCAAGCTGCTGTCACGGCACTGGATCATCACCGACGGCAACGGTGCGGTGCAGGAGGTGCAAGGGGCCGGCGTGGTGGGCGAACAGCCGCATCTGGAGCCGGGCAAGCACTTCCGCTACACCAGCGGCACCGTGCTCGACACGCCGGTGGGGGCGATGCAAGGCAGCTACCAGATGCGCGCCGACGATGGCCACGAATTCGATGCCGATATCCCGGTATTCCGCCTATCGATGCCCAAGACTTTGCACTAGCGAAGTAGCAAGTCGCAAGTGACAAGTTCCAAGTGTTTTTCTTGCACTTGTCACTTGGAACGTGGAACTGATGTCATGTCTCTACGCCACAGCTACACCCTGTTCGCCCCCATCTACGACCTGGCGCTCGACCGGGCGAGCCGGGCGCTGCGCCGCGACAGCCTGCAGCGGCTGCCGGTACAGGAGGGCGATGTGCTGCTTGCCGGCATCGGTACCGGACTCGACATCCCGCATCTGCCACCCGGCCCCTGCTACATCGGGCTCGACCTGACACCGGCGATGCTGCGCAAGGCGCGGCGGCGCAGCGCCGGACGCGACGACATCCGCCTGCACCTGGGCGATGCCATGCAGTTGCCCTACCGGGACGCCAGTTTCGATGCGGTGGTACTGCACCTGATCCTCGCCGTGGTACCGCAACCGGAGCGGCTGCTGGCCGAGGCCGAGCGCGTGCTCCGGCCTGGCGGCCACATCCTCATCGTCGACAAGTTTCTGCGCCCCGGGCAGCGCGCGCCGCTGCGCCGCCTGCTCAACCTCATCACCCGCCACATCGCCACGCGCACCGACGTGGTGTTGGAGGATGTCCTCGCCTGCTGCACGCATCTGCATCTCAAACTGGACGAGCCGATACTGGCGCGGGGATGGTTTCGCCGCATCGAGTTGAGGAAAGTGACAGGTGACGAGTGACAAGCAGGCGTGTTGGTCTTTTCTTGCAACTTGTGTCTTATAACTTGTAACTTCACTGCTTTACACAACCCGGTAGACAGAACCGTGTCCACATACGCCATCGGCGACATCCAGGGCTGCTATGACCAGTTGCTGCAGCTGCTGGAGCAGATACGCTTCGATCCTTCCAGCGACCGGCTGTGGTTTGCCGGCGACCTGGTGAATCGCGGCCCGAAATCATTGCAGGTACTGCGCTTCGTGCGCGATCTGGGCGACAATGCCATCACCGTACTGGGCAATCATGACCTGCACCTGCTGGCGGTATGGCAGCAGAAGCACCACCACTTCAGTTCCAACGACACCCTGCTGCCCATCATGCAGGCACCGGACCGCGACGAGCTGTGCAACTGGCTGCGTCGGCAACCACTGCTGCATCACGATGCCCAGCTGGACTATGTGATGGTGCACGCCGGCCTGCCGCCGCAGTGGGATCTGGCCACGGCGCGGCGTCTGGCCGGCGAAGTGGAAACGGTGCTGCGCGGTGATGACTTCCTCGCCTTCATGGAAAACATGTACGGCAACAAACCCAAGCTGTGGAAGGAAGAGTTGCGCGGCTGGGATCGCCTGCGCTTCGCCGTGAACTGCTTTACGCGCCTGCGTTTCTGCACGGCCGCCGGCGAGCTGGATTTTCATCACAAGGGGAAACCGGGCAGCGCGGAGCCAACCGTGCTGCCATGGTTCGCCGTGCCCGGACGGCGCAGCTGCGACCAGCGCATCCTGTTCGGCCACTGGTCCACGCTCGGCTTCCACCGGGGCGACAACGTCTGCGCCCTGGATACCGGCTGCCTGTGGGGGGGCGCACTCACCGCCCTGCGTCTGGAGGACGGCACCGCCTTCCACATCGACTGCCCCGCCACCTGCGCCCCCGGAGCCGAGTGATGCCGACCCCTTGATGCACGTCAAGTGGATACTGCCACGGCGCTTTTACACTCTATACTCACGAAACACCGTCCTGTTGCCCCCCGGCGCCGGACGCAATCCAGCGGCAGGATGCCGCGCCCGCGCGGAGACTCGCTGCGATGCTCATTCGAAACCGTTCCCTGTCCTTCAATATCCTGCTGCTCGCCGTCGTCATCGGCGCCCCCTATGCGGTGCTGTGGGGCTGGCTGCTCGCCGAGGGCCGCATCGGTCTGGACGTCATGGCCTGGGTAGTGGCGCTGCTGGTGCTCGATGCCGTCGTCATGGTGCTGTTCGTGCGCGGCCTGATGCAGCCGCTGCGTACCGTCAGCACCATCATGCGCCATGTCGCCGAGGGCGACTTCACCGTCGAGGTGCACAACCCCTATCAGGGACAGATCGGTGACATGCTCACCGACGTCGCCACCTCGGTACACGCCAACCGCACCATGATGGAACGCATCCTCGGCAACACCGTGAATATCGCCTCGGCCAGCTTCGAAACGGTCAGCGCATCCTCCAAGGTAGTGTTCAACGTCGAAGCGGAAGAGAATCACGTCCACAGCATCTCCGAGGCCAGCCGCCAGATCAGCGCCACCGTCGCCGGCACGGCGGAAAATGCCCGCAGCGTCAGCTCGGCCGTCAATGCACTGAGCGCCACGGTGAGCGAGGGCAACAGCCTCGCCCAGCAGACCCTGGAGAGCATGAGCCAGCTGGCCGAGACCGTGGGCGAGGCGGCGGCCAAGGTGGAGGCGCTGGGTGATTCGTCACGGCGCATCGGCGAGATCACCGCCGTGATCAACGACATCGCCGGACAGACCAACCTGCTGGCCCTCAACGCCGCCATCGAGGCGGCGCGCGCCGGCGAGCACGGGCGCGGCTTCGCGGTGGTGGCCGACGAGGTGCGCAATCTGGCGGAACGCACCAGCAAGGCAACCAGCGAGATCGCGGCCATGATTCACTCCATCCAGAGCGAAATCGCGGCCGTCACCACCACCATGCAGACCGGTGTCGATCGCGCCGACAACAGCCGCCAAGCGGCCCTGCAAACCGGCGCGGCCTTCGATACGGTAAAGGGTGGCATCGAGACCGTGACCACCCTCATTGGCCAGATCGCTGCCGCTGCCAGCGAGCAGCAGACGGCCACCGAGGAGATTGCCGCCAGCATCCAGATGATCTCCGAACTCGCCAGCAACAACACACGTCAGGCACACAGCGCCGTCGATACCATCGAACAGATGAATGCCGTGATCGGCGATCAACTGCGCACGCTGGAGCAGTTCCAGATCCCGCACAAGGCGGTGCTGGTCGCCAAGTCCGATCACATGCTGTGGAAGAAGCGTCTCACCGAACTGCTGCTCGGCCGCACCCAGATGCGCTCCAGCGAGGTGACCGACCACCACTCCTGCCGCTTCGGCAAGTGGTACTACAGCAGCGGCAAGGAGATGTACGGCGGCATCGCGGCATTCCGCGCCATCGAGGAGCCGCACCGCCAGATCCATGCCATCGCCCGCCAGGTAGTCGAGATGCACGAGACCGGCAACAAGACCGAGGCACAACGCCTGGTGGAGCAGCTCAGCGCCCCCACCGCCGAGGTGCTGGCGCGGCTGGACGAATTGCACCGCATGGCGGCGGGAAAAAGTGACAAGTGACAAGTGACAAGTGACAAGTGACAAGTGACAAGTGACAAGTGACAAGTGACAAGTGACAAGTGACAAGTGACAAGTGACAAGTGACAAGTGGGATTGTTCGCTTCTTCTTGTAACTTGTCACTTTTAAGGAAGGTCTGAATAAGTCCATCCTGGACTTCTCAGGTCGCTCCCGCCCCTCCCTGGGCTGCGCGACATAAGTCCATCCGTGGACAAAACCACGCCAAGCGAAACGTGTGATTTTCGCTTGGCTTCATTTTTCAACGACTTATCGTCGTTGAAAAATGGCGGCACATCCCTGTGCCGCGGAAGCTCTGAACTTATTCAGAGCTTCCCTAACAAGCGTGTCCTGACCCTCATCACATCGCCACGGGACATCCAAGTCACCCTGGCAACATTCGGATTCAGGACAAACATGCGCTTCGCGCGGCCCCGGCACGTCCTGCGTCCCACGGGCCTCGTTGAGGCCCTGGCCACAAATGACTCTACGCCGACACACCTTGGCTGCTCCGCCCGCCAAGGCCCGGCTACCGGGGGCTCCTTCGCCGTCCGGGCTCAGTCACTTGTATCTGCTCTATCCTTCCAACATCCGCTCGAACTCCGCCAACGGCAGCGGCCGGCCGAGCAGATATCCCTGATATTCCTCGCAGCCCTGGGCCTGTAAGAAAGCCAGTTGCGCCTCCGTCTCCACACCCTCGGCGATCACCTCCAATTGCAGGCTGCGCGCCATGGCTATGATGGTAGTGACGATGGCGGCATCATTGCGATCGTCAGGGACGCCGTCGACGAAGGAGCGATCGATCTTGAGACGGTCCACCGGCAGGCGCTTGAGATAGCTGAGTGACGAATAGCCGGTACCGAAGTCGTCGATGGCGAGGGTGATCCCCAGCGCCTTGAGTCGCTCCAGGGTGCGCACACCCATCTCGGCATGGCTCAGCACGAAGCCCTCGGTAATCTCCAGTTCCAACCAGTGCGGATCGAGCCCTGTCTCGCTCAGTGCCTCACTCACCGTGGCCACGATGTCGCCATGCACGATCTGCTGGCCGGAAATGTTCACGGCAATACGCAGCGGCCGCCCCTGTTCCTGCCATCGTTGTGCCTGCCGGCAGGCGGCGTGCAATACCCAACGCCCCAAGGTCAGAATCAGGCCGGTCTCCTCCGCCAACGGGATGAAGCGGTCCGGCGGGATCAACCCCTTTTCCGGATGCTGCCAGCGCACCAGGGCTTCAGCCCCCACGCAGGACGAGCCATGCAGCGTCGCCTGTGGCTGGAAGTGCAGCAGCAATTCATTACGCTCCAGCGCCTGACGCAGGCCGCGCTCCAGTTCGAAACGTTCCAGACTGAGACGGGTCAGCTCCGGCGTGTAGAACTGGTAATTGTTGCGCCCCATCTCCTTGGCACGATACATCGCGGTATCGGCATTCTTGATCAACGTGTCGGCATCACCGCCGTCGTCGGGGAAGAGGCTGATGCCGATGCTGGCACCGATATAGAGGTCATGCTGATCCACCTGTAGCGGCTCGCGCAGGCACTCCAGAATCTTGCGCGCCACCACCGCGGCATGCTGCGGATCGTGCAGCTCCTCCAGGATCAGCAGGAACTCGTCACCGCCCAGACGCGCCACCGTGTCCTGATCGCGCACCACTTCATTGAGACGATGCGCGACCACCTGCAGCAGGCGATCGCCTACCGGGTGGCCGAGGCTGTCATTGACGTTTTTGAAACGGTCCAGATCGAGGAACAGCACGGCAAGGAGCTGGCCACTGCGGCGCATGCGCTCCAATGCATTGTGCAAGCGGTCCTGCAACAACACGCGATTGGGCAGGTCGGTCAGCAGGTCGAAATGCGCCAGGTGATTGATGCGCTCTTCCGTGGCCTTTTTCTCAGAGATATCGGTGAACACGCCGATGTAGCGCGTGGGCTCACCCTGGGCGTTTTTCACCACACTGAGATTCTGCCAGGCCGGAAACACCTCGCCATTGCTGCGTCGATACCACACCTCACCCTGCCAACTTCCCTGCGCATCCACCACTGCCCACAGGTGTTCGCAACTATGCGCTTCCAGTTGCTCGGTACTGAGCACTTCACGCAGCAGGCGACCCGCCACGGCTTCCGCACTGTAACCGGTGATGGTAAAGAAGGCCTGGTTTACGTCCACGATGCGGTGATCCGGTCCCAGGATCATGATGCCTTCCTGGCTACCCTCGAACACGCTCGCCGCCAGACGCAGCTGTTCCTCGGTTTGCCGCACCCGGGTCAGGTCCTTGATACCCATCAGGATACCGATGGAGTGACCGTTACCATCGCGGATGATCCGGATGGAGGTCTCGATGGGGCGACCGAGCGGATTGCTGGGATCGTCGGCATCCATGGTGACGTAGGCGTCCTCGCGCAGGCGCCGTGCATGACAGATGGGGCATTCCGTCTTCTCGCCGTGCGGATGCATCAGCTCGGCGATGTCATGACCGATCACCTGTTCCGCTGTCAGATTGAACAGACGGAAGAAGGCACGGTTGGCGCGCAATACGCGATCCTCCAGATCCAACAGGTAAACGGCATCCTCGAAGAAGTCCATGGCATAGGACCACTCCTGGGCTGATTGCTGCAGCGCCAGTTCGGCCCGGCGCCGCTCGGTGACATCGCGTCCCAACACCACCAGCCCCTTGCGCTCGCCCGCCGGCCCGAACACCGGCACCTTGATCACGTCATAGATATGGGTCTCACCCTGTACCGTGGGAATCGCCTCCTCACCGCGTGACACAGTGCCGGCACGCCAGGCCTGTTCATCGCTGACCTCGCAGGCGAGAAATGAATCGCGATACAGCGGATCGGTGAATGCCGCCAACTCCACATCGGTCTTGCCCTGGTAATCCACGCCGACCAGGCTGAACAGTTCCAGATCGGCCTGATTGGCCTCCAGCCAGCGCCCCTGACCATCCTTGAAGCAGATAATGTCGGGTGTGGCATTGATCAGGGTGCGCAGACGTTGCTCGCTCTCGGCCAGGGCGCGCGAGGTCTTCACCACCTCGCTGCCCAGCGGACGGATCAGACGCGCCGTCAACAGGGTGCCGACGACCAGCATCAGCAGAATGGTCAGCGCCGGCAACAACAACTGCTGCTGCACCGGCAGATATAGATCGCTACCGCGCACGCTCACCGCCAGTCCCCAGCCGGCGAAGCCCGGCACCGGCTCATGGAACAGGATGCGCCCGCTTTCTTCGGCGACGAACATGCCGGTATGGCCGGCACCGGCCAGTTGCAGGACCTGGCGCAGGCTGCCGCCGGCCGGCAGCAGAGAAAGCTGACTGGCCTGTGCATCGGTGGTCAGCACGGCGGCCTGCGACAGCTCGCCCAGATACTGGCGTGCCGCCATGCCGAAGGCCGCCTTGTCGACCAGCAGCTTCAGCAGGGTGTCGAGCTGGAACACCACGATGTCGGTGCCTACGCGCTCGGCCTGGCGATTGAGAATCGGCGCGCCGATCAGCAGATAGGGCGCGTCATTGATGAGCACCGGGCCGTGGATGAGCGGTTCATGTGCCTGCGCCGGCGGCAACCGCCAGTCGGCGCGCGGCGGCTGCAACCCGAGCAGCACCGCCGGTTCGCCGGCTGCATCGAGACGCACCAGGCCGACGACATCGGAACTCTGCCCCAGGGCGTCCTGCAGACGCGGCGCGCTGAAGGCCACCAACTCTGCCCGCGCGATCTCGCCGCGGTTGTACTGCTCCAGCCGGTCGCGGATCACGCTGCGACTGGTGAGCTGCATGGCGACATCCGTCAGCTTGCCGAAGTACTGCGCGATGCCTTGCGCCTGTCCATGCACCTGAGAACGCAAGGCCTCCTCGCTGTGCTGGCGCCCCTGCAGATACAGCGGCACGCCCGTCGCCAGCCCCACCACCAGACCGGTGAGCAGGATGCCCAGCATGGAGAACAGTAGGATGCGGCGTTGCAACCAGTCGGTCTTCTGCGCGGTCACGCTGCGTCCCTCTTCCGTTCGAGGATCAGAAAACTGAAGGCATAGGGATTGCTCTCGTCGGCGGGATGATCGCCGCGCTCCACCTCGCGCCAGTCGTCCCAGTCAAATGCGGGAAACCACGCATCACCGTCCACCGCGGCGTGCACCAGGGTCAGGATCAGGCGATCGGCCCGCGGCAGCATCTGCCGGTAGAACGATTCCCCGCCGATGATCATCACCTCGGGCGCATCACCGGCGGCGTGCAGCGCTTCATCGATGGAGTGCGCCACCGTGATGCCCGGCACCTGATACGCCGTATCGTTGGTGATTACGATATTGTGCCGCTCCGGTAACGGTCGGCCCAGGGACTCGAAGGTCTTACGCCCCATCAGGATCGGCTTGCCCAGGGTATGGCGGCGGAACCACTTCATGTCGCCGGGCAGATGCCAGGGCAGGCGGTTCTCGATGCCGATGACGCGGTTCTCCGCCAGGGCGACGATAATGGAAATGATTGGTTTCGCGTTTCGGGTTTCGGATTTCGAAACATCACCTTCGTCATGCACTGTGTCCACCGTTGGCACGTTCGCCTCCTGTTCGAAATTCGGAACTGCGGTTTTATACCGCTACGGGCGCCTTGATGGCCGGATGGCACGTGTAGCCGACCAGCTCGAAATCCTCGAACTTGAAGTCGAACAACGATGTCACCGCAGGATTGATTTTCATCTGTGGCAACGGATACGGCGTGCGCGCCAGCTGCGTCTGCGCCTGCTCCAGATGATTGAGATAGAGATGGGCATCGCCCAAGGTATGCACGAAGTCGCCCGGCTTCAGCCCGGTGACCTGCGCCACCATCATGGTGAGCAAGGCGTAAGAGGCGATGTTGAACGGCACGCCGAGGAAGATATCGGCGCTGCGCTGATACAACTGGCAGGACAGCCGGCCGTCGGCGACATAGAACTGGAACAGGGTATGACAGGGCGGCAGGGCCATTTTTTCCACTTCGGCCACGTTCCAGGCCGAGACGATGATGCGGCGGGAATCGGGGTTGTTCCGGATCTGCTGTACCACCTGGCTGATCTGATCGATGGTGCCGCCGTCGGGTGTCGGCCAGGAACGCCACTGGTGACCATAACCGGGACCGATGCCGCCCCACCGACGCGCGAACTCCGCATCGTCGCGGATACGGGCGACGAAATCGGCCAGCGCCATGTTGTCGCCCGTGCTCTTCACATAGACCGCATGCGGCCACTCATTCCAGATGCCGACGCCGTTATCGACCAGATACTTGATGTTGGTATCGCCGGCCAGAAACCAGAGCAACTCGTGAATGATGCCCTTGAGAAACACCTTCTTGGTGGTGAGCAGCGGAAACCCCTCGGCCAGGTTGAAGCGCATTTGATAACCAAACACGCTCACCGTCCCGGTGCCGGTACGATCTTCCTTACGCGTGCCGTGCTCCAGCACATGGCGCATCAGATCCAGATACTGCTTCATGCTCTCCCCCTTTTTAGCGCCAGCACCATCAATACGATACCGGCCAGCAACAGCGGCAGCGACAATACCTGCCCCATGGTCAGCCAGCCGAAGGCCAGATAGCCGAGATGGGCATCCGGCTCGCGCACGAACTCCACCAGGAAACGGAACGTCGCATAACAGATGGCGAACAGGCCGGACACCGCCATCACCGGCCGCGGCCGGCTGGAATACAGCCACAGGATGGCGAACAGCAGGACGCCCTCCAGCAGGAATTCATACAACTGATTGGGATGGCGCGGCAGCGGCCCGGCGCCGGGAAACACCGTCGCCCAGGGCACGTCGCTCACCTTGCCCCACAGCTCGCCGTTGATGAAGTTGCCGATGCGGCCGGCGCCGAGACCGATGGGCACCAGCGGCGCGATGAAGTCCACCACCGCGAAGTAGTGCAGCCCGAGTTTACGCGCGAACAGCCCCAAGGCCACCAGCACGCCGAGCAGGCCGCCGTGGAACGACATGCCACCCTGCCACACCTTGAACAACAGCAGCGGCTCGGCCAAGAAGGCGGAGAAGTTGTAGAACAGCACATAGCCGATGCGCCCGCCCAGCACCACGCCGAGGGCGACATAGAACACCAGATCGTCCACCTGGGCCGGCGTCATCACTGCACCGGGGCGTTGTGCCCGCCAGCGCCCCAGCCACCAGCCGCTGGCGAAGCCGACCAGATACATCAGGCCATACCAATGCACCTTGAGCGGGCCGAGATTGAAGGCGACCGGGTCGATGTCGGGATAGGTCAGCATCGGGGCAGTATCCTTAAAGACAGTTGCAAGTTACAAGTTCCAAGTGACAAGTAACTGCCCCTCTTTTCACTTGCAACTTGCCACTTGTCTCTTGCAACTGATTCACAACATCACCGACCGCGCGGTAAAGCACTTGATGTATTCGGTCTCGGGGATCGCCGGGTGCAGCGGATGGTCCGGGCCCTGGTGGCCCTGTTCCAGGATCTGCAATTGGCGATCGAGATGCCGCGCGCTCTGGTGCAGCAGGTCGAGGAACACCTCGCGCTGCAGGTGGAACGAACAGGAGGCGGCGACGAGGATGCCGTCCTTGCCGAGCAGCTGCAGCGCCGCCTGGTTGATGCGGCGGTAGGCCTGGATGCCTTCCTTGGCGTCCTTCTTGCGCTTGATGAAGGCCGGCGGATCGACGATCACCACGTCATAGCGCGCCTTGTCGGCGCGCAGCGCCTTGAGCGCCTCGAAGGCATCGCCCTCGATGGCGTCCACCCGGTCCGCCACGCCGTTCAACTCCGCATTGCGCCGCACCTGATCCAGGGCCGGGCCGGAGGCATCCACGCAGGTCACCTGCGCCGCGCCGGCCACCGCGGCGGCGATGCCCCAGCCGCCGATGTAGCTGAACACGTCCAGCACGCGGCCGCCGCGCACATAGCGCTGCATGCGCGCGCGGTTGTCGCGGTGGTCATAGAACCAGCCGGTCTTCTGGCCGGTGAGCAGCGGCGCCTCATAGCGCACGCCGTTCTCCACCACCGCCACCCTGTCCGGCGCCTCACCCAGCGCCGTCGCCACGTAGCTGTCCAGCCCCTCCGGTGCCCGCGCCGCGCTGTCGTTGCGCAGCAGGATCGCCCGCGGCTTCACCACCTTGTCCAGCGCCGCCACTACATCCTCCTTCAGCACCTCCATGCCGGCGGTGGTGATCTGCGCCACCAGCACGTCGCCGAAACGGTCCACCACCAGCCCCGGCAGCAGATCGCCCTCGCCGTAGACCAGGCGGTAATAAGGCTCGGCATACAGGCGCTCGCGCAGCGCCAGGGCGACATTGAGACGATGCACCAAAAGAGAGCGGTCCAGCCTCTGGGCCGGGTCGCGGCTGACCAGGCGTGCGCAAATCAGTGAGTGAGGATTCACATAGCCCGTGCCCAGCGCCTTGCCGTCGCTGGCAATGATTTGCACCGGCTGGCCGGGGGTGAAGGCGGTGAGCGGAGTGCGCTCCACGTTCACCTCGTTGCTGTACACCCACAGATGCCCCTGACGCAGACGGCGTTCTTCGTTCTTTTTCAACAACAGCGGGGCAAGCTCCATGGTCGGCACCAACGGGAATGACGGACCGGCATTATCGCAAATTCAGCGTCTCCGTTGGGGTGATGTGCCATAGGGAAGCTCTGAATGAGTCCGGAGCTTCCGCGGCACAGGGATACGGTCGCCCGCGACGGCGGCCTCCCGGTCTGCCCCATTTGATACACGTCAAACGTCCGCCCACCGCGCCTGTGCTAGGGTGCCCGGGGTCGTCGTATTAACACAGGAAATGTGTGAGAATCGATGCGCTGCCCGCCGACCCACCGGCGGGGTGTCCAAATAACAAGCGACCAGCAAGGACTGGGTCGCACCGGATGCAGGGGTCGTATGTCTTCGCTCAAAACCATCAAGGCGTTCATCCTGACCGCCGCCCTGGGCGTGTCCCTGGTACTGTTCCTCGGCATGTACCTGGCCACGACGCGTGTCTATGACCGTGCCGTCAACGAAAGTGCCGCCGCCCTGGCCGACACCGTGGCCCAGGGCACCTTCAATGCCATGTACCAGATCATGCGCCGCGGCTGGACCCGCGAGCAGCTGGAGGAATTCATCGGCGCCATCCAGTCCTCTGCCGAAGACGCCACCTACAAAGTCACCATCTATCGCGGCGCTCTGGTCAGCGAGCGCTTCGGCACCATACAGCAGCCGCCCATCGACCCGCTGGTGGAGCGCACCCTGTTCCGCGGCAAACCGCAGAGCGAGGAAGTCCCCGGCGGCGTGCGCAGCGCACGCCCCCTGGTCGCCCGCGTCGAATGCCTGCGCTGCCACAGCAATGCCAAAAGCGGCGACGTGCTCGGCGTGATCACCGTGCATCAGGAACTGGCCCCCTTGGTGGCCAAGGCGAAGGCGGACCTGCTGCTGCCCCTGCTGCTCATCGCCCCGCTGCCCTTCGTCGTCGCCCTTGGCGTGGCCCTGTTCCTCAACCGCCGCATCAACGACTCCCTCGCCATGCTGCAGGGCAACATCGACACCGTGAACAAGGTGTCCGATCTCACCCACATCGAATTGCAACAGGTCGACCTCGGCTTCAATGAATTGAACACCCTGTTCGCCAAGGTGGAGGAACTGGCCGCCAAACTGCGCGGAGTGGCGGTGGACAAGGAGCTGCTGGAGTTCGAGATCCGCCTGCTGGAGAAATTCGTCATCACCTCCGAGGTGGTGCGCGACTGGCGCGAGTATGTCGGCTACCTGATGGTGGACATCAACAAGGTCATCGACGCCTACACCCTGTTCTCCATCTTCAAGGTGGACGACGAGCTGTTCGATCTGGATATCTTCTGGATCCGCCCGCCCTCCGCCGCCACCCGCGCCATGATGGAAGAGTCGGTACGCCGCATCCTGGCCAACAGCAGCCAGTTCAGCGACGTCAGCACCGTCACCATCAACCACAATATCGCCCAGGCCGACGGCCCGGAGATCGTGCTGGATCATGCCGGCATCGAGCTGCAGACCAAGACCCTGCTGGTGGACACGCCGAAGATCGGCGGCATCGTCGGCATCGGCGTGCACGCGGCGCTGAAGCGCGACGAAATGCGCATGCTGGTGATCGAGAGCATCCTCTCCACCCTGCTCAACGTCGTCGGTTCGGTGAAGGCCATCTACAAATACACCAAGGACCTTGAGTTCTATGCCACGCGCGACCCGCTCACCAACCTGTACAACCAGCGCCTGTTCTGGGAGATGCTCGGCTACGAGGTGAGCCGCGCCGAGCGCCACAGCTACCAGTTCGCCGTGCTGGTCATCGACCTGGACAACTTCAAGGCCATCAACGACAGCTACGGCCATGCCTTCGGCGATCGCTTCCTGCAGGCCTTCGCCACCAGCATCCACGGCGCCCTGCGCACCGGCGACATCCTGGCGCGCTACGGCGGCGACGAGTTCGTGGTGGTGCTGCCGGAGAGCGGGGCGGAACAGGCCTATGCGGTAAGTGAACGCATCCTCGCCAACAGTGCCGACCTCAGCCTGCAATCCCCCGATCTGGCCACCGTACAGGCCACGGTATCCATTGGCATCGCGATCTATCCGGAGCACGCCAAGGACCCCAAGGACCTGTTCCTGTTTGCCGACAACATGATGTACAAGGCCAAGACGGGCGGCAAAAACCGCATCGGTTTCCCCACCGCCGACGACGTCGTCGAGGTGTTCCGCAGCATCGGCGAGAAGAGCCTGATCATCGCCAACGCCATCACCGACAAGCGGGTGGTGCCCTACTTCCAGCCGATCCTCGACGTCAGCAGCAATGAAGTGATTGCAGTGGAAGTGCTGTCGCGTATCCACCTGGAGGGTGCCCAGGTAATGGGGGCCCACGAATTCATCGAGATAGCCGAAAAGACCGGCCTGATCCACAAGCTGGACTACGTGGTGATGGAGAAGTCCTTCGAGCAGGTGCAGAAGACCGGCTACCACGGCAAGATCTTCGTCAACCTGTCACCGCGCGCCCTGGTGCTGAACGAATTCATTCCCGAGGTGAAGCGTCTCACCACCAGCTACCACATCCCGCCGGAGCAGGTGGTATTCGAGATCACCGAGCGCGACACGGTGAAAAACATCACCCTGCTGGAGCAGTTCGTCAACGACCTCAAGCTGGAAGGCTTTGGTCTCGCCATCGACGACTTCGGCTCCGGCTTCTCCTCCTTCCACTACCTGAAGCGCTTCCCCATCGACTACGTCAAGATCGAGGGCGACTTCATCGTCAACATGATCAACGACCCGCGCGACCGCGCCTTCGTCCACAGCATCGCCGACCTGGCCCAGCAGCTCGGCATCCAGGCCCTGGCCGAATTCGTGGAAAACGAGGAGGTGCTGGAACACATCCGCCAGGCCGGCATCCCCTATGCCCAGGGCTACCACATCGGCCACCCCAGCCGCGACCTGCCCGCCGTACTGGCACGCCGCGCCGACTAGCCCGCCCGGCCGGACGACAGTCCGGCCTACATCTCCGCCCCGAATCGTGCTACACATGCGCCACGAGACGGGGCGGCTGCCCGGAACTGTGACTGTCGACACTTTCCCCGCCGGCGCCGTTGCAAACAATACGTGGGTTTTAGCCACGAGGAAGACACACCATGAGAGGCATCCTGTTCGTGCTGCTGTGCGCCGTTGCGACGGCGGGCCTGGCCGAAACCAATTACGTCGATGACACCCTCGTCATAACCCTGCGCACCGGTCAGGGCAATAGCTACCAAATTCTGCGCACCCTTACCTCCGGTACCGCCCTCGAGATACTGGAACGCGACGACAAGTACGCCCGCGTGCGCACCCCCGACGGTACCGAGGGCTGGGTGCTGAGCCAATACCTCACCCCCACCCCCGTGGCCCGCGATCGCCTGGCCCAGGCAGAGCAGCGCCTGGCCCGTTTCGAAACGGAGAATCAACAACTCAAGAAGGAGCTGGCGGCGCTGCGCAGTGAAAAACGCACCGTGGAAGGCGAACACAAACAAGCCAGCAGCACGGTGGAAAGGCTGCAAGGTGAACTGGAGCGGCTGAAGGCCGTCGCCGCACGGCCGCTGGAGCTGGAAAAACAGAATCAGGAAATGGGCAAGCGCCTGCAGGAGCTGGAGCTCAATGCCCGCATGCTGAGCGAGGAAAACACCGCCCTGCGTGATCGTGCCAACCGCGACTGGTTCCTGGCCGGCGCCGGCGTGCTGTTCGGCGGCATACTGCTCGGCCTGATCCTGCCCAAGCTGCGCAAGCGCCAGAGCTGGAGCGACTGGCGCTGAGAAATACCTCAGGCGGACACGACCGCGCCGAACAGGTCGTGTTCGCCGGCGGCGGTGATCTCCACTGCGACGAACTGTCCGCTCCGCAGGTCGGCGCCGTTCTCGATGATCACCATGCCGTCGATCTCCGGCGCATCGGCGCTGGAGCGGCCATAGGCCTCCTCCTCGCCCACCTCGTCCACCAGCACGGTGAGCGTGCGCCCCACCTTGTCCTGCAACTTGTCGGCGCTGATCGCCGCCTGCAGTTCCATGAAACGCTCCAGCCGCTCTTCCTTGATCTCCTCCGGCACCGGGTTGGCCAGGGCATTGGCCGGGGCCCCCTCCACCGGTGAATAGGCAAAGGCACCGACGCGATCCAGTCGTGCCGCCTCGATGAAGGAAAGCAGTTGCTCGAAATCCGCCTCCGTCTCACCGGGAAAGCCGACGATGAAGGTGGAACGCAGGGTCAGATCCGGGCAGGTGGCACGCCACTGCCCGATGCGCTGCAGGGTGTTCTCGATATTGCCGGGACGGCGCATGGCCTTGAGGATGGCGGGACTGGCATGCTGCAAGGGCACATCGAGGTAGGGCAGGATTACCCCCTCGGCCATCAGCTCCACCAGCTCGTCCACATGCGGATAGGGATAGACATAGTGCAGGCGTACCCAGGCGCCGAGCGAGCCGAGGTTGCGCGCCAGTTCGGTGATGCGGCTCTTCACCGGCTTGCCGTGCCAGAAGCCGGTGCGGTACTTGAGGTCGACGCCGTAGGCGGCGGTGTCCTGCGCCACGATGAGCAGTTCCTTCACGCCGGCGCCCACCAGCTTTTCCGCCTCCTCCAGTATCTCGCCCGCCGGCCGGCTCACCAGGTCACCGCGCATCGACGGGATGATGCAGAAGGTGCAGCGCTGATTGCAGCCCTCGGCGATCTTGATGTAGGCGTAGTGGCGCGGCGTCAGCTTGATGCCGCCGGGCGGCACCAGGTCGGTGTAGGGGTCATGATGCGGCGGCAGCACACCGTGCACCGCGGCCATCACCTGCTCCAGCGAATCGGGCCCGGTCACCGCCAGCACCTGGGGATGGGCGCTGCGGATCACCTCCTCCTTGGCGCCCAGGCAGCCGGTGACGATCACCCGGCCGTTTTCCGCCAGCGCCTCGCCGATGGTGTCCAGCGATTCCTCCACCGCCGCGTCGATGAAACCGCAGGTGTTCACCACCACCAGGTCGGCATCGTCGTAGGTCGGCACGATGCGGTAGCCCTCGGCGCGCAGGTGGGTGAGGATGCGCTCGGAATCCACGGTGGCCTTGGGGCAGCCGAGGCTGACGAAACCGACTTTGGGTATGGCTTTGCTCATGGGGAAAACTGGGGCTGAAGGGGGCCATAGGATAACAGGGTGCCACGCCGCCGGCACATCCGGCTTGATCCGGCCGCGACCATGGGTTACACCAGATAAAAGGAAGGTCTGAATAAGTCCATCCTGGACTTCTCAGACCACGCCAAGCGAAAAGTGTGATTTTCGCTTGGCTTCATTTTTCAACGACTTATCGTCGTTGAAAAATGGCGGCACATCCCTGTGCCGCGGAAGCTCTGAACTTATTCAGAGCTTCCAAAAAACCACAGGAGCAACCATGAACTGCATCTTCTGCAAGATCGCCGCCGGCGAGATCCCCGCCACCATCGTCCATCAGGACGAGCACGTGGTGGCCTTCCGCGACCTCAACCCGCAGGCGCCGACCCACATCCTGATCATTCCGCGCCGCCATATCGCCACCGTCAACGACCTGGCCGAGGCCGATGCGGCCACCGTGGGCCGGCTGTTCCTCGCCGCCCGCCGGATCGCCGCCGAGCTGGGCTTTGCCGCAGACGGCTACCGCCTGGTGATGAACACCAACGCCGCCGCGGGCCAGACCGTATTCCACATCCACCTGCACCTGCTGGCGGGACGCAACTTCGCCTGGCCGCCCGGATAACCCCAGTTACAAGTGACAAGTTTTAGAGGCGTTTCTTGCCACTTGAAACTTGCCACTTGAAACTTGTCACTTGAAACTTGTCACTTGAAACTTGTCACTTGAAACTTGTCACTTGAAACTTGTCACTTGAAACTTGTCACTTGAAACTTGTCACTTGAAACTTGTCACTTGAATCTTGCCACTTGTGACTTGTGACTTGGGACTTATCAAATGAAACCGGAACTGGTCAGCTTCAAACTGTGTCCCTTCGTACAGCGTTCGGTGATCGTGCTGCTGGAGAAGGGCGTGCCCTTCGACATCACCTACATCAACCTGAAGGAACCGCCGGAATGGTTCCAGCGCATCTCGCCGCTGGGCAAGGTGCCGCTGCTCAAGGTGGGGGATACGGTGCTGTTCGAGTCGGCGGTGATCATGGAATACCTGGACGAGGTCAACCCGCCTTCGCTGCACCCCGCCGATCCGCTGCGCAAGGCGCACAACCGCGCCTGGATCGAGTTTGCCTCCGGCCTGCTGGCCTGCCAGTACAACCTCACCATGGCGGCAGCCGATGCCGCCGCCTTCGATGCGCAGTGCACGGAACTGTGCGCCAAGTTGGCGCAACTGGAACAGCAGATCGCCGGACCGCTGTTCAACGGCAGGGAATTCGCCCTGGTGGATGCGGCCTTTGCGCCGTTCTTCCTGCGCCTCGACCTGCTGGAGGGATGGCACCCGCTGGGCCTGCTGCGGGGGCTGCCGAAGGTGTCGGCCTGGTCGCAGCAGTTGCTGCAACGGCCGGCGGTGCGGGATTCGGTGGTGCCGGAATTCGCGGCGCTGTACCGCGAACACATCCGCGGCGGCGGTGCCCATGGCGCCAGGGTGTTCTGTTAGGGAAGCTCTGAATAAGTTCAGAGCTTCCGCGGCACAGGGATGTGCCGCCATTTTTCAACGACGATAAGTCGTTGAAAAATGAAGCCAAGCGAAAATCACACGTTTCGCTTGGCGTGGTTTTGTCCACGGATGGACTTATGTCGCGCAGCCCAGGGAGGGGCGGGAGCGACCTGAGAAGTCCAGGATGGACTTATTCAGACCTTCCTTAGGTCAGAGTTCCAGACCGCCCAGGCGCTGCGCCACCCGCTCCTTGTCCCAGCGCACGCCCAGGTACACGCCGAGGGCAAACAGCACGATCAGTGCCGCCGCGTAATACAGCCAGCCATAGGCAGAACCCTCCTCCTGCAACTGCGCCTGCAACTCCGCCATCCGGCTTTGCAACTGGCTGTTTTCAGCCTGCAAGGCCTCGATGCGCGCGGTGAGCTGCTCGACCTGTGCACCGCTCGCGCTGCTGCTGCTGCGCAGCTGTGCCAACTCCTGCTGCAAGCGATCGCGCTCCTGCTCCATCCGCTCCAGACGTAACTGCGCCGGCAGTTCGCTGGTGGCATAGACCTCGCTGATCCAGCCTTCCACCCCGCCGGACGTGCGCACGCGCAAATGACCGGCCTGACGTTCCAGCACCGTCAGCTCGGTGCCGGAAGTCACTACCGTGATGGGGGTATCGCTGGAATTGGGTTGCGCGCGTACACCCACGCGCAGGACGTCGCTGATATAGACCGTCTCCGCCTGGGCCGGCATCAGGGCAAGCAACATGAGCAGAAAGAGAGCCTGTCGCATCTCCTCAATCCTTTGTCATTATTCTTCGCCGCACCCGCCAGAGTGCAGCCTCTCCAATCATACGGGCTAAGCGCCCCGCCTGCCACCCGCGTCAGGACAGCCAGACGAACCACAACGGCAGGGTCAGCATGCACAGTGCCGTCGTAACGGTCACCGCCATGGCATACAGCCCGGTATCCAGTTGGTAGCGATCGCACAACACGATGCCGAGCACCATGCTGGGCATGGCCGCCTCCAGCACCACCGCCGCCAGCACTTCGCCCTGCAGGCCGAGCGCGGCGGCCAGCCCCCAGATCAGCAACGGCGTCAGCAGCAACTGTATCGCCGCCACCGGCAGCACCAGCGGGATCTGGTGACGCCAGGCACCGGCCCAGCGCAGGCCGAGGCCAAGGGAAAACAGCATCAGCGGCACCACGCCGGAACCGAGCATGTCGAGCCAGGAACGCACGATGGCCGGCAGCGGCACCTGCGCCAGATTGAGACCGATGCCGGCCAGCGCCGCCCACAGCGGCGGCACCTTGAGCAGCGCCAGCAACGGGTGTTCCTTCTGCCCGCCGCCGCCGTACCAGGCCGCCAGCGAGATACCCACCGACAGCAACAGGGGCGTGCAGGCGAGCAGGTCGTACTGAATCGCCACACTGCGCGCCCAAGGGCCGAAAGTCGCCTCCAGCACCGGCAGGCCGAGATAGGTGGCATTGGGAAAGGCCGCCGCCAGCAACAGGGCACCGACCACGCGATGGGGCTGGCTGCTGCGGCGGAACCACAGCCAGGCCGCCAGCAGGCCAAAACCGACGGCCGCCGCCGCCGACACGGCAATGCGCACCGAATCCAGTCCCAGCGGCGCCTGCCACAGCACCAGCAGCACCAGGGCCGGCAGCAGCAGCACATAGACCACGCCGGTCAGGCTGCGCCGCACCTGCTCCGCCTCCAGCCCCAGCGGCGTCAGCACCCGCCACATCACGCCGCACACGATGAGTGCCGCCGCCTGCAAGATCACGTCAACCATTCATCGCTCCCCGTCAGGTGCCGATATGCACCACGCAACGCCGGCGCCCGCCATGGCGCCGATGCTCCCACAGATAGATGCCCTGCCAGGTGCCCAGGGCCAGGCGGCCGTCCACCACCGGGATGGCCAGACTGACCGCCGTCAGTGCCGTCTTGATGTGGGACGGCATGTCGTCGGCACCTTCCTGGGTATGGGTGTAGAGCGCATCGCCCTCCGGCACCAGCCGGTTGAGCCAGCGATCCAGATCACGGCGCGCGCTCGGATCGGCATTTTCCTGGATCAGCAGACTGGCCGAGGTGTGCTGCAAAAACACCGTACAGAGCCCCTCCCGGATACCTGCCCGCTGCACCAGCTCCGCCACCCGTGCCGTGATCTCGTGCAGCCCCTGGCCCGGAACTTCGACACTGATTTCCCCAATCACACCACCGCACCTCCCTCGGCCGACATCACTGCCCGCGCATCCTAGCAGTTTCCTCACGCCGCCGCTGGCGGGCAAAAACGAAAAAAGGCCGCACAACTGGAAAAAAAGGGGATTTGCACC
Organism: Sulfurivermis fontis; assembly: GCF_004001245.1. Classification (NCBI taxonomy): domain Bacteria; kingdom Pseudomonadati; phylum Pseudomonadota; class Gammaproteobacteria; order Thiohalomonadales; family Thiohalomonadaceae; genus Sulfurivermis; species Sulfurivermis fontis. The sequence goes on from NZ_AP018724.1 coordinate 2,675,574, forward strand.
GCTTTTTTTCCTTGTGTTTTGCAAATTATCGTTTCAAAATCACTCGCCGACGACAACTCACCGGTGAGTTGTTTCTACCATCGAACTAGGGAGATCACAGATGGCTGTAAAGAAAAAGACCGCTGCCAAGAAAGCTGTAAAGGCCGCCCCGAAGAAGGCCGCTCCGGCCAAGGCCGCCGCCCCGCTGAAGGCAATCACCACCAAGCAGACCAAGAGCCAGATCATCGCCGCCATCGCCGAAGCCACCGGCGTGTCCAAGAAAGACGTCGGCGCCGTGTTCACCACCATGGCCGCCATGGTCGAGGCCCACATGAAAAAGAACGGCTCCGGCGAATTCACCATCCCCGAAGTGGGCGTGAAGATCCGCCGCCACAAGAAGCCCGCCACCAAGGCGCGCAAGATGATCTCCCCCTTTACCGGTGAAGAGATCACCGTCAAGGCCAAGCCGGCGCGCAACACCGTCAAACTCACCGCGCTGAAGGGCCTGAAGGAAACCGTCGCCTAGGACGCGACGCCTGGCGGTCCCTGCACAAGGCCGGCGCAAGCCGGCCTTTTTTATCACGCTCCCGATGGCCAGGGGCATGACATTCAAATTGCGGCTCTTCCCCGTATCGAGTGGGTAGCTTACCCTGTTGAGTCATGAGAGACATAGACCTATACGCCCAGATTCTTGGCTTACGGTCGCCGTGGAAGGTGGCCGATGTGCAGTTGCTGCGTGATGCCGAGGAGGTTCGGATTCACGTGGTCCCGGAGCCGGGAGTGACGTGGAGCTGTCCGCACTGTGGACGCCCCAGCCCCGGCTACGACAGCAGGCGTCGGCAATGGCGCCATCTGGACACCTGCCAGTACAAGACGGTGCTGGAAGCGGACGTGCCGCGGGTGCAATGTGCAGAGCACGGGGTGGTCACGGTGGCGGTCCCGTGGGCAGAACCGGGTTCGGGTTTCACGGCGCTGTTCGAGGCGCTGCTCATTGACTGGCTGAAGGAGGCGAGCACGCAGGCGGTGGCGCGACAATTGAAGCTGAGTTGGGGCGCCATCGACAGAGTGATGCAGCGCGCGGTGAAGCGCGGGCTGTCCCGCCGTGAGAGCCAAGCGCCGGAATACTTGAGCGTGGACGAGACCGCCTTCGCCCGGCGCCACGAGTACGTGACCGTGGTGACTGACCAGGAACGTGGCGTCGTGCTGCACGTGGCGGACGACCGCAAGACGGAGAGCCTGTCGGCCTACTATGCCGGGCTGAGTGATGAGCAGAAGGCCAACATCAAGGCGGTGGCGATGGACATGTGGCCGGCCTATATCAGCGCCACGGAGGCGCACATCCCACAGGCGCGGGAGAAAATCGCCTTCGACAAGTTTCATGTCGCCAAGTACCTGAATGATGCGGTGGACAAGGTACGGCGACAGGAGCATCGCTCCCTGTTGGCCGTGGGCGAGGACTGCCTCAAGGGCAGCAAATATGACTGGCTCACCAACCCGGCCAACATGACGCGTGCGCAGCAGAACCGCTTTCGTGCACTGCGCGATGGCAGCCTGAAAACGGCGCGGGCCTGGGCCATCAAGGAATTCGCCATGGGCCTGTGGCACTACGACAGCCGCACCTGGGCGGCCAAGGGCTGGACGCGCTGGCTGTCTTGGGCTGTACGCAGCCGACTGGAGCCGGTGAAGAAAACCGCCGCAACGATCAAGAAGCACCTGTGGGGCATCATCAATGCCGTGGTGTTGAAGGTACACAATGGCCATGCCGAAAGCATCAACAGCCGCATCCAGCACATGAAGAACCGGGCGCGGGGGTTCCGCAATCGGGAGCGTTTCCGTACTGCCATCTACTTCCATCTCGGCGGCCTTGACCTATACCCCGCTCAGATGAGAAATCGGTGATTCAACCCACTCGATTAGGTGATGACCCCAAATTGCTAATGGCGGACGAAATATATTTGGTTCTGGCTGAATTGAAAAAACGGACTTTTTGCATTATCTCTAGTTTCACAGGGTAAAAATACACAAAGCACCACGCGACCACTGGAGAAACGTACATGAGCCAGAATTACAATCCCCTGTCCTACAAGACCCTCGAGGCCGGCGCCACCTACCAACGTCCGCCACAGCGCCTGCCGGAACGCGTTACCGCCGACAGCCCTGCCACCGACGTCATGACCGACTTCACCAAGGTGGCCGCCATGACCATCGGTCCCTGCGCCAGCCTGGAGGACGCCAACCAACGCATGATCGCCTCCGGCGTGCGCCTGCTGTTCGTCACCGGGCGCGACAACGAAATCTTGGGCGTCATCACCGCCACCGACATCCTGGGCGAGAAACCGATGAAGTATCTGCAGGAGGTGGGCGGCAAGCGTGAGGATATCTTCGTGCGCGACATCATGACCCCCCAGGACAAGCTGGACGTGCTGTGCATGCCCGACGTGGAGCACGCCAGCGTGGGCGACATCGTCGAAACCATGAAGCGGGTGGGGCGCCAGCATGCCCTGGTGGTGGAACGCGCGGCAGGCGATCGCCAGATCGTGCGCGGCATGTTCTCCACCAAGCAGATCAGCAAGCAGCTGGGTATCACCATCGAAACCACCGAGGTCGCCCAGACCTTCGCCGAACTGGAGGCGGCCCTGAACGCCGCCTGATTCTGCCGGGCGGAAACAAAAAAGGGGCGCCGGTAGCGCCCCCTTTTTGTTTCCGCATCGCGCGCAATATCAGAAGTTCATCCGCATGCCGATATGCACATGGTCATCCAGTTCGGCGGAACCGCCGTTCTCGGGATCCACTTCCACGTTGCGATAGCCTACGTAGACATAGGCCTGGGTAAGCAGTTGGTAATCCGCGAACAAGCCCCACTCCGTGTATTCCTCGGCATCGAGGAAGCTGGTGATGTTCGGCGCGTAGTACAGCGAACCGCCGAAGCCGACGCGGGGCATCGGCGAGAAGCGCACGCTGCCACCGAGAGCGATGTGGCCACCCTCGAAATCCTCCACATCGACAAATACGGCACGGCCGCCCAGGCTGATATTGAAGTTGCCCTGCTTGCTCCAGTTCATGCCGGTCACCTGCAGCCCGGCATGGATCACGTTGGCGTCATAGCGGTTCTCTTCCACATGGAGCAGACCGACGTCCATGTCCAGCCCCCGTGTGGCGCCGACGGGGCGGCTGTAGGTTGCCCGCAGGGCATCGCCATGCAGGTTGATATCCAGCGAGTCGGCCGCCGCCTGTGCCGCCATCGCCACACCAAGCACCACCCCCAATATACGCAGAATCATAAGCATCTTCTCCGATATAGCCTTTGATTATTGGTCTTCCGCACCCTGCCGGCACGCTGCGCCTAATAGTATCGGTAATCGCCGCGCAATGACACCGCTTGCGGCAAATTTGCCCCATGGCTCGCATTTTCGGTGACGGCAATGCTAGTTTCTACCGTATACCGATTGCCTGCGGACGGGATATGCCGTGACCCGCACAACTACGCCACTGACCGCCATGCACCGTACACTGCGCCGCCTGTTCGTGTTCTCCCTCCTCCTGCTCGCCGTCATTGCCGCCGGCTGGTATGCGACACGCCCCAAGCCCGTGGCCGTGGTCGTCAGCGAAGTGCAGGCCGGCCTGGTCGAGGCCACGGTGACCAACACGCGTGCCGGCACGGTGAAGGCCTGCCGGCGTGCGCGCCTGGCGCCGCCGCAGGGCGGTCAGGTGGCGGAACTGCTGGTGCGCAAGGGCGATCGGGTAGAGGGGGGGCAGCTGCTGCTGCGCCTGTGGAACGACGATCTGGCGGCACAGGTGGCGTTGGCGCGCAGCGAGGCCCAGGCCGCAAGTGCCCGCGCCGACGAGGCCTGCCTGGTGGCCGAGGTGGCGCAACGCGAGGCACGGCGTACCAACACCTTGCACAAGCAGAACCTGGTTTCCGACGAACAGCGCGATCGCAATGAAACCGACGCCCAGGCGCGTGCCGCCGCCTGCACCGCCGCACGTGCCAGCGCCCGCGTCGCCAACGATCGCGTTCGCCTCAACGAGGCCTTGTTGGAGCGCACTCTGCTGCGCGCCCCCTTTGCCGGCATGGTGGCGGAAACCACCGGCGAGGTGGGCGAGTTCGTCACACCTTCGCCACCCGGCATCCCCACCCCGCCGGCCGTGGACCTGGTGGACAACAGCTGTCTCTACGTCGTCGCCCCCATCGACGAAATCGACGCGCCGCGCGTCGCCGTCAACATGCCGGCGCGCATCCTGCTCGATGCCTTCGGCAACCACCCCTTCGCCGGCCATGTGGCGCGCATCGCCCCCTACGTGCTGGACGTGGAAAAGCAGGCGCGCACGGTGGAAATGGAGGTGGAGTTCGACGATCCGCAGGACATCGCCAAACTGCTGGCCGGCTACAGCGCCGATGTTGAGATCATCCTGGAGCGCCGGGAAAACGTGCTGCGCATCCCCACCGAGGCCCTGCTGGAAGGCAACCGCGTGCTGCTGTTCGACGGCGACCTGCTGCACGAGCGGCAGATCGAAACCGGGATCGCCAACTGGCAGTACACCGAGGTGGTGAACGGCCTGGCCACCGGCGACCGGGTGGTCACCTCCATCGAGCGCGAAGGGGTGCGCGCCGGTGTCCATGCCGTGGTGGAACAGGCCACCGGGAAGGCGAAATGATCGAACTGCAGGGGATCGAGCGCGTCTTCGATGTCGGCGGCCAGCAGGTGCACGCCCTGCACAATATCAACCTGCGCATCGCCCGTGGCGACTACGTCTCCATCATGGGCCCCTCGGGCTCCGGCAAATCCACCCTGCTCAACATCATCGGCCTGCTCGATCGCCCCAGCACCGGCCGCTACCTGTTCGAGCAACATGATGTAACCGCCCTGTCCGACAGCGAGCAGGCGCAGGTGCGGCGCGAACGCATCGGCTTCGTATTCCAGTTCTTTCACCTCATCCCGCGCCTCACCGCGGCGGAAAACATCGAGCTGCCGCTGGTGCTGTCCGGTGTCGCGCCGGCACAGCGCCACGACAAGGTGCAGCGCACGCTGCAGGCCTACGGTCTCGCCGAGCGCGCCCGCCATCGCCCGGATCAGTTGTCCGGCGGCCAGCGCCAGCGCGTGGCCATCGGCCGCGCCACCATCATCGAGCCGGCCCTGCTGCTCGCCGATGAGCCCACCGGCAACCTGGACCGTGCCTCCGGTCACGAGGTGGTGGAAATCCTCGAACAGCTCAATGCCCGTGGCATCACGCTGGTGGTGGTGACCCATGATCCGGAACTGGGCATGCGTGCGCGCCGTCGCCTGCGCATGGTGGATGGCGCCATCGTCGAGGACACGGGCACAGCATCATGACACTGCACGATCGCCTGCGCTACGCCTTCACCGCCCTGCGCGGTGCGCGCCTGCGCACCGGCCTGATGCTGCTGGCGATGGCCATCGGCGTGGCCGCGGTGGTGGTGCTATCCGCCCTCGGCGAAGGCGCGCGGCGCTACGTCATCGGTGAGTTTTCTTCCCTCGGCACCCATCTGCTCATCGTCCTGCCCGGCCGCAACGAAACCACCGGCGGCGCGCCCCCGCTGGTATCGGAAACGCCGCGCGACCTCAGCCTCGACGATGCCGAGGCGCTCAAGCGCAGCCGCCACGTACGCCTGGTCGCCCCCATCAACGTCGGTGCCGCCACCGTGTCGTTCGGCGGCCGCGATCGCGACGGCGTCATCATGGGCGCCACGCACGAGCTGTATGAGGTGCGTCATTTCAAGATGGGACAGGGCCGCTTCCTGCCGCCCGGCGACGTGCACCATCCGCAACCGGTGGCGGTGCTCGGTGCGCGCCTGCGCCGCGAGCTGTTCGGCAGCCAGCCGGCCCTGGGCGCACGCATCCGCATCGGCGATCGCCGCTTTCATGTCATCGGCGTGCTGCAGGAACAGGGGCAGTCGTTGGGCATGAATACCGACGACCTCGCCATCATTCCGGTCACCGCGGCGCAATCGCTGTTCAACGTCACCTCGCTGTTCCGCATCCTGGTGGAGGCGCCGGCGCGCGAGGCCATCGAACCGGCGCGCCGCCACATCATCGCCACCCTGAGGGCCCGCCACGACGGTGAGGAGGACGTCACGGTGATCACCCAGGAGTCCGTGCTTGCCACCTTCGATCGCATCCTCGGTGCGCTGACCATGACCGTGGCCGGCATCGCCGCCATCAGCCTGGTGGTGGCCGGGGTGCTGATCATGAACGTCATGCTGGTGGCGGTGGCGCAGCGCACCGCCGAGATCGGCCTGCTCAAGGCCCTCGGCGCGCCGGCCCGCGTCATCCAGCGTCTGTTCCTCACCGAGGCGGCGCTGCTGTCCCTGCTCGGTGCCGCCATCGGCCTCGCCCTCGGCCAGGCGGCCACCCTGCTGCTGCGTCAGCTCTATCCGGCCCTGCCTTTCGGCGCCCCCCTGTGGGCCATCGCCGCGGCGGTCCTGGTGGCGCTGGTTACCGGGCTGGCCTTCGGCGTCTTGCCGGCACGCCGCGCCTCCCGTCTCGATCCGGTCCAGGCGCTGGCCCGCCGATGATCGCCCGCGACTTCATCCGCCTCACCGTCGGCTCGGTGATCGCGCAACGCCTGCGCAGTTTTCTCACCGCCCTCGGCATCGCCATCGGCATAACCGCCGTAGTTTTGCTCACCGCCATCGGCGAGGGCATCCACCGCTATGTGCTCAACGAGTTCACCCAGTTCGGCACCAATCTGGTCGCCGTGCAGCCCGGCCGCAGCACCACCATGGGCGCATCGGTCGGCGCCTTCGGCAATACCCGGCCGCTGACACTGGAGGATGCCGCGGCCCTGAAAAGGCTGCCTCGCGTCGTCAACGTCGAGCCGGTGATCGCGGGCAATGCCCTGGTCGAGGCCGGCGGACGGCAACGGCGCACCAATGTCTACGGCGTCGGCTCCGCCTTTCCCGAGGTGTTCAATTTCAGCGTCGCCGGCGGCCGCTTCCTGCCGCCGGATGACCCGCGCGCCGCGCGTGCCTTCGCCGTGCTCGGCAGCCAGCTGCGCCGCGAACTGTTCGGCGACGCCAATCCGCTGGGTCAGACCCTGCGTGTCGGCGGCGATCGCTACCGCATCATCGGCGTGATGGACAGCAAGGGACAGGTACTCGGCTTCGATGTCGACGACACGGTGTACATCCCCGCCGCCAAGGCCCTGGATCTGTTCGCCCGCGACGGTCTGATGGAGATCGATGTGCTGTATCAGGCCGGCGCCAATGTCGATGAAATCGTCGAGGGGGTGCGCCGCGTGCTCAGCGCGCGCCACGGCCGCGAAGACTTCACCCTCGTCACCCAGCAGCAGATGCTGGAGGTGCTCGGTTCGGTGCTGGATGTGCTCACCTTCGCCGTCGGTGCGCTGGGCGGCATTTCGCTGCTGGTGGGCGGTGTCGGCATCTTCACCATCATGACCATCGCCGTGCGCGAGCGCACCCCGGAGATCGGGCTGCTGCGCGCCCTGGGCGCGCGGCAGGGTCAGGTCCTCGCCCTGTTCCTGGGCGAGGCCACGGTGCTCGCCGCCATCGGCGGCCTGGGCGGGCTGCTGCTCGGCCTGGGCATCGCCTGGCTGCTTGGTGTCGCATTGCCCGCGCTGCCGGTACACATCACCTGGAGTTACGTGGCGAGCGCCGAACTCATCGCCGCCGCCGTCGGACTGGTTGCCGGCGTCTGGCCGGCACGCCGCGCCGCCCGCCTCGATCCGGTCGAGGCCTTGCGTACCGAATGACCCTGTGCTTTTATGAGCCACCGGCCGCAGAGCCGGAGCATCAACCAACAAATCCAAGGTGGAGGGAAACAATGAAACGCATTATCGCAACCGCCCTGCTGTGCGCCATCCCGCTGGGCCAGGTCCTGGCCGACAATCACGGCAACCAGGCACGGGTGGAAAACAGCAAGGCTGTGGTAAAGGAATTTTTCGGCAAGCTGAAGGGTGAGCTGGAGGCGGCCATGAAGCAGGGCGGCCCCATCAATGCCATCGAGGTATGCAATCGCGTCGCCCCCGGCATCGCCAAGGAACTGTCCGACAAGCACGGCATGGACGTGGCACGCACCAGCCTGAAGACCCGTAATCCCGACAATGCCCCGGATGCCTGGGAAACCGCCGTGCTGAAGAAATTCGAGGAGCGCAAGGCGGCCGGCGAGAACCCGGACAGCATCGCCTTCGGTGAAGTGGTCGAGACCGACGGCAAGAAGGAATTCCGCTTCATGAAGGCCATCATCATGCCGCCGGAAGACAAGATGCCCTGCCTCAAGTGCCATGGCAGCAACATCGACCCGGCCATTGCCGCCAAGCTCGATGCCCTGTATCCCAAGGATATGGCGCGCGGCTACAAGGCCGGCGACGTGCGCGGCGCCTTCACCCTGCGCCAGCCCATGTAAGAGTAGACACCGCCGTACAACGAAAGGGGGCCGCCGGCCCCCTTTCTCTTTCAGACCGCACCGCGCCGCAGGCGCCGCAGCACATGGCCGCCCCACTGGTAGATCAGCAGGCCGACGAGGATGCAGGCCGTGCCCTGCCACACCCGCGGCTCCACCACCTCAGCGTTGATCCAGTTGCCGAGCAACAGCGCCAGCACCGGCGTGATCAGCGTGATCACCGCAATGGCACCGGCGGACAGCCGCTTCAACACGAAGAAATACAGATTGAAGCCGACCACGGTGCCGAGCACGCCCAGATAGACGATGGCGCCGGCGCTGCGCTGATCCATCTGCACCGGCCAGGCCCCGTCGAATACCGCCCAGGTGAGCAGATAGGCGAGAAGCGCCAGCAGCAGCGCACCGCCGTTGAGGGCCATCGGGTGCAGCGTCGCGCCGGTGCGCTTCACCCAGACCGCGCTCGCCGCCTGCATCAGCACGCCGCCCAGCACCGCCGCGATGCCCTGCCAGGCGATGTGCTCCAGCGCGCGGCCGGCGAGAAAGATCAGCGCCAGACCGGCGATGCCGAGCAGCACGCCGACGATGCGCAGCGGTGACAGGCTGCGCTCGTTCAGCCACCACGCCGCCATCACGCCGGTAAACAGCGGCATCAGACCGTACAGCACCGAGATAAGGCCGGACGGGATGTACTGCGCGCCCCAGTAGGTGCTCAACATGGCGCCGTAGATCCCCAGTGCCGCGGCGACGTAGGCTCGACGTGCCTCGCGGTCCCAGGGCACGGCAATGCGCAGCAGGCGCAGCAGCAACAGGCTCAGCACGGTACCCAGCGCCATGCGCGCGGTCACGGCAAACAGAAACCCCGTCCCCGCGCTGCTCCACTTGATGGCCAGCGGGGTGGTGGACCAGATCAGGATGATGCCCACATAGGCGGCAGGTACCGACATTTTTCCTTCCCCAAACGCACAAACAAAAAGGCCGCAGACTCAGCGTCTGCGGCCTTTGAGGTATCCATTCTGTCGCGGGAACTAGCCCGGTCTCACCTCGATGACACGCCGACGCAACGCCTCGCGCCAGACGACGCGGCGTACTGCGGACATCGGTCGTGCATTCAGGTAAGTCATGATGGGTAAGCTACGCTGCGGCAGCCGGAGCCGTCAAGGTGTTGCCGGCAGATGGCCGGCCTGCTCCAGCCACCCGGTCAGCGTGGCGGCATTGAAACCGTTCATGCGCTCTGCGCCCACCAGGATGATCGGCACACCGGTGCCCTGCAGGCGACGGTAATCCTCGCGCCCCTTGCGGGTGGTCTCGATGTCGTATTCGTGGAAGGGAACGGAACGGGCCTGCAGAAAACACTTTGCCTTGCGGCATACACCGCACCAGGCGGCGCTGTACATCACCACCGGCGGGCGGGACTCGAACATCCCTGCCGGCACCGGCGTCGACCCCACCGCGTTGTAGCGCAGCGCAACACCCTCGGCCTGGCGCTCGTCGGGCGGCGCATCACCGAAGTGCACACGGCCCTCGGCATCGGTCCAGCGATAGATGCCGGCGCCCGTTGCCGGCCCGGCCAGCAGCAGCAACAATAACCAGTAAACACCTCGTCTCATGCGGGCCACTCCCTCAGCCGTACCTGCCCGCAGCTTAACCCGCCCCCCACAAAGCGACAGCCCCGCCGGAGCGGGGCTGTCGCGGGGCGGGGCGGGAACTCAGGCGGCCTTCTTGCCGACCCAGGCCTTGTAGCCGTCCAGCACCTGATTCAGGCCGTCCTCATAGCCGGCCTCGTAGGCCTCGGTGATGTGCTGCTCACCGCGGCGCGGGTTGTGCAGGAAACCGCAGGCCCAGCCATCGATGTACTGCCGGTCGGCGCCGGCCTTTTCCATGGTGTCCATCGCCTTGTAGTAAGTCGCGTTCATGTTGCCTCCTGAAATACCTTGTCAGTCATGCAATTTTTCTGGCCAACCGCGGCCATGGTATTAACATAGTATTCCAGTACACTATTTCAACCCCGCGAAAACTGCGTCAATCTCCGCGCAGCAGCACCTCCAGTTGTTTCGCACTCACGGCCCCCAGCAGCACCTTCACCACCTTGCCGCCCTCCACCAGCACCAGGGTCGGCGTGGCACGGATACCGAACTGCCGCGCCGCCGCCGGCTGCTGCACCACATCCACCTTCACCACATTGCCATGACGTTCCGCCAAGCTGTCGATGAGCGGCGCCAGCGTGCGGCAGGGACCGCAATGCTCGCTGTAGAAATAGAACAGCAGTTTGTCGCGCCCCTGTTGCTGTGGCGTCAGCAGCGCCGCATAGTCCGGCGCCGCCTGCCCCTGCAGGCGCTTGCTACCCAGCCAGATGTACAGCGGCATGGCCATGAACAGGGCCATCACGCCGATGAGTATGAACGGCAGATATTCCATGTCTCAGACCACCCGACTGACTACGTTGCGGCGGCGCCGCCACCCGACGAGCAGCGCCAGCAACGCAACGACAGCCAGCAGCGCCCAGACCGGATGCCGGACCGCATACACCACCGGCGTCAGCACGCCGCGCACCACCGTGCGCAACCCCTCGCGCTCGCGGATGTAATCGGCGAGCGGCGGCGAATGCTCATAGTACTGCGCGACAAACCAGCGTCCCGGCGCGTTGGTCAGCAGATGCCGGTCACGGAACTCGCGCAGCGTCGCCACATGTTCTTCGAACGGCGAGCCATAGGCCGCGGTGGCGATGAAGCAACCGGAGGAGGTGGCCGACACGCCTTTCTTCGCAGCGGTGGCGCCGGCGGCGGCCTGCTGTGGTGCAACCATGGCCGCCAGATCGGCACGTGTCAGCGTCAGTTCTTCCGGCATGCCGTTGCGCTCGATACGCACCGCCACTGAGGTGCCAGGCTCACCACGCAGCCGCTTGATCACCTCGACATTGCGCAGACCACGCACGGTCTGGCCATCGACGGCCAGAATCCGATCGCCGGCGTGTACGCCCGCCTGCTCGGCCGGCCCGGCGGGGAAGGTACGCACCACTACCGGCAGGGTGTCAGCCGTATCGAATTGCAATTCGATACCCACGCCACCGGCCGGCAATGACACCGCCAGTACCAGCTCGGCCTGCTGTGTTTCCTTCGCATTCACTGCCGTGCAATTCTCCAGCCCCCAGAACACACCGGTCCATTCGGCTTTGTAGATGGTGCGCGGAAATTTCAGCACCATCTGGGTCCCTTCATCATTCACCTTACCGGTAAATTCGCTGCGCTCCTTTGGTATTTCACAACCGGAGCGCCCCTCGATGAAGGCCTCACGGGTGACGATGCCTTTGATCACCGCCCCGGCAATCTGTCCCTCGAAGCGATGCACCGCATCCGGCAGCTCCGGTTGCTGATCCATATCGCCAAGCAGTAAGCCGCCATGAAAGATCACCTGCACCGGCGCCGGTCGGCTGCGCCCCTCGGCCGTGAAACGGTCACCTTCCACGCGCACCGCATACCCGCTCCAGTTACCCGACAGCGCCTGGGCCTGGGCGGTGCGTTCCTGCATGTATTCGAGGGCGATGATCTTGTCGCGCACCTTGGCGGCATCGACCGCCTCCGGCGCCAGTTCGAGGTAGCGCCGGAAGCTGGCGATGGCACCCGCCGTATTGCCCAGCTTTTCCTGCACCACGCCGAGATTGAAGTGCGGGTCCGCCCACTGCGGCGCCAGCCGTGCGGCCTGCTCCAGTTCCTTCACCGCGTAGCGCAGATCATCCATCGTCTTGGCCATCTCGATGGCGGTGCGCCCGCGCACCATATAGCGGCGCGCCTCTTCCGACACATCCTGCGCCCAGGATGACATCGACACCACCAGCAACACGCCGACCAGCCACACCGTACCGACTTTCATGTTTCTCCCCCTAACGCCCCAATTGCCCCATCAATGCGCCGGCCCGCTGCGGGTCGGCCTGGTATTGCGCTTCGAGTTGTTGCAGCCGCTGCTCGTCCTGCGCCAGTTGCTCGCGCTCGCGCCGCCGCCGCTCCAGTTCCTGCTTCAGCTTCTGCTGCTCGGCCCTGGCCCGCTCCAGCGCCTCGCGTGCGCGACGTTGCGCCTCGCTTTCCTGCGGCTGGCCGGCGGGAGCCTCCTTCAATCTCAGGCCGGCCAGTTCACGTTCCTGGCGCGCTGCCTCCTCCTCGCTGGCCTTGAGTTTCTGCTCCAGCGTCCGTATCTGCTGTTCGGCCTGCTGGGTCTGCTGCCGGTTCACCTGCTTGCGTTCGGACAGCAGCGTGACAAATTGCCGCTGCACCTCCACCGGTGTCGGTGCCGGCGGCTCCGGAACCTTGCCGGCATAATCCGGCCCCTTGAGGCCGCCTGCCCCCTGCGCCCCCAACTCGGCCTTGCTGCGCGCCTCCTCATCGGTCTTGGCCCGCGTCGCCGCATCGCTCCAGGCGGCACTGCCCCGCAACTGCCCCAATGCATCGCCACCGGCAGACGGTACCGGTTTCAGAGTCAGGCCGCCGGAACCACCGCCATTGTCCAGCCCCTTGAACTCTTGCAGCGTGCCTTGCATCGCCTCACGGAATTTCTGCTCCTGCAGCTTGAGCTGCGCCTCCTTCTGCGCCTGCGCGTCGGCAGCCGCCTTGGCCTGTTGCGCGGCAGATTCCTTGCTCTGTCCGCCACTCTGCTGCTTGACGCTGGGGCTGTCGTAACCGAAGCAGCCGATGGAGTCGTTCGGTTGCAGTTTCTGCGCACGTGCCGCCTCGCAGGCGGCCTTGGTGGGAAAACAGCAATAGGTGGACTGGCCGGTATATTTGACGATCACCGGCGAATAGGCGATCCACCAATCCGCCAGCGCAAGCCACGGCACACCCAGCAGCAATAGAGCGGCCACACCATGACGCAACGCCGTCATTCCGCCCCCTCCTCGCGCCACCAGCGCCGCGTCGTGTTCCAGTCGATGGCCGCCGCCGCAGTGAGCGGCTCACCCTGCCGTGTGAAAAGACGTTGTCCGGCCGCGACCATCACGGCACTGTCGCCATCTGTCGGCGTTGCCTCTACCACGCCCTCCAGCACCAGCAACTCGGTACTGCCGTCCGGCGCCTGCCGTACCGCAAAGCGGGTGCCACGAACGGCAAGGACCGCGGCCGGGGTGCGCACCTCCACGCGTTTCATGCGCGTCAGCAGCGGCGTCACTGCCGCATAGAACGCGCCGCGGCTGATATCCACCACCGCATTGCCCAGATCGTCCAGTGTCAGCTGCACCTCGGTATCGGCAGCGATCTGGGCCGCGGTCGCACCGTCCTGCAACATGAATTCGGCGCCACTGCCGGGGCCGGTGCGCAGGCGATCGCCGGAACGCAACGGTGTCGCACTGTCGGCCGCCAGCGGCGCCCAGCCCCCCGCGGGGTTGCTGCGTTCCACCTGGCCCCGCTGTTCGATGACGGCGGCACCGATCGGCTGGCCGGGGGCGCGCGCCAGCAGGCGCTGCGCCAGCGTCAGACTCTTGCGGGCCCGCTGCAGGTCCTGATCGAGGTTGGCACACAGTTCGCGGTAGTCGTTATAGTTTGCACGGCTCACCGCCACCGCCTCACGCGCCACGGCCTCGGCGGCGCGGTCCTTGCTGCTGAGGGACAGACGCAAGGCGCTTTCGGCATCACGCAACGTCTGCTCTGCCAGCGCCACCCCGCGATTGCACATGGTGATATCCCGCTGCAACCGCTGCTCACGGGCTGCCAGCACCCGCAGAATCCCATCCGCGGGGGACGCCAGGACCGAAAGCTGCATCCCGGCCAGCATCAGAATGAGAAAAACAATCCGTTGCATCATCTGCCTCCCGGCAAGAAAGACCCTTCAAGCTTGTCGAATCATGATGAACCGATCGCGCCATGCTGTGAAGCTGGCGCCGACAAAAGGGTATTGCCACTGCGCTTTCGTGGGGTATCCTTGTCTGCCATGAGTACTTTGCGCAAGTCCTTGGTCATTCTCTGCGCCATCACCACCCTCGGCGCCTGCTCCACCTACGACGTCGTGCGCATCGCCACCAGCGGCGACCCGCGTGAGGCCGCCAGCAATCTGGCCAAGTACAAGGCCGCCAGTTACAAGCAGAATCCGGTGCAGCTGGTGCGCGATCTGCAGGCGGCGCGCCGCGATTACCAGAAGCTGGTGGATTTCCTCTCCGGCAAGGCGGGGACACAGTGGGGCAGGAAGGAGGCGGTTACGCCCAGCAACAAGCGCTACGTCAAGTACACCCAGAACTACATGAGCCGCGCCATCGTGCAATTCGATCGCGGCCTGATAACGGTGGAAACCCTCGACCCGATCCAGCCGGCACAGAGCCTGAGGAATGCCATCGTCACCACCCTGCTGACGCCGGACGATCCGCGCGCAGTGGATCTGTATTCCGACAAGAGCGTGGCACTGTCCGGCAAGCCTTATCTGCATGGACTGGTAGTGGACGAGCGCGGCCGTGTCATCGATACCCCGGCGCTGGCGGAAAGCTACGCCGACCATCTGCTGCACACGGCCCGCCAGACGCGCATGGTGGACACCGAGCAGGGCAGCAAGAAGGTGCACTACGTGCAAATCACCATGGTGAGTGATTACGAGAACCGTCAGGCCCAGCGCTACGCCGCCAGCGTCGACAAATACGCCAAGCAGTTCGGCGTGAGCAAGAGCCTGATCTATGCGGTGATGAAGACCGAGAGCAGCTTCAATCCCTTTGCGGTGAGCAGCGCGCCCGCCTACGGCCTGATGCAGTTGGTGCCGGAAACCGGCGGGCGTGATGCCTATACGATGGTGAAGGGCTACGACCACACCCCGAGCAAGGACTACCTGTTCGATGCGGACCACAACATCGAACTGGGTACCGCCTATCTCCATATCCTCGAGCAGCGCTACCTGGGACGCATCGAGCATCCGCTCACCCGGGAATACTGCACCATTGCCGCCTACAACGGCGGTGCCGGCAACGTGTTCAACATGTTCTCGCCGGATCGCGCCAAGGCGCCTGACGTGATCAACGCACTGCCGCCGGCGGAGGTGTACCGTCGCCTGCGCGACGAGCATCCGCGCGACGAAACGCGGCGCTATCTGGTGAAGGTGCTGGAGGCGCGGCGCGAGTTCGTCAACATCTGACGGCGGAATACCCGCGCCGAAAGGGTCAGCCGTCCCAGGTGCGGAATGGACCGGTATCGAGGTGGATGAAACCGGAGCGCGGGTAGTAGCCGACACCGCCCGCGCGCAAATCACGGGCGGCTTGCAGCAGATGCCGCAGCGCCTCACCGGGCAGGCGCACGTCGATGGCCCGTCCTTCCATGTGCAGGCTGTTCTTCGCTACACCGTTGCTGTGCTGGCGCAGCCGGGCGTTGGTCTGCGGCGAGCGGTAGCCGGAAATCACCTCATAGGGCCGGGCCAGGCCCACGCGCTGCTGCAGTTGATACAACAGGTCGAGCAACACCGGCTCCATGCTCCCCACCTCACCGCTGCGGTGATCACGTAACAGATGGTTGATGGCGGCCAGGCCTTCGGCCACATACCTTCCATCCTGCCAGTAGACCGTGTGCAGCGATTCGCCGGTGTGCAGATTGTCGAAGGCGAGACGGCGCTCGCCGCGCACGGCGAACACCGGGGCGGAGATCAGGGCCAGGGCCGCACCCATGCCAAGGGAAAGAACACGACGGCGCGGAAGGGAAACCAATGCTTTCATGGAGCGGAATTTTATGGATTTGCCGGCTCGGTTGCGACGATGGTTGTCGCATTTTGCTGCCACAGTTCCAGCAGACGTGCATCACGGCCATAGATATCATCGCGCAGGTGCAGCGCCCCCTCGCCGTCCACCCAGGCCGTCCAGTACACCAGATACACCGGGACCGGCGCGGGCAGGGTCAGGCCCAGCGGTTTGCCCGCCGCGATGGCCTCTTCCAGGCGGGCACGGCTCCAGCGCGCCTCATCGGCCAGCAGCCGGCGCGCCAGTTCGACAGGGTCCTCCAGACGGATGCAGCCGGAGCTGAAGGCGCGCGCCGGCAGGTTGAACAGGCTGCGGTCCGGTGTGTCGTGCAGAAAGATGCCGTAGCGGTTGGGCAGCAGGAACTTGATGCGGCCGAGGGCATTGTGCGGCCCGGGGTCCTGGCGCAGGCTGTAGGGAAATCTGTCACCGTCCACACGCTCCCAATCGATGGCGGCAGCATCCACCTGACTGCCGTTGCCGTCCAGACTGCTGAACAGGCGCATGCCGGCCCGCTGCAGGTATCCGGGGTCACGCCGCAGGCGCGGCAGGATGTCGTCGCGGAAAATGGTGCGCGGCACATACCAGTACGGATTGAGCACCAGCGAGGTCATCGTGCTGGTGAATACCGGCGTCTGACGGTAGTCGCGCCCGACGATGACGCGCATGTCCAGCACCACCTGGCCATCTTCGACCAATTGCAGATCATAACCGGCCATGTTGACCAGAATGTGGCGCGGCTCCATCTGCCGCGGCAGCCAGCGCCAGCGATCCATATTGGCGGCGATCTGTAGGATGCGCTGCTCCACCGGCACATTCAGGGCCGCCAGGGTGGCATCCCCCACGCTGCCGTCCGCCTGCAGGCCATGCCGCCGCTGAAAACGGCGCACTGCACGACGCACGGTGTTGTCATAAAGCTCCGGCTCCGCCGCCTCGGCCGCAGCGAGGTCACCGGACAGCCACAGGCGGCGGCGCAACTGCGCCACACGCGGCTCACGTGCGCCGAAACGCAGAATCTCCCCGCCCGCGACTTCCGGCCAGCCACCCTGCGCCGCAACGGCACGGTACTGCTGCAAGGCCAGGCGCAGGCGGCGATAGCCCTCGTACTGCGGCGGCAACCCGGCCAGCACCGCAGCCAGGTTGCGCTGCGCCAGGACCTGCGGCAGCAGCGCGGCGGGGTCGAGTGGAACATAAGGGATGAACCAGTCGCTACCGGCACGACGTGGATCGATACGCCCGCTGTAAACATTCAGACTGTAATGCAGGAAGGCATCGGTCAGCAGCAGGTCGAGTTGCGCCAGATGCTGGATATCGTCGATGGGGCCGAACAGGCGCTGCTCGATGGCCGCGATGGGATAATCGCCCACCGGCAGACCTTCGGCCTCGGCCTGACGCAGCACATGCAGCAGTTCCCCGGCCTCGATGAAAATGCCGTCACGGTCGAACCAGGCGGGACGAAACCCGCGCTGCCAGTAATAGCGGCTCACCTGATCGGGCAGCGCCAGCGTCACGCCATCGACGCGCTCGGCGCCGTTGATGGCCACCACATACCGAATCAGTTCCGCCGTCTCTGCCACGGTGGCATCGGTGGCCGGCCACTGCAGAGGCGCGGCCTGCAAGGGCACCCACCAGAGCAACAGCAACAGGGGACGCAGGTATTCAGTCAAAGAACAGCGCATAGGGCCGCTCCAGTGCCGCCGCCAGTTGCCCCGGCGTGAAATTGCGCGCCAGGCGCAGCGACTCCCGGCCGTCGATGTACACCGCCACCACCGGCACCGTGAACACCGCCTGCTGTGCCGCCAGCTCGGGCGCGGCGGCACAGTCCACCACCGCCACGGCGATACGCGGAAACTCCTGCCGCAGCAGCGCCAGAATGCGCGGCTTGAGCACTTGGCAGACGGCGCAGTCAGGGCGGCTGAAATACACTACAGCAGCGGGATTCTGCTGCAAAAAGTCGGTGAATTGCGCGGTGGATTCGAGAATGGTCGGCATGAGGCTTTTTTGACGTGGCGCGGCGTGTCCGTGATAATGGGCAAAGACCATGCAGGAGAATCAACTTTTGTCCCATTACAGCCAACAGGACCGCGAGCAGCTCGCCATCCTCGTCATGGGCGTGCTGGATGACTGGAACATTCGTGAAGAATACCAGATCAGCCTGCTCGGCCTGCCGGAAGACACGGCCGTACGCGAACTGACAAAATTCAGCCGCGGCAAGGCCCTGCCCGATGACGATGATCTGCTCGCCCGTGCCGTGCATCTCATCGGCATCCACCAGGCCCTGCACGTGGTATTCCCGCTCAACCCCAAGATGGCCGGTTTCTGGCTCACCACGCGCAACCGCTATTTCCGCGGCCAGCCGCTGACCGTGATGCTGGAAGAGGGCCTGCCCGGCATGGACCGCGTGTGGCGCCATCTGGACTGTACCCGCAACTGGGAATGAAGAAGACAGCTACGAGCTACAAGGGACAAGGTACGAAAACACGTCTGCAGCGTATGTTTCCCATTGGCTGATCTGGCCGTGCGCGCAGCACACCGCTTCCTCGTATCTCGTGCCTCGTACCCGACGGCCGCCTGGCCAACAGGTGCAGCGTCGTTATAATCCGTGCCCACCATGGACCCGCTCACCCTCGCCGCCTTTCTGTTCATCGTCGCCCTCGGCGCCTACGTGCAGACCGTCACCGGTTTCGCCCTCGGCCTCATCGTCATGGGCGGCATCACCCTGTTCGATCTCGCCCCGGTGGCCTTTACCGCGATCGTGGTCGGCTTCACCGCCCTGGCCAACAACTTTCTCGCCCTGCACCGCGCCATACACCACATCGATCGCCGCGGTATGACCTTCACCCTGCTCGGCATGCTGCCGGCGGTCGGGCTGGGTGTGCTGTTGCTCGACGCCCTGCACAGCACTTCGGTGGAAACCCTGCGCGTGATCCTCGGCGCGGTGATCCTCGCCGGCGGCGTGCTGCTGGCATTGCGGCCGCATCCGCACGCCCACCGCGCACCCGGCTGGGTGGATGCCGGTGTCGGTGTCGCCGGCGGCATACTGGCCGGGATGTTCTCCATCGGCGGGCCGCCGCTGGTGTTCCATTTCTACCGCCAGCCGCTGCCGCTGGCCGTGGTGCGCGCGACGCTGCTGGCCACCTTCGCGGTCGCCACCGTGGCGCGTCTGTTCTACGTGGGGGTGGCCGGGGATATCACCCTGGAGATGGTGCAGCTCAGCCTGCTGTGCCTGCCGGTAGTGTTTCTCGCCACCGTCGCCGGCCGCCGCTATCCGCCGCCGCTGCCGGACCTGGCCATGCGCCGCTTCGCCTTCACGCTGCTCGGCGCCATCGGCGTGATGTTGCTGGTTTAAAGGCAGTTACAAGTTCCAAGTGACAAGTGACAAGTTGCAAGTTGCAAGTTGCAAGTTAAAGCGACACCAGCGCGACATCATGCTTGTCACTTGCAACTTGAAACTTGTAACTATTTATCCAGCCCCACCCACGGCGTCACACCCATCTTGTGGCGGATCATGTCGCTGTAGACCTGGGCCTGTTCGCGCGAGCTGAAGCCGGTGGCGCGCACGCGATACCAGGTGCGGCCATCCATCTGCGCCGTCTGCACCTCGACGTTGAAACCGGCCTGCTGCATGCGCTGCCTCTCCGTCTCCGCCGCCTTGGCATCGGTGAGCGAGGCCACATTCACCACCCAGCCGCCGGTCGGCTGGCCCGCCGCCGCTGCAGGTTTGGCCGCCGCCGTGGTCTTGGCCGCCGGCTGGGGCACCGTGGCCGTCGGCTTCGTGGCGGCCTTGGCAGTGGGCTGCGCTGTCGGCGCCGCCGATTTTGCCGCTGCCTTGCCTGCCGCCTCGGCGGTGCGCGCCGCCCGGGCCACTTCGTCACCCAGCGCCTTGAGGCGCTGTTCCAGTTCATCGAGGCGCAGATTCATGCTGTTGATCTGCGCACCGGAATCACTCAGGTGGCCCAACGGGCCATCCAGCAGCACCGCCATCTCGTTGACGCGCTGGGTGAGCAGCGCAAGGTTTTCCTGGGTCTGCCGATCCGGGCCGGCGATGGCCCCGGCCGGCTGCTGGCGCAGCAGGGCCAGCTCGGCACGCAGGTCGTTCATCTGGCCGTGCAGGCTGACGGCAAACCAGCCGGCCACCGCCGCGATCACCAGGGAAACCAGCGCGACACCGATGGTGGAGATGTCCAGGGTCTTGTTCGTATCCATCGCCGCTTCGTCCTCATCCGCCATGATTGATACGGGCGCCGGCGCCGCGGCCGGGACAGCAGCCGGCGATGCCGCGAACAGGTCGCCGCTGCGGCCGGCGGCCGGGGCACGCTGCGGCGGCTCGGGCGGCGCCATGTCCTCCATCCCGCCGAGGTCCAGGTCATCGGGATCGACATCGGCACTCAGTTCGGGGACCTCCTCCACGGCGGAGAGATCCAGTGCCGGGTCCGCCGCCGCCAGGGCCACCTCTTCCAGCAGGGGATCGGCGGCATCTGCCGGTTCCGTAGTATCTGCGCCCGGCTCCTCCGGCTCCGCCATTTCATCCGCTGCTGCCGCCAGGTCTGCCGGTTCGTTCTCTCCCTGTACCGCAGTCTCGCCCTGGCCGAACTCGTTGAGAAAGGCATCGAGGGCATCCAGGTCGGTGTTGAGGTCATCGGGCTGCCGGGAGGCATCACCTGCATCGTCGTCCGCCACATCACGAAAATCTGCCAGCAGATCGTCCTCGTCGTGCTGTCCTGCGGGCGTGTCCTTGTCACTCATGCCTGGGCCTCGTTATTGTTTTTCCCGCCGGGCGGCGGGCGCTGCATCGGCACAGACTAACAACAGGCGGCAGGTGCGGCAATTCCCGCCGGCCATCAGTAGCGGCTGCCGCCGAGGTCGAGCAGCAGGAAGGGCGGCGTGCGATTGACCAGCGACTCCAGCAGGATCAGTTCATCGTCGGTGTGATTGATCACCGGCGCCGGCTCGATGCGCGGCCGTCCATCGCTGCCGCGGCGGAACCAGCGCGGCGTTTCGTGATGGGTGGTGCGCACGGTCTCGCGCAGCTGCGGGTCGCTGCGCGACGACAGCTCCGCCTCGCCGTAACAGGTGCAGACATAGCTCTCGTCGCGGCGTGCCTCCATGTAGACCGCCGTGCCGCGCACGCCGATCACCGCATCACCGCTCTCCAGCCGCCGCGCCCCCTGGCCGAACACCTGCAGCACGGCGCCCGTCACCAAGCGGCACAGCTGCACCACGCCGTTGCTGCCCTGCACCTCGTAGCGGCTGTTGGCCTTGACCATGAATACATCACTGCCGACGGCGAAGATCACCATGCCGTCCGCCCCGGTCTCGACCACATCGCCCAGCGTGATCAGCGTGGTCTCGTCCACCGGCCGGCCGTTGACGCGCACCGTGCCCTGCAGGCGGTAGATGGTGCGCCCCGCCGGGAGGCGTGACATCGCCAGCAACAACGGTGTCAGCAGCGGCACCAGTCCCGCCGCGGCCAGCCGCCGCAGCCATGCGCGCCGCGCCGTACCCGTTTTCATTCGCATGGTTTCCTCCCTGCGACGCGCGCTAGCGCGCCTCTTCGGCACCGAAGTACCGCATCAGGGTCTCGCTCACCGACGGCGGCAGATTCTTCGCGCCGCCGAACTCGGTATTGGTGAGATCGGCGTGGATGAAATCCGCCTGCGCCAGATCGGCCTCGCGGAAACGGGCATAGCGCAGAATGGCACTGCTGAAGCGCACGCCGACCAGCCGGGCCTGCGAAAAGTCCGTCGCCTCGCCATCCAGGCCGGTCATGTCCGAGCCGCTGAAATCGGCGCCATGCAAACGCGCCCCGGCCATGCCGCCGCTGCGCAGGAAACAGCCGATGCAACGCGCACCGCTCAAATCGGATGCGTCGAACAGCACATCCTTGAGGTAGGCATCGGTGAAGTCGGCCTGCGGCGCCTGCACCTGCAACAGGTTGGTGCCGAACATGAAGGCCTTGTTGAAGCGCGCCTGATCGAGGCGCGCACCATCGAAAGTGGCGTGGAACAGATCGGCACTGGTGAAATCCGCCTCACGCAGATCGGCGCCCTGGAAATGGGCCCACTTGAGATTGGCGGCGCGGAAATCGGCACCGGCCAGCGCAGCGTTGCGAAAGTTCATGTTCTCCAGCTGCATGCCGGCGAAGCGCGCCCCCGTGAGGTCCATGCCGGCGAGGGAGCGCCCGGCAAAATCACAGTGGCGCAGATCGCTGTGCGGCGCCGGCGCCTGACAGTCGCCACGCGGCAGTTCGGCCAGGGCGGCCAGCGGCAGCCACCACAGTAGCGCGCAAATCCCTCGTCTCATCTTTGCCCCCGACAGCAACCCAGTGTTCCACTCAACCAAGCATAGCAGCGCTGCCGCTCTAGCCCATAGCCATCGGTTCTGGCTACACTGCCGTGCCAGCATCCACCACTCAAAACGTACTATGGACACGGTCAGCTACGAATACCGCTTCAGCTTTCCCAGCGGACGCGAGGAACTGTTTCAGCTGCACCTCGACGGCGCCACCTTGGCGCCGCGCGAGCCGCTGCCGCCGGTACTGCCGGAATGGACCAAGCTGGAGTTCAAACAGTGCGAGGGCTGCCAACTGCCCTACGGCTCCTATACCCACTGTCCGCTGGCGGCCCACCTGTCGCCGGTGGTGGAGCAACTGAGCGACGTCACCTCCATCGACGAGGTCAAGGTCACCGTGGTGGTGGACGAACGCACCCTCACCCGCAGCGCCACCGCCCAGGAAGGCATCAGCTCGCTGATGGGCATCATCATCGCCACCAGCGGCTGCCCGGTGACGGAGTTCTTCAAGCCCATGGCGCGTTTTCATCTGCCCTTCGCCAGCCCGGAGGAGACCTTCTACCGTGCCGCCTCCATGTACATGCTGGCGCAGTATTACCGCTGGCAGGACAACCTGTCCGCCGACATGGACATGAAGGGGCTGGTGCGTTTCTACGAGAAGGTGGCCAGGGTGAACAAGGGCATGGCCGAGCGCATCCGCTCCATCAAACGCGAGGACGGCACCATCAACGCCATCGTCCTGCTCGACATGTTCGTCAAGGGCATGCCGCACGAACTCGGGGCGACGCTGGAAGACCTGAAACCGCTGTTCGCGCCCTATCTGGCGGAGACCAATATCATTTAGGCCATGCCACCCGGGGCCGGCTGAAGCCGGCCCTACTCCCGTGCCGCGCGGAACTGGTTGAGGGCGGCGTCGTAGACATAGCCGGCCGCCGCCAGGGTCCGCATCACTTGTTCCTGGTCCACGTCCAGGCTGCGCAGCAAATCGTCCAGGTCCTCATACTCGTTGCGCAGCTTCATGTTGACGAGGCTGTAGAGCAGGTGCGGGTCGGTTGGCAGTTTCATGCCCGCACCGCCTCCACCGGCCGGGCGTTCGCCCGGCGGCCGAACACGCCCCAGGCCTTCTCATGGAAGTGGTAGGCCACGGTATTGACCGCCGGCTCCACCAGGGCGACGGCACCACCGACCACCACATCGCCGGTAAGCGCATAGGCCACAGCGAAGGCGACGGTGAAATGCGTAATGGCGAAAGTAACGGTCTTGGTCATGGCGGCGTCCCCCGTGGCATGTTGCTGCATGGGCTAAAGGATAGCGACGCCACGAAATAGGTGAAATGGATTGTTTATATCGATTCAATAGCCAATGACTATCTTATGGCCGCAGGTGGAATAAAGCCGCGCGCCGCCCACACTCCACACTAGCAAGCCGACACACGGAGCCCCCGATGCACACCCTGACCCGCCTGCTGACCCTCGCCACCCTGCTGTTTGCCGCCGCCGTGCAGGCCGATCCCCCGGCCGGCTACGCCTTCGTGCCCTACGACGAGGGCCTGCGCCAGGCCCAGGCCAGCGGCAGGAAGATCTTCCTCTACTTCGGCCGCTACGGCTGCGCCTGGTGCGACAAGACCAACAAGGAGAGCTTCTCCGACGCCGGCCTCAAGCAGCGCTACAGCGACAACTACGTGCTGGTCTATGTCGACGCCGAGAGCGGCCACCGCCTGACCCTGCCCTCCGGCGAGCGCCTCACCGAAATGGAGCTGGGCGCCCGCCTCAACGTCTTCGCCACCCCGGTGTTCCTCTACCTGGAACCGGACGGCAGCCCCATCCTCAAGGTGCCGGGCTTCAAGACGGTGCAGGACTTCCGCGACTTCGATCGCTACATCCAGGGCGGCCACTACCGGAAGATGAAACTGCTGGAATTCCTGGCGGAGAACCCGGCGTGAGAATGCTGGCGGCCGGACTGCTGGGCCTGGCGCTGACCCTGCCCGCACAGGCGGAATGGGTGTTCGCCGACTTCGAGGCGGCATCGGGCGAACCGCAGGCGAAGCTGTTCCCCCACCTGGAGTCCGCCGGACGCGGCAATCTCGCCGCCAGCGGCGACCGCCTCGCCGTGGTGTGGGAGGACAACCGCGACGGCAGCCCGCAGGTGTATGCCGCCCTGCGCCGGATCGACCAGCCCGGCTTTGCCGCACCGCTGCGCCTGAGCACCGGCAGGGAGGCCTACGAGCCGGTGATCGTCGGCCTGGGCGCGGGCCGCTTCCTGGCCGCCTTCGAGCAGGACGGCCAGGTGGTGGCGCGGGTGTTCAGCGCCGCGGCACAGGGCGTGCTCGCCCCGCTGGACCAAACCGTATCGGCCCAGGTCACCCTGGCCGCCGGCAACGGCCGCCTCCACGCCGCCTGGGGCCGCCGCGACGGTCGCTTCCTGCGCCTGGTCAGCGCCCCGCTCACCGTGGACGGCACGAAGGTCAGCGTCGGCACCGCCCGCGCCGTGGACGTAAGTCCCGCCCAGGACGAACAGCTCTACGCCTCCCTCACCGCCACCGCCCGGGGCTACGCCATCGCCTGGGAAGACCGCCGTGCCGGCCACACCCGGCTGCTGACGGCAACCAGCCGCGACGGCGCGCAGTGGAGCGCGCCGCAGCCGCTCAACGAAATCCCGCGCCAGAGCAGCGCCGCCGAACTGGGCCTCGGCCGCGGTCCCGGCGTCACCCGCGTCAGCCTCGCCAGCGACGGCGCCACCGTGGCGGCGGTGTGGATGGACAAGCGCGACTTCCTCTCCGGCTACGATATCTACGCCGGAGTGAGCACTGACCACGGCGCCAGCTTCGGCGCCAACGAAAAGGCCCAGGATGCCTTCGGCGCGGAAACGCCGCAGTGGCACCCGGCCGTGGCCGTCACGCCCCACGGCGTGGTCGCCGCCTGGGACGACCCGCGCGACGACAGCCCGGACATCTGGCTGTCCACCCGCCGGGGCGAAAAGGAGTGGAGCGACGACTTCAGCGTGGACGGCGCCGCCGGCCCCGGCAGCCAGGACAATCCGGTGCTGCTGTGGCACGACGGCCGCCTGCACCTGGCCTGGGTGCACAAGGGCGCGGAGGGGGCGCAGGTGCGCTATGCGCAGGCACGCTGGGAATGATTGCAGACAGACCTACCGGAGGAATCACATGAAACGCCTGCTGACCGCACTGCTCCTGCTCGCCAGCCTCGGCAATGCCCAGGCCGAAACCCTCACCCTTCCCCACCAGGGGCTGCAGGTCAGCGCCGAACTGGAACGGGCCGGCGACGACTGGAAGGCCGGGCCGGTGATCCTGATGCTGCACGGCACCCTGGCGCACAACCGCATGGAGATCATCAGCACCCTGCAGCAGGCCTTTCTTGAGCGCGGCTACAGCTCCCTGGCGGTGAATCTCAGCCTGGGCCTGAGCGCACGCGAGGGCATGTACGACTGCGCCGCGCCGCACCGTCACCTGCACACCGACGCGGTGGACGAGGTCGGGCTGTGGCTGGACTGGCTCAAGGGGCAGGGTGTGCAGTCCGTCGTGCTGTTCGGCCACTCGCGCGGCGGCAACCAGATTGCCCGCTACGCCGCCGCCCACGACAGCGCCCTGATCCGAAGCGTGGTCCTCGCCGCGCCGCAGACCTGGAGTGCCGGCTACGATGAAAAGAACTACCAGACCCGCTACGGCAAACCCCTCGCCACCGAGCTGAAGAGAGCCGAGGCCCTGGTGGCCAAGGGCCAGGGCGACACGCTGATGCAGCCGGTGGATATCCTCTACTGCCAGCAGACCGCCGCCACAGCCCATGCCTTCCTCTCCTACCACCAGCCCGACCCGCGCATGGACACGCCGACCGTGCTGCGCGAGGTGCGCAAACCCACATTGGTGATCGCCGGGTCCGCAGACGAAACCGTACGCGACCTGCCCGAACGCATGAGCGCTGCCAACCCCGGCGCCCATGCCCAACTCGTCACCATCGACGGCGCCGACCACTTCTTCCTCGACCTCTACGCCGAGGAGCTGGCCGACGCCGCAGCGGGGTTCATCGAGGCGCACTGACCACCATCTTTCGGACTGCGGCTACCCGGCCACGGTCCCACTTCCGAAAACCCCACACCAAGTAATTTTTATCCATTACTTGATTATTTTTATCAGGATTATATATTAGCGATTAAATAGGTTATTAAATGCCTGCAACCCATTAAGCCCGATAGGAGGTGCATCATGGCCGGCAGCCTGATCAACAACTTTCCCCACGATGGCGTGGTCACCATCAACCGCGTGATCCTCAAGCCCGGATACTCCGTCGACGACCTGCAGGAGCGCGTCGCCCTGCTGTGCGAAAACGTGAAGACCTACCACTCCACCACCGGCTTCGTCGGCGGCTTCGTCGCCCTCAACAGCGGCGCCGTCTCCAACGAGGGGTCCACCATCGGCCAGGCGGTGGAGAGTCCGCTCAAGGGCAAGGAGGCGCTGATCATCACCTTCTGGCGCTCCTTCGCCGAGCATGAGGAATCGCACAAGTCGCCCACCTTCCAGCCGCTGTTCAAGGAGGTGCTGGAACTGTGCGAAAACGGCAACGAGGAGATCGCCTACGAGATGCTGTGGTCCGGCGCCGCCTATGATGCGGACGAGGCGCGCCAAGCCCAGGAGGCCAAGGCCAAGTACGCCGCGTAATGGTCTAATCTTGTAGTTCAGCAGCCGTCATACCCACATCCGCTGCTGCAGCCCCCGCCGGTCGTCCACCGGCGGGGGCTGTTTTTTATGGGCCTGCCGGGCGGGCTTCAGCCCGCCCGGCAGCGTGAGGGGCATCCCCTGGAGCCGCGCCCCGGCACTTGCCCGCCACAGTAACCGCGTATTACAGTCCCCCATCGGCCACGACATAACTATAAATCGATGGGCGAATCCCCCTACCTGCTGATCGTGCTCACCTCCGCCTTGGCCGGCCTGGTCGCCGGCTTCGTAATGCACCGATCCGATTTCTGCGTCACCGCCATGTTCCGCGACCTGTTCCTGGTGCGCGACTTCTTCCTGCTGCGCATGCTGGTCTTGCTGGTGGTGGTGAGCATGGCGGCCTTCGAGCTGGGCCGCGCCGGCGGCCTGCTCGGCCCCTACCCGTTCCCCCTGCTCGGCCCCGGCTCGCTGGCCACCCTCATCGGCGGCGTGCTGTTCGGCATCGGCATGGTGCTGGCCGGCGGCTGCGTGGTGGGCACGCTGTACAAGCTGGGCGCCGGCAGCGTGGTCAGCGCCGTCGCCTTCGTCGGCCTGCTGGCCGGCTCCGCGCTGTATGCCGAATGGCACCCGTGGTGGAGCGCCTTCGCCCGCGCCACCAGCTTCGACCCGGCCATCACCCTGCCGCAGGCCCTGGACATCGACCCGGCGCTGCTGATCCTGCCGCTGGCCGGCCTCGGCGCCGTTTACCTCTACCGCAGCCAGCGCCGCGGCCTGCTCACCCGCCCGGCCTATGCCACGGGCCACATACCGCCCTGGCAAACGGCGCTGATCCTGAGCGCGGTCGGCTTCGTCTCCTGGCTGCTGGTGGGCATGCCCCTGGGGATCACCACCTCCTACGCCAAGCTGGGTGCCACGCTGGAGGCGCTGGTCTGGCCGGAACATGTGGCGGCGCTGGCCTATTTCCAGGTCCAGGGCCTCGAGTACACGCCGCCCTTCGCCGCAGCGGCGGTGCGCGGTGGCGCCGGCCCGCAGCTGGACGCCATCGCCGCCATCCAGTACCCGCTCATCGTTGGCATCATCGGTGGTGCCGCGGTGTCCGCCCTGCTGGTACGCGAGTGGCGCCTGCACTGGCGCATCCCGCCGCGCCACTACGCCTCGGCCCTGCTCGGCGGGATGCTGCTCGGCGCCGCCGCGCGCATGGTGCCGGGCTGCAACATCTGGCACCTGTGGGGCGGCGTGCCGATCCTCGCGGTGCAAAGCCTGCTGTTCCTGCTCGGCATCCTGCCCGGCACCTGGATCGGCAGCAGGCTACTCGTTCGTTTCGTGATCCGTTAGGAGCATGCCATGGAAAAGGTAAACAGCATCCACCTCGACATCAGCGGCCAGATTTGTCCCTCCTGCCTGCTGCTGACCCTGAAGGAACTCAACCAGCATGCCGCGGCCGTGCGTGCCGGTCAGACCGAGATCGTGGTCACCACCGACGACCGCCAGGCCACCGCCACCATCCCCGACGCGGTGAGCAAGATGGGCTATGCGGCCGAGGTCAGCCGGGTGGACGCCGGCTACCGCATCCGTGTCTGCGCCAAACGCTGAGGAAAGCAGGACTACGACGTGGATTACCCGGCCGAATATTTCAAGGCGATACAGTACATCCGCGCCAAGGTCGATCAGATGCTGACCCTGATCGGCACACTGCCGCTACGCCCGGAGGAGTTGGACGACAAGACCCTCATCGACCTGGATCCCATCGGCATCGTCACCGAATCATTCCGCCAGGTTCTCGACCACCTCAACGATACCAACCGCGCGCTGGACGTCGCCAAACAGGAAATCCGCGCCATCTTCGATGCCATGGACGCCGCGGTGGTCGTGCTCGACGAGGATGGTCGCATCGACGACTGCAACCGCCAGGCGCGCGAATGGCTGTTCCATAACCGGGAGCACGACGAGATCGTCGGTCAGACACTCGACACAGTATGCGTCTGCAGCAGCCACATGCAGGCCAACCTGACCAGCGGCCAGTTGCACGAACACGAATTTCAGGTGGCTGGGCGTCATCTGCAGATCGTGGCCTCGGACATCCACGATGCACAACGCAACAAGATCAAGAAAGTATTCATCTGCTTCGACATCACGCGGCAGAAGAACATCGAGGCGAGTCTGCAACTCTACGCCAAGGTCTTCGCCAATACCGCCGAGGGCATCGCCATCACCGACGCCGAGACGCGCTACCTGGAAGTGAACGATGCCTTCTGCCGCATCACCGGCTACAGTGAAACAGAACTGCTCGGCCAGACGCCGAAGATGCTGCAATCGGGCCGGCATGATGAAGAGTTCTACGCCGCGCTGCGCCATTCATTGGCCACGACAGGCCAGTGGCAAGGCGAAATCCTCGACCGCGCCAAGGACGGCCGCATCATCCCGCTGCTGCTGTCCATCAACACGGTATACGATGCGGACGGAAACCTGACCAACTACATCACCATCGTCACCGACATCACCTCGCTGAAGGAAACCCAGACGCGGCTCGACTTCCTCGCCCACCACGACCCGCTCACCGAACTGCCCAACCGCCTGCTGTTCACCGCGCGGCTGGAACACGCCATCGAGCGCGCCGCGCGCGACCACGATCTCTTCGGCCTGCTGTTCATCGACCTGGACCGCTTCAAGACCATCAACGACAGCCTCGGCCACCAATTCGGCGACCGTCTGCTCATCGAGGTGGCGCGACGCCTGCGCGGCCTGGTGCGCAGGGCCGACACCATCGCCCGTCTCGGCGGTGACGAATTCGTGGTGCTGCTGGAGCGGCTCAACATCCCCGGCGAGGCCACCACCCTGGCGCACAAGATCGTCAGCGCCATGCGTCAGCCCTTCCATCTGCACGACAGCGAACTGCACGTCGGCTGCAGCATCGGCATCACGCTGTACCCGGAAGATGGCACCGACGCGGTGACGCTGCTGAAAAACGCCGACACCGCCATGTACCGTGTCAAGGACAGCGGCCGCGACGGCTACTGCAAATTCAGCCCGGACCTATCCGAAGCGGCCGATGAGAAATTGACCTTGGAAAACGCGCTGCGGCTGGCCATACGCGACCAACAACTGTTACTGCACTACCAGCCGATTATCGACCTGCGCCAGCAGCGCATCATCGCCGTCGAGGCGCTGGCGCGCTGGCCGCACGCCGAGCGCGGCATGGTGCCACCGGATCAGTTCATCCCACTGGCGGAAGAAACCAAGTTGATCCTGCCCCTGGGCGCCTGGGTCGCCGGCGAGGCCATCGCCCAGTTCATGCGCTGGCGTGCACAGGGGATCGCGCCGGAATATATCTCCATCAATGCATCCGGCGTGCAGCTATTTCACCCCAGTTTTGCCGACACCCTGTTCGCACTGCTGCGCGAGCACCAGATGGAAGGCCGCTGCCTGCAGGTGGAATTGACCGAAAACGTGCTGCTGCGCGACATCAATTCCTGCCGCCATGTGCTTGAGCGCCTGCGCGACCACGGCGTGCGCATTGCCATCGACGACTTCGGCACCGGCTATTCTTCGCTGGCCTATCTCAAACAACTGCCCATCGACGACCTCAAGATCGACCGCTCCTTTGTGCGCGACATTCCCGGCGACGCCAACGACTGTGCCATTACCGAGGCCATCATCGGCATGGCGCGCAACCTGGGCTTGGAAACCGTCGCCGAGGGCGTCGAAACATTGGAGCAGGAAAAGTTCCTCGCCCACGTTGGTTGCAACAAGGTACAGGGCTATCACTACGCCAGACCGCTTACTGCGAGCGGCTTCGCCGATTTTCACCGTCACTTCGGCAAGCGCTGAACCCTGCCAGGGAAAGTCTGAACAAGTCCATCCAGGACTTCTCAGGTCGCTCCCGCCCCTCCCTGGGCTGCGCGACACAAGTCCATCCATGGATCAAACCACGCCAAGCGAAAAGTGTGATTTTCGCTTGGCTTCATTTTTCAACGAATCATCGTCGTTAAAAGATGGCGGCACATCCCTGTGCCACGGAAGCCATGAACTTGTTCAGAGCTTCCCTAGCGCGTCAGGCGCCGATATATCTCCCCCACCTTGAAGGGCAACTGGCGCACCTCGCTCACCACCGTGTAGTTCACCGCGCCGTACATGTGCGGCAGGTATTCCGGGCCGTGCTCGTCGATGGTGATGCAGAAGGGATGGATGCCGCTGCGCCGTGCCTCCAGCAAGGCACGGCGCGTGTCCTCGATGCCGTACACGCCGCGGTAATCGCTGTAGTCGTCCGGCTTGCCGTCGGACAAGGTGATGAGCAGGCGGGTGCGTGCCGCGGTTGCATTCAGCAATTGCGTCAGATGACGGATGGCGAAGCCCATGCGCGTGTAGTCCTGCGCACGGATGCCGCTGATCCTTGCCCGCACCTCCGCGCCATACGGCTCGTCGAAACGCTTGATGCGGTACAACTCGCAGCGCTTGCGCGTGATGCCGGAGAAACCGTAGATGGCATAGCGATCGCCCAGCGCCTCCAGCGCTTCGCACAGCAACAACAGGGCCTCGCGCTCGGCATCATTCACCCAACCGCGGGTGGAGCCGCTCATATCCACCATGAAGGCCACGGCGATATCACGCTCGACGCGGTGCAGGCGCGTGAACAGCCGGTCGCTCATCTCGCTGCCGTCGCGCGCATCGGCCAGCGCCTCCACCAGGGCATCGATGTCGACGCCATCACCGTGCACCTGACGCTTGAGCAGCCGTTCCTCGTCGCGCATGGCCTCGAAGCTGCGGCGCAGATGCGCCACCAGGCCACTGTAGCGTTGCAGGGTAGCGGCGACGAAACCGTCGTGTACCGGCGCCACCTCCTTCTCGCGCATCACACACCAGTTCTTGCGGTAGTGCTGCCGGCCATGATCCCACTCGTTGTAATAGCTGGCGCCGCGCTCGTGGTAGGTGCCCTGCCACACGGCATCCGGATCGTCGGCCTGCTCGGTATACAGCGCCGGGTCGTATTCGCCGGGACCGGCAGGCACCAGATACTCATCCGGTATCTCGCCCAGGTCGAGGCGGATCGAGGTGAGCAGGCGCGCAATCGTTTCCGGCGGCGCCACCGGCGCGTCGTTGAGCGTCAGTTCGAACGAGTCGCCGGCCTGTGCATCGTCCGCCGGCTCGCGCACCGCCAGACGCGGCGGCGCGCTGTCCGCCGGGGCCTTCTTCCGTTGTTCCTCCAGCCACTGTGCCAGACGCACGCGCAACAACTGTTTCTCCCGCGCCATGCGTGTCTGCATGCACGCCGCCACCTCATTGAGATACAGCTCCACCTGCCACAGACGCGGCGGCGGCAACGGCGCGGCATACAGGGACGCCAGCAGCCCCAGGCTGGCTGCGGGCGTACTGCGCGCGCCCTGCACCTGCCTTGCCGCCGCCTGCCAGGCCGCCGGCAGTGCAGCGACATAGTCCGGCTGCAACT
Organism: Sulfurivermis fontis; assembly: GCF_004001245.1. Classification (NCBI taxonomy): domain Bacteria; kingdom Pseudomonadati; phylum Pseudomonadota; class Gammaproteobacteria; order Thiohalomonadales; family Thiohalomonadaceae; genus Sulfurivermis; species Sulfurivermis fontis. The sequence continues at coordinate 2,708,018 of NZ_AP018724.1, forward strand.
GCTGCATCTCGCGGCCGAGGCCCGGCAGGGTGCGGGCGATGATGGCCTCCAGGCGCAGGGTTTCCAGCAGGGCATAGAGGCGTTGCGCACGCGCAGCATCGGGCCAGCTGGTGAAGTCGGTATGCAGTGCCACACGCAGGGTACCGTGATGGATCTGCGCCCACTGCAGCACGGCCAGCACCTTGTACAGGCGGAAGTTGTCCTCACGGCCGGCAAGCTGCGCCAGTAGCGCCGGCAGATGAATGGTTTCACTGTCGGTCCAGGCGGTGTCAGCCAACGCCAACTTGAGCGGGCGCCCGGCGAGGCCGTGCACGAAGTGCAGCAACACGCCGCTCACCTCATCGAACAGCGCACCGGCAGTGCGTGCATGGCTGTGTTGCACGAAGCGCTCCACGTCCTGGATCACCGCCAGCGCCGCACGCAGGCCGGCACGGTCGTACACATCCATGGCATGCAGCGCCCAGGCCTCGATCACGCGCGGCTCCTGCAGCTTGAGCACCTGCGGCGCGCGGCGCACGAACTGATGGGCGATCTCGGTGTTGGTGCTGGCGATGCGCCGCGTCCAGTCGAGCACGAAGGCCTGCTCCGCCGGAGCCAATGCCAGTATGAGCGGCGCCAGCTCATCGCTGCGGATGAAGCTGAACTCCGTCTCCAGGTATTCGTCGAGGCGGGCGGCGATGTCGTCTGCGCTCAGCATAAAGGGCCTGTCAAACGCCTTCGGCGCTCATCAGAACAGCGACGCCGACAGTTCGTTGATCGCCGTCAGCATCTCCGGCTCGTCGGTGAGGGCCTGGGCGATGGCGCCGGCGCAGGCGGTGACCGGCGGCACGCCGCTGGCGATGAGCTTGCCGGCGTGCACCAAGAGGCGCGTGCTGGCGCCCTCTTCCAGGCCATTGCCCTTGAGGTGGCGCGTCATGTGGGCGAACTTCACTAGCGTGGCGGCGAGCGGCGCGTCGATGCCGGACTCGCTGGCGACGATGCGCGCCTCCAGTTCGGCGGCGGGGTAATCGAACTCCAGCGCCACGAAGCGCTGGCGCGTGCTCTGCTTCAAATCCTTCAGCACGCTCTGATAGCCGGGGTTGTAGGACACGGCGAGACAGAACTCGGGCCCCGCCTGCAGCAGGGTGCCGAGCTTTTCCATCGGCAACACGCGGCGATCGTCGGCCAGCGGATGGATCACCACCATGGTGTCCTTGCGCGCCTCGACGATCTCGTCCAGATAGCAGATGGCCCCGGCGCGCACCGCCCGCGCCAGCGGGCCGTCCACCCATACCGTCTCGCCGCCCTTCACCAGATAGCGTCCCACCAGATCGGAGGCGGTGAGGTCGTCGTGACAGGACACGGTGATCAACGGCCGCTTGAGACGCCAGGCCATGTACTCCATGAAGCGGGTCTTGCCGCAGCCGGTGGGGCCCTTCAGCAGCAGTGGCAGGCGGTTGGCGTAGGCCGCCTCGAACACCGCCACCTCGCTGCCACTGGGTTCGTAATAGGGTTCTGCGGTGATGTAATGCTCTTCCGGGGTGATTTCCGCCACAACGCTCTCCTGCACTCTGCGCTATTCCCGATAAAAAAGCTTAAGTAAATAACCCCACCGATACAACCCGAACGCCCCCATCCATCGCTCCACGCCGTCATGGCGCGACATTCCGCAATACATACATGCAATCTATTCAGTTATCGGAAAATTCGATGTTCCTTATATGTAATTTCTTATGGAGAGCGGGTATCGTGTCGTTCCTATTCAAAAAGGACTATTTCCCCGTGGCGCCTGGCGTCCTAGTCTTGCGGACCACACAGCCACGCGGCGCAGAATTCGCATGCATCCGTTGATGGAGGAAATTCAATGTCTGAGGTAATCGCAACCAACCAGACCATACTGGTCGTGGGTGGCGGCATCAGCGGCCTGACGGCGGCCCTGGAGGCAGCCGAGTGCGGCAAGCAGGTGATCCTGCTGGAAAAGTCGCCCAGCGTCGGTGGCCGTGTCAGCCAGCTGCACAAATACTTCCCCAAGCTGTGTATCCCCACCTGCGGTCTGGAAATCCAGTACCGCCGCCTCAAGGCCAACAAGAACGTGCGCTTGATCACCATGGCGGAAGTGACCGGGATCAGCGGCGCGGCCGGCAATTTCACCGTCAACGTCAAGGTGGCGCCGCGCTATGTCAACGAGAACTGCACCGCCTGCGGCGAATGCGAAAAGGCCGTCTCCGCCGAGTTCCCCGATGAGTTCAACTACGGCATGAAGCAGCGCAAGGGCGCCTATCTGGTGTCCCACATGGCCTACCCGCAGCGCTACGTCATCGACCCGCGCATCGTCGGCACCGACGACGGCGAGAAGGCCAAGGCCGCCTGCAAGTACGGCGCCGTGGACCTGGGGATGCAGGAACAGAACCTGAGCCTCAACGTCGGCGCCGTGGTCTGGGCCACCGGCTGGAAGCCGTACGATGCGGCGAAGATCCAGCCCTACGGCTACGACCGCTACGAAAACGTCATCTCCAACGTCGAGTTCGAGCGCATGCTGGACCCGTTCGGCCCCACCGGCGGCAAGATCGTGCGCCCCTCCGACGGCCAGGCGCCGAAGAACATCGCCTTCATCCAGTGCGCCGGCTCCCGTGACGTCAATCACCTCAAGCACTGCTCGCGCATCTGCTGCATGGCCACCCTGAAGCAGACCACCTATGTGCGTGACCAGTTGGGCGACAACTGCAAGTCCACCGTCTACTACATCGACATCCGTGCCATCGACCGCATCGACGACTTCCACCGCAAGGTGAAGGAAGACCCCAACGTCACCTTCGTCAAGTCCAAGGTCGCCAACATCGTCGCCGGCAGCGGTGACAACGTGGTGCTGAAGGGCGTGGACACCGAGGGTTACAAGCGCTACGCCAACGAGCACGACCTGGTCGTGCTGGCCACCGGCATGGAATCCACCGTGCCGGCCGGCGTGTTCCCCGCTGGCGTCCCCATCAACGAACACAACTTCATCGATCTCGATAGTGACTGCGGCATCTACGGTGCCGGCTGCTCGTCCGATGCGCTGGACGTCAACCGTGCCGCGCAGAACGCCACCGCGGCCGCGCTGCGCGCCATCCAGGTGGTCAATCGGGTTGCAGGTCAGGAGGGTTAAACAGTGGCTGACATGAAGATTGGAGCCTATATCTGCCAGGGCTGCGGTATCGGCGAGCGCCTCGATACCGCCCAGCTGGCCAGCGTCGCCAAGCGCGAGGGCAAGGCTGCCGAGGCCAGGGAACACGCGTTCCTGTGCAGCGCCGAAGGCGTGAAGATGATTCAGGACGACATCGCCGCCGGCGTCACCCACGTCGTCATCGCCGCCTGCTCGCGCCGCGCCAAGACCGAGGCCTTCAGCTTCGAGGGCGTGGCCATCTCCCGCGCCAACCTGCGTGAAGGCGTCATCTGGGTCCGTCCCGACACCCCGGAAGCGGCCGAGACCACCCAGGAGATGGCGGACGACTACGTGCGCATGGCCTGCGCCGAAGCCAAGCACATGAAGATACCCTCCGCCTCCGGCGAACAGGGCCTGGTGCGCACCATCCTGGTGGTCGGTGGCGGCATTTCCGGCATGACCGCCGCGCTGGAAGCGGCCAAGACCGGCTACAAGGTCGAGCTGGTGGAGAAGACCGGCGCCCTCGGCGGCGTGGCCGCGCAGATGTTCAAGAAGTATCCGGACAAGGCCCCGTACAACGTGCTGGCGGACAACACCACCGGCGCGATGATCGACGCGGTCAACGCCAACGGCAACATCACCGTCCACCTCAACACCACCGTCGCCAAGACCGAAGGTGCCCCGGGCCGCTTCGCCGTGACCCTGGCCACCGAGAGCGGCGCCAGCAAGGAGGTCACCGTCGGCGCCATCATCCAGGCCACCGGCTTCACCCCGTACGACATCACCAGGCTGCCGGAACTGGGCGGCGGCAAGAGCCCGGACGTGATGGACCAGCTGGCCTTCGAGCAGATGGTCAAGGCCAACAACGGCGCCATCAAGAAGTCCGACGGTTCCGATGCGAAGAACGTGGTGTTCGTGCAGTGCGCCGGGCAGCGTTCCGACGCCGAGGGCCACCTGCCCTACTGCTCCGGTCACTGCTGCATGACCTCCATCAAACAGGCCCGCTACGTCAAGGAGGCCGGCGGCGACGCCACGGTGATCTTCGACGACCTGCGCACCCCCGGTGCCGACGGTGAAGACGTCTACCGCGGTGGCCAGGAAGCCGGCGTCACCTTCTCCAAGGGCAAGGTGAGCGCGATCGAGGCGGCCGGCAAGGGCCTCAAGGTGAACTACACCGACAAGATCCTCGCCGAAGATACCACCATCGACGCCGACATCGTGGTGCTGGCCACCGGCATGGTGCCGGCCAGCGGCCCCAACCCATACCTGACGCAGGAAATCGAGGCCGCCGACAAGGCCGGCGACACCGCCCTGGCGGAGAAACTGAAGGCCGAACAGGCCAGCGCCCCGGCATCGATCCTCAACCTGCAGTACCGTCAGGGCACCGACGTGCCGCACCTGAAGAGCGGCTTCACCGATTCGCACTTCATCTGCTTCCCGTACGAGACCCGTCGCACTGGCATCTACACCGCCGGCCCGGTACGCCGTCCGATGGATGCCCATCAGGCGATGGAAGACGCCACCGGCGCCGCGCTGAAGGCGATCCAGGCCTGCGAAAACGCCGCCCTGGGCCGCGCCGCGCATCCGCGCTCCGGCGACCTGTCCTTCCCCAGCTTCCGCAAGGAAGGCTGCACCCAGTGCAAGCGCTGCACCGTGGAATGCCCATTCGGCGCCATCAACGAGGACGAGAAGGGCTTCCCACAGTACAACGAGTCACGCTGCCGCCGCTGCGGCACCTGCATGGGCGCCTGCCCGGTGCGCGTCATCTCCTTCGAGAACTACTCCGTCGAGACCATCGGTCAGCAGCTCAAGGCCGTCGACATGCCGGACGAATTCTCCGAGAAGCCGCGCCTCTTGGTGCTGGCCTGCGAAAACGATGCCTATCCGGCGCTCGACATGGCCGGCATGACCAAGCAGGAATACAGCGCCTTCGCCCGCATCATCCCGGTACGCTGCCTCGGTTCGGTGAACACCATCTGGATCACCGACGCCCTCAACAGCGGCTACGACGGCGTCATCCTGCTGGGCTGTCAGAAGGGCGACAACTACCAGTGCCACTTCGTGAAGGGTTCCGAGATGGCGCACTACCGCATGAGCAAGATCGACGACACGTTGACCCAGCTCAACCTGGAGAAAGAGCGGGTGCAGACCTACGAGGTGTCCATCGCCGACATCCAGCGGATCCCGCAGATCATCAACGATATGGAAAAGCTGATCGGCGAGATCGGCATGAGCCCCTTCAAGTTCTAAGGAGACCACGATGAGCGACATGAATCAGGCGATGGTCGAGAAGTACCGCTCCAACTTCCTCAAGGAAGTCGAGGCGAACGTCGAGGAAGGCACCTGGGTCAAGATGTGCATGCAGTGCGGCGTCTGTTCGGGCTCCTGCCCGCTCGGCCCGCACTGGGAGCATCCGCCCCAGGAACTGTTCATGATGATCCGTGCCGGCAAGCGCGAGGAAGTACTGTCCTCCAGTTCCATGTGGATGTGTACCTCCTGCTACAACTGTATCGCGCGCTGCCCGCGCGGCCTGCCGATCACCCACATCATGCACGGCCTGGCCAGCTACGCGAAGCGCCTCGGCCTGGCGCCGAACCGCCAGCCGACCAAGGAATTCGGCCAGATCTTCTGGGATTCCATCGCCAAGAACGGCCGCGTCAACGAGCTGAAGATCGGTGTTGGCCTGTACTTCATGAACGGTTTCAGCCAGGGCATCAAGAACGCCCTCGCCGGCCGCGAGCTGGGCATGGCCATGATGAAGAGCAAGCGCATGAACCCGATGGAGTACTTCGGCGGTCACAAGTGCAAGGACCTCTCCGGCATCGCCAAGATGCTGAAGAAGGCCGAAGAGTTCGAAGCGGAGCACATCACCAAGTTTGGTGAGTGAGGAGAAGACTGATGGCCAAGAAAGAGTTCTATTCCTTCTATCCCGGGTGTTCGTCCCAGCCCAAGGCGTCGGCTGACAACTTCCTGCGCTCATCCAACGCCATGTGCGATGCGCTGGGCATCAAGCTGAAGGAGATCGACGACTGGAACTGCTGCGGCGCCTCCATCGGCTATGCCGGCGGTGGCGAAGTGCCACGCCTGTCCCTGTCGGCGCGCAACATCGCCCTGTCCCAGCAGCAGAACGGCGACGCCGACATCGTCGCCCCTTGCGCCGCCTGCTGGATCGCCACCCGCGAGGCCCAGGAGCGTGTCGAGCACAATCCCAAGGTCAGTGCAGGCATCAACGCGGCGCTGGCCGAGATCGGCCTCAAGGTCGAATCCGGCAAGATGCCCAAGGCCCGCCACATGGTCGAGGTACTGGTCGAGGACATCGGCCTGGATACCATCGCCAAGGGCGTGACCAAGCCGCTGGAAGGCGTGAAGATCGCCGGTTACGTCGGCTGCCAGACCAACCGCCCCTTCGGCATCGCCGGCGAGTCCTTCGAGAATCCGCTCTATCTCGATCACATGATCGAGGCCTGCGGTGCCCAGGCGGTGGACAAGTACGAAAAGAAGGTCGCCTGCTGCTCCGGCGCCCTGATGTTCTCCGAGCCGGAAAAGGGCCATGCCCTGGTCAAGGAAATCATCGAGGCGGCCTACGACGGCGGCGCCGACATGATCGTCACCCCCTGCCAGTTGTGCCAGATGAACGTGGAGTCTTATCAGAGCAACATCAACAAGACCTACGGCACCAAGTTCAACATCCCGGTGGTCTACTACACCCAGCTTATCGCCGTGGCCTACGGCAAATCGGCCCAGGAAGCCGCACTGGATGGCCAGATCATCCGTGCCGGCAAGCTGGAAGACATCGCGAACAAATAACAACAAGCCTTTTCAATGAGGCTTACTGCCCCGCTCCGTGCGGGGCTTTTTTTGTGCAACGAAAGCTGCTGTTTCGCCGTCAGGGCCGCATCCCTGCAAGGCCTGTCCTCTGCTTGGCGCCGCGCCTGGCTACCCACGCCCTTTTGTCCCGACTTATTGCCAAATCTCCCCCATCGCCGGCATACCTGCCATCACCTGTCACTCCTGACTGTCATAAAAATTTTATCCTTTGAATTTTTCTGCATACAGGTATTGTGGTTATCGGCGTCCGCCAGGATACCTATGCAGAAACATAAAACGATCAAAGCAAAGGAGGAGTTTGAGAATGGGGTCCATAACACTATTCAAGAAAATGGTCTTTGCCGGAGGGCTGGCCCTGAGTGGGGCGGCATGGGCCGCCACGCCTTCCGCCGTCATGCTCGCCAACACCTGCGCCGCCTGCCACGGCACCGGCGGCTCCAGCATGGCGCAGATCCCGAGCCTCGCCGGTGCGCCCGCGGAATACTTCGTGGACACCATGAAGGCCTTCAAGAGCGGCGAGCGCAAGGCAACGGTTATGGACCGCGTGGCCAAGGGCTACTCCGATGAAGAGATCGCGCTGATGGGCGATTACTTCGCCCAGCAGAAACTCACCCCCATGAAGCAGGGCTTCGACAAGGCCAAGGCCAGCCAGGGCCAGCGCCTGCATGACAAGTTCTGCGAAAAGTGCCACGAGGACGGCGGCCGCAAGCCGGATCAGGGCGGCGTCCTGGCCGGTCAGTCGATGACCTATCTCACCTTCACCATGGCCGATTTCCTCGACGGTCAGCGCACCATGGACAAGGACATGAAGAAGAAGGTCGATGAAATGCTGAAGAGCCACGACAAGTCCAGTGTCGATGCCCTGATCCATTTCTACGGCAGCCAGCAATAAACAGTGGGGGAGAACACAATGATTTCACGTCGTAACTTCATCAAACTTTCCGGCGGCGCCGTTGCCGTCGGTACCCTCGCCGGTTGTGCCGGCGGTATGAGCCGCGGCGGTGCCGGCGGCAAGGTGGTAGTGGTCGGCGGCGGCCCCGGCGGTGCCACGGCCGCCAAATACCTGCGCATGGCCGATCCCTCCATCGAGGTCACCCTGATCGAGGCCAATCCCAAGTACTACACCTGCTTCATGAGCAACGAAGTACTGGGCGGTGATCGCGATCTCGACTCCATCACCTTCGGCTACGACGGCCTGCGCCGCCACGGCGTGCGTGTTGTGCACGACATGGTGACCCAGATCGACCCGGCCACCCGGAAGATCATGACCAAGAGAGGCGCCACCTTCTCCTATGACCGCGCCATCGTCTCTCCGGGCATCGACTTCAAGTGGGGCGCCATCGAGGGCCACAGCGCCGAACTGGCGGAAAGCACCATTCCCCACGCCTGGAAGGCCGGTCCGCAGACCGTCGCCCTGCACAAGCAGCTGCTCGACATGAAGAACGGCGGCACCGTGGTCATCGCCACGCCGGCCGGCGCCTTCCGCTGCCCACCGGGGCCCTATGAGCGCGCCAGCCTGATCGCCCAGTACCTCAAGCGCCACAAGCCCAAGTCCAAGGTCATCATCATGGATTCCGGCGACAAGTTCGCCAAGCAGGGCCTGTTCATGGCCGGCTGGAAGAAACACTACGGCTACGGCACCAGCAACAGCATAATCGAGTGGGTATCCGGTTCGCAGGGCGGCAAGATCGAAGGTGTCGACGGCAAGGCCATGACCGTGCAGGGCGCGGTGGACAAGATCAAGGCCGACGTCATCAACGTCATCCCGCCGCAGAAGGCCGGCAAGATCGCCTTTGACGCGGGCCTGACCGATGGCGACTGGTGCCCGGTCAACAAGAAGACCTTCGAGTCCAAGATCCACGCCGGCATCCATGTCCTGGGCGACGCCAGCAACTCGGCCGGCATGCCGAAGTCCGGCTACAGCGCCAACGTGCAGGCCAAGGTCTGTGCCATGGCAGTAGCCGATCTGCTGGCCGGACGCGAGCCCGGCTTCCCGTCCTACATGAACACCTGCTACAGCGTGGTGGCGGAAGATCACGGCATCTCGGTCAGCATCGTCTACACCTTCGACGAGGCCAAGAACGAGATCGTCGCGGTCAAGGGAGCCGGCGGCGTTACACCGTCCGATGCCAGCGCCGAGGCCCTGCGCCGCGAGGCCCACTATGCTCACGGCTGGTTCGCCAACATCACCAACGACATCTTCGGCTAAGACCGCAAGATACGGTGACCTCCTTAAACGGGGCCGTAAGGCCCCGTTTTTTTTCATCCCTCATCCAGTAAAATGCCCGCCATGTGCGCGGAACACACAGCATGAACAGCACCATCGCCATCGTCGGCCTGGGCTATGTAGGCCTGCCGCTCGCCGTGGCCTTCGGCAAGCGCGGCCCCACCCTCGGTTACGACCTTTCCGCCACGCGCATCGAGAGTTATCGACGCCACATCGATCCCACCGGCGGAGTCACCACTGCTGAATTGCAAGCCGCGACTCAGCTCACCTGCAGCACCGATCCGGCCCTGCTCGCGCGCGCCGATATCATCATCATCACAGTCCCCACGCCGGTGGACAGCGCACGGCGGCCCGATTTTGCGCCACTCATCAGTGCCTCCGAGACCGTGGGCAAATACATGCCGCGCGGTGCGCTCGTCATTTACGAATCCACCGTCTATCCCGGCGCCACCGAGGAGATCTGCATCCCGGTGCTGGAGCGCGCCTCGGGTCTGACATGGCAACAAGACTTCCACGTCGGCTACTCCCCGGAACGCATCAATCCCGGCGACCAGGAACATACCCTCAGTAACACACTGAAGGTGGTGGCCGGCGACAGTGCGGCGACATTGGAGCGCGTCGCCGCACTGTACGAGCAGGTGGTCAACGCTGGCGTGCACCGCGCCAGCAGCATCAAGGTGGCGGAAGCCGCCAAGGTCATCGAGAACACCCAACGCGACCTCAACATCGCGCTGATGAACGAGTTGGCGCTGATCTTTGATCGCCTCGATATCGACACCCTGGAAGTTTTGGAAGCGGCCGGAACCAAATGGAATTTCCTGCCTTTCCGCCCCGGCCTGGTGGGCGGCCATTGCATCGGCGTCGATCCCTATTACCTGGCGCACAAGGCCGAAATGATGGGGCATCATCCGGACGTGATCCTCGCCGGCCGTCGCATCAACGACAGCATGGCGGCCTTCATCGCGCAACAGACGGTGAAGCAACTGATCAAGGCCGGCAGCGCGGTAAAAGGTGCGCAAGTCATCGTTCTCGGCCTCACTTTCAAGGAAAACTGCCCTGACCTGCGCAACTCCAAGGTGGCCGACATCGTGCGCGAGCTGAGCGACTTCGGCTGTGTAGTGTACGTGCACGACCCGATCGCCGAGCCGGACGAGGCCATGCACGAATACGGCATCACGCTAACGCCGTGGCAGCACCTACCGCGCAACGTCGATGCCATCATCGCTACCGTCAACCACCGCAGCTACCATGAACTACCACTCGCCGAACTGCTCGCCCACCTCAAGCCCGGCGGCGTCTTTGTCGATGTGAAATCCAGCTACGACGTTCATGCGATCCGCCACGCCGGCCATATACTGTGGCGACTGTGAGCATCGAAGCCTACTACGCGCTGTGCGCCCAATTGGGTCTCACCCAGGGTATCCCGTATACGCCGCAGTGGTCCGCCGCACCCGATTTCCTGCAACTCATCGTCGACCATGTACTGACTGATAAGCCACAGACCATCGTCGAATGCGGCAGTGGCCTCACCACCCTGATGCTGGCGCGCGCCTGCGCCCTGAATGGAGGCGGTCATGTCTACAGCCTGGAGAACGACGCCGACTATGCTGCCAACACGCGCAGCGAGATCAGCCGCTATGGACTGAATGAATACTCCGCCGTGTTGCACGCACCCCTGATACCCCGCACCATCCACGAGCGGAATTATCGCTGGTATGACGTCTCGCAACTGTCCGTACAAGACATCGACATGCTGGTCATTGACGGCCCACCCGGCTTCATCCAGCAACACTCGCGCTATCCCGCGTTGCCGCTGCTGCTCGAATACATGAAGGATGAGTGTACGGTATTCATGGACGACGCAGCGCGGCCGGATGAAATGGAAGTGGTGGCGATGTGGCAGACGCAGTACCGCAACACCACGCACACCTATCTGGCATTGGAGCGCGGCTGCGCAATAGTGCAGATCCGGCGCAGCAGATGAAACAGTCCATGGCGTTCTGGCCCACGCTCATGAGCCGGAATAGCGCAGCCCTCGCGGCACGACACCTCGCCGGCAATGCCAGGAGTAAGCCTGCGGCAAGAACCTGGCGTAAAAACAACTGCTCATACCCGATGTAACCATCAGCTTGGCGAGGCATTATGCCGCAAGTCCCATTCGGCCAGGGCGGCGGTGAGGTCACCCTGGGCGCCGATCCAGTGCCAGAAGTGGCGGAAGTCTTCCCGGGCGTTTTCCAGGCGGAAGTCCATCTTGTGGCGCTTGTCCTTGAGGAAGAGGGCGATGTTGGCCTCGACGGTGGCGATGTAATCGTCGGCGATGGCCGCGCGCGTGGCGCGCTGCGTTTCATCGTGCAGCAGGATGCCTTCGCGGTAGGCCTTCATGATGCCGAAGTCGGCGCGGCGCACGAAGCTGGCGGCGACCCTGGCACGGTCGCGGGTGAGGTGCACGTAGTAGGCGTTGTCGCCGTAGGCGGCGTCGAGGCGGCCGAGCAGCCAGGACAGGCGGTTGTCGGCCTCGATGTGGTGCGGCGGATAGGCGAGGCGCGCGGCGCCGAGCAGCTGCACGCGGGATTCGTGGCCGGCGCTGTAATTGCCGATGTGGCGGCAGGCCTCGATGAAGGTGGTCGAGCCGCAGCGGCCGGTATTGAGAATGAATACGTTCATGTCGTGTACCGGATGTTTCTGCGCTGAGCAGTTTATATCCCCTTTCCCTCGGGGAGCGGTGAGGGCTGCGGGAAAGGGACATCAGCGTGCGTCACGGGGTCGCCGCGTTGCTCGAAAGCCTGGCCGAGGACGGAGCGCCAGGCATTTCGATCTTCAGGATAGCGCCTGAGCGCATCGATGATGGCGGCTGTGCGTGCCTGACGGCGGGATAGGTCATTGACCTGCTGCCAGGCGCGGGCCTCGTCGCCGAAGTTGTGTTGCATGTTGGCGATGAACTGCCCGAACAGCTGCCTTGCCCCGGCCAGCTCATCCCGCTGCTGCCACCAGCCAGCGTCACTCTCGTACAAGCTGCGCAGCTGCGCGATCTTCGCCACGATCTGTTGATGCTTGTGACCATACCTGGCGTGCATCTGCGCCTCCACTTCGCCGACCGTGCGCGTCAGCTCATCTTCGGCCGGAGACACCGCCGGATAACCCAGGGCCGTCAGCCGTTCCATGCTGAACAGCATGACATCGCCGAAGTATTGCCGCTCGAATTCGCCGGACAGATCGATCTGCGTCTGTGCACGCTCGATACCGGGGCGGAATTCGGACTGGCCCAGCCCCTCCACCGTGCGGCGGTGCAGCATGGGCAGGTTGGCCGAGACGAAGCCCGCGCCCAGTTCGGCCTTGATGATGCGTCCCAACGTCGGTCCCGCCATGCGCAGCCTGAGGCCAGCGAAGGGGATGAAGTAGTCCAGACAGTCCGGGGTGAAGACGTAATTGCCGGTGTAGATGGTGCGCGCCGGGGTGAGGGTCCCCAACAATTCGGCCGGCTGATACACACTGCGACGCGTCGGGTGTTCGCCGTCGAAAAAGCGCGCCAGCCGGGCGGCGAAATGGATGAAGCAGGCGACGTGATCATGCGCACCGCGCAGGTGGCAGTGATAACGGAACGCCTCTGGCGCCTTGAAGCCGAACATGTCCGCCATATCATGATAGGCGGCATCGGCGGCGGGGCGCCGCGCCGTATGGAAGGTACATGGCGCCTGCGGCGTGCAGCGCGCCATATCGGCCAGAAACGCCATGACATCGTCGAGGAAGTTGCCCGCCATCACCGCCGGCGACACCGGCGGGTCGCCGACCACCTTGCCGGTGAGGATGCGCACCGGCGTGGTGGAGAATATCTGGTCGAGGCCGTTCAGGTAATCGACGGCGTATTGCTCCTCCTCACCGGCGGCCGTGGCCAGATTGACGCGAAACTCCTGGTCGCTGTCGAGAAACCAGATCAGCTGCCGGCGTCCGTCCTGCACCTGGCGGCGCAGCCAGAGATAGGCGATGTTGCGGGTGATGGAGGCGCCCTTGTGGGCGTAGCTGCCACCGTCGCCAATGATGCCGGCCAGTTGCATGCGTAGTGGTGCAGGCAGCGAGTCCACCAGTGCGCGCTGCGCGTCCGGGCCGAGGTGGTGCACAGCGATGCCCTGCGCGGTGACGGACGCGGCGATGGCCCGGTGCTGCTCGATGCTGCTGGCGTCGCGGCTGTCCTCCGCCACCAGCACCATCACCTTGCCGGCATAGGGATAGCGGCGCTTCAGCTCCAGCAATGTATGCAGGCAGTCGGACAGGTGGCGCGGACGATCGGCGACGGGGATGACGAGGGTGATGTCGTGGGGGGCGGGCGCAGTCATCGCCGCGATGAATAATTGGGAAACAGATTCTTGTCGATGACGATTTCGATCAGGTTGATCGAATCGCGCAGGTCGCAGTGGGCGAACAGCGCATCGACATCCATCATGCCCTCCACCCGCTGGTAATGAATGCCGAAGGAGCGGGCCAGCAGTTCGAAGTCGGGATTCACGAAGTCGCAGCTGATGAAGCGCTGCTGGTAGTGCTGGTGCTGGTTCTTGCGGATCAGGCCCATGGTGGCGTTGTTGAACACCACGACATTGAGCGGGATGCCGTAGTTCACCGCCGTCATGATCTCCATGGCGCACATCTGGAAACCGCCGTCGCCGATGATGGCGAAGGTCGGTCGCTGCTCGATGAAGCGCGCGCCGATGGCAGCCGGGATGGCATGCCCCAACGAGGAAATGCCGGAGTTGGGGTAGTAGCGGTTACCGCTCGCCACGTTGTAGAAGTTCTGCGCGAAGATGATGTTGTCGTCGAACACCTGCACGCCGCGCGGGAAGTTCTGCTCCAGCGCACGGAAGAAATACTCCATCAGGGCAAAGCCGGACTGGAAGATGGCGTAATCGCTGGTGACGGCCGCCTTGGAGCGTTCGATTTCGCCGCGCAGGCGCGCGAAGCTGGCGGCCTCGGCCTCGCGGCCGTCGAGATAGGTCAGCACACCTCCCAGCACCACCTTGATATCGCCGTGGATGGCGAGATCGGCGGGAAACACCTTTTCCAGCTGCGCCGGGTCGAGATCGACCTGCACCACCTTCTTGCCGCCGAGCAGGGCCGGGTCCCACAGGTAGCTGGTGCGCTCGTTGAAGCTGGCGCCGAGAAACACCACCAGATCGGCCCGGTCCACCACATAGCGGTAGGCGTGGCCGCTGGAGGTGACGCCGAGGCTGCCGAGGGCCAGCGGCGACTGCTCGCTGATCACGCCCTTGGCCTTGAGGCTGGTGGTTACCGGCACGTTGAGCAGGGCCGACAGTTGTTCCAGTTCGCCCTGCGCGCCGGCGCGCAGGCAGCCGTAACCGGCGACCATCACCGGGCGTTCGGCGGCCAGCAGCATCTCGGCCAATTGTTGCGCCGGCTGGGCGCATTCGCGCTGCGAGCGTGTGTGACGGCAACTGTGGATGCGCTCGAGCAGATTGGCATCGACCAGTTCCCGCTGCACGTTGTAGGGAAAACTGAGCAGCACCGGGCCGGGCTGATCGGACAGCAGGATCTTCGCCGCCTGGTTGAGCACGTTTTCCAGATAGTCGGTACGCTCGACGATCTTGTTGTAGCGCGTGATGCCCTTGAACAGCGACACCTGATCGATGCTGCCGCCCTCGCCCGAGCTTTCCTGCAGGCCGCCCTTGCCGAAGATGTGGGTCGAGGTCTCCCCGGTCAGCACCAGCACCGGCAGCTTGTCGGCATAGGCGTTGGCGATGCCGGTGACCAGATTGGTGGCGCCGGGACCGGCGGTGGTGATACAGGCGCCGATCTTGCCCGAGGCGCGGGCATAGCCACCGGCCATGAAGGCCGCGCCCTGCTCGTGCTTGACCAGTACGGTCTGAATCGGCGAGTCGTACAGACTGTCGTAGACCGGCAGGATGTGCGCGCCCGGCATGCCGAAGATGGTTTGCACCCCCAGGCGTTCCAGGTAGCGGACGATCAGTTCGCTGACGGCTATTTTCATCGGGTCACAGAGTCGCGGTAAGACCCGCAGTGTAACCGAAACCGCGCGGCAGAATCACACAGCGGTGCCGCCAGGCTATCCCGGCCTGCCATCGATGCGCGGCCTGAGCAGCATCAGGCCATAACTCCACACGAACAGTGCAAACGCCACCGACCAGAACACCGCAGACAGCGCCACGGTGAGCGCGTAGGACGGCAGCAGCAACGGCAGGAACACGCGCAGCAACGCCGCCACATAGAGCAGCGCGAAGGCCCACGGCATTGCCGGAGGTGTGCTCAGCACGCGACCGGTATGCCCCAGCGTGACACGCGCCATCATGCCGAGGGTGATGCCGCCGATGCCGCCAATGGTGGCGGCGTGCAGCGCCAGCAGCGTCCCCGCGCCGCTGGCGGCTGCCACCGCCTTGAGCAGAAGCCCCAGCACCAGCCAGGCATACCCCACCTGCAGCACCCACACCAGCGGCACGCGCCAGATGGCATGGGTATACCAGCCGGACAGGCGCACGCCGTTGACCACGGCGGCGGTGCCCGCCGCCAGCGCCACCAGGGTCGGCTGCGGCAGGACGCCTTCGATCAGCGCCAGGGCCAGCACGCTGAGCGGCGCCGCTATTTCGACCCAGCGCCATTCGCGCCGCACGAAGCCGGTCGTCACCCCCTTCTCGGTGAAGAAGGGAATCACCCGCCCGCCCATGATCACGATGATCAGCAGGATCATGCCGACGGCGAGGTAAGTACCTGCCGTCGCGGTGTGTGCGGTCATGCCGAGCAGTTGCAGATGCACCAGCCCATTGCCCAGGGCCAGACCAAGCAGAATGGCGACGAACATCAGGCTCTTGTAATGCCGTCCCTTCAACAGCGGCAGCAGTAAGGCGAGCGCGGCCAGCGGCAGAAAGGCCAGGTCCACCGCCGCGGTGAGCCAGGGCGGCGCCGGCAGCAGCGCCAGCACGCGACCCGCCAACCACAGCAGGGCCAGCAGTGCCAGGGGAACGCCGCGCAGGGTCTGCACCCCGGTCCAGTTGCGCGCCGCAGTGAGCAGGAAGCCGACGATCACCGCCGCCGTGTAGCCGAACAGCATTTCATGACTGTGCCAACCGATGAAGCCGTAGTAGCCCGCACCAGCGGGGCCATGCGCAAAGACATACCCCCACAGGGAAACCAGGATTACTGCGCCGATACCGGCCAGCAGAAAGAATGGCCGAAAGGCAAGCTCGAATGGCGCCCAATGGCGCGGCGTGCGCGACGGATCAGTGATACCCACGATGGCCATGTTCCACCTCGATTGTTGTATGGGCAAGAAATGCGGGTGGTGCGCGGCGAAGCAATCTGCCTTTAGGGAAGTTCTGAATAAGTTCAGAGCTTCCGCGGCACAGGGATGTGCCGCCATTTTTCAACGACGATAAGTCGTTGAAAAATGAGGCCAAGCGAAAATCACACTTTTCGCTTGGCGTGGTTTTGTCCACGGATGGACTTATGTCGCGCAGCCCAGGGAGGGGCGGGAGCGACCTGAGAAGTCCAGGATGGACTTATTCAGACCTTCCTTAGTGGTAACTGCGCGGCCATTGCGCCGCGGGCAGGCGGACCCGCCTGCTCTACGCAGGGTCGATGGCAATCACCTGCGCGGTATCGCCCTCGACTCGCCAGCGCACATTGCAGTCGAACACGCGCACACCGTAGATGCGTCCCGGCTCCTCGTCGCCGCGATAGGCCGGGCGCGGGTCGTATTGCAGCATCTGCACGATGAATTCCCGCAGCGGCGGCCGCTGTACGCACACTGCCTCCGCCTCCGGCGCAAAGGCCACCTGCAGGCGCGGCTGCGGTGCGCCGGCGGCAAAACCCGCACGCGCCGTGGGCACGCTGTCCACATAGGGTACATACGGCTTGATATCGAGCACCGGCGTGCCGTCCATCAAATCGGCACCGCGCAGTTGTAACAGCAAATGCCCCTGCTCGCGTTTGATGCCGATCAACTCCACCACGGAAAGTCCAATGGGGTTGGGGCGGTGGGTCGCGCGCGTGGCGAACACGCCGAGCCGCTGATTGCCGCCCAGGCGCGGCGGCCGCACCGTCGGCGACCAATCGCCCTGGCGCACGCCGTGAAACACGAAGGTGATCCAGAGATGGGAGAAACCCTCGAGACCACGCACCGCCTCATCACGGTCATAGGGCGGCAGCAGCTCCAGCTGCGACTGCGCCGCGCTCATCAGCCCGCTCTGACGCGGAATGCCGAATTTTTCCTTGAAGGGGGAACGGATGACGCCGATGGCGTCGAAGGTGAATCGGGCAGGAGAGGGGACTTCACTCACCGCATCAACACCCCACGGCCATAGCGGCGCAACGACGCTAAGGCAGAAGGCATCCGCAAACAAACGCAAATGGGTCATCACCTAATCGAGTGGGTTGAATCACCGATTTCTCATCTGAGCGGGGTATAGGTCAAGGCCGCCGAGATGGAAGTAGATGGCAGTACGGAAACGCTCCCGATTGCGGAACCCCCGCGCCCGGTTCTTCATGTGCTGGATGCGGCTGTTGATGCTTTCGGCATGGCCATTGTGTACCTTCAACACCACGGCATTGATGATGCCCCACAGGTGCTTCTTGATCGTTGCGGCGGTTTTCTTCACCGGCTCCAGTCGGCTGCGTACAGCCCAAGACAGCCAGCGCGTCCAGCCCTTGGCCGCCCAGGTGCGGCTGTCGTAGTGCCACAGGCCCATGGCGAATTCCTTGATGGCCCAGGCCCGCGCCGTTTTCAGGCTGCCATCGCGCAGTGCACGAAAGCGGTTCTGCTGCGCACGCGTCATGTTGGCCGGGTTGGTGAGCCAGTCATATTTGCTGCCCTTGAGGCAGTCCTCGCCCACGGCCAACAGGGAGCGATGCTCCTGTCGCCGTACCTTGTCCACCGCATCATTCAGGTACTTGGCGACATGAAACTTGTCGAAGGCGATTTTCTCCCGCGCCTGTGGGATGTGCGCCTCCGTGGCGCTGATATAGGCCGGCCACATGTCCATCGCCACCGCCTTGATGTTGGCCTTCTGCTCATCACTCAGCCCGGCATAGTAGGCCGACAGGCTCTCCGTCTTGCGGTCGTCCGCCACGTGCAGCACGACGCCACGTTCCTGGTCAGTCACCACGGTCACGTACTCGTGGCGCCGGGCGAAGGCGGTCTCGTCCACGCTCAAGTATTCCGGCGCTTGGCTCTCACGGCGGGACAGCCCGCGCTTCACCGCGCGCTGCATCACTCTGTCGATGGCGCCCCAACTCAGCTTCAATTGTCGCGCCACCGCCTGCGTGCTCGCCTCCTTCAGCCAGTCAATGAGCAGCGCCTCGAACAGCGCCGTGAAACCCGAACCCGGTTCTGCCCACGGGACCGCCACCGTGACCACCCCGTGCTCTGCACATTGCACCCGCGGCACGTCCGCTTCCAGCACCGTCTTGTACTGGCAGGTGTCCAGATGGCGCCATTGCCGACGCCTGCTGTCGTAGCCGGGGCTGGGGCGTCCACAGTGCGGACAGCTCCACGTCACTCCCGGCTCCGGGACCACGTGAATCCGAACCTCCTCGGCATCACGCAGCAACTGCACATCGGCCACCTTCCACGGCGACCGTAAGCCAAGAATCTGGGCGTATAGGTCTATGTCTCTCATGACTCAACAGGGTAAGCTACCCACTCGATACGGGGAAGAGCCACGCAAATAAACGCCAACCGGGACGGCGCGCCCCTGCGGGAATTTGCGTTTTTCGCGTTCATTTGCGGACTCTGTTGTTTCGCAGCTCTGTGCCAGGGGCGCTCATGCCATCAACGGAACTGGCACAGATAGGCGCTTTCCACCAGCGCCTTGATGCCGAACTTGCTGTTGGCGGGCACGTGGAACTTCTCGCCGGCGTTTACTTCGCGCCAGCCGCTCTCACCGGGCAGCGACACCGCCACCTTGCCGGAGACGATACTCATGATCTCCGCCTTGCCGGTATTGAACTCGTACTCGCCCTGCGCCAGCACACCGACGGTGGCGGCGCCTTCCGTCTCGGTGAAGGAGATGGACTTGACCTTGCCGTCGAAATACTCGTTTACCTTGAACACTCTTGGCTCCTCAAACAAACGTGGTTGGATAAGTCAGATACAAGATTAGAGAGGGAAGATGCAAGGGAAGGCGTGCGCCGCACGTACGGCCATTTCAATTCTTAAGCAGCACGAGCGCAGCGAGTTCATTCCCTTGTAACTTGTAACTTGTAACTTGTATCTCTGATTTCTTGCCGGTGTGCGCACCCTACAACGGCGCAAAATGCTTTAGCAAACGCTGGAGCTGGGTTTCCGGCAGCGCCGCCTCGATCGCCGGAAACAAATCGTTTTCCTCGAAGCGGATATGCTCGCGCAGGGCAGCGGCCAGGGCTTGCAACAGGGGCAGCGACGGTGCGACCAATCCCTCCTCGATCTCATCGATCAGGGCGCGCATATGCACGTGCTGACGCAGGGTCTCCACGATCAGCGGATGGTCCGGCGCGCTGTAGCGCGCAAACAGCGGCAGCAGCCACTCTTCCTCGGCGACGAAGTGCGGGCCGATCTCCGTCCGCCAGGCGGTCAGCAGATTCTGCGCCGCCCCCCGCAGGTCGCTGTCCGCCGCCAGCTTGCTCACCCGCCGCGCCAGCACCAGACCGCTGTGGTGATCGCTGGAGAGCTGGCGCAGGGCGGCGTGGCGTTTCATCGTGCCGTCAGATGAATTCCAGCGCTTCGTCCGCCGGATCGTAGACGCGGCGCTTGATCTGCATCTCCTGCAGCTCGCGCAGACGCTGCTCGCGCACGCGCACGGCATCTTCCCGCGCCGCGATGGTGACCTCACCGAACATCACCTGCTTGAGGAAACGGAAGCCGAAGTGCATCAGCTCCAAATCGTTCTCCATCAGCTGCTTGTTGGTGGCATCGTCCAGCTCGAAGGAGTTCTGGAACCCCTCGGAGCGCACGAACTCGCGGAACAGGTCCACGTCGTAGCAGGCCATGAAATACAGCTGGCGGCTGCGCAACGAGGGCTTGCCGATGGTCGGGCCGGAGGACATCTTTTTCAGGATCAGCTGGCGCCAGCCGCGCGACTGCTCGTCGTATTCGGCGACGCCCTGCTCCTGGCGGTATTCGTCGATGGTCAACGGACGGTCGACCTCGTGACCCTTGCAGTGCGGCTCCTTCACCAGGGCATAGGAACTGGTATCGGTGTATTCGTCCTGCTTGCGCATGGCGATCAGCGCCACCGGGTAGTAGCGGCAGGCGGTGGGACGATCCTCGTACACCGAACAGCCTTCCGGGCGCATGAACTGGCAGGCGGTGCCGTTTTCCACCGGCTTGAGCTTGACGCCGGCGATGCCGTCCTTCTCCAGTTCGAACGGGAAGGTGTACTGGCGCAGGAAATCGCTGGAGCTGAGGCCGAGGCGCGTCTTCAGGCGCAGCACGTCATAGGGCGTCAGCGTGATATCGATATTGGCGCAACAGGCGTTCCAGCAGCCGATGCCCTTGTGGCAGCTGAAACTGATGGTCTTGTTGCCATCGTACAGCTTGGGCATCACCGGACTGGTGGGAAACGGGGATTCGGTAAACGGGGTATCAGCCATGGGTACATCCCTCAATGAAACAGCCGGGCAAGGATACTCATGCGGCGGCCCCGGCGCCACCCTGCATATTGGATAGGCGGCCATTGCCGGCACAACCCGGCCCTGAAAACAAACCGGGCGCCTTGCGGCGCCCGGTTCGCAGTTCCATCTACTGCCTGGACGGCACTTAGTGAGCAGCCGCCTTGAACAGCTTGGACTTGTCCACCAGGTCCACGTGGGCGCGCTTGAACACGGTCCACTGCTTGGTGTTCTTGTCATAGATGGAGTTCACGAAGCAGTGCCAGTTCTCCTCATCGACAAAGTTCTTGTCCATGCGGTAGTAGAAGCCCGGGTAACGGGATTCTTCACGGAACTGGATGTGCTTCATGTGAGCTTCCGCGGTCAGGATGCGGTGGTAGTTCTCCCATGCACGCAGCAGCTCGTGCAGGTCCTTGGCACGCATCTTCAGCGCGTCTTCCTTCAGCATGCCCAGCTTCTCTTCCGCAACCTTGAGCATGTGCTCGTTGGTCTTGTAGTAGGTGGCCACGCCCGCAACGTACTCGTCCATGATCTTCTGCAGACGGAACTGCAGCATCTTCGGCGTGATGTAGTTGGGGTTGACGTCGATGGCGGTGGTGTAGTCCTTGTACTGCAGGTAGGTGCGTACCGGACGGTAGATCTCTTCCACCAGCTCGTCCACGGAGGTGTCCAGCTCGGGGGTCCAGTCCTTGTTGTCGATGACGTACTGCACCATGGCCTTGGCGGCCAGACGGCCTTCGGCATGGGAGCCGGAGGAGAACTTGTGACCGGAGGCGCCCACGCCGTCACCGGCGGTGAACAGACCCTTGACGGTGGTCATGCCGCGGTAGCCCCAGTTCCAGCCCTTCGGCAGGTGAGCGGGCACGCCCGGCAGGGCCTCGTCGGTGGGCGCACCCACGTCGGTCGGACCGGAGGTCCAGATACCGCAGCAACCGGAGTGCGAACCCAGCAGGTACGGCTCGGTCGGCATCAGCTCGGAGTTCTTCTTCTCCGGCTCGACGTTCTCACCGACCCAGATACCGCACTGGCCGACGCACATGTCCAGGAAGTCTTCCCAGGCTTCAGCCTCGAGGTGCTTCACTTCGCGCGGCGACAGGGTTTCGCGCAGCTTGGCGAGGGCGGTCACGGTATCCATCCAGATGGGACCGCGGCCTTCCTGCATCTCCTTCAGCATCAAGTGGTTACGCAGGCAGGAGGCGGGCACGGCAGCCTGGCCGTACGGCGGGTAGTCGTTCAGCAGCTCCTTGTTCTTGGCCATGTACACTTCGCCGAAGGCGTTGGTGGCCTGGGACTTGAACAGCAGGAACCAGGCGCCGACCGGGCCGTAACCGTCCTTGAAGCGGGCGGGAACGAAGCGGTTTTCCATCATGGTCAGCTCGGCGCCGGCCTCGGCAGCCATGGAGTAGGTGGAGCCGGAGTTCCACACCGGGTACCAGGCGCGGCCGGTGCCTTCACCCACGGAACGCGGACGGAAGATGTTCACGCAGCCGCCGGCGGCCAGCAGGATGGCCTTGGCCTTGTAGACATACAGCTTGTGCTCGCGGGTGGAAAAACCGACGGCGCCGGCGACGCGACCCTTGTCGTTCTTGTCGTTGACCAGCTTGACGATGAACACGCGCTCCTGGATGCGCTCGGAGCCGAGGGCCTTCTTGGCGGCCTCAGCGACGATCCACTTGTAGGATTCGCCGTTGATCATGATCTGCCACTTGCCGGAACGCACGGGCTTGCCGCCGTCCTTCAGCGCGGGCAGGCCCTTGGAGCCGTCGTGACGCTCGCCGTTCTCGTCGGTCTTCCAGATGGGCAGGCCCCACTCTTCGAACAGGTGCACGGACTCGTCGACGTGGCGGCCGAGGTCGTAGGCCAGGTCGTCACGGGTGATACCCATCAGGTCGTTGGAGACCATGCGGGCATAGTCCGCCGGATCCTGCTCGGGACCGATGTAGGTGTTGATGGCGGACAGACCCTGGGCCACGGCGCCGGAGCGGTCCATGGCGGCCTTGTCGACCAGCTTGATCTTCATTTCGCGGCCCAGCTTGGCTTCAGCCGCCTTGGCCCACGGCATGATTTCGTAGGCGGCGCCGCAGCAGGCCATACCGCCACCAATCAGGAGGACGTCTACCTCTTCCTGAATTACTTCCGGATTACCAAATTCACCAGCCATTGTTTGCTCCTAATTTCGTCAGGTCCGTAATTACTTGCGGATCAGCTCGGCCGGGTTGCCGGCGCGGTAGCCCTTCTGCTCCATATGGTTGAAGAAACCGGCCTCGCCGATCTTCGCCAGGTCAGCAGCCGGCTTGCCGCCGTACGGGTCGATGGAGCCTTCCGGAGTGGTACGGATGGGGAACTTGAAGCGCTTCATGGTGCCGTTGCGGAACTTGATGGTCCACATGATGGAATCGGAACCACGCAGCGGCTGCACGGAGCCGCCCAGCGGGACGATGTCGGCATAGTGACGGGCCTCGATGGCCTGCTGCGGGCAAATCTTCACGCAGGAATAGCACTCCCAGCACTGCTCGGGCTCCTGGTTGAAGGCGCGCATGGCGTGGCCGGTTTCGGAGCCGTCCTTGTCCAGCTTCATCAGATCGTGCGGGCAGATGTACATGCAAGCGGTCTTGTCCTGACCCTTGCAGCCATCGCATTTGTCGGTACGTACAAATGTCGGCATTTGTTGTGCTCCTTATGTGTTAACTGCAGTTGAGAATCCACACCGCGACGCGGCATCCAGTCGTTGTGGCGCTCCTCGAGCGCTGCGCAAGCAACTGCTGGACATGGCCCCTGTCACGATCCGGCCGCATGCGGCCCAGACCCTGAGACACCCAAACGGAACCATCCAGTCCTAGGGACCGCTACCTTACTCGGCTAGCCGGGGGGTGCCAAACAGAAGTATCTTTCGCTGGCATAAGTGGCCTTTATTGTTTGCCAAATGCCGGATTTTCTATTCCCAATGGGATAGACGACGGCAGGAGGGACTACATTTAGGGATGTATAACGAGACAGTCGGGTTTTGATATATTAGAAAAAAGCGATATTTTGTTAGACCCATTCTAATAAGTCCAAAGGACAAGCCACGAGGTCCGCGCGGGCAGTATAGCGCGGGCCTCTTGTTTTCTGGCCGGTATTTAACTTCAGCGCGAGTGACACTATGAGTGAGTCCCCCAACAAGGCGGCCGGCGGCCGCGTCGAAGTAAAAAACACCACATGCTATATGTGTGCGTGCCGCTGCGGCATCCGCGTCACCCTGCGTGACGGCGAGGTGCGGTATATCCAGGGCAATCCCAACCACCCCCTCAACAAGGGCGTGATCTGCGCCAAGGGCAGCTCCGGCATCATGAAGCAGTACTCGCCGGCGCGCCTGACCCGCCCGCTGCGCCGCAAGGCCGGTGCCGAGCGCGGCGCCGGCGAGTTCGAGCCGATCTCCTGGGAAGAGGCCTTCGCCACCATCGAGGAGCGCCTGGCCCACATCCGCGCCACCGACCCGAAGAAGTTCGCCCTGTTCACCGGCCGCGATCAGATGCAGGCCCTGACCGGCCTGTTCGCCAAGCAGTTCGGCACCCCCAACTACGCCGCCCACGGCGGCTTCTGCTCGGTGAACATGGCCGCCGGCCTGATCTACACCATCGGCGGCTCCTTCTGGGAGTTCGGCGGCCCGGACCTGGAGCGCGCCAAGCTGTTCGTGATGATCGGCACCGCCGAGGACCACCACTCCAACCCGATGAAGATCGAGTTGGCCAAGTTCAAGCGCAACGGCGGCCGCTTCATCTCCATCAACCCGGTGCGCACCGGCTACTCGGCCATCGCCGACGAATGGGTTCCCATCAAGCCGGGCACCGACGGCGCCCTGCTGCTGGCCCTGATCCACGAGCTGATCAAGCAGGGCCTGTACGACCGTGACTTCCTCACCCAGTACACCAACGCCGCCGAGCTGGTGAACCTGAACCCGAACGACCCGGAATACGGCATGTTCGTACGCTTCGAGATACCGCCGGAGGAAGGCTGCTTCGACCCGCAGAACAAGCTGTGGTGGGACCGCGAGCTGAACAAGCCCATCTCCACCCACACCCCGGGCGCCGACCCGCGCCTGCTGGGCGAATTCAAGCTGTCCGACGGCACCCCGGTGAAGCCGGCCTTCCAACTGCTCAAGGAACGCGTCGAGCAATACACCCCGGAATGGGCCGCCGACATCACCGGCATCCCGGCCGACACCATCCGCCGCCTGGCCCATGAGATGGGCATCACCGCCCGTGACGAGAAGATCGAGCTGCCCATCGCCTGGACCGACGTGTGGGAGAACGAGCACAAGTCCGTCACCGGCAACCCGGTGGCCTTCCACGCCATGCGCGGCCTGGCCGCCCACTCCAACGGCTTCCAGACCATCCGCGCCCTCGGCATCCTGATGACCATCCTGGGCACCATCGACCGCCCGGGCGGCTTCCGCCACAAGGCGCCGTTCCCGCGCCCGATCCCGCCCTGCCCGAAGACCCCGACCAAGCCGGAGGATGTGCAGCCCAACACGCCGCTCA
The DNA here is from genome assembly GCF_004001245.1 of Sulfurivermis fontis. Lineage (NCBI taxonomy): Bacteria > Pseudomonadati > Pseudomonadota > Gammaproteobacteria > Thiohalomonadales > Thiohalomonadaceae > Sulfurivermis > Sulfurivermis fontis. The sequence continues at coordinate 2,733,318 of NZ_AP018724.1, forward strand.
ACGGCATGCCGCTGGGCTGGCCGGCGGACCCGGACGACCTGTTCGTCGACGACCAGGGCAACCCGGTACGCATCGACAAGGGTTTCTCCTGGGAATACCCGCTGTCGGTGCACGGCCTGATGCACAACGCCATCACCAACGCCTGGCGCGGCGACCCGTACAAGATCGACACCCTGCTGATCTTCATGGCCAACATGTCGTGGAACTCCACCATGAACGCCGAGCAGGTGCGCAAGATGCTCAACGACAAGGACGAGAACGGCGAATACAAGATCCCGTTCCTCATCGTCGCCGACGCCTTCCAGTCGGAAATGGTGGCCTTCGCCGATCTGGTGCTGCCGGACACTACCTATCTGGAACGCCACGACGTCATGTCCATGCTGGACCGTCCGATCTCCGAGTTCGACGGCCCGGTGGACTCGGTGCGCATCCCCGTGCTGCCGCCCACCGGCGAGTGCAAGCCGTTCCAGGAAGTGCTCATCGAGATCGGCTCGCGCCTCAAGCTGCCGGCCTTCGTGGATGCCGCCGGCAAACGCAAGTACCGCGACTACCCGGACTTCATCACCAACTTCGAGACCGCCCCCGGTTCCGGCATCGGCTTCCTCGCCGGCTGGCGCGGCAAGGGCGGCGAGAAGCACATGCGCGGCGAGCCCAACCCGAACCAGTGGAAGATGTACGAAAAGAACAACTGCGTGTTCCACTACGAGATGCCCAAGTCCTACCAGTACATGCGCAACTGGAACCAGGGCTATCTGCAATGGGCGCAGTCCAACGCCTTGACCCGCTACGCCGAGCCGATCAACTGCCACATCTACTCCGAGGTACTGCAGAAGTTCCGCCTCGCCGCCCAGGGCAAGACCAACGGCCGCCAGCCGCCGGAACACCTGCGCAAGCGCGTGGAGACTTTCTTCGACCCGCTGCCGTTCTTCTACGAGCCGCTGGAGTCGCAGTTGTCCGACAAGCACAAGTACCCGCTCAACGCCGTGACCCAGCGCCCGATGGCCATGTACCACTCGTGGGACAGCCAGAACGCCTGGCTGCGCCAGATCCACACCTACAATCACCTCTACGTGCATCCATCCGTCGGCGCCGCCGCCGGCTTCGATGACGGCGACTGGGTGTGGGTGGAATCGCAGTGGGGCAAGGTGCGCTGCCTCAGCAAGTTCTCCGAGGCCGTGGAGCCGGGCACGGTGTGGACCTGGAACGCCATCGGCAAGGCCGCCGGTGCCTGGAACCTCGACCCGATGGCCAACGAGTCCAAGCAGGGCTTCCTGCTCAACCACGTCATCAGCGAGGAGTTGCCACCGCACGACGCCGGCGATCATGTCTCCAACTCCGACCCGGTCACCGGCCAGGCCGCCTGGTACGACGTGCGCGTGCGCGTCTACAAGGCCGGCGATGAGGAACCGAAGGAAACCTTCCCGCAGTTCGACCCCATGCCGTCCGCACCGGGCACCCCGCCGCGCCGGCCGTGGCAGAACTACTTCGCGGGCCGTTTCCAGAAGAAGGCGTGAGGCCAACGACGTTAAACGCAAAGGCGCGAAGGCCGCAAAGATCGCAAAGGGAAATGAACGCCAAAAGCCGCACTCGCATTCTTTGCGGCCCTTTGCGCCCTTTGCGTTGAAAGCTTTTAAAAGGTTAAGAGAAATGACTCAACTAGCACTCGTAATCGATTTGAACGTCTGCGTCGGCTGCCACGCCTGCGTGACCTCGTGCAAGCAGTGGAACACCTCGTCGGAGAAGTCCGGCCCGCTGTTCGACGATCGGCCGTACGGACAGGACCCGACCGGCACCTTCTTCAACCGCGTGCAGACCTACGAGATCGGCTGCTTCCCCAACACCGAAACGCTGCACTTCCCCAAGAGCTGCCTGCACTGCGAGGACGCCCCCTGCGTCCCGGTCTGCCCCACCGGCGCCAGCCACAAGCGCGCCGAGGACGGCATCGTGCTGGTGGACTACGACAAGTGCATCGGCTGCAAGTACTGCTCCTGGGCCTGCCCCTACGGCGCGCGCGAATTCGACGAATACCAGAAGGTGATGAAGAAGTGCACCCTCTGCGTCGACCGTATCTACGACGAAAAGCTGCCCGAGTCCGAGCGCAAGCCCGCCTGCGTGCTGGCCTGCCCCACCTCGGCGCGCCTGTTCGGCGACGTGCACGATCCGGAGTCGCAGGTGTCGGTGGCGATCCGCGAGCAGGGCGGTTACCAACTGATGCCCGAGTGGGGCACCAAGCCGGCCAACCACTACCTGCCGCGGCGCAAGACGCGCATGCACATCCACGAGGATGAGCTCAAGCGCACCGACAACCCGCTCAAGAAGGAAGACATCCGCCACGGCACCAGCGACGACGTCACGCTGGACGACTGGCTCATGTAAAGAAGTCGCAAGTTGCAGGTGGCAAGTTGCAAGAAAACGGCAACCCCACTTGTAACTTGAAACTTGCAACTTGTAACTGGAGTTCAAAATGCATCCGGCATTCTCGGTAATCTTTCTGACCACCCTCATCGGCGTCGGCCAGGGCCTGTTCCTCGCCCTGTTCAGCGCCCAGGCCTACGGCATGGCCAAGCTGCTGCCGGCACAAAGCGGCAGCTTCTTCGCCAACGGCAGCTTCCTCGCCCTGCTGTTCCTGCTCGGCGGCCTGTTCGCCGCGGTGTTCCACCTCGGCAAGCCCAGCTACATGTTCACCCGCGCCTGGCGCGGCATGACCCAATGGCGCACCTCCTGGCTGTCGCGTGAGCTGATCGCCATGCCGGCGATGATGGGTCTGACCTTCCTCTACGCCGTGTTCCACTGGTTCGGCTGGGACGTGGACCTGTTCGGCTGGCATGTCACCGGCCAGTTGTCCCTCGTCGTCGGCATCGTCGGCGTGCTCGCTGCCATCGCCCTGTTCGTCTGCACCGGCATGATCTACGCGGCGGTGAAGTTCCTGCAGGAATGGGCCAGCCCGCTCACCGTGGTGAATTATTTCCTCCTCGGCAGCGCCTCCGGCTTCACCTGCGCCACCGTCTACGCCTCCTACCAGGGCGTCGAGCAGGAGCTGGTGCACTTCTTCGGCGGCTGGGCCATCGCGCTGACCGTACTGGGCTTCGCCACCCGCGGCTTCTCCCTGCTGCGCAACGCCCGCATCAAACGCAAATCCACCTTGCAGACCGCCATCGGCGTGCGTCACACCCACATCCAGCAGAAGGCCATGGGCATGATGGGCGGCTCCTACAACACCCGCGAATACAGCCACGGCAAGACCGGCGCCTTCCTCAAGTCGGTGAAGTGGCTCTTCCTGGTATTGGTGTTCGTGGTCCCGGTCATCCTGCTGGCCCTCGGCCTCAGCGCCGACCACAACGCCCTGCTGCTGCTCGCCTTCATGACCCAGTACGTCGGTCTGCTGTTCGAACGCTGGTTCTTCTTCGCCCAGGCGAACCATCCGCAGAACCTGTACTACCAGACCATCTGAGCAGTCCGCTGATGCAGCAAAGAAAAAGGCGCCGCAAGGCGCCTTTTTCTTTTCCCGACCGGGCATCGGGCATCATTGCACACCCGACATCCAGGTATTACACTCTGTTATCAAGTAATACCCGAGGAGGTTTGCCATGCCGACAACACTTACCAGCAAGGGCCAGGTGACGATCCCCAAGCAGATTCGCGACGCCCTGAATCTGGAGCCGGGGTCCAGGGTCGATTTCACCGTCAACCGCGATGGCGAGGTGGTAATACACAAGGTCGATGCCCGTCCGAGTCGCAAACACGACCGCTTCGAGGCAGCCCGCGGCAAGGCCGATGTGAAATGGCGCACCGACGAGCTGATGGCACTGCTGCGCGGTGAGGAGTAATGCTACTCGTCGATACCAACGTCCTGGTTGATGTTCTGGAGGACGAGCCGGGCTGGGCCGACTGGTCCATCAACCAGTTACGGGCGCAATCCAAGGTTCATCGCCTGGCCATCAATCCGATCATTTATGCCGAATTGTCGCTAACCTTCTCCACCGTCGAGGCCCTCGACCAGGCCATCAACGATCTCAGACTCACGATGATCGAGTTGCCGCACCCAGCACTGTTCCTGGCCGGCAAGGCATTCGTGCGCTACCGCCGACAGGGTGGCACGAAGGGTAACGTGCTGGCGGACTTTTTCATCGGTGCCCACGCCGCCGTCAGCGACTATCCATTGCTGACGCGCGACACAGGACGCTATGCATCCTACTTTCCGAGCGTGCGATTGATCACGCCGACGGATGACGACTAAGGAAATGCAACACTAACGGAAATCGTAGTACGTCCCCGATTGTCCCCGGTGCGCACGGAGCTTTGGCATTTGTTGTAGTATCTACCCACGCTGACCACAGCATTGGCCGCTCGCCCCCCGGCCGGCAACCTACAGGAACCGCCTCCGGGGATGGCACCATGGCAATCGTACGAACCAGCCACACACACCCTCTGCAGATCGCCGAAGTGCGCGCGAGCCCGTCCCACGGACGAATCGGCATAACCTTCTGCCCCGGCAAGCACGACCGTTTTGCCCATACCGGCGCCTGGGAGCGCGACCTCGGCCTCGATCTGGATGTCATCGCCGCATGGGGCGCGCGGCGCGTGCTGACCCTGGTCGAGTCCGCCGAACTCGTGGAACTCAAGGTGCCGCAGCTGGGACACGAGATCCGGCAGCGGGGCATCGAATGGCGCCATCTCCCCATTGCCGACTACTCCGTTCCCGGCGCGGCGTTTGAGCAGCAATGGCTCACGGAAGGCCGCGAGATCCGCACGCTGCTGCGCAACGGACAGCATGTGCTGGTGCATTGCAAGGGCGGACTCGGCCGTGCCGGCATGATCGCGGCGCGGTTGCTGGTGGAACTGGGCATGGAACCCGGCGAGGCGATCCGCTCCGTGCGGCGCGTGCGCAAGGGCGCCATCGAAACCCCCGCGCAGCTGGCACTGGTGCGGCGCACCACCCCCATGGCTGACGCAGCCGGAACGCTGCTCGATACCGCCGCCATGCAGCGGGTGGGCGGCCAACTCGGCAGCAACCCTGCCGGCCTGTTCCAGGATGCCGATGGCAAACGTTACTACGTCAAGACGCTGGAATCGCCCGCCCATGCGCGCAACGAAATGCTCGCTGCCCGCCTCTACCAACTGGCCGGCGCACCGACATTGAAATACGTGGCCACAAAGGCCCCCGACCAGATCGCCACCGAGTGGATCGAACTCGACAAGAAGTGCGTCGCCCGCCTCAGCGCGGACGAGCGCAAACAGGCGCAGCAGTGGTTCGGTGTGCATGCCTGGACAGCCAACTGGGATGCGGCTGGCCTCGATGGCGACAATCAGGGCGTCGTCAACGGCACCGTGCTGACCCTCGATGTCGGCGGGGCCCTGGCCTTCCGCGCCCACGGCGACCCCAAGGGCAAGGCCTTCGGCACCCGCGTCGATGAGATCGACCTGTTGCGCAGCGACCCGGACAACCCACACGCAGTACAGCTCTTCGCCGGCATGAGCCGCGACGACATCAGGCAGGCCATCGGGGTGGTAACGCAAATCGCCGACGCGCAGATTCGTCAGGTCATCATGGAAGGCGGCGGCAGCGACGCATTGGCCGACAAGATGATCGCGCGCAAGGCGGATATGGCAAGGCGACTGGAATCGGCGTGAGCTGATTCAGCCTACTCTGCTCCGGCTCAAATTATTCCGTCTCGCGGAATATCCATCCCAATTCACTTAGGGAACTTCTGCAAAAGTCCCCGATCTGATCTTGCAACCGCATGACCGGAGCCGAGGACGGGGAAAATGAAACAACTGAGCATGACCACGGGGTTCGAGAAATACACCAAGGCGACCAAGCGCCAGGCGTTTCTGTCCGACATGGACCGCCTGCTGCCGTGGGCGGAGCTGTGCGCGCTGATAGCGCCGCACTACCCGCAGGCCGGTAACGGCCGGCCGCCGAAGGAGCTGGAGATGATGCTGCGCATCCACTTCCTCCAGCAGTGGTTCAATCTCTCGGACCCGATGGCCGAGGAAGCCCTGTACGACTCGCTCAGCATGCGCGCCTTCGCCGGCATCGACCTGGGCGAGCATCCGGTGCCGGACGAAACCACGATCTGCCGCTTCCGCCACCTGCTGGAGCAGCATGGCCTGGGTCGCAAGCTGTTCCAGCAGATGCACCAGTACCTGCAACGCCATGGCTTCAAGCTGGGCACCGGCACCATCGTCGATGCCACCCTCATCAGCGCCCCGTCCTCGACCAAGAACAAGGACCAGCAGCGCGACCCGGACATGCACCAGACCAAGAAGGGCAACCAGTGGTATTTCGGCATGAAGGCCCATGTCGGTGTCGACCACCGCACCAAGCTCATCCACTCGGTGGTGGCCACCTCCGCCAACGTCCACGACTCCCACTGCCTGCCCGACCTGCTGCACGGCGATGAAACCCGCGTCTGGGGGGATTCGGCCTATCAGGGCCAGACCGAGGTCATCAAACAGCATGCGCCCAGGGCCCGCGACCTCACCCACCGACGCTACCGCTACAAGGGCTGGGTCGACGAAGCCGAACGGGCGAAGAACCGCCTCAAGTCCACCATCCGGGCACGGGTCGAACACAGCATCGGTGTCATCAAACGGATATTCGGTTTCGCCAAGACCCGCTACCGGGGATTGGAGAAGAATGCCAACCGCCTGTTTGTCACCTGTGCCCTGGCCAACATCTACCTGGTGCGCAGGCAGCTGCTGCGTACTTTGCAGGCGTAGTGCCGATGCACTACGCCAAATGCGGCTCACGGGCCGCCGGGATGAGCAAATACCGGCGCTGCCGGTGCGATTCGGCGCGTGATGACTCGCTGGTATCGACGATTTGCTCATATTGGATTACTTGTTCAGAGCATCCCTAGAAATCAGGGTCATCACCTGATCGAGTGGGTTGAATCACCGATTTCTCATCTGAGCGGGGTGTAGGTCAAGGCCGCCGAGATGGAAGTAGATGGCAGTACGGAAACGCTCCCGATTGCGGAACCCCCGCGCCCGGTTCTTCATGTGCTGGATGCGGCTGTTGATGCTTTCGGCATGGCCATTGTGTACCTTCAACACCACGGCATTGATGATGCCCCACAGGTGCTTCTTGATCGTTGCGGCGGTTTTCTTCACCGGCTCCAGTCGGCTGCGTACAGCCCAAGACAGCCAGCGCATCCAGCCCTTGGCCGCCCAGGTGCGGCTGTCGTAGTGCCACAGGCCCATGGCGAATTCCTTGATGGCCCAGGCCCGCGCCGTTTTCAGGCTGCCATCGCGCAGTGCACGAAAGCGGTTCTGCTGCGCACGCGTCATGTTGGCCGGGTTGGTGAGCCAGTCATATTTGCTGCCCTTGAGGCAGTCCTCGCCCACGGCCAACAGGGAGCGATGCTCCTGTCGCCGTACCTTGTCCACCGCATCATTCAGGTACTTGGCGACATGAAACTTGTCGAAGGCGATTTTCTCCCGCGCCTGTGGGATGTGCGCCTCCGTGGCGCTGATATAGGCCGGCCACATGTCCATCGCCACCGCCTTGATGTTGGCCTTCTGCTCATCACTCAGCCCGGCATAGTAGGCCGACAGGCTCTCCGTCTTGCGGTCGTCCGCCACGTGCAGCACGACGCCACGTTCCTGGTCAGTCACCACGGTCACGTACTCGTGGCGCCGGGCGAAGGCGGTCTCGTCCACGCTCAAGTATTCCGGCGCTTGGCTCTCACGGCGGGACAGCCCGCGCTTCACCGCGCGCTGCATCACTCTGTCGATGGCGCCCCAACTCAGCTTCAATTGTCGCGCCACCGCCTGCGTGCTCGCCTCCTTCAGCCAGTCAATGAGCAGCGCCTCGAACAGCGCCGTGAAACCCGAACCCGGTTCTGCCCACGGGACCGCCACCGTGACCACCCCGTGCTCTGCACATTGCACCCGCGGCACGTCCGCTTCCAGCACCGTCTTGTACTGGCAGGTGTCCAGATGGCGCCATTGCCGACGCCTGTTGTCGTAGCCGGGGCTGGGGCGTCCACAGTGCGGACAGCTCCACGTCACTCCCGGCTCCGGGACCACGTGAATCCGAACCTCCTCGGCATCACGCAGCAACTGCACATCGGCCACCTTCCACGGCGACCGTAAGCCAAGAATCTGGGCGTATAGGTCTATGTCTCTCATGACTCAACAGGGTAAGCTACCCACTCGATACGGGGAAGAGCCAGAAATCAAACTCGCCATCGACGACCCGTTTTTCCAGGCCGAGCTGCGCGGCCTTGCTGAAGGCGATGCGCCAGAGTTTCTTGTCCCTGTCCCAAAAGCCACCCGCCGCCTTGATGCGCTCGCGCAGTTCGGATTCGCCGTAGCCGACGCGAACCAGGACCAGTTCATCTTTGGGAATAAAGGTTCCCGGCAGCCAGTCCTGTTCGTCCACGGCCAGCTCGACGGTGGTGATGCGCTTGCGGCGCTGGTGGTCGTAGCGGTAACGCACGCAGATGAGCTGGTCGCCGTACTGCGCGGCATAGCGCTTGGTGCCGTTCTGTCCCGGCCTGAGGGTCGCCTTGATCTGCATCCTGACCTCCTTGTCGGTTGCGCCGGCGGGCGGCGTCTGGGGGGAGCGGTCCGTGCCTGTGGTTTCGTTTATACGCCCATCGGCACGCAGCCTTCAAGAGTCGGCGCTGGCAGCACGGGTCCGACGCCCTCAGTCAGCACTCTTCGTCCAGTCTTCGTGACCGTGGCGCACGCGGATGATGAAGAGGCCACCGGCTGCGTCGATGATATCGATCACAATGTGTGATTTGATGCGATGGATACGGACAGGAGGGCCGAGTTCGGGACGTTCGCGGGCGGCCAGCGGATTCACGGCCAGGAACTGGAAGGTCCTTTCCAGCAGGTCGTGATACTGCTCGGCCTGCTGGAGGCCGAATTGCCGGGCACCGTCGAGGAAGATTGCGATGATGTCTTCCTCCGCCTTGCGGCTCAGGGTGTAACCCCTGTCGGAGTCAACCGCCGGCCACCGCTTTGGAGAACCGGGGATGTACCACGGCTCACCCCAGGCTCCGCCGGTACATCATGTGTCCGTCGGTAATCAGCGCGGCGCGCTGTGTTCCCGCAGCCAGAGCGCGAGTGCGGCTTCATCCATGTCGCCTGCGGCGAGCGCCAGCGTGGTCAGCACGCATGCCGCATCGCCGGCGGTGAGTTGCATGCCGTTCAGCGCCATGAACAGTTCCATGCAGACAAAGGCCGTGCGCTTGTTGCCGTCGATGAAGGGATGGTTGCGGGCGATGCCGAAGGCGTAGGCAGCGGCGCAGTCGGCTGCGTCGGGTTCGCCATAGGCGGCAAGATTTTTCGGGCGGTCGAGGGCGGAGGCGAGCAGCCCGGCATCGCGAATACCTGCCGGGCCACCGTGTTCTGCAAGCTGGCTTTCGTGGACGGCCTGGACAACCGCCTCATCGAGCCAGACGAAGGCGGTCACTTGGCCAGTTCCCGCAGCACGTTGCGGCGGCGCTTCATGATTTCCTCGGCCAGGGTCATCTGCTTTTCGAAGTCCGGGTCGAACTCGGTGATGCGATAGCCGTCCGGCGACTCGGTCAGGAATACGGTGTCGCCCTTCTCCAGCTTCATGCGCACAAGCGCCTCCTTGGGCAGGATCACACCGACGGAGTTGCCGATCTGGGTAAGTTTCAGCGTGAAGTGCATGGCGTGCCCCCGGCATCAGTTATAACGAGTGTTATATTATGAAGCCAGAGCAAGAAACTCAAGGGAATGGGGCCAGCCCCGATGCCATCTGCCTGGACAGTCATCGGGTCGGCCCGGCTTTCCATGATATGTGCCGCGCCCGGCGCTATTTCTTGTCCAGCGCCCCGTACAGCGCGGTGAGCTGGTCGGCGTCGTCGAGCATGCGCTCGGAGGTGGTGGAGATGAGGAAGGACAGGTTGCCGGCCTTGTCGGAGCGGGCCTTGAGCAGCAGCTGGTAGGCGCGATCCAGGTTGTTGAGCAGGGCGACCATCTCCTTGTTGTTGCCGCCGAAGGCGCGCAGCTCTTTCAGGCCCGCCGCGTATTCCTTGGCCGCGGTGTCGGCCATGGCCTCTTCGTCGGGACCACCAACGCCCCACAGTCTGAGCAGATAGAACATGGCCATACGCTGCGACAGCATGCGCTGGCGGCCGGCGACGTTGACCAGTCGGCCGGTGGCCGAGGAGGCGTCCTGTTCCATCTGCACCACGACCTCATGGGTCAACGGCAGCAGCTGGTGCGCGATCGCCAGCATCTTTTGTGCATTGTCTTTCGAGGGGGTCGTGAGGGCCAGTTCACGGTAGGGCGCCCAGGCCGTGCGCACCCGCGCCAGTCCGGCCTTGACCGCCTCGCCCACCGGCAGGGTTTCCAGTTGCAGCAGATTGGCCTCGAACAGATTGACCGCCTGCTGCAACTGCTCGTGGGAGGCGCCGGTGTCCTCCCCCAGGCCGAGTTCGCAATAGCTCTTGAGGATGCGCTGCGACAGCATGCGTTGCATGCCGGCCTTGTCGATGGCGTCGTTCTCGGTCATGCGCCCCTGCCAGGCGGCAGTGGCCAGCGAGGAATACAATACAGCGAAGAGCACCCCTGCCCATTTGGTCTGTTTCATGATCAGTCCTTGTTTCTGTTTGTTATGTCCACCCGCCCGCCGGCAGGACTACTCCCTCCGGCGAAGACGGCTATCACTTTCGGATTGAATCCGAGCGCGGCACTCTGATCCTTGTCCTATATCAAGGATCCGGGCGCCGCAGGCGGCCGTTTCACCTATTAATACCCCCATTACTGCAACCTATTTTTCCCCTTTCCGGCGCTGGTGTATGGTGTTCGCCTTGCCACCGGCGCGCCGGGCGGACGACCGCCGCGCGCCTTGATATAACGCAAAAATCACAGCGGTGGCGCCGATTTACAACACTTAACCGCCCAGGCGGGAGCAAAACTCAAACAAGAGGTGACACCGATGATCAAACCTGTTGGTTCCGATGAACTGAAACCGCTCTTTGTCTACGACCCGTCCAAGCACGACGCCCTCAAGCACGAGGCGGAGGCCCTGCCCTCGATGCTGCTGACCTCCCAGGCGGCAGCCAATGCGGTGATGATGGGTTCCGGTTACTTCAGCCCGCTGCCGGGCTACATGAACGTGGCCGACGCCATGGGCGCTGCCGAGAAGATGACCCTGACCAACGGCAAGTTCTTCCCGGTGCCGGTAATGAACCTGACCACCAAGGATCAGGTCGACGGCCTCAAGGGCGCCAAGCGCATCGCCCTGCGCGACCCCAACGTCGAGGGCAACCCGGTGCTGGCCGTGATGGACGTGGAGAAGATCGAAGAGGTCACCGACGCCCAGATGGAAACGATGACCAAAAAGGTCTACCGCACCACCGACCCCGAACACCCCGGCGTTGCCGCCTTCAACAGCCAGGGCCGTTACGCCCTCTCCGGCCCGATCCAGGTGTTGAACTTTTCCTACTTCTCCGAGGACTTCCCCGACACCTTCCGCACGGCGGTGGAAATCCGCAACGAAATCCAGGAGCGCGGCTGGAAGAAGGTCGTCGCCTTCCAGACCCGCAACCCCATGCACCGCGCCCACGAGGAGCTGTGCCACATGGCCATGGAGCGCCTCGGCGCCGACGGCCTGGTCATCCACATGCTGCTCGGCAAGCTGAAGAAGGGTGATATACCGGCCCCTGTGCGCGACAACTGCATCCGCAAGATGGTCGAGCTCTACTTCAAGCCGAACAGCGCCATGGTCACCGGCTACGGCTTCGACATGCTCTATGCCGGCCCGCGCGAGGCCGTGCTGCACGCCTATTTCCGCCAGAACATGGGCGCCACCCACTTCATCATCGGCCGCGATCATGCCGGCGTGGGCGACTACTACGGCCCGTTCGATGCCCAGAAGATCTTCGAGGAAGAGGTGCCGAAGGGTGCGCTGCAAATCGAGATGTTCATGGCCGACAACACCGCCTGGTCGAAGAAGCTGAACAAGGTCGTGATGATGCGCGAGGCCCCGGACCACACCAAGGACGACTTCATCACCCTCTCCGGGACCAAGGTGCGCGAGATGCTCGGCCGCGGCGAGGCGCCGCCGCCGGAGTTCTCCCGTCCGGAAGTGGCCAAGATCCTGATGGACTACTACCAGAGCCTGGACAAGTAAGCCGTCGCATTGAGGCCAGACAAAAGGGGCGCTGCTGGCGCCCCTTTTGCTTTGTCGCTGTCGTGCCTCAACCAAACAGCTTTTTCATGAGCCCCTTCACCCAGGTCTCGCCGCCTTCCTGCGCGATCACCTGTTGCACCGTCGCGGCGTAACGTTTGTCTTCCTGCTTGATGTGGTTGGCCACCCAACTGGTCAACATGGCCAGCAATTCTTCCGTGACATCATCGCCCTTGGCGTAGCGGCCGCGAAAATCCGCCAGCTTCTTCACGAAGATCTCGTGCACCCGTTCGTGGGCGCTGCGAAACTCGTAGTTGGCCTCCTCCATGAGCTTCTCCTCGAACAGGAAATTGTTCACTGCGAAATCCAGCAGTTGCTCCAGAACCCAGCCGGTCTGCTCACGGTCCCCCGTCTGCTGCGCCGCACTCAGGGTGTTGATGAAATCGCCGAGGCGGCGGTTCTGCACATCGATCTCGGCAATACCCGTGTCGAGCTCTTCCGTCCACTGCATGCGCATTTTTCTTCTCCCGTGGTAGAGGTGATTGGGCGCTCCTCCTGCCTGCCACCCTTATAGTTGTGCTGCATTCCCTGCCGCGGTGTCCGCGCCGGAATGTGAACCCCGGCAAGGTCGGACATGAATAACTATGCGCCGAAATGCGCCGGTTGACCACTCAAGACCGAGCGCATTACGCGGGTACTGCAAAGCAAAAAGGGGCGCCACAGGCGCCCCCTTTTGCCTTGCCTCACGCCCGCCCCTGTCCGGGCCGGCGCTCCCTTACCTCAATGCCGCTTACCGTCGCCCATGGCGGCGGACGGGTCCACCTCGACCATCGCCGGCAGCGAGTGGGCGATGCCCTTGTGACAATCGATGCAGGTCTTGCCTTCGTCGAAGCCCTCGATGTGCTGCATGCGGCCGCGACGCCCCTGCTTGGTATAGTCCATGGACTTGAAGTCGTGGCAGTTGCGGCACTCGCGCGAATCGGTCTTCTTCATCGCATGCCAAACGTTCCGCGCCAGTTGCAGGCGCTTGGCCTCGAACTTCTCCGGGGTGTCGATGCTGCCGAGCAGCTTGTGCCACACCTCGTTGCTGGCCTGGATCTTGCGCACGATCTTGTGTGTCCACTCCTTCGGCACGTGGCAGTCCGGGCAGGTGGCGCGCACACCGGAGCGGTTGTTGTAATGGATGGTGTTCTGGTATTCGCGGTACACGTTCTCTTCCATCTCATGGCAGGAGATGCAGAACTGCTCGGTGTTGGTCGCCTCCATCGCTGTATTGAAGCCGCCCCAGAGCACGATACCGGCGACGATACCAATTCCCAGCAAGGAGCCCGCGGCGTAGCGGGTGCTGGGGCGCTTCAGCGCTCCCCACCAGCGCGCCAGGATATTTTTGTCTGCGTTTGCACTGGACATGGCTGCCTCTCGCTTCTTCATTCGTGGTCACTGTCGCCGCGCCTCGGCGCGACGTACTGCGTCTGCTCGCCGCTACACAATCAGCGGTTGCTGATCGTCGGCAACGGCTGGAAGGTATTCTCCACCAGCGGCGCGGCATCGGCCTGCGGCACATGGCACTGGGTACAGAAGTAGCGCCGGGCCGATACATTGGCCAGGTCGTTGCCTTCGCGATCGGCGAAGTGAGTCTGGCTGATCTTGGTGGCCTTGTTCTGCTTGTAGTTGGCCCAGCTATGGCAGGTCAGGCACTTGTTGACCTTCTGGTTGATGACATAGCCTTCGACCGTATGTGGAATCAGCGGCGGCTGCTGCACATAGTCGCGCGGGATCGGATCACGATCCTGCCAGTGCTTGATCTCCACTGCCTGGGAATCATGGGATATCTCCTGGTCACCGCGTAGCGAAACCACGCCTGCCGCCCACAGCGGAGCATTGGCTAGCATCGCCAGCAGCATCACTCCACCCAACACCATAGACCTTTTCATGGCGCCACCTCCGTCTTATGTAGAAACTGGTTGTTTGTCGAATTGTTGAAGCGTGTGTCGATCCTGAATACGTCCTTGCTGCACACATCGATGCACCGGCCGCAATTGGTGCAGTTGGGCGACAGGATCAGCGGTCCTGCCCCGCTCGCCTCGCCCTTGAGGGCCGGCCGGATCACCTGCGGTTCCGGACAGACCTCGAAGCAATCCATGCAGTCATTACAGCGGGCCCGTGCCACCGCGCTGATCCGCACCACACTCGCCTTACCGAGCAGGCTGTAAAACGCCCCCACCGGACACAGATGGCCGCACCAACCGCGCCGGCTGACGAAGGCGTCGAACAGAAACAGCGCCACCAACAGCAGCCAGGCGGAGCCGATACCGAACACCAGGGCGCGATACACGCTGGAAACCGGGTTCACCAACTCCCAGGCCAGGCTGCCCGTGAGCAGTGCCAGCAACAACGTCAGCGCCAGAATCCAGTAGCGCGTACTGCGCGAGAAATTCGCCGTACTCTTGAAACCCAGGCGGCGATTCAGCCAGGCCGCCGCATCGGTAATGATGTTCACCGGACACACCCAGGCGCAGTACGCGCGCCCGCCGACCAGCAGATAGAACACCACCACAATCGCCGCACCGATCCAGGCGACCTGCATCGGCCGTCCCCCGCTCAGCAGCATCTGCAGCAACAGATAGGGATCGGTGAGCGGCAGCCACTCCAACGTCAGGCTCGATGCCAGCGAGCCCTCGACGATCCAAACGCCAAACCACGGCCCGAGCAGAAACAGACCCAGAATGCCCAACTGGCTGACACGCCGCAGCAACAACCATTTGTGTGCTGCCCACCAGCCCTTGCTGACGACGGCGTCGTGTCCCGCATACTGGCCCGCGCGCATCACAGACCTTCCTGCCCACGCTTGAGCGTCTCAAGCGGATCGTCGGCATAGGGACTGGCCGGCGCCGCCTCATCGATGATGAGTCCACGCCCTTCGTAGTCGTAGCGCATGCCTTCCGGCAGGTTGTACTGATGCTCCCGATCCGGCGCCACCAGACTGCCGCCGGCCTGCCGCTTTTCCTCCCAGCCGAGGCGATAGTGCTTGCCGAGCTTGCCGCGCGCCAGATGCAGCGGCAGCACCTTGATTGCCGCTTCCTCAAGGATGCAGGCCTTCTCGCATTTGCCGCATCCGGTGCAGGCATCCGCATGCACCTCCGGTATGAACAGCGCATGCTTGCCGGAACGGAGGTTGTGGCGCAGCTCCAGCGTGATCGCCTTGCCGCGCACCGGGCAGATGTTGAAACACACCTCGCAGCGCAGGCCCTGGAAGGCGATACAGTTCTCCTGATCCACCACTACCGCGAGTCCCATGCGGGCGTCGTCGATGTTGGTCAGCTCGTGATCCAGCGCCCCCGTCGGACACGCCTTCACACAGGGGATGTCGGGACACATCTCGCAGGGGATCTCCCGGGCGATGAAGTATGGCGAGCCGTTGGCCACCTGCTCGCCCAATTCCGCCAGCCGCAGCGTGTCGAACGGGCAGTCACGCACACACAGTCCGCAGCGGATGCAGGCGCCGAGAAACTTCTCCTCATCCAGCGCACCGGGTGGACGGATGGCCTCGGCCGGCAACGAGGCGGCGGAGCGCGCGTACAGTCCCACGCCCAACCCGAGCAAGGCGACACCGCAGGCGGTCCGGGTGACTTCACCCAGGAACCGCCGCCGTGATACTGCCTTGACTTCGCTGCCCGCCATTGCCGCTCACCCGCGCTGCATTACGCCCGCATCACCTTGACCGCGCACTTCTTGAAGTCCGTTTCCTTGGAAATCGGACAGGTCGCGTCGAGGGTCAGCTTGTTGACCAGACGGCCGGCGTCGAACCAGGGGATGAAGATCAGTCCCTCGGGCGGACGATTACGGCCGCGGGTCTCCACCATCAGCGTGATCTCGCCGCGCCGGCTGGCCACCTTGGCCATCATGCCGCGTTTGAGGCCGCGCTTCTCGGCATCCTTCGGATGCATGAACAGGACCGCATCCGGGAAGGCGCGATACAGTTCCGGCACGCGGCGCGTCATGGAGCCGGAGTGCCAGTGCTCCAGCACACGGCCGGTGGACAGCCACAGGTCGTATTCCTGGTCCGGCGACTCGGCCGCCGGCTCGTAGGGCAGGGCGATGATGTTGGCCTTGCCGTCCTTGTTGCCGTAGAACTGCCAGCCGGCGCCCGCCGGCACATGCGGGTCATAGCCTTCCTTGTAGCGCCACAGCGTCTCCTTGCCGTTGATCACCGGCCAGCGCAGGCCACGCACCTGATGGTAGTGATCGAACTCGGCCAGCTCATGACCCTTCTTCGGACCTTCCAGGGAGAAGATGCGGTACTCCTCGTACAGGCCCTTCTGCACATAGAAACCGTAGCGTTCCGACTCGTCGTTGTCGTAGACGTTGCCCTGGGCATCGGTAATCTTCTGCTTCGGGAACTTGTTCACCGCACCGTTGGCGAACAAGATGTCGAACAGGGTTTTGCCTTTGTACTCCGGCTTCTTGGCGAGCAGTTCCGCCGGCCACACCTCTTCCACCTTGAAACGCTTGGAGAACTCCATCAGCTGCATCAGATCGGACTGCGCCTCGCCCGGCGCTTTCACCTGCTGGCGCCAGAACTGGGTACGCCGCTCGGCGTTGCCGTAGGCGCCTTCCTTCTCCACCCACATCGCCGTCGGCAGGATCAGATCGGCCGCCACGGCAGAGACGGTGGGATAGGGATCGGACACCACGATGAAGTTGTCCGGATTACGCCAGCCCGGGTACAGCTCACCGTTGATGTTGGGACCGGCCTGCATGTTGTTGTTGCACATCTGCCAGTAGCAGTTGATTTTGCCGTCCTTCAGCAGGCGCGCCATCAACACCGCATGGGCGCCAACCTTGCCGTTGAGCGTACCCTCCGGCAACTTCCACACCTTCTCGGCGAAGGCGCGGTGATCGGCGTTGGCCACCACCAGGTCGGCGGGGAGGCGATGGGCGAAGGTGCCGACCTCACGCGCAGTGCCGCAGGCCGAGGGCTGGCCGGTGAGCGAGAACGGTCCGTTGCCCGGCTCGGAGATCTTGCCGGTGAGCAGATGGATGTTATAGACGAGGTTGTTCACCCAGGTGCCGCGGGTGTGCTGGTTGAAGCCCATGGTCCAGTAGGACACCACCTTGCGCTTCGGATCGGCATACAATTCGGCCAGCTCGATGAGCTGCTCCTTCGGCACCTTGGACAGCTGCGCCACCTTGTCCACGGTGTACTCGGCGACGAATTTCTTGTACTCCTCGAAGTCGATGGGGTCCATCTTGCCGGCCGTGGCGACATTCGCCGCCTTCTGCTCGCGCGGATCATTGGGGCGCAGACCGTAACCGATGTCCGTGGCACCCTTCTTGAAGTTGACGTGCTTGGCGATGAAATCCTTGTTCACCTTGCCGTTCTGGATGATGTAATTGGCGATGAAGTTGAGAATCGCCAGGTCGGTCTGCGGCTCGAACACGATGGGCAGGTCGGCCAGCTCGAAGCTGCGATGTTCGAAGGTGGACAGCACCGCGACCTTGACATGGTTGGCGGTGAGGCGGCGATCGGTGAGACGCGACCACAGGATCGGATGCATCTCCGCCATGTTGGAACCCCACAGCACGAAGGCATCGGCATGCTCCAGGTCGTCATAGCAGCCCATCGGCTCGTCGGCACCGAAGGTACGGATGAATCCCGCCACGGCCGAGGCCATACAGTGCCGTGCATTGGGATCGATGTTGTTGGAACGGAAGCCGGCCTTGTACAGCTTGGCCGCGGCATAGCCTTCCCACACCGTCCACTGCCCCGAGCCGAACATGGCGACGCTGGAGGTGAGCTGATCCGCCGGCTTGCCGGCATTGGCCGCCATATCCTTCTTCAGCGACTCCTTCCACTTCTGGGCCATGATGTCATAGGCCTGGTCCCAGCTGATCTCGGTGAACTCGCCTTCCTTGTCGTACTTGCCGTTTCGCATGCGCAGCAGCGGCTTGGTCAGGCGATCCTTGCCGTACATGATCTTGGAAAGGAAATAACCCTTGATGCAGTTGAGACCGCGATTGACCGGCGCATCCGGGTCACCCTGGGTGGCGACGACGCGGCCATCCTGGGTACCGACCAGCACGCTGCAGCCGGTGCCGCAGAAACGGCAGGCGGCCTTGTCCCAGCGGATCTTGCTGCTTGTGGACGCCAACGCGGTGTTGATACCGGGCACGGTGATTCCGGCAGCGGCAGCCGTAGCGGCGATGGCATTGGTCTTGATGAAATCACGCCTGGTCAGTTTCATTGCGAGGCCTCCTGTTCGGTAACGTCATTCTCGAATTGGTGATAAATCATCGCGGCAGACAGCACGCCCTCGACGTCGTATAGACGCATTACTGTTTCGCCTGTCATGCGCTCTGCACTCTCTTCCACCGTCACCACCATCTTTCCTTCCGGGGTCACGGCGTGAACTTCGACGCCGGGCAGTTGCGTCAGCTGTGCCCGCACCCGCTCGATATGCGCGGGCGCGGCATGCACCAGCACGCCGGCAACGGAAATGGCGGTTGCATCCTGGCTCAATGCTTCATTCATACGGATACCTCGACGGGATGGGGGCCGTAGCTCATGACGATGGCGGCAGCCGGACAGGGCGCAACACAGGCACCACAGCCGTTGCACAGCGCGGTGCTGACTTCCGGCGGCGCGACACGGCCGGCGGTGGGACGGAAACGGATGGCGCGCGCATCGCATTGCTCGCCGCAGCTGCGGCAGATCACGCCATGGTGGGTGAGACAGCCGCTGCCGATGCCGACACGCAACTGCCAGGGGGCCTCGCCTTCGTAAGCACGCAGGGCGCCACGCGTACAGCTGTCGAGACAGGCGCGGCAGAAGGTGCACTCGCCGCGCTGAAAATCGACCTTGGGGAAACCGCCACGCCCGGCGCTGAGCAGGCCTTGCGGACAGGCGCTGATGCACTGGCCGCAGCGATCGCAACGCTCGGCGAACAACCATTCTTCCAGCGCCCAGGGCGGACGCACGGCACGCCGCTCGCCGCGAAAATCGCCGCGCAGAAACTGCGTTCTGCTAATCGCCATATCCATCATGCTGCACCCCTGAGCTGACTGGCGTTGTCGTTATATGCGCACAAACGCTAAGGATTTGGGCACCGTAGTGACTTGATGTAAATCAAGCGCCACTGCGCCCTCACCCGTCACCATGACCCGCTCAGGGGGAAAACCGGCGTTATTTCGGGCAGATACAGGACATGACTCATCTCCCTATCCTCTGTGGGGGTACTACTTCAGAGGTAGTGCGGATCGCCGCGAAAATGCGCCAAACACTTGCATCATGACGGCGGAAGGACTAGAAACTCACCCCATGTCCCACACGCTCACCGACACCTACGGCAGACGCATCACCTATCTGCGCCTTTCGGTCACCGACCGCTGTGACCTGCGCTGTTTTTACTGCCTGCCGCAGGGCTTCACCGACTTCGAGGTGCCCGAGCACTGGCTCGACTTCGACGAGATCGAGCGTGTCGTCGCCGCCTTCGCCGACATGGGCGTGCAGCGCCTGCGTCTCACCGGCGGCGAACCGCTGGTGCGCAGGGGCCTGCCCGATCTGGCGGCGCAACTGTCCTCCATTCCCGGCATCGACGATCTGTCCCTGTCCACCAACGCCGTGCAACTGGCCAAACAGGCGCAGGCGCTGAAACAGGCCGGCGTGTCACGCCTCAATGTCAGTCTCGATTCGATCCAGGCCGACAGATTCAAACAGATCACCGGCGGCCCGCTGGACAAGGTGCTGCGCGGTCTGGCGACGGCGCAGCAGGCGGGCTTCCATCCCATCAAGCTCAACATGGTGGTGATGAAGGGGGTCAACGACGACGAGGTCGAGGCGATGGTGCAGTTCTGCATCGAGCACGGCTACACCCTGCGCTTCATCGAGACGATGCCCATGGGCGACACCGGCCGCGATGCCGCCGATCACTACCTCGATCTGCGCGAGGTGCGCGCGCGGCTGGAACAGCGCTTCGAACTCGTTGATGCCGTAATGCCCGGCGGCGGCCCGGCCAAGTACGTGCAGGTGGCCGGCACCGACCTCAAGCTCGGCTTCATCACCCCGATCTCGCAGCACTTCTGCGACACCTGCAACCGCGTGCGGCTCGGTGTCGACGGCACCCTCTACCTCTGCCTCGGCCAGGACCACAGCGTCGAACTGCGCCCGCACCTGCGCCAGGGCATCTCCCACGACGGCCTGGTCAATCTCCTCACCGAGGCCATCGCCCGCAAACCCCACAAGCACGAGTTCCGCGAAAAGCCCACCCAGGTCGTGCGCTTCATGTCGCAGACCGGCGGCTGATCCCCCGCTGCACCGCAACTTTCCTTGCCCCGGCCCCGGGGCTATGATGTAACGCACTGATTTACACCACATAACAACACATACAGGGAGTGTTTTGTGCCGACGGAAAACACGCCGTCCAGGCGGGACGAGGGGGAGCAGACCGCCCTGGAGCAGGACCTGCTGCGGACGCTGGAAAGCGAGATCGCCAGCAACCGTCTGGTGCTGCCCACCCTGCCGGAGATCGCCCTGCGCGTGCGCGAGCTGATGGCGCAGCCGGATTGCTCGGCCACCCAGCTGGCGCGACTCATCAGCAGCGACGCCGCCCTGGCGGCACGCCTGCTCAAGGTGGCCAACAGCAGCCGCTACCGCGGCCACAAGACCATCGACAGCATCCAGAGCGCCATCACCCGACTCGGCATGCAGCTGGTGCGCTCGCTGGTGACGCAACTGGCCCTGCTGCAGTCGCTGCACGGCGGCGCTGCCGACATCGGCCGCCAGCTCGCCGTCCTGTCGCGTCACAGCCTGGAGATCGGCGCGCACTGTCATGCCCTCGCCCAGTGCTACACCAAACTCGACCCGGAAGAGGCCCTGCTGGCGGGCCTGGTGCACGACATCGGCAAACTGCCGCTGCTGCTGCGCCTGCGCAGCCTGGGCGGCACGGGCGAGACCGCCGACCGTCTGGCGCGCCGCCTGCACGGCCGTGTCGGCGCCATGGTGCTGGAGGCCTGGCATTTCACGCCGGAGATGGTGGCGGTGGCGGCCGGCCATGAAGACGTGCAGCGCAATCCCTATGGCGCGCCCGACTATACCGACGTGGTGCTGCTGGCCCATCTGCTGCTGCACCTGCGCCACAACCGGCAGCAGCCATGGGCCGAACAGCTGCCCGTGTTCCGCAAGCTGCGCCGCAGTCCGCAGCAGATGCTCGACGACGACGTGCTGGCGCAACACACCCGCGCCGCCCTCGAGCGCCTGAGCACGTGACGCGCGCGCTTTGACATCCCGGCACGGTTGCTGAAGAATGCTGTTCCGTTTTCACCCCTATCCCACCCCGATGTCGCAGCGTGCCTTGCACATCGTTCTGGTCCTGGCCCTGCTGCTGTTCTCCTGGGTCGAGCTGGAACACAGCACCGACCTCGACGCCCACCATGGCGGCGAAAGCTGCGCCGTGTGCGTATTCGCCAGTCCGCTGGGCAACGGCCTCACACCCGCTGCCACGCTGTTCCTGCCGTCACCGCAGGTCACGTTCATCCCGCAGCAGACGCGGGCGGCGGCCGTCCTGCCGCAGCCGTACCGTCACACCCTGGGCCAGCGCGGCCCGCCGCCACACTCCTGATCCAGCAGCAATCCCCGGCTGACCCGCCCGCTACTCGTGGCGGGCCTGTTGATTTGCAATTTCAGGAGCCAAATCATGAAACGCATTGCACTGGCCATCGCGGCCTGCTGCGCGGCGCCCGTCGGCGCCGCCGAGAACCACAGCTTCAATCCGGACATCTCCCTCATCCTGCAGGGCCGTTACCTCAACGCCGAGGACATCGCGGAACGCCACATCACCGGCTTCCTGCCCGCCGGCCACGACCATGGCAGCGAGCGCGGCTTCTCCCTCGATCACAGCGAACTGATGCTGTCGGCCAACATCGATCAGGCCTTCCGCGGTCAGGCCAATTTCGCCGTCGCCGATGGCGAGGTGGAGATCGAGGAGGCCTGGTTCCAGACCCTCGGCCTGGGCCAGGGTTTCACCGTCAAGGGCGGCCGCTTCCTGTCCGGCATCGGCTACAGCAACGAGCAGCACCCCCACGCCTGGGACTTCGCCGATCAGAGCCTGGTCTACCAGGCGCTGTTCGGCGCACACCTGATCCAGGACGGCGTGCAACTGCGCTGGCTGACGCCCACCACCACCTTCATCGAGTTCGGCGTCGAGGCCGCGCGCGGCCAGTTCTTCCCCGGCGCCGAAGCAGGCGGCGACAAGAACGGCGCCGGCAGCACCGCCGCCTTCGTGCACATCGGCGACGACTGGAACGAGTCGCACAGCTGGCGTGCCGGCCTGTCGTATCTGCATGCCGCCCCCAAGGCACGCGAGTCGCACCTGGAGGATGCCAGCGAAACCGAGGCGCTCACCGTGTTCAGCGGTGATTCCAACACCTGGCTGGTGGACTTCGTGTGGAAGTGGGCACCGGACGGCAACAGCCGCGAGCGCAATTTCAAGTTGCAGGCCGAATACTTCCAGCGCGAGGAAAAGGGCGAACTCACCTGCGCGGACAACAGTGCCGACGGCGGCGTATGCAATGACACCACCGGCCGCTACAACGCCGACCAGTCCGGTTTCTATGCCCAGGCGGTATACCAGTTCATGCCGCGCTGGCGCGTCGGCTACCGCTACGACCGGCTCGACTCCGGCACGGTGGATTTCGGCGCCAATGCCGGCCTGCTGGAGCACACCGATTACCAGCCAACACGCCATGGTCTGATGCTGGACTACTCGCCGTCGGAGTTCTCGCGCCTGCGCCTGCAACTGACCCGTGACGAGTCCATGCGCGGCGTGACCGACAATCAGGTCACCCTGCAGTATGCCATGAGCCTCGGCGCGCATGGCGCGCACCGCTTCTGAGAGAGGTCGGCATGAAGCGCTATCTGATCTGTTTGCTGCTGCCCATCGGGCTGTGGTGGCACAGTGCCGCGCACGCCGCATTGAACGTGCTCGCCTGCGAACCGGAATGGGGCGCCCTGGTGGCGGAACTGGCCGGTGACAAGGCCGCCATCCACGTTGCCACCACGCCGCGCCAGGACCCGCACCGCATCGAGGCACGCCCCTCGCTCATCGCCCGCGCCCGCAACGCCGACCTGCTGGTCTGCAACGGCGCCGAGCTGGAGATCGGCTGGCTGCCGCTGCTGCAACGCGAATCCGGCAATCCCCGCGTTCAACCCGGGCAACCGGGCTGGTTCGAAGCGGCGCAATACGTGGAACTGATCGAAAAACCATCGAGCCTGGATCGCAGTGCGGGTGACGTCCATGCCGCCGGCAATCCGCACTTTCACGTCGACCCGCGCAACCTTCTGCCGGTGGCCACGGCGCTGGCGGCACGGCTGGCCGAGATCGATGCCGCCAACGCGGCCCATTACCAGCACCGGCTGACGGATTTCCGTCAACGCTGGCAGGCCGCCATCACACGCTGGGAGCAGCGCGCCGCACCGCTCCGGGGCATGCCGGTGGCGGTGCAGCACAAGAACTGGAGTTATCTGCTGCGCTGGCTGGGCATGAAGGCCGTCATCGACCTGGAACCGAAGTCCGGCGTCGAGCCATCGGCGGCCTATCTGGCCGAAGTGGTGCAGCGCCTGCGGCAGACGCCGGTACGCATGGTCCTGCGCGCCAGTTACCATTCGCCGCGCCCGGCACAGTGGGTGGCGCAGCACAGCGGCATCGCGGCAGTGGAGTTGCCGTTCACCGTCGGTGCCAGCGAACAGGCCACGGATCTGTTCGGCGTGTATGACGACATCATCGAACGCCTGCTGGAGGCATCGCAGTGATCGACGACCTCGCCATCATCGCACCCGCCTTCGCGGCGGGACTGCTGGTACTGGCCAGCCATGTGCCGCTCGGCCGGCGCGTGCTGGAGCGCGGCATCATCTTCATCGACATCGCCCTCGCCCAGTTCGCCTCCCTCGGCATGGTGCTGGCCCACATCCTGCACCTGGAGTCGGCCTGGATCACCCAGGCCGGCGCCTTCGCCGCCGCCCTCATCGGCGCCGCCCTGCTCAACCTGAGCGAACGGCTGTGGCCCGAGGTGCAGGAGGCGATCATCGGCAGCAGCTTCGTGGTGACGGCCTCGCTGGCGATCCTGCTGCTGGCCAACGACCCGCATGGCGGCGAACAGCTGCATGAACTGCTGGTGGGCCAGATCCTGTGGAGCCGCTGGCAGGACCTGCTGCCGCTGGCCGGCATCACGCTGCTGGTGCTAGGCGCCTGGTTCGGCCTCGATCTGCAACGCTCGCGTGCCGGCTTCTATCTGTTGTTTGCCCTGGCGGTGACCATGGCGGTGCAGATCGTCGGCGTGTACCTGGTGTTCGCCAGCCTGATCCTGCCGGCGCTGGCGGTACGGCACTGCGGCGCACGGCGCGGCCTGGCACTGGGCTACGCCATCGGCGCCCTCGGCTACGGCAGCGGCCTGCTGCTGTCACTGTGGTTTGATCTGCCCTCCGGTGCCATCATTGTATGCATGCTGGCTGCAGGAACGGCCGTGGTGCTGCCGCTGCTGCAACGGCGCCAATCAACGGCCTGAGGTACACACGCGATGAACGGAACGCCGCGCACGGACGACAACTCGATGCTGAACCGCCTGCTGCGCCTGTTGCGGCAGCGGCGCTGGGCCGCCCTGGCCACCAGTGCGGCCGACGGCTCACCGATGGCCTCGATGGTCGCCTATGTACCCGGCGATAACGCCGGCTGCCTCTACCTGCACCTGTCGCAGCTCGCCGCCCACACCGGCAATCTGCTCGCCAATGGCAAGGCGGCACTGGTGATCGGCGAAGAGGACAACGGCAGCGGCGACCCGCAGGAGCTGGCGCGCGTCACCCTGCAGGGACAGGCTGTCGTCGTCGCGCGCGACAGCGAGGAATACCGCCAGGCGCGCGAGCGCTACCTGGAGCGCCTGCCGGCCTCCGCACGGCTGTTCGATTTTTCGGATTTTCTGCTGTTCCGCCTCGACATCGACAGCGCCCGCTTCGTCGGCGGCTTTGCCCAGGCGCGCAGCTTCGACAGAGATGCGCTGTGCAATGTGCTCATGCGGTGAGTTAAAGGCAGATACAAGTGACAAGAGGATGAATGCGCTACGTGCGTGCCGTTATGCAATGCCGTGCGCGCAGCGCACTCACTCACTTGCAACCTGTCACTTGTATCTGCCTTGATTCACCCCTTGACGCACGCCATGGGCAGCAGCCGCGCCACCTTGCGCGCCAGGCCCGCAGCATCCGCCGCGTCGACCACTGCAGAGACATCCTTGTAGGCACCCGGCGCCTCCTCCGCCACGCCACGCAGTGACGGACTGCGGATCACGATGCCGCGTGCAGCGAGGTCGTCCACCACGTCGCGGCCATGCCACTGCCGTGTCGCCGCGTGGCGGCTCATGGCGCGGCCGGCGCCATGACAGGCGGAACTGAAGGCGCGTGTCTCGCTTTCCCCGGTGCCGACCAGGATGTAGGAACTGGTGCCCATGGAACCGCCGATGAGCACCGGCTGGCCGACGGGGCGCAGATCCGGCGGCAGGTCGCGATGGCCCGGACCGAAGGCGCGCGTGGCGCCCTTGCGATGCACGAACAGGCGGCGCGCCTTGCCGTCGATGACATGCTCCTCGACCTTGCAAGTGTTGTGCGACACGTCGTACAGCAGATTGAGATGGGCCTGGGGGACCAGGCGCGCGAACACCTCACGCGTCAGATGGGTGATGATCTGGCGATTGGCCAGGGCGCAATTGATCGCCGCGCGCATGGCGCCGAGGTAGCGCTGACCCAGCGGTGAGTCGATGGGCGCACAGGCCAGCTCGCGATCGGGCAGCCGGATGCCGTACTCGCCGGCGGCGATGGCCATGTCCTTGAGGTATTCGGTGCCGATCTGGTGGCCCAGTCCACGCGAGCCGCAATGGATGCTCACCACCACATCATCGACCTTGAGACCGAAGGCCGCGGCCGCCGGCGCGTCGAATATCTCGGCCACGCGCTGCACCTCCAGGTAGTGATTGCCGGAACCGAGCGTCCCCATCTCATCGCGCTGGCGCCTCTTCGCCTGCGCCGACACCGCGGACGGCACGGCGCCACGCATGCAACCGTGTTCCTCGATGCGCGCCAGGTCCGCCTCGTCACCGTAGCCCTGCGCCACCGCCCACTGCGCGCCGCCGGCCAGCATGGCGTCCATCGCCTTGTCGTTGAGACGCAGCGCCCCGGTGCTGCCGACACCGGCGGGGATATGCTCGAACAGCGCATCGGCCAACGCTGTCTTGCTGTGTTCCAGCTGCGCCACCGTCAGGCCGGTGTGCAGGGTGCGCACACCGCAGGAGATATCGAAGCCGACCCCGCCCGCCGATACCACGCCGCCCTCCTCCGCATCGAACGCCGCCACGCCGCCGATGGGGAAGCCGTAACCCCAGTGCGCATCCGGCATCGCATAGGAGGCCTGCACGATGCCCGGCAGCGTCGCCACGTTGCAGGCCTGCTCGAACACCTTGGCGTCCATGGCATCGATCAGCGCCCGACTGGCGAAGAGCACCGCCGCTACGCGCATCGCGCCACGCGGCGCGATCTCCCAGGAGAATGCTGACAATTGCTTCAACTCAGGAGGAGCCATGTTCGAATCCCAGTGGCAAGTGGCAAGTGGCAAGTGGCAAGTGGCAAGTGGCAAGTGGCAAGTGGCAAGTGGCAAGTGGCAAGTGGCAAGTGGCAAGGAAGAGTGTGGGCCTTTTCTTGCTACTTGCAACTTGTCACTTGAAACTTCATTCAAACATCCACCACGCACTGCGCATGCCACAACCCCTGCACATCCTGAAACACTCCCAGCTCAGTATAGGTCGCCCCCTTCACCTCCACCGCCGGGCGGTGGCGCGTCACATCCACCGGCTCGCCCCAGGCACGGGCGCGCAGCCGCGTGCCGTCCAGCTGCACCTCGAAGCGGGAGAACAGCATGTGGCGGACGGCCATCTCGTAGATCAAGGCGTTGAGCCAGTCCACCAGCAGCAATTCTCTATCCGGCGCCGTGCAGGCGATTTCCACCAGGCGCTCGGGGCGCACCCGTTGCGGATCACAGATCACGGCGGTGAGTGCCAGTGCGGCCTGGGCAAAGGCGCCGGCCAGATCCGGCGCAATGCCGGCGATACCGATATCTGCCTCGTGGGAAAAATGCTGCCAGGACGCCGTCATGATCAGAACATGGTGTGGGTGGACAGATAGGTGCCCTGGGTATCGGCAGCCAGGCCCCAGGCATAGTCGAGGCGGATGGTGACGTTGACGAAGGTCTGCACGCGCCAGCGCAGCCCCAGGCCCAGCGAAACCTTCAGGTCGGTCAGGTCCATGTCGGATACCTCGCGCCAGGCATTGCCCACATCGCTGAACAGCACGCCGCGCATCTGCGGATAGCCGGAAACGGGAAACAGATACTCGATGTTGCTCAGCAGCATGGCATTGCCGGCAACGTAGTCCTTGTCATAGCCGCGCAGCGTGGTGCTGCCGCCGAGATACCAGCCGTAGCGGTTGAAGGCCGTGCCCTTGGCCATGCCGAGCTGGAAACGATAGTCCAGGTTGGAGCGTTTCTGATCCAGCGGCAGGTGGCGGCGGTAATAGAACAGATGGCGGTGATAGCTGAAGTCACCCCACTGCGGCACCGCCAGCTCGGCACTGTAGCCGTACACCCGACCTCGCCGCCGGTAGCGTTCCTCGTCCACCTCGTTCAACTCCACCAGACCATTCAACTGCACGTCGCGCGCATCCTGGTAGGGCACGGCGTCACCCTCAAGGTAGCGATAATCCTCCCACTGCGCCGCCATGCCGCCGCCGTAGCGCAGGCCGCGTGACGGGCCGGTCACCGACTGCCAGCGGTACAGGCCGAAACGCAGGTTATGCGTGGTCTGCTCGTAACGCCCGGTTTCCGCGCCGGCGGTATCCAGCTGTCGTTCCACGCGCTGCACCTCGCCGCCGCCCACGTCGAGACGATACGGCGTGCCGACGATGCGCGGATAGCTGTAGCCGACAGACAGCTCGCGCCGCGCCGGCGTTCCGGAATCCAGCGACTCCTTGATGATCGACTCCACCTCGAAATGCTGGTTCAGGCCGAACAGGTTGTCGAAACGCAGCTCCATGCCGTATTCGGTCTCGCCATCGCCGCGCACGCCGATGCGCGGTATCGGCAGGATGTACCACTTCTCCACCACCGTGATGAGCAGTACCGTGCCGACCTCTTCCTCCCGCAACTCGGCCTGCACCGACTTGAACAGCCCCAGGTTCATGATCGCCTGGCGCGATTCCTCGATGCGTTCCGCATCGACGACATCACCCGCTGCGATTGTCATCTCCTGCAGCATCACCTCCGGGCGGGTGGTTGCATTGCCGGCAAAGCGGATGGCGGCCAATACCGCGCCATGGGCCTCACCCAGCAGCAACAGGCAGGACATGAAAATGGTCAGGAGGCGCAAGCGTTCATTCCATCAACATCCTGACTCCCAGCAGCGCCAGGAACAGGGCGAAGAAACGCTTCAACGCCGTAGTGGGCAAACTGTGCGCCAGCCAGGCGCCGAGAGGCGCGAACAGGATACTGCTGACGGCGATGCCGAACAGCGCGGGCAGATACAGATAGCCCAGCGCCTGCGCCGGCAGGCCGGCATTGCCGCTGCCGGTCCAGGCAAAGGCCACGGCACCGGCGACGGCGATGGGCAGACCGCAGGCAGCGGATGTCGCCACCGCCTGGCGCATCGCCACGCCGCACCACAGCAGGAAGGGAACCGTCAGTGTCCCACCGCCGATGCCGACGATGGCGGATACGCCCCCTATCACCGTACCGGCCGCACTCATGCCGATGCGACCGGGCAGGGCACGGTGGGCCTCCGGCAGCAGCGAGAAACCCATCTGTGCCGCCACCAACAACTCGAACACGCCGAACACGTTACGCAACGCCGCCGTCGGCAGCCCCGCCGCGAGCAGCGCCCCGAGAAACACACCGAGCACGATGCCGGGCAGCAGCTGCCACACGGCCGGCCATCGCACTGCGCCGCGCCGGTGGTGTGCGCGTACCGAGGAGAGAGAGGTGAACACGATGGTGGCAAGCGAGGTCCCCACCGCCAGATGCATGATCACACCCTGGTCAAACGCCAGGCCGGCGAACGCCCAGGCCAGCACCGGCACGATGACGAGCCCACCCCCCACACCCAGCATCCCCGCCAGGGTGCCGGCAAAGGCGCCCAGCGCCAGATAGATCAACCACTCGGCCACGGTATGTCCTCAGGAAGAATGCAGCGGCAGCACTGCCCTACGGCACGGCATATGTTTCAACGCACCCACACGGTCTTGGCGTTGACGAATTCACGTATGCCGAGCAGCGACAATTCGCGGCCATAGCCGGAGGCCTTGATGCCGCCGAAGGGCAGGCGCGGATCACTCTTCACCAGGCCGTTGACGAAGGCGCAACCGCATTCCAGTTGCCGCGCGACGCGCTCGCCGCGCGCGCTGTCCGCGGTCCACACGCTGCCGCCGAGACCAAAGCGCGAATCGTTGGCGATGCGCACGGCATCCGCCTCGTCACGGGCACGGATCACGATGGCCACCGGACCGAACAGCTCCTCTTCGTAGGCGCGCATGCCCGGCCGCACCTGATCGAGGATCGACGGTGCGTAATACGTCGTAGTGCCCTCCAGCGGACGACAGCCGGTGAGCGCCACCGCACCGGCGGCGATGCTGTCCGTCACCTGGCGGTGCAACTCGTCGCGCAGATCGGGGCGCGCCAGCGGCGCCAGGGTGGTGGCCTCGTCCATCGGGTCACCGGCCCGAAGCTGCTCCACCGCCGCCTGGAAGCGCGGCAGGAATGCAGCGGCGACGGCATCGACGACGATGAAGCGCTTGGCGGCGATGCAGCTCTGCCCGCCGTTGAGGAAGCGCGAGGCCACCGCCTGCTGCACGGTCCAGTCCAGCTCGGCATCCTCCAGCACGATGAAGGCATCGGAGCCGCCCAGTTCCAGCACGCTTTTCTTCAGGCAGGCGCCGGCGGTGGCCGCCACCTGGCGTCCGGCCGGCTCCGAGCCGGTGAGCGTCACCGCATGCACCCGCGCATCACGGATCACGCCCTCGACCTGGGCGGAGGAAATCATCAGGGTGCGAAACACGCCGGCAGGAAAACCGGCGTCGCGAAAGATCGCCTCGATGGCCAGCGCGCACTGCGGCACGTTGGAGGCGTGCTTGAGCAGTCCGGTATTGCCGGCCACCAGCGCCGGCGCGGCGAAGCGGAACACCTGCCACAAGGGGAAGTTCCACGGCATCACCGCCAGCACCGTGCCGAGCGGCTGCCAGGCGACGAAGCTGCGGCCGGCGTCGGAGGCGATCTCCTCGTCGGCGAGAAAGGCCACGCCATGCTCGGCGTAGTACTCGCAGCCCAGCGCGCTCTTGTCCACCTCGGCCAGCGCCTCGCGCCGCAACTTGCCCATCTCCAGGGTGATGGTGCGCGCCAGTGCCTCGCGCCGCTCGCGCAGGATCGCCGCCGCGCGCCGCATCAGCGCGCAGCGCTCGGCCAGCGGGGTCGCCGCCCAGGCCGGCGCCGCGCGCGCCGCCTCGGCCAGCGCCTGCTCGATGGCGGCGCTGTCCCAGGCCGGATACTCCGCCAGCCGTTCGCCGTTTGCCGGATTGATCGATTGGAAGGCCATGCGTGTCACCTCGCTGCCGCGCTACGGATGTCTGATTATCGCACAGGCGGCAATGCGACTCGTGCCGCTGCTACACTCACCTTCAACAGCTCAGGGAGGGCCTCATGAACAGCCACACCATCGCCATCATCGGCGGTTCCGGTTTTGTCGGCAGCCGCCTGTGCGCCCGTCTGGCCCGCGACGGCCACAGCGTGCGTGTGCTCACCCGGCGCCGCGCACGGCATCGTGATCTGCTGGTACTGCCCACGGTGGAGGTATGGGAAGGCAATCCCCATGACGCCGCCGTGCTCGATACCCTGCTGGAAGGTTGCGATGTCGTCATCAATCTGGTCGGCATCCTCAATGAGAAACAACACGATGGCAGCGGCTTCGCCCACGCCCACGTCGAACTGCCGCGCGCGCTCATCGCGGCCTGCCGCCGCCGGGGCATCCGGCGCCTGCTGCACATGAGCGCCCTCGGCGCCGATGCGGAGCACGGCGCCAGCCACTACCAGCGCAGCAAGGGACGCGGCGAAGACCTGGTACTCGCCGCCACAGACCTGGACGTCACGGTCTTCAGCCCCTCGGTGATCTTCGGTCCCGGCGACAGCTTCCTGCGCCGTTTCGCCGGCCTGCTGCGTCTGGCCCCGGCATTTCCCCTCGCCTGTGCCGGCGCCCGTTTCCAGCCGGTGTTCGTCGGCGACGTGGCCGAGTGTTTTGCCCGCGCCATCGACAACCCGCAGACCATCGGCCAGCGCTACAACCTGTGCGGCCCGCGCGACTACACCCTGCTCGAACTGGTACGCTATGCCGCCCGGGTGTCCGGCATGCGCCGGTTGATCGTCCCGCTGCCCGACTGGCTCTCGCGCCTGCAGGCGGAAATCTTCGAATGGCTGCCCGGCAAGCCATTCTCGCGCGACAACTATCTGTCCACCCGGCACGACAACGTCTGCGACGCGCCCTTTCCGGCCATCTTCGGCATCACCCCGACCCCGCTGGAATCCATTGCGCCCTACTACCTGGGCCAGGCCGGCGGGCGACGGCGTTACGAAAGGCTGCGCAGCCGCGACTGACCACGTCCGCAAAGCGTTTCCCGCCTGTTGCCGCGCGGCCGGTGCAGTCCCGCGCGCCTGGCACGCCCCCAAGGCCGCATTGCTCGGTTAAGATGACGCCACGCAAATCATCGGAACACTGCACCATGCAAATCTATCTGGTCGGCGGCGCCGTCCGCGACAAGCTGCTGGGGCTGGAGCCGCAGGACCGCGACTGGGTGGTGGTGGGCGCGACCCCGGAAGAGATGCTGGCGCAGGGCTTCCGCCCGGTCGGCAAGGACTTCCCGGTGTTCCTGCACCCGGAAACCGGCGAGGAATACGCCCTGGCGCGCACCGAACGCAAGACGGCGCCCGGTTATCACGGCTTCGAGTTCCATGCCGATCCGTCGGTGACACTGGAAGAAGACCTCAGGCGCCGCGACCTCACCATCAACGCCATGGCCGAGGCCGCCGACGGCACCCTCATCGATCCCTTTGGCGGCCGCGACGACCTCAATAACGGCCGCCTGCGCCACGTCTCGCCCGCCTTCACCGAAGACCCGGTACGCCTCCTGCGCGTGGCGCGCTATGCCGCGCGCTATGCCCGTTGGGGCTTTCGCGTCGCCCACGCTACCAACGCACTGATGCGGCAAATGGTGGAAAGCGGCGAGGTGGATGCGCTGGTGCCGGAGCGGGTGTGGCAGGAACTGTCACGGGCGCTGAGCGAAGCGACGCCGGCGCGCTTCTTCGAGGTGCTGCGCGGCTGCGGCGCCCTGGCGCGCATCTTTCCCGAGCTGGAGCAGCTTTTCGGGGTGCCGCAACCCAAACAGCACCACCCGGAAGAGGACACCGGCGTGCATACCCTGCTGGTGCTGGAACAGGCGGCACGCCTGTCGCCGGAGCCACAGGTGCGCTTCGCCGCCCTGGTGCACGATCTCGGCAAGGGCACCACACCGCGCGAGGAGTGGCCGCGCCACATCGCCCACGAACACCGCGGCGTCGCCCTGGTGGAACAGCTGTGCGAGCGGCTGCGCGTGCCCGCCGACTACCGCGACCTGGCGCTGCTGGTAACACGCTACCATGGCGTGTACCACCGTGCCGAAGAGCTGCGCGCCACCACCCTGCTGGAGCTGCTGGAACACCTCGACGCCTTCCGCCGCCCGCAGCGGGTGGAGCAGTTCCTGCTCGCCTGCGAGGCCGACTCGCGCGGCCGTCCGGGATTTGAAAACCAGGACTTCGCCCAGCCCGGACTGATCCGCGAGGCACTGCGCATCGCGCAGGCGGTGGATGTCAAAGCGGTGGTCGCCGCCGGCTACAGCGGCAAGGCGGTGGGCGAGGAGCTGCGCCGCCGCCGCCTCGCCGCCCTCAAGGCCTGGCGCCGCGACGAGGCCGAGGACTGAAGACATTCCGTTGCGGGGCGCCATGGCGTATCATGCGCGCCCCATCTGCAGTCCTGCCGGTTCCGCCCCATCATGCGTTTCCTTTCGCGCCGCCGCCGCGCCGCACCCACCCGCCCGTCACGCCGCCTGTGGCGCTGGCTTGCCCTGGCGCTGCTGCTGCCCATCGTCATCGATGCCGCCTGGCTGGCCTGGCTGTGGCCGGACTGGGGCCGTCTGGCCAGCGGGCCCATCCCCAAGTCCGCCTTCATCACCGCCTATGAGCAGCGCCGCCAGGCCGATCGGCGCCTGCCGCCGCTGCGCTGGCAGCCGGTGCCGTTCACGCGCATCGCGCCGGCCATGCGTCGCGCCGTCATCGTCGCCGAGGACAGCCGTTTCTACCTCCATGAGGGCGTGGATTTCGAGGCGCTGATGGAGGCGATGGAACACAATTGGGAACAGGGCCGCATTACCCACGGCGCCAGCACCATCAGCCAGCAGACGGTGAAGAATCTGTTTCTCAGTCCGTCACGCGATCCGCTGCGCAAATGGCACGAGCTGGTGCTCACCTGGGCGATGGAAAGAAATCTGAAGAAGCGTCGTATCCTTGAGCTGTATCTGAACGTGGCCGAGTTCGGCCCGGGGATCTACGGTGTGGAGGCGGCGGCACGGCGCTACTGGGGCATCAGTGCGGCCGGCTTGTCGCTGGAGCAGGCGGTGGAACTGGCGGCCACCCTGCCGAGTCCCGCACAGAACAACCCGGCAACCCGCAGCCGCGCCTTCCAGCAGCGCAAGGCGAAGATCATGCGTCACCTTGTGCCGCGGACCACGCTGTCAGCTGTAGAGGTACAGCAACCCGGCCCCCAGCAGCAGGCGGTAGATCACGAAGGGCAGCATGCCGATGCGCTCCAGCAACCGGAGAAAGACGTGGATGCACAGGTAGGCGGCGAGACCGGACAGCACGCTGCCGAGCAATAGACTGGTCCAGTCGACCAGCGCTTCCCCGCGCACCAGGTCGATGGTGTTCAAACCGCCGGCCAGCACGATCACCGGGATCGACAACAGAAACGAAAAGCGCGCCGCCGCCGAACGCGACAGCCCCAGCATCAGGCCGGCGGTCATGGTGATGCCGGAGCGCGAGGTGCCGGGAATCAGTGCCAGCGCCTGCGCCACGCCAATCACCAGCACATCCTTCCAGCCGATGGCATGCTCGCTGCGCGCACCACGGCCGCGAACATCGGCCCACCACAGCAGCGGCGCAAACACCACCGTGGCCCAGGCGATCACCAGCGGCGAACGCAGCTCGGTTTCGATCAGCCCCTTGAACAGCAGACCGGCCAGGCCCACCGGGATGGTGCCGAACAGCACCGCCCAGGCCAGCCGGCTCTCACCCACCATTTGCCGCGTCGCCACCGAGCGTCCCCAGTCGCGCGTCATCAGCAGCAGGTCACGGCGGAAATACCACACCACTGCCGCCAGCGTACCGACGTGCACCGCCACGTCGAAGGCCAGCCCCTGATCAGCCCAGCCCTCCATCTGCGGCAGCAGGATCAGGTGCGCCGAACTGGAGATGGGCAGGAACTCGGTGAGGCCCTGCAGGATGGCGAGGGCGATGATCTGGATCAGTTCCATGGCTTGCTTCCGTGTGCGCGCTTCAACGCTTTTCCGCCACGATGCGCGCGTAGCGCCCTTCCTTGGCGATCTCGCTGTGGATTACCGCGAAGCCGGTATGGTTCAACAAATAGATCAAATCCTCGCGCGAGAAGCGGTTGTGCTCGACGAAGTGGATGAAAAAGTCTTCCAGCTCGGCGGTGCTGATATCGGCACCGAACAGCTTCGCCTCGTCGGTCTGGTTGCGCACATACACCTCCAGCGGCGCGCGCACCCAGTCAGCGATGTAGAAGCGCCCGCCGCGGCGCATCACGCGGCTGATCTCCTGCAGGGTGCGCAACGGCTGATCCATTTCATGCAGCACCACCGAGCACATCACGGCATCCACGGAACCATCCTCCAGCGGCAATTTCGGATCGTGCAGGTCTTCGGCAATGATCTCGCAACCGGCCGGCAGCTCTCCCACCGCCTCCAGCATATAGGGCGCCACCTCCACGCCGATGGCGCGGATGCCGGGATAGCGTCGCGCCAGTGCCTGGACGAACAGGCCGGGACCGGCACCCAGATCGAGCACCACCGGGCGTTCCGAATAGGCCGGCTCCACCCACTGCCGCCAGGCATTCCAGAAGATATCGTCGAAGCGGCTGTCGAAGGATTCCTTCATCAGCTGCACGAAACGCGCACCATCGCGGTGGTGCTTGGCGAGCATTTCCTCGGTCTGGCGCCGGCGATCGGACATGGCTTACTCCAGGTGTGGTCTATAACGGTGAAACGGGGGGCCATGATACCCGGTTTGCGCCGGGACGGCGCAGACACGGCTGTCAATAAAGCGTCATACAGGGCTGTTACGGTGGCACCGTACCCCAAGACGAAGAGAGATGAAACCATGAGCCAGGAAATCGTTGCCTTCTATACCCAACCCCTGCCGCACGGCCAGGAGCACCGCAGCCGCCTTGCCCAGGAGATCGCCTTTCTGGAGGGCCGCCTGCACGACCTGAGCGCCACCGGCGACGGTGACAACGCCTACGAACGCGCCCTCGGCCGCACCTACCAGGCCCTGCTCAGCCTGCGCCGCAGCGAGTTGGCCTCCCTCAACGCCTGATCACTCTCACAGGCGGTAGCGCTCGTCGCGCACGGCAAAACCCGCCCCGCCATCGGCCACACCGCGTCCCACGGCCAGCACCTTGAACAACTCCCCCATCTCGCCGGGCAGCATCAGCCGCTTCAACTGCGCGGCCACCTCCAGCTGCCCGCGCACATCGCCCGCCTCCTGTGCCAGCTCCAGCAGGCCGCTGCCGATGAGGTAGTTGGCCTGGTTGGCAAAACCCAGCACATCCAGACCGGCATCCAGGGCCGCCGCGGCCATGGCGCTGAAATCGACATGGGCGGTGATGTCCTGCAAACCGGGCAGGATCAGGGGGTCGGGGTGACTGCGATGGCGATAATGGCACATCAGGGTGCCGCCGCTGCGCTGCGGGTGGTAGTACTCATGGCGCGGAAAACCATAATCGAACAACACCGCGACGCCGCGTTGCAGCATTGCGGCGAGGCTGCGCAGCCAATCCTCGGCGGCAAAGTTCACCTCGGACTCATAGCCTTCCGGCAGCGCGCCGGTGGCGGCAATTTCCCGCACCCGCACCTCCAGGCGCGGCGAGCACACCGGCAGTTCACACCAGACAAAGGCCTCACCGCTCCAGCGCACGCCCAGTTCATGCACCCGGCCATCGCGCCAGCGGAAACGCTGCACCGGCAGGGCATCGAGCACCTCGTTGCCCAGCACGACACCGACAAATTGCTCCGGCAGGGCATCCAGCCACCGCACTCGTTCCAGCAGATACGGCGCCCGCGCCGCCAGTGTTTGCCGCTGCCGTTCGCGCAGGTCGGCGCTCACCTCGAGGATGGCGTAGCGCGGCGGCAGCGCCTGCATCCGCTCCAGTTCCAGCAGGATGTCCGCCGCCATCACACCGCTGCCGGCACCGAACTCCATCACTTCACCGCCATCCAGCGCGGACAACAGAGCGGCACAATGCCGCGCCACGCAACGGGAAAACAACGGCGACAGTTCGGGGGCGGTGACGAAATCACCGTCGGCACCGAACTTGCGCGCGCCGGCGCTGTAATAGCCAAGGCCCGGCGCATACAGCGCCAGCTCCATGTAGCGGGCAAAGCTGATGGCGCCGCCGGCGGCGGAGATTTCCTTGCCGATATGCTGGATCAGGGCGGCACTGTGCGCCGCCTCGTCGGCCGACGGCGGCGGCAGTTCACGCAGGCTGCGGGCAACCTGGCGGAGGTCAGGGGAATCAGACAACGTGGAGTTTCCGGCTGGAGTGAGTTTCGGTAGAGTGTGCCAGATGAGCCAGCGCAACAAAAGCACGCACGATTCCGACACCCTCGACGGCAAGGTGGTGTTGATCACCGGCGCCGCCCATCGCATCGGCGCCACCACGGCGCGCCTGCTGCACGCCGCCGGCGCCAACATCGTGCTGCACTACCGCAGCTCGCGCAAGGCGGCCCAGGCGCTGCAAAAGGAGCTGAACGTCCTGCGTGACAACTCGGTGGTGCTGGTACAGGCGGACCTGCTCGATACCGACAAGCTCACGGCCCTGGTGCGCGAGGCGCAGGGGGCGTGGGGCCGTCTCGACGTGCTGATCAACAATGCCTCCACCTTCTATCCCACTGAAATCGGCAAGGTGGCGGAAAAGGAGTGGCACGACCTCATAGGTTCCAATCTCAAGGCGCCGTTCTTCCTCGCCCAGGCGGCAGCGCCGCATCTCGTCAAGGCGCGCGGCTGCATCGTCAACATCGTCGACATCCATGCCGACCGACCGCTCAAGGGCTATCCGGTGTACTCCATCGCCAAGGCCGGACTGGTGATGCTGACCCGCGCCCTGGCCGGCGAGCTGGGACCACATGTGCGCGTCAATGCCGTGGCGCCGGGGGCGATCCTGTGGCCGGAGCACGACATGGACGAGGTAACCAAGCAGCGCATCGTCTCGCGCACCTTCCTCAAGCGCCAGGGTGATCCCAGCGATATCGCCAAGGCGGTGCTGTTTCTGATCCGCGACGCCGGCTACATGAGCGGCCAGGTAATCACCGTAGACGGTGGCCGCAGTCTCAACAGCTGATTTCCCGCACTGCCATCATTCTGCAACGTAGCGTTGTTACCGTGGCGCGCTCCATCCTGCTGCGGAGTATGAATTGCCATGGCAGTCGCCACGATCGCCTCGCTCGCCATCACTGTGCCGCCGATTGCGCCACACGCCATCATCGAAGATGTAAGCGAATATTTTCTGGCTCCCGAAAACGAACAACTACTGTCGCTGCCGGTGGTGGAAGACGGTCGCCCGGTCGGGGTGGTGAGCCGTTACCAGATGATGAACGTGTTCCTCAAGCGCTACGGCCGCGAGCTGCACGGGCGCAAGCCGGTCGCTACGCTGATGAGCCGCACTCCGCTGTTGATCGCGGCGGAGCAGCCCCTGGAAGATGCCAGCCGCTACGTCACCGGCAACATGCGCTTTCCCATCACCGAGGACTTCATCATCGTGCACGACGACCGCTATGTCGGTGTCGGCGTAGTGTTGGATCTGCTCAAAGCGATGGAACAGCAGCTGGCCGGCCGTTCGCGCCAGCTGGCCAAGGCCTACAGCGAACTCAAATCGTCGCAGTCGCAGCTGGTGCAATCGGAAAAGATGGCCTCGCTGGGCCAGATGGTGGCGGGCGTGGCCCACGAGATCAACACGCCGCTGGGCTATGTGCACAACAACATCGAGTTGTTCGTGGAGCACCAGCGCCAGCAGGCCGCCGCACTGGACGGCTATGCCCTGCTGCTGCGTCTGATCGAGGCCGGCGACAGCAGCGCGGAAGTCCTGGCGCAGCAATTGGAACGGGTACGCCAGATGCACGCCGAGCTGGGCGACGGCGCGGAGACCGAGGCCCTGCTCGGCGACACCCTCTACGGCATCGGCCAGATTGCCGAGCTGGTCACCAGCCTGAAGAACTTCAGCCGCGTCGACCGCACCACGACCGATGATGTCGACATCAACGAGTGCCTGGAGACCACCCTCAAGATCGCCCACAACTCGCTCAAGCACCACGTGACGGTGATCCGGCAGTACGGCGACATCCCCCTGGTCAACGGCATGCCGTCCAAGCTCAACCAGGTATTTCTCAACCTGATTACCAATGCCGCCCAGGCCATCGAGCAGCAAGGGCGTCTGCTGCTGCGCACCTATGCGGAAAACGACTACCTGCACGTGGTGATCGAAGACAGCGGCAAGGGCATCCCGGCCGCCGTGCTGCCAAAGATTTTCGACCCGTTCTTCACTACCAAACCCGTCGGCCAGGGCACCGGCCTGGGCCTGGCCATCAGCTACCGCATCATCCAGGAGCACGGCGGCGATATCCGCGTCGCCTCGCGCGAGGGCGTCGGCACCCGCTTCGTCATCCGCCTGCCGCTGCCCCGCTCCGGGGCCGTGACCCTCGCCGCCGCCTCGTGAGCACACTGCCAAGGAGTCTGCCGTGAGCAAACCCACCCTGCTGTTCGTGGACGACGAGGAGCGTATCCTGCGTTCCCTCACCCCGC
This sequence comes from Sulfurivermis fontis, assembly GCF_004001245.1. NCBI lineage: Bacteria > Pseudomonadati > Pseudomonadota > Gammaproteobacteria > Thiohalomonadales > Thiohalomonadaceae > Sulfurivermis > Sulfurivermis fontis. Next base: position 2,772,684 of record NZ_AP018724.1, read on the forward strand.
TATTCCGCGCCGACTATCGGGTGCTGAGCACCACCGATGCCCACCAGGCGCTGAACTGGCTGCGCGAGGAGCCGGTGCACGTGGTGATCAGCGACCAGCGCATGCCGGTGATGCTGGGGGCGGAACTGTTGCGCCAGGCGCGGGAAATCGCTCCCGCCGCCATGCGTATCCTGCTGACCGGCTATTCCGACCTGGAAGCCGCCATCGCGGCGGTCAACGACGGCGAGATCTACCGCTACCTCAACAAGCCATGGAACACACAGGAGTTGAAACACACCGTGAACCAGGCGGCGCAGATCGGTCTGCATCTGGCCGATGCCTACCGCCACATCGCCGCGCCGGCCGTCCGGCGACCGGTCAATGTGCTGGTGATCGAGGGTGACGCAGACTCCCCCCTGTCGCTACGGCACATCATCGGCGAGCAATGCGACACCGAGTGCACGCTGCACTGGGCCGACAGTCTGGATCAGGCCATGGAGATGATCATGCACAAGGACATCGGCGTGGTAGTCACCGATCTGCGCGTCAACGATCAGGATGCCGGTGCCGCCGTCAAGGCGCTCAAGCGCTACCGCCCCCATGTAGTCACCGTGGTCGTCACGCGATTCCAGGACAACCACACGCTCATCGACCTCATCAACCAGGGGCAGATCTACCGTTTCCTACCCAAACCGGTCAGCCGCGGCCTGCTGTCGCGCAGCATGCAGGCGGCGCTGCAACATCACCGCCTGCTCAGGGCCAGCCCGCAGCTCGCCGCCCGCCATACGGTGGAAGCGCCGGCGGAGACGGCCACGAAGCGCCTGCCGACACAGCTGGCCAGCTTCATCAACCGGCTGCGCGGACTGTCCCACGCCAGCGGATAAACGGCTGTCCCCGACCGGCGGCCCGGGAAGCTCTGAATAAGTTCAGAGCTTCCGCGGCACAGGGATGTGCCGCCATTTTTCAACGACGATAAGTCGTTGAAAATTGAAGCCAAGCGCAAATCACACTTTTCGCTTGGCGTGGTTTTGTCCACGGATGGACTTATGTCGCGCAGCCCAGGGAGGGGCGGGAGCGACCTGAGAAGTCCAGGATGGACTTATTCAGACCTTCCCTTATTCAGACCTTCCCTAGAAGGAAAACTCCACCGGCCACAGCGGCTGGCTCTGCTTGTCGAAGGAATCCCACAACACGCCATAGGTGACGCCCAGCTGCGGGTGCTCAAGCTGCGGCGCGATCTCCGCCAGCGGCCACAGCACGAAGGCGTTTTTGGTGATCTCGTCGCGCGGAATCTCCAGCTTGCCCTGGTGCAGCACCAGGTCGTCGTAGAGCAGCAGGTCGATGTCGAGGGTGCGCGAGGAAAAGCGCGGGCCGTTGCGCACGCGGCCGTGCGCCTCCTCGATGGCGCGCAGCTCCGCCGCCACCTGCTGCGGCGTCAGCGCGGTATCGAACCCGGCCACCAGGTTGTAGAAGCTGTCCCCGGCGAACCCCACCGCCTCGCTTTCATACACCGAGGAGAGGAGCAGCGTGCCGAAACGGGCCTTGAGGTCGGCGACACCGGCGCGGATGTTCTGCTCGCGCTCGATGTTGCTGCCGATGCTGACGTAGACGCGCGCCATTCAGGGTTTGCTGCCGCGCTCGATGATGATGCCGACGTCGCCGGCGTAGCGCACCGCCCCTTTCTTGTTGAGGCGCACGCGCACCCAGGAGACGTTGAATTCGCTGAGGATGATCTCGGCCACGCGTTCGGTGAGTGTTTCCACCAGCTGGAACTGGCTGTCGCCGACGAACTGGATCAGGCGCTTGGCCACCGCCTTGTAGTTGAGGGTGTCGTCGATGCTGTCGCTGGCCGCCGCCTTGCGGATGTCGGTGGCCATCTCCAGGTCCAGGCTCACGGTCTGCCTGATGCGCCGCTCCCAGTCGTAGATGCCGATGACGGTGTCGATCTTGAGGTCATTGAGGTAGATGATGTCCATGGGCAGGAAAGGTACAAGGGAAAAGGTAAAAGATACAAGGTCGGACTTATGGTAGATTTTGCTCCCCTTGAATCCGGTTCGTCCCCATGAACACTATCGACATTGCACTGTTCGCCGGCGCCTACCTGCTCGGCTCGCTGTCCACCGCCATCATCCTGTGCCGCCTGCTCGGCCTGCCCGACCCGCGTACCCAGGGCTCGGGCAACCCCGGCGCCACCAATGTGCTGCGCTTCGGCGGCAAGAAGCTGGCGGCGCTGACCCTGCTGGGCGATATGGCGAAGGGCCTGATCCCGGTGCTCATCGCCCGCACCCTCACCGCCGACCCGGTGGTGCTCGCCGCCGTGGCCATGGCCGCCTTCCTGGGTCATCTCTATCCGCTGTTCTTCGGTTTCAAGGGCGGCAAGGGCGTCGCCACCGCCGTGGGCGTGCTGTTCGGCCTGGCCTGGCCGGTGGCGCTGGCGGCGATCCTCACCTGGCTGGTGATGGCCGCGCTGTTTCGCATTTCCTCCCTCTCGGCGCTCACCGCCGCGGTGCTGGCGCCGGCCTATATGGTCTGGCTGGACGGGCGCGCGGCCTTCATCGCCATGACCGCGGTGATGAGCCTGTTCCTGCTCTGGCGCCACCGCGCCAATATCCAGCGCCTGCTGGCCGGGGAAGAGAAGAAGATCGGCAAGAAATGACCCGCTAACGCGGCGCCGGCAGGGTTTCCATCGGCCAGCGCGGCTGGGCGCGGATCGCCAGCGGCTCGTGCTGGCCGGCGTGCAACCGCACATACCCGGCATAGGCGATCATCGCGCCGTTGTCGGTGCAGAATTCCGGCCGCGGGTAGTACACCCTGGCCCCCTCTTCGGCGGCGATCTCCGCCAGTTTGCTGCGCAACCGGCGGTTGGCGCTGACGCCGCCGGCCATCACCAACCGCTTCAGCCCGGTCTGCTTCAATACGCGTCGGCACTTGATGGCCAGGGTGTCCACCACGGCATCCTCGAAGGCGCGGGCGATGTCGGCAGAGGCCTCCAGACCATGCTGCTGCAGGGTGGTGAGGGCATAGGTCTTGAGGCCGGAGAAGCTGAAGTCGAGGCCGGGCCGGTCGGTCATCGGCCGCGGGAAGGCAAAGCGCTGCGGGTCGCCCTGCTGCGCCAGTTGCGCCAGGGCCGGCCCGCCGGGGTAGCCCAGACCGAGCAGCTTGGCGGTCTTGTCGAAGGCCTCGCCGGCCGCGTCGTCCAGCGATTCGCCCAGCAGGGTATAGCGTCCGACGCCGTCCACCCGCACCAGTTGGGTGTGGCCGCCGGACACCAGCAGGGCGGCAAAGGGGAATTCGGGCGGCTCCGCCTCCAGCATCGGCGCCAGCAGGTGCCCTTCCATATGGTGTACGCCGACGGCGGGCACCCCCCAGGCGAAGGCCAGGCTGCGGCCGACGCTGGCGCCCACCAGCAGGGCGCCGATCAGCCCGGGCCCGGCGGTGTAGGCCACGCCGTCGATATCGGCCCGCGTCACCCCGGCCTGGCTCAGACACTGCTCCAGCAGGGGCAGCACCCGGCGCACATGGTCGCGGGAGGCCAGCTCCGGCACCACGCCGCCGTATTCAGCGTGCAACTGCACCTGGCTGTGCAGGACGTGCGCCAGCAGACCACGCTCGCCGTGATACAGGGCGACGCCGGTTTCATCGCAGGAGGTTTCGATGCCGAGGACGAGCAGTGGGGCGGACATAAGGGCGCATTGTCCGGACCCCGCCCCTTCGCCGCAAGGCCCCCTTTGCATTTTGGCCGGGGGATCATTAGAATTGCGCGTTCACTGTATCCCGGCCGCCCCGCGGCCTTTATTTCGAGGTAGGAAGTTTCATGCCGTCTGTCCGCGTCAAAGAGAACGAGCCGTTCGATTTTGCCCTGCGTCGCTTCAAGCGCAGCTGTGAGAAGGCCGGTATCCTGGCCGAGGTGCGCGAGCGCCAGCACTACGAGAAGCCGACCTCCATCCGCAAGCGCCAGAAGGCTGCCGCGGTGAAGCGCCAGCAGAAGAAGGTGCAGCGTCAGCAGTCCCGTCTGGTTCGCCTGTACTAAGACTCCGCCGACCTTTTCCACCCGAGGCCCTTCGCGGCATGAGCCAGGAATCCCTCAAGCAGCGCATCGACGCCGACATGAAGGAGGCGATGCGCGCCAAGGACAAGGAGCGCCTCGGCACCATTCGGCTGATCCTCGCCGCCATCAAGCAGCGCGAGGTGGACGAGCGCATCACCCTGGACGATACCCAGGTGCTGACCGTGCTGGAAAAAATGGTCAAGCAGCGCCGCGACTCCATCAGCCAGTTCGAGGCCGCCGGCCGCACCGATCTGGCCGGCAAGGAGAAGGCCGAGCTGGACCTGATCCAGACCTACATGCCGGCCCAGCTCTCCGAGGCCGAGATCGATGCCATCATCGAACAGACCATCGCCGCCACCGGCGCCACCTCAGCCAAGGACATGGGCAAGGTGATGGGGCCGCTCAAGGCCCAGTTGCAAGGCCGCGCCGACATGGGCGCCGTCAGCGCCCGCCTCAAGGTCCGGCTCTCCGCCTGAGTTTCCCGGCGTTTTCCCCTAGGGCGGAAGATGCCGTGTTTCTTTTAACCTCCTAGAATAAGGCCCATGGCCGGCCGCATTCCCCAGCAATTCATCGACGAGCTGATCAGCCGCGTCGATATCGTCGATGTCATCGACGCGCGCGTGCCGCTGAAGAAAAAGGGCCGCGAGCACGTCGCCTGCTGCCCGTTCCACAACGAAAAAACCCCCTCCTTTACCGTCAGCCAGAGCAAACAGTTCTATCACTGCTTCGGCTGCGGCGCCCACGGCACCGCCCTCGGCTTCCTCATGGAATACGAACACCTCGACTTCGTCGAGGCGGTGGAAAAGCTGGCCGCCGGCATCGGCCTCACGGTGCCGCGTGAAGGCGGCGACAGTGCGCCGCGCGGCCCCTCGCCACAGCCGCTGTATGAGCTGATGGAAAAGAGCGTACAGTTCTACCAGCAGCAACTGCGCCGCCATCCGCAGCGCCAGCGCGCCGTCGACTACCTGAAAAAGCGCGGCCTGTCCGGCGAGATCGCCGCCGCCTTCGGCATCGGCTACGCCCCCGACGGCTGGGACAACCTGCTCCAGGCGCTGGGCACCGACAAAGAACAGCAGGACCGCCTGCTCACCGTGGGCATGCTGATCGAAAAGGACAACGGTAGCCGCTACGACCGCTTCCGCGACCGCATCATGTTCCCCATCCGCGACTACCGCGGCCGCGTCATCGCCTTCGGCGGCCGCATCCTGGACAAGGGCGAACCCAAGTACCTCAACTCGCCGGAGACCCCCATCTTCCACAAGGGCCGCGAACTGTATGGCCTGTTCGAGGCGAAGCAGGCCCTGCGCGAGATCCCGCGCCTGTTGGTGGTCGAGGGCTACATGGACGTGGTGGCCCTGGCCCAGTTCGGCATCCGCAACGCCGTCGCCACCCTCGGCACCGCCGTCACCAAGGAGCACCTGGAGCGTCTGTTCCGCACCACTTCGGAAGTGGTGTTCTGTTTCGACGGCGACCGCGCCGGCCGCGATGCCGCCTGGCGTGGATTGGAAAATGCACTACCCTTGATGCGCGAAGGACATCAACTACACTTCATGTTCCTTCCGGAGGGGGAAGACCCGGACACCCTGGTGCGCAGTATCGGCCGGGATGGGTTTGAGCAGCGGATCGCGCAGGCACAACCGCTGTCGGAATATTTCTTCGAGCAGATGGGCAGGCAGGCCGATATCACCCGGCTGGACGGGCGGGCGCGGCTGGTGGAACTCTGCCGGCCGTATCTGTCGAAATTACCCCCGGGGGTCTACCGTCACCTGATGCTGGATCGCCTGGCGCAGCTGGCGCACATGGAGCGGGATGCCCTGGAGCGCATGCTGGGCGGTGAAGCGCCAAGTGTGATTGCAGCGCGACCGGCCGCCGCCGTTAGGCCTGCCAGGCCGCCCGCTGCCCCCCGGCAACAACCCTCGCTGGTGCGTAGCGCCATCCGCCTGTTGCTGCAACGGCCGGCCCTGGCACAGCTGGTGGGGGAACCGCAGCGGCTGGTCGGTCTGCAACTGCCGGGGACGCCGCTGCTGGTGGAAATGCTTGAACTGCTCAAACAGCACCCGCATTTAACCACAGGAGCCTTGTTGGAACACTGGCGCGGAAGTGACCAGGGCAAGCATCTGTTTGCCCTGGCGCAGCGCGACATGCTGCTGTCGCCGGAGCAGGACAACCTGGAACAGGAGTTCAGCGACACCGTCGCCCGCCTGCTCCAGCAGCTGCGCCGGCAACGCCGGCTGGAGCTGGAGCAACGCTTCGGCTCACTCAGTCAGGCAGAAAAAGACGAGTACTGTCAATTAGTTAAAGGTAACAACTAGCGTGGACCCGGATGTCGGCCCGGGCTGCTTTGGAGCTAGCCGGCTATAGTATATAATCACGCGATTTTTCGCTTCATTCTGCCCTCAAGGATGGGGCGTACAGTATGCAGGTAACACCGAGATGATGGATCAAGATCAGCAATCCCAGCTGAAAATGCTTATTTCCAAGGGCAAGGAACAGGGCTACCTGACCTATGCCGAAGTAAACGACCACCTGCCCGATGGCATCGTCGATCCGGAACAGATCGAGGACATCATCGGCATGATCAACGACATGGGCATCCTGGTGCACGAACATGCACCGGACGCCGACAGCCTGCTGATTTCCGACAACCCCGTCACCGCCGACGACGAAGATGTGGCCGAGGAGGCCGCCGCCGCGTTGGCCTCGGTGGACAGCGAATTCGGCCGCACCACCGATCCGGTGCGCATGTACATGCGCGAGATGGGCGCCGTCGAACTGCTCACCCGCGAGGGCGAAATCAAGATCGCCAAGCGCATCGAAGACGGCATGAACCAGATGCTGGAGGCGCTGGCCTCCCATCCGGAAACCATCGCCACGCTGCTCAATGAATTCGACCAGATCGCCAGCGGTGGCGCCCGCTTGGGCGACATCGTCACCGGCTTCATGGATGTGGACACCCCGGCCGAAGAATTGCCGGAAAATATCGACGCAGACGCCGAGCTGGAGGCCGATTCCGGTGATGACGACGAGGATGAAGAGGCTGAAGGCAGCGGCGATGAAGAGGCCGCCGACACCGGCCTCGACATTGAGGAAGTCCGTGTGCGCATGGACCACCTGCGCGACCTGCACACCAAGCTGGTGGCTGCGTTGGGCAAACATGGCAAGGAACATACCCGCACCAAGAAGCTGAGCGAGGAACTGACCGCCGCCTTCATGGAGTTCAAGCTGGCACCGAAGATGATCGATCGTCTGGTGGCCAACCTGCGCGAACTGGTGGAGCACATCCGTACCCATGAACGCGTGATCATGGATCTGTGTGTCAGCAAAGGCCGCATGCCGCGCAAGGAGTTCATCACGTCCTTCCCGGACAACGAGACCAACCTCAAGTGGCTGGACAAGCACATCAAGAACGGCAAGGGCCATGCCAAGGATCTGCAGGCCGTCGCCGACGATGTGCGCAAGACCCAGGAAAAACTCATCGCCCTGGAGCAGGAATGCGGCATGTCCATCACCGACATCAAGGACATCAACCGCAAGATGTCCATCGGTGAAGCCAAGGCACGTCGTGCCAAGAAGGAGATGGTGGAGGCCAACCTGCGTCTGGTGATTTCCATCGCCAAGAAATACACCAACCGCGGCCTGCAATTCCTCGATTTGATTCAGGAAGGCAACATCGGCCTGATGAAGGCGGTGGACAAGTTCGAATACCGCCGTGGCTACAAGTTCTCCACTTACGCCACCTGGTGGATCCGTCAGGCCATCACCCGTTCGATTGCGGACCAGGCACGCACCATCCGTATCCCGGTGCACATGATCGAAACCATCAACAAGCTGAACCGCATTTCCCGCCAGATGCTGCAGGAAATGGGCCGCGAGGCCACCCCGGAAGAGCTGGCCAAACGCATGGAGATGCCCGAAGACAAGGTGCGCAAGGTACTCAAGATCGCCAAGGAGCCGATCTCCATGGAGACCCCCATCGGCGACGATGAAGATTCGCATCTGGGCGATTTCATCGAGGACAGCAATGTCATGTCACCGTTGGAGTACGCTACCGTGGAGGGCCTGCGCGAGGCCACCCAGCAGGTACTGGAAGGCCTGACTGCACGCGAGTCCAAGGTGCTGCGCATGCGCTTCGGCATCGACATGAACACCGACCACACCCTGGAAGAAGTGGGTAAGCAGTTCGATGTCACCCGCGAGCGCATCCGCCAGATCGAGGCCAAGGCACTGCGCAAACTGCGTCACCCGAGCCGCTCGGAACAGCTGCGTAGCTTCCTCGACTCGGAAGGCTGATCAAAGGCCCGCTGCTGGGTATACTAGGCGCGCCCGGAGGGTCACCTTCGGGCGCGCTGCGTTTCCGGGGCCTATAGCTCAATTGGTTAGAGCAGAGGACTCATAATCCTTTGGTTCCAGGTTCAAGTCCTGGTGGGCCCACCACACAAAACGGGGGGCATAAGCCCCCCGCTTTCTCCTCCCGCACCAGCGGTCAGCGTTACTGAAAGCCCCACACTGGCGCCAGCAATTCTCCCAGCCCTTCATAGTCAGCCGGATAGGCCGGTATGAATTTCTCCTTTTTGAATACCTCCAGCAAGGGAGCCGCCACCTTGTTGCCCTCCTCGCTGATCAGCGCCGCAGCAATCTTTTCACGTAATTCCGGCTCAATGTCCGCAGCGACCGAGAAGGTCCGTTCCGGATGTTTGCGGTAAGCATGCGCAATCAGCCGCAGGCCGGTCTGATCCTGCTTTGCCCACACCTGATCGCGCAGCACCGCGGCATCGCCACGGCCGCTCTTGAGGCATTCGTTGATTTCCTTGAAACCCTCCACACGCAACAGCACCGGTTGCCGAGCCGGATTGCGGAAATAATTGAGAAAATCCATGGTCAACATGTTGGGCGAACTGAAGGCACACACATTGCGGCCAATCAGGTCATCCAACTGGCGAATATTGCTGTCTTCGCGCACCGCCACCACGATGCTGATGGCCCCGGGCAGGCGGGCTATCGGTATGGCACCCTGGCGCTCCATACGCCACGCGGTATAGTGAGGACCGTCGAATACCATGTCATAGGCATTCTGCAGGGTACCGTTGTTGTATTCGAGATAGTTCCGGGCCGGCTTGATGACAAACTGCTTGCCGGTGACCTGGCTCAGGTAATTGATTAATGGCGTGTAAAGCTTGATGGTTTGCTCGGGTGTCTGGGTCGGCGCCGTGGAAAACACGATTTCATCCTTGGCAAGTACCGCACTGGCCAAGCAACACCCCAGGACGATTCCCAGTCCCTTGCGCATCCATTGATGGAGCATTCTTTCCCTCCCGCTCTATGGCTTTGTTTTTGTTGTAACCCATATTGCAAGGCAATGATACTCCTTGACAAGATGTTCTCGACCCGGCTTTTCGGCTAATCTTCTCCCATGCCATGGAAATCTCCCCTCATGCGCCGTCCCCTGCCCCTCCTGTTTCTCATCGCCGCCACCCTGACCGCCGGATGCTCCGGCGAAGACAAACCTGCCAATGCCAGCAGGGCCAACAGTCCGGACCATATGGTGGAAACAGCGCTGGTGCGCAGCGAAGAGATTGCCGCCACCGCCACCCGCACCGGCTCGCTGCGCGCCCAGCGCGAGATACAGATTCTGTCCCAGGAGGAGGGGCGCATCGTCGCCTTGCCCTACTTTGCCGGTGATGCCGTCCGTCAGGGCGATTTGCTCCTGCAACTGGACGACACCTTGCTGACAGCCGAGCTGCGCAAGAGCGAGGCGCAGCGCCGTCAGATGGAGCTGGATCTCGGGCGGCTGGAACGCCTCAGCCGCAATCATCTCATCAGCGACGAGGAACTGGCCCGTGCCCGTACGGCTCTGGATATCGCCCTTGCCGAAGAACAACTGCTGCGCACCCGCCTCGGCTACACGCGGATCAGCGCGCCCTTTGCCGGCGTGATCAGCGAACGCCGTGCAGAGCCCGGCGACATCGTGCCCAAATTCACCCATGTGCTGACCCTCACCGATCTCGACTCGTTGGTGACCACCACCAGTGTCTCGGAGTTGCTGCTACCGTTCCTGGCAGTAGGTGATGCGGTGAGCATCCATATCGATGCGCTCGGCACCGCCCCCCATCCGGGGCGCATCCTGCGCATCCACCCCTCCATTGATGCCAGCACACGCCAGGGAGTGGTGGAAGTGGCGCTGGATCCTGTGCCGGCCGCGGCGCGGCCGGGGCAGCTATGCCGCATCCTGTTTACCGGGCATCCGCAGGTGCGTCGGGTCATCCCCTTCTCCGCCCTGCGCCGTGACAACAGCGGCGAATTTGTCTTTACCCTCGACGCCGACGACAAGGTACAACGCCATGCCGTGGTCAGTGGCATGCACCTGGGTGAAGATATCGAGCTGTTGTCCGGCCCCGATACCGGCACCCGCGTCGTCACCAAGGGCTTCCTCGGCCTGCTACCGGGCCGCAAGGTCAAAAGCGTCAACGCCATGCCAGCCACCTCATGAGCAGAACCACTACGCATGGCGGTCTTGCCGCCTGGTCCATCCAGCATCCCATTGGCGTCAGCATGCTGGCCTTGACGGTGGTGGTACTGGGCTTCTTCGCCCTCGGCCGCCTCGCCGTCGACCTCCTGCCGCAAATCATCTATCCGGAAATTCAGGTGCGGGTTCTCGATCCCGGCGTTCCGGCCAACATCATGGAAGACCGCATCACCCGCCAGCTTGAGGAACAGCTGGCGATCACGGAAGACGCCATCGGCGTGCAATCGCGCACCAACGAAGGCAGCAGCTCGGTGGAGCTGATGTTCGACTATGGCAAGGACATCGACATCGCACTGCGCGACGCCAGCACACGACTGGATCGTGCCAAGCGCTTCCTCCCTACCACGATCGACCCGCCCATCATTTTCAAGCGTGACCCTTCGCAGATACCGGTAGCGGAATTCATCGTCAGTTCAACGACGCTAGATCCAGTCAAATTACGCGACTGGGTAGACTATGACTTTGCCAAGCAGTTCCTCAACCTCCCCGGCGTGGCAGCCGTGGAGGTCGGCGGTGGTCTGGTACGGGAAATCCACCTGCTGCCGGATCAGGAGCGTCTGGCCGCCAGTGGCCTTTCCCTGAACGACGTCATCACTGCATTGCAACGCGGCAACGTGGAACTGCCGGCCGGGCGCCTTACCATGGAGCGGCGCGAGCTCGGTGGACGCACGGCGGCACGCCTTCAGAACGTGCAGGAGATCGCCGCTTTGCCCCTGCGCCTCAAGGATGGCACCACCATTCGCCTCGATGAGGTCATGCAGGTACTGGATACCCATAGCGATGAACGCATCAAGGTGCGCCTCAATGGCACGCCCGGCGTGAAAATTTCCATTCAGAAACAGCCAACGGCCAATACCGTCGCCGTGGTCGATGCCGTGAAAGAGCGCATGGCCTGGCTGCGCCAGAATAAACTGCTGCTGCAGGATGCCGAAATCTTCAATGTCGACGACCAATCCATCTATGTGCGCAATGCCCTCAACAGCGCCACCCAGGCCGCACTGTCAGGCACACTGCTGGCGATGGCGGTGGTGTACCTGTTCCTGGGCAACCTGCGCCGCACTCTGATCATCGGCAGTGCCATCCCGCTCGCCATCATGGTGACCTTCGTGCTGATGGGACTCGGTGATCTGACCTTCAACATGATGACGCTGGGCGGTCTGGCACTCGGTGTAGGCATGCTGGTGGACAACACCATCGTGATGTTGGAAAACATTCAACGTCATCAGCGTGAAGGCAAGGCAGCGGTAGAGGCGGGTACCCAAGCCGCCAGTGAGATTTATGGCGCAATTGTCGCCTCCACCTCCACCAATCTCGCTGCCGTGCTGCCCTTTCTGTTCATCAGTGGCCTGGTCGGCTTGCTGTTCCGCGAACTCATCTTCACCATCTCCGCCGCTATTCTCGCCTCCATGGTGGTGGCATTGACCCTGGTGCCGGCTCTTGCGGTACAGGTACACAATATCGACAGCGGGCGCCTGCGTCGCGTCGTCGATGGCCTAATCAACCAACTACAGGAAGGCTATGCCGGCGTGGTTGCCTGGCTGCTCGATCACCTGTGGGCACAGACACTGCTGGTCGCGGCCCTGCTGGCTGCGCTGGTGCTGACCCTGCCCGTATTCAGCGGTCCACAGGAATTTCTTCCCAGCATGGATGATGGTCAGATCCAGGTTTACCTCACTGCGGACCCCGGTGTATCCGTCGAAGAAATGGATCGCAGTGCCCACCGCCTGGAAGAACTGTTCCGCCGCCAACCGGAGGTGGTCAGCGCCTTTGCCACTATTGGTGGGTTCATTTTCGGTCGTACCGAACGTGAGTCCAGCAACAGCGGCTCGATCATGATTCAGCTGGTGCCGCGCAGCCAGCGGACCATGAGTAGCAATGACTGGATTGTCCGTATGCAACAAGCCGTGGCTAGGGAAGAGCTGGCTGGGGTACGCGTACGCATGCGCAGCCGCGGCATTCGTGGTATCCGCATCGGCAGCGGTGACGATGACCTCAGCATCCGTATTCAAGGCACGGACCTGGAGATTCTGGCGCAGCTCGCCGACGATGTTGTCGGCCGCCTGAAGAACATTCCAGGCCTGAGCAATGTAATGCACTCGGCAGAAGAGCAACGTCAAGAACTGGCCATCACACTCGACCGGCAACGTACCGCAGCACTGGGCCTCGACGCCGAAGAAGTCGGACGTACGTTACGACGCGCCCTGGAAGGTGAGATCGTCACCGACTTCATCGAGCGCGACCGCAGCATCGATGTGCGGCTACGCCTACCACACCGTGAGGTGGATACCCCGCGCGCCCTGGAAGAACTGGTGCTGTACAGCGGTAACGGACTGCCTCTGCGCCTCGGCGACGTCGCTCGTGTAACCCTGGTGGCCACACCGGCCGAGATACGCCGCGACAACCAACGCCGTATCGTCGAGATCAGCGCCAGTCTCGTTGCCGGCACCTCACTCAGCGAGGCCTATGGGCGTATTCATCAGGCGATGGCCGGTGTTGTACTGCCGGAAGGTTACACCTGGTATGACGGCGGCGAACTGAAGGCGCTGACGGAAGGCCGCAAGCTAGGGATGTTGTTGCTATCTCTCGCCATCTTCCTGGTGTTTGTGGTGATGGCGGTGCAATACGAATCGCTGCGCAATCCACTGGTGATCCTGCTGTCTATCCCGTTTGCAGCGCTGGGCGTGGCAATCGGCCTGCTGGTGACTGGGCTGACGCTGTCCATGCCGGTATGGCTCGGCATGATCATGCTAGCCGGCATCGTGGTGAATAATGCCATCGTGTTGGTGGAGTATGTGGAGATTACGCGCCGTGAAGGCGTTCCGCTGCGTGAGGCCATCGTCACTGCCGCGCGTCTGCGCCTGCGCCCGATTCTGATGACAACCCTGACAACGGTAGCCGGCATGACGCCGCTTGCGTTGGGACTGGGCGAGGGCTCCGAGATGCTGCAGCCGCTGGCCGTGGCCATCATCTTCGGCCTCGCCACTTCGCTGCTGGTGACCCTGTTACTGATACCGGTGGTCTACCGCCTGCTGCATCGCGTAACCACAACCGACTAGCAGAGCGGCTCATTCCTTCGGCTTGTCGCCTTTGTCGGTTTCGTCGCTGTTGCCCTGCCAGACCTCCAGCTCTCGACGCAGCGCTTCCTCGTCATGAATATAGCGATCGAGGGCAGCCTCCATCTTTTCGTCGCTATCGAGGTCGTCTTCCTCCTCCGGGCTCTTGCGCACGTAGTAGCGCGCAAAGAACACGCCGATCTCGAACAAAATCCACATCGGCACGGCAAGCAGGGTCTGGGAAAATACATCGGGCGGCGTCAGCAGCATGCCGATGACAAAGGCGCCTACAATGATGTAGGGACGCTTGGCCGTCAGGCTCTCCGGTGTCACCACCCCCATCCATACCAGCAAAATGGTGGCAACAGGCACCTCGAAGGCGACACCGAAGGCAAAGAACAAGGTGAGCACGAAATCGAGGTACTTGTTGATGTCGGTCATCACCGCCACGCCCTCTGGTGCTGCAGAAGTGAAGAAGCCGAACACCAGGGGGAATACCACGAAATAGGCGAAGGCCATGCCGGCATAGAACAGCAGCGTGCTGGACAGCAGCAACGGCACAATCATGCGCCGCTCATGGACATACAACCCCGGCGCGATGAAGGCCCACATCTGGTACAGCAGATAGGGGATAGCGATGAAAATGGACGCCACCAGGGTCAGTTTGAGGGGGGTAAGAAACGGCGAAGCCACCTCGGTGGCGATCATCGAGCCACCTTCCGGCAAATGGGACAGTAGTGGCTCGGCCAGCAACGCATAGATGTCGTTGGCGAAATAAAACAGGCCAAGAAAAATGGCCAGCACCACCAGTACCGCGCGCAGGATGCGATCACGCAGTTCGATCAGGTGAGAAATGAAGGGCTGCTCCAGTTCGGGGCCGTTACTGCCGCTGCTGGTCTGTCGCTCACTCATGTCGGCGTTTTGTCGCCATCCGGCTTGGCGGACGGCGAGGTCGTTAATGTGGTATCGGGGGAAGACTCCAGGCTGGGCAGCTCAACCGGGCGATTCACGCTGTCCAAGCCGGATTTGATATCTTGCAACGAGGCCTTGGCCTCCTCCACCATGTCGAACAGACCTTCACTCTTGGTCTGCTCCTGCACGATACGCTTGAGTTCCTCGGCCTTGAGCTCACGATCGATGTCGGCCTTCACCGTACCGACAAAATGGCGTACCTTGCCATACCACAGCCCTGCGGTACGGGCGACCGCCGGCAGTCGTTCCGGTCCCAGCACCAGCAGGGCCACGATGCCGATAACCACCAGCTCCCAGAAGCCGACGTCGAACATGTTGTTTCCGATTTTATGTTAAAGGAATCAGGCATCCGCCGCTGGCGCCACACCTGACAGCATTGAAACTCAGGCCTTGTCCTTCTCGCGGGTGGACTCCCCCTCGATGACGGTTCCTTCCTTCTTCTCCTCCAACTTTTCGCCTTCCTGCGCCGCCGCCTGTTGTTCGCCGTCTTTAATCGAATTGCGGAAGTTCTTGATAGCCCCGCCCAGATCGCTGCCGATATTGCGCAGCTTCTTGGTGCCGAACAGCAGGATGACGATTGCCAGTACGATAAGCAGTTGCCAGATACTCGGTGCCATGATTCAACTCTCCACGATGGTAGTAATGTCGGCAGCGCTGCACTGCCACAGTTCTAAGTATTGCGCTTCACTGGACCTGATTTAGGGTAGCTCTGAATAAGTTCAGAGCTACCGCGGCACAGGAATGTGCCGCCATTTTTCAACGACGATAAGTCGTTGAAAAATGAAGCCAAGCGAAAATCACACTTTTCGCTTGGCGTGGTCTGAGAAGTCCAGGATGGACTTATTCAGACCTTCCTTAGTTGGTCCGGTTTGCCTTTTCTTCCAGCCCCGACAGGCCGAAACGCCGCTCCAGTTCGTTCAGCACCGCCTGCGGCTCCAGATTCAGGTGCTTGAGCATCACCATACAGTGGAACCACAAATCGGCCGTCTCGTAGATCACCTGCGCCGGGTCACCGCCCTTGGCGGCGATCACCGTCTCGGTGGCCTCCTCGCCAACCTTCTTCAGGATGCTGTCCAAACCCTTGGCATACAGCTTGGCCACATAGGAGCTGTCCGGATCGGCGCCTTTGCGCTGTTCCAGGATTTCCGCCAACTGTTTAAGGATATCGCTCATGAGGGCTTGCTGTATATCTGTTGCGGATCCAGCAGGACCGGATCGACGCTCCGCCATTGGCCGTTGTCGAAAATCTTATAGAAACAGCTGTGGCGTCCCGTGTGACACGCGATGCCTCCGACCTGCTCAATGGTGAGCAGGATGACGTCGTTATCGCAGTCGAGACGCATCTCTTTCACGCGCTGCACATTACCGGACTCCTCGCCCTTGCGCCACAGCTTGCCGCGCGAGCGCGACCAATACACGGCGCGGCCCTCGCGCACGGTCAGCGCCAGCGACTCACGGTTCATCCAGGCGAACATCAGAACCCGGCCGCTCCCCGCCTCCTGGGCGATCACCGGCACCAGGCCGTCGTCCGTCCACTTGATTTCGTCGAGCCAAGCCTCGCTCACAGGCGCACCTCGATACCGGCAGCGGCCATGCGCTGCTTGGCCTCGGCGATGGTGTATTCGCAGAAATGGAAGATGCTGGCGGCCAGCACCGCGTCGGCGTGGCCTTGCACGATACCATCCACCAGGTGATCCAGATTGCCGACACCGCCGGAGGCGATGACCGGCACGCGCACGGCCTCCGACACCGCACGCACCAAGGCCAGGTCGAAGCCGGACTTGGTGCCGTCGCGGTCCATGCTGGTGAGCAGGATCTCACCGGCGCCGTAATCGACCATGCGCCGCGCCCACTCCACGGCGTCGATGCCGGTAGCCTTGCGCCCGCCGTGGGTGAATATCTCCCAACGCGGCGGCTCGCCCGCCGCGCTCACGCCCTTGGCGTCGATGGCAACGACGATGCACTGCGAGCCAAAACGATCGGCCGCCTCCTTGACGAATTCCGGATTGAATACAGCCGCCGTGTTGATACCCACCTTGTCGGCACCGGCATTGAGCATGCGGCGGATGTCGGCGCTGGTACGGATGCCGCCGCCGACAGTAAGGGGAATGAACACCTCGCCGGCCACCTGCTCCACCACATGCACCATGGTTGCGCGATTGTCAGAGGAGGCGGTGATATCGAGAAAGGTGATCTCATCAGCACCCTGCTGATCGTAGCGGCGCGCGATCTCCACCGGATCACCGGCATCGCGGATGTCGAGGAATTTGACGCCCTTGACGACGCGGCCGTTGTCCACGTCGAGGCAGGGGATGATGCGTTTGGCTAGACCCATTATTCAGTCACAAGTTGCAAGTGACAAGCTGCAAGCAAGACCATCGTTTTGGGACTTGCAACTTGGAACTTGTCACTTTTCTCCACAAAGTTCATCGGCCAGACGTTGGCCTGCTGCGAAGTCCAGCGTACCTTCATAGATCGCGCGGCCGGTGATGGCTCCGGTAATGCCCTCGTCCGCCACGGCACACAGGGCGCGGATATCATCCAGATTGGTAATGCCGCCGGAGGCGATGATGGGGATCGACACCGCCTGCGCCAGTTTCACCGTGGCCTCGACATTGACGCCGGACATCATGCCGTCACGGCCGATATCGGTGTAAATGATCGCCGACACACCGTCCTGCTCGAAGTGCCGTGCCAGGTCGATAACATCGTGCTTGGACAGCTTTGACCAACCGTCCATCGCCACCTTGCCTTCTTTGGCGTCGAGGCCAACGATGACATGACCGGGAAATTCGGCGCACAGATCACCGACAAAACCGGGATGATTCACCGCCTTGGTGCCGATGATGACGTACTGCACGCCGGCATCGAGATAGGCCTGCACTGTATCCTCGTCACGGATCCCGCCACCCACCTGGATCGGCAGGTCGGGGAAGGCCGCGGCAATGGCATGCACCACGTCGCGGTTCATCGGCCGGCCCTCGAAGGCGCCATTGAGATCCACCAGATGCAGTCGCCGCGCACCCGCCTCCACCCAACGCGCCGCCATGGCCACCGGATCGTCGGAGAATACCGTGGAATCCTCCATTCGTCCCTGACGCAGGCGTACACACTTGCCGTCTTTGAGATCTATGGCGGGTATGAGCAACATCGATCAGTCCTCTTTACTACGCGGGTAGTGAATTGTCAGACGCCCTGTCCATCCCAACGCAGGAAATTGGCGTACAACGCCAATCCTGCGTGCTGACTTTTTTCCGGGTGAAACTGCACGGCGAACACGTTGTCGCGCGTCACCGCCGCGGTGAACTTCACGCCATATTCAGCACTGGCAGCAGTCAGCGCTGCCTCGGCCGGCTGCACATAATAGCTGTGCACGAAGTAAAAGCGTTCATCCTGTGCAATGTCACGCCAGAGCGGATGCTGCCGCTCCTGGTGGACCTGATTCCAGCCCATGTGCGGCACCTTGAGGCGCTCGCCCTGCTGCATCAGGTTGTCACCGAAATATTCCACCCGGCCGGGCAGGATGCCGAGACAGGGAGTGCCACCATTTTCCGCGCTGAAATCCATCAGCGCCTGCATACCGACGCAGACGCCGAGGAACGGCTTGGTGCGTACCACTTCGTGGATCACCTCGACCACACCCTGGCGCGCCATCTCCGCCATGCAGTCACGGATGGCGCCGACACCGGGCAACACCACGCGGTCGGCGGCGCGAATGCGCTCCGGGTCATGGGTGACGATCACCTGCTGGCCATCGGCCACATGCTCCAACGCCTTGGCCACGGAGTGCAGGTTACCCATGCCGTAGTCGATGACTGCAACGGTACTCATGATAGGAAAGACATCCGGCTCGAATCAGATAGAGGAATAAACGCCGGGCGTTACAGGCTGCCCTTGGTGGAAGGAGTAATGCCCTGCATGCGCGGATCAGCTTCCAGTGCCATGCGCAGGGCACGGCCGAAGGCCTTGAACACCGTTTCGGCGATGTGGTGCGCATTACGCCCGCGCAGATTGTCGATGTGCAGGGTCACCTGGGCATGATTGACGAAGCCCTGGAAGAATTCCAGGAACAGATCGACATCGAACTCACCGATGCGGGCACGGGGAAAATCCACCTGGAACTCCAGGCCGGGTCGGCCGGAGAAGTCCACCACCACACGCGACAAGGCCTCATCCAGCGGGACGTAGGCATGACCATAGCGGCGGATCCCCTTCTTGTCACCGACGGCACGGGCGAAGGCCTGGCCGAGGGTAATGCCGATATCTTCGACCGTGTGGTGGGCATCGATATGCAGATCCCCCTGCGCCTTGACCACCAGGTCTATCAGACCATGGCGGGCCACCTGGTCCAGCATGTGATCAAGAAACGGCACGCCCGTCTCGAAACGGCCACTGCCGCTGCCATCGAGATCGACACTCACCTCGATTCGGGTCTCCAGGGTCTCTCGCGTGACCGTGGCCCTGCGCTCGCTCATCGCAACTCCTTATTTAGATACGCCACTCGGGCGGCCAGACTGCGCCCATAGCATACCGACTTCCGCGCCCGGATAGAACAAAAGCACCACCGGATAAGCACTATCGGTTGCATCGGCACGACACATGTACGAGGATACCTGTCTCGACAGCGTTGAAACCGGCCCTGGGTGGTGTATCACGGTGCCGGCCATGTGTGCAATGCCGCAGACAAAAGCAAGCAATATCATTGAGTTATCGGCAATACGCGTTGCCTGCAAAGACTGTGGGCTGTTCCAGCTATGCCTGCCGGTGGGCATCGACGGCGCCGACCTGGAACTGCTGGACAGCATCATCAAGCGCCGTCGCCCGATCAAGCGCGGCGAGCACCTGTTCCAGGTCGGTGACCCGTTCCAGGCCATCTATGCCGTGCGCTCCGGTTCCATCAAGACCTATGTGCCGACGGAAGACGGTTATGAACAGGTCACCGGTTTCCATCTGCCGGGCGAACTGGTCGGACTGGATGCCATCCATGCCGATATCCACCCCTGCGCGGCCAAAGCGCTGGAAACCACCAGCGTGTGCGAAATCCCATTCGAACGCCTGGAAGAACTGTCCGAGCGCATTCCCTCCCTGCGCCATCAACTATTGAAGATCATGAGCCGCGAGATACTGCATGAGCAGTCGCTGCTCATGCTGCTGGGCAAGAAGAATGCCGAGGAACGCCTTGCCTCTCTGCTGCTCAGTCTGTCCGGTCGCTACCAACAACGCGGTTTCTCCGCCACCGAGTTCAACCTCAGCATGTCGCGCAACGACATAGGAAACTACCTGGGACTGGTGGTGGAAACCGTCAGCCGTCTTTTCACCCGCTTTCAGGACGAAGGTCTGCTGACGGTACAGCGCAAGCACATCCGCATCCTCGACCCGCAACGCCTGTACGCCATCGCCTGCCAGTCTCGCAGCTACACGCCGCGCCCCATTTCCGACTGAGCGACTGCGCCATTGCGCCGAGCATGGCCCTCCACGAAAACCTCGATAAAAACAGTACGAAATGTACTGTGGGATATGGCGCAGCCACTGCGTCGTAATCACCAGTTTGTTTGACAAAAATCAATGTTCTGATATCTTCTCTTCGACTATATTTGGTCGCTAGTTCCGGTAGTGGGGTCTGGGAACGCAGCGATCGGCATGTCTGGGAGGACAAAAGAATTTTATTGGCCTATCAGGGCGTTGCCCTCACTGACGATGCCTCCCGCCAGCACTCCCCGCCTCTTCCAGGAACTGCATAGTCACGACGTACCAGCGACTCGGCCAGATGCGTCCGGTAGCGTTGGCTGGATACAACACCATGGAGTCATGCGATCGCACACTCCGGATAAGTAAAGGTTTCGGTTTGTTCATGCATGGGGGTTGTCACAGAAAAATCAACAACGGTTTTTTGGGCGGTAAAGAGTTGGTCTTGGTTTAACCATTGGCTCACACAGAGGAGAGAAACTCGTGGAAGCGACACAAGCGGAACAGAAATATAACTTTGAGGTCGTCAGGTGGTTCACCATCATGGCGGTTGTTTATCTGGTGGTAGGCACCCTGGTAGGCGTGCTCGTCGCCTCCCAGCTGGCCTGGCCGGCGCTGAACTTCGACACGGCCGAACTCAGCTTCGGCCGACTGCGTCCGTTGCATACCAACGCAGTTATCTTCGCCTTCGGCGGCTGTGTGCTGATGGCAACCGCCTTCTACTCCGTGCAGCGCACCTGCGGTGTACGTCTGTGGAGCGACAAGATGGCGTGGTTCACCTTCTGGGGCTGGAACACCATCATCGTCCTCGCCGTCATCACCCTGCCGCTGGGCCTGACCCAGGGCAAGGAATACGCCGAGTTGGAGTGGCCGATCGACGTGCTGATCGCCGTGGTGTGGCTGTCCTATGCCTTCAACTTCGTGATGACCATCGCCAAGCGCAAGACCAGCCACATCTACGTGTCCAACTGGTTCTTCCTCGGCATGATGGTGATGATCACCTATCTGCACGTGGTCAACAGCCTGGCCATCCCGGTCGAGCTGTTCAAGTCCTACTCCGTGTTCTCCGGTGTGCAGGACGCCATGATTCAGTGGTGGTGGGGCCACAACGCGGTAGGCTTCTACCTGACCGCCGGCTTCCTCGGCATCATGTACTACTTCGTGCCGAAGCAGGCCGGTCGCCCGGTGTTCTCCTACCGTCTGTCCGTGATCCACTTCTGGGCGCTGATGTTCGGTTACGTCTGGCTGGGTGCGCACCACCTGCAGTACACCGCCCTGCCTGACTGGACCGGCTCCCTGGGCGCCGCCGTTTCCCTGGCCATGATCATCCCGTCCTGGGGTGGTGCCATCAACGGCATGATGACCCTGTCCGGCGCGTGGGACAAACTGCGCACCGACTACATCCTGCGTTTCCTGATCATGTCCCTGGCCTTCTACGCCATGTCCACCTTCGAAGGTCCGGTCATGTCCGCGAAGACCGTCAACGCGCTGTCCCACTATACCGACTGGACCGTCGGCCACGTGCACTCCGGTGCCCTGGGCTGGGTCGCCATGGTCGGCGCCGGCGCGCTGTACCACATGGTCGAGAAGCTGTGGAATACCCGCATGTACTCCGCCTCGCTGGTAAACCTGCACTTCTGGATGGCCACCATCGGCACCGTGATCTACATCACCGCCATGTGGGTATCCGGCATCATGCAGGGCCTGATGTGGCGTGACTACGACGAGTTCGGCACCCTGACCTACACCTTCGCCGAATCCGTCGCCGCCATGCATCCCTACTATGCGATGCGTGCCATCGGCGGCCTGATCTTCTGGGCCGGTGGTGTGGTGATGCTCTACAACGTGGTGATGACTGTGCGTCAGGCCGTTGGCCAGCGCAGCAGCTCCGCCGCCGCAGCGACTGCCTAAGCGCGAGAGGAGTTCAAGAAAAATGGCTGATCAAATTCATTCGACCAAACTGCAGGACAAGATTGAGCGCAGCGTCTTTGCCATGTTCCTGATGCTCGCCGTGCTGCTGTCTGTCGGCGGCCTGGTGGAAATCGTACCGCTGTTCTTCCTCGACGACACGATGGAGCACAACAAGCGTCCGGAAATCGTCTGGCAGCGCCAGGCGGGCCAGACCCTGGCGGACTGGAAGGCCGGCGAAGGTATCCGTCCCTACACCGCCCTGGAACTGGCCGGCCGTGACGTCTACATCCGCGAAGGCTGCTACACCTGCCACTCACAGATGATTCGCCCGTTCCGTGACGAGAAGGAGCGTTATGGCCACTACTCACTGGCCTCCGAGTCCATGTACGACCATCCCTTCCAATGGGGCTCCAAGCGTACCGGCCCGGATCTGGCCCGCGTGGGCGGCAAGTACTCCGACGCATGGCACTACCAGCACCTCCGTGCACCGCGCTCCGTGGTACCGGAATCTGTGATGCCCAACTACCCCTGGCTGGACAACAACAAGGTTGACGGCTCCCGCGTCGCCAAGCGCATGCGCGCGATGAAGGCCCTGGGCGTTCCGTACACCGAGGACGACATCTCCGCCGCCTCCGCCATCACCGGCAAGACCGAGATGCAGGCCATTGTTGCCTACCTGCAGGTACTGGGAACCATGGTGAAGTTCGAAGAGGGCGTGGATTACCGTGAGTAATCTCCGCGAGTACTTCCACACAGACTGGGCGGCCATGACCAGCAGCGACTGGGTTGGCCTGATTACGACGGTCGGCATCTTTCTGCTGTTTATCGCCCTGTTTGTGTACGTACTCCACCCGAAGAACAAAGCCAGACTGGAATCAAAACGTCACATTCCGATAGACGAAGACGACCGTTTCGATACGGAGGATAAAAAATGAGCGAGCAAAACAACCCGTACGGTGCCCCGACCACCGGGCATCTGTGGGATGACAACCTGGCGGAGCTGACCAACCAGCCGCCCAAATGGTGGATGATTGGCCTGCATGCCAGTTGGATCCTGGTGCTGCTGTACGGCATCGTGTACCCGATGTGGCCGTGGTTCGGCGGCGCGACCCAGGGCCTGATGGGCTGGACCGCCATCGGCGAATACAAGGCCGATGTGGCCGCCATCCAGCAGGTACGTTCCCAATACGAAGACAAGCTGCCGGGCATGAGCGCGGCCGCGATCCTGGCCGACAGCGAGCTGTCCGAGTACGTGGTACGTTCCGCCAAGGTGCTGTTCGGCGACAACTGCGCCGCCTGCCACGGTGGTGGCGGCCAGGGCAATCCGGGCTACCCCAACCTGGTGGATGACGACTGGCTGTACGGTGGCGACATCGACACCATCGTTACCACGATCACCAACGGCCGCATGGGCATGATGCCCGCCAAGGCCGGCGTGGCGATGACCGAAGCCGAGATCGATCAGTTGGCGGCTGCCGTTGCCAAGGGCGAACCCACCTCCACCCCGCTGTTCATGGAGAAGGCCTGCTTCGCCTGCCACGGCATGGACGGCAAGGGCATGCATGCCCTGGGCGCTCCCAACCTGACCGATGCCATCTGGCGCTTCGGTGACGGTTCCGTCGAGGCCATCAAGTACACCATCACCCACGGTGTCAACGACCCCTCCGATCCGCAGACCCGCAACGCGGTGATGCCGAAGTTCGGTGGCGGCAAGCTGAGCGAGACCGACATCAAGAAGCTGGCAGTGTATGTGGCCAAGCTGGGCGCCAACTAAGTTATAGCGTCCTCACACCTTCCATAACGTAAGCAGGTGACCGCGCTCCCGCGCGGTCACCTCAGGAAAAAAGGGGTGTTGCAATGACTGACTGGGTAGCAATTGCGTCGTATCTGACCGTGGCCGTTGCGGCCATCATCGTCATCTTCCTTGGCATCAAGGGCTACAGCCTGATTTACAAGGACAGTGACAAGAAATAAGTCACCTGCAGTAATCGAAGAGGGGGACTGAATGGTCCCCCTCTTTTTTTGTATACTGTGCCGCCGACTTGATATTTTTCAATTACAGGCGTTTTCCCCGGTGCGAGAATTGCCAGTGGCCTGCTGAAAGCCCGCGCTTTCAACAGGGCATTTGCCCTAACATTTTTTGTGACAGCGACCTTTTTTGCTGTCCTCCCAGGAGGTATCCGTGAACGACCAGGTCGACAAGCAGGCGCACGCCGACGAACTCTACGCCGAAGCCCATCATTGGCATGTCAACACCGGCAAGGAAACCATCCATGCCAAGCGCATGCCAGGTCGCTTCCGCAACCTGAAATGGGCCACGGCTGCCGTCTGGCTGGTGTTCTTCATCGGCCCCTATCTGCGCTGGGGCGAACGCCAGGCCGTGCTGTTCGATATTCCGGGCCGCCAGTTCCACATCTTCGGCATCACCATCCTGCCGCAGGACGTGTGGATGCTGTCTCTGGTGCTGCTGTTCTTCGCCATCCTGCTCGCCGTGGTGACGTCCATCGCCGGCCGCGTCTTCTGCGGTTATTTCTGCTTCCAGACCGTGTGGACCGACGTGTTCACCTGGATCGAGGAAAAGCTGGAAGGCGCACCGCAGAAGCGCCGCAAGCTGGATGAGGCGCCATGGGACTTCACCAAGATCCGCATCAAGGTAGTGAAGCATGCCATCTGGATCCTCATCGGCATGCTGACCGGCATCAGTTTTACCCTCTGGTTCGGCGATGCCTTCGAGATGTGGAAAGGCTTCCTGACCCTGAGCGCCAACCCTGTGGCCTGGGGCGCGGTGGCCGTGTTCACCTTCTTCACCTATCTGTTCGCCGGCCACATGCGCGAGCAGGTTTGCTTCTGGCTGTGCCCCTATGCCCGTATCCAGGGCGTGATGTACGACAAGGAAACCATCCTCCCGGCCTACGACTTCAAACGCGGCGAACCGCGCGGCAAGCTGAAAAAGGGCCAGATCGAGGAAGGGAAGGGCGACTGTATCGACTGCGGCCAGTGCGTGGCGGTCTGCCCGACCGGCATCGACATCCGCCACGGCCAGCAGGAGGGTTGCATTACCTGCGCCCTGTGCATCGATGCCTGCGACGCGGTGATGGACAAGATCGGCCGTCCGCACGGCCTGATCCGCTACGCCTCGATGGATGAGTTGGAGGGCAGGCCGACCCTCAAGCTGTTCCAGCGCCCGCGCGTGCTGGTCTACCTGACCATCCTCACTGTAGCCCTGTCCGGCATCATCTACGGCCTGTTCAACCTGTCCGGCCTTGAGGTAAAGGTGCTGCACGAGCGTCAACCGCTGTTTGTGATGCAAAGCGATGGCTCGATCCAGAACAAGTACAGCGTTAAGATTCTCAACAAGACACCACAGGATCAGAAGGTGCGTCTGGTGGTCGATGGCCTGCCGGGGCTGGTGGTCAGTGGCGGCGAAGGCAGCCTGATCGCCAACAAAGGCCGTATCACCAGCTATACGGTGTTCGTGCGCGTA
Organism: Sulfurivermis fontis; assembly: GCF_004001245.1. Lineage (NCBI taxonomy): Bacteria > Pseudomonadati > Pseudomonadota > Gammaproteobacteria > Thiohalomonadales > Thiohalomonadaceae > Sulfurivermis > Sulfurivermis fontis. Next base: position 2,798,120 of record NZ_AP018724.1, read on the forward strand.
CCGCGCGAAAATCTCAAGGCCGAGAGTACCCCGCTCATTTTCCGCGTACAGGCGGAGGGGGACGAGTCACTGACTTCCGACTACACCAGCATGTTTATCGGGCCGCGCCGCTGAGGCGCGGCCGCCAACCACGACGGGTAAGGAACATGACGACTATCGACGCCACCGGCGACAACCGTATTTCGCAGTCCAACAAGCGCGCCATGCGCAATCCCTGGGTGCTCGGCGGACTGGCCCTCATCGGCACGGTGCTGGCGGTGAACGTGGCAATGATCACTCTGGCCGTCGTCACCAATCCGGGGCTGGTCAGCAAGGACTACTACGAGCGCGGCCGCTACAACGAGCGCCACTACATCCAGCGCGTGACCGAACGCAACGCCCTGGGCTGGACCGCCAGCCTCGAGGTGCCGGAGAACATCCAACTCGGCGCCACTCAGACTTATCGCGTGGCCATCGTCGACAATGTCGGCGAACCATTGCGCGGTGCACAGGTGGTGTTGAATGCCTTCCGCCCCTCTGATGCCAAGGCCGACTTCAACCTACCGCTGGAAGAGGTCGGGGCCGGCATCTACCAGGCCCCGGTCGAGTTCCGCCTGAAGGGTATCTGGGACATACTCATCGACGTCAAGCGTGACGGCAAATCCTTCGAACTGCCGCGCCGCATCTCCGTCCAGGGCTAAACGGCAGTACCCCGCCCGCACCCTCCCCACACGGGTGCGGGCGTCATAACCCATAACGATCCCCATGGCCAGTGCACATTCCCACAGCGGCTGTTTCCACTGCGGCCTGCCCCTCCCACCCAAGGATGACTACTCCGCAGAGATCGCCGGAGAGAAACGCCAATTCTGCTGCATCGGCTGCCGCGAAGTGTGTCGTGCCATCTACGACGCCGGCCTGGAGGGCTTCTACCAACGCACGCCGGAAGGCACCCTGCTGGCCCCCCCGCCGGAACTCCCCAAGGATCTCGCGCTGTATGACCTGGACGAGGTGCAGGAAGAATTCATTGTCAAACACGGCGAGGAGCGGGAAATCAATCTGCTGGTGGAGGGTATCCACTGTGCCGCCTGCGTCTGGCTCATCGAGCGTACCCTGGCCGCTGTCCCTGGCATCGCCTCGGCCCAGGTCAACCTGGCCGGCCGCCGCCTCTTGGTGCGCTGGGACAACAGCCGCCTCAAGCTATCCGACATCATTCGCCGTCTGGGTGAAATCGGCTATGCCGCCGTCCCCTTCGACCCGGAGGTGGCAGAGGGGGCGTTGAAGAAGCAGAACCGCGCCTTCCTGTTCCGCATGGCCTTTGCCGGCTTCGCCATGATGAACCTGATGTGGATATCCATCGCGCTGTATGCCGGTGCCGATGAAGGCGAATTCCGCAGCCTGTTCCACTGGATCGGTTTCGTACTGGCCACCCCCACCCTGCTCTATTCCGGCTGGCCGTTCTTCAAGGGGGCCTGGACCGGCCTGCGCCGCCGTCACCTCACCATGGACCTGCCCATCGTCGTGGGCGCCACCACCACCTATCTGTACTCCCTCTACATCACGGTGACGCAGTCCGCGGTCGGTGAGGTGTACTGGGACACGGTGGTGAACTTCATGTTCATCATCCTCATCGGTCGCCATCTGGAATCGGTGTCCAAACGCCGGGCCATCGCCGCCACCCAGCGCCTGCTCGACCTGCAGCCGCGCGGCGCCACCGTGCTGCGCGACGGCGAGGAGCAGTTGCTGCCGATCCGCGCCGTGAAACCGGATGACGTGGTGTTGGTTAAGGCCGGCGATCGCATTCCGGTGGACGGCGTGGTGCTGGAGGGCCACAGCGCGGTGGACGAGGCCATGCTGTCGGGCGAGTCCCGTCCGGTGGACAAGGGTCCGGGTGACAAGGTTTCCGCCGGCACCATCAACATCCACAGCGCGCTCACCCTCAAGGTCAGCGCCACCCTCAAGAACACTGCTCTCGGACGCATCATCCGCCTGGTGGAAGAGGCCCAGGCCTCCAAGGCGCCGATCCAGTGCACCGCCGATCGCATCGTGCCCTGGTTCGTCGCCGTCACCCTGCTGCTCGGTACCCTGACCTTTGCCTACTGGTCGTTCTTCGATGTCGAAGTGGCCCTGCTCGCCGCCTGCTCGGTGCTGATCATCACCTGCCCCTGCGCCTTCGGCATGGCCACCCCCATGTCCATCGCCGTCGCCTCCGGCCTCGCGGCGCGCCACGGCATCCTGATCAAGAACGGCGCGGTACTGGAAACCCTGTCCCACATCACCCATTTCGTGTTCGACAAAACCGGCTCCCTCACCGAAGGACGCATGGCGGTGCAGGAACTGCACCCCGCCGTCGGCATCGACACCGACACGCTGTTGCTCAAGGCCGCCGCGGTGGAGCGCTATTCCGAGCACCACATCGCCCGCGCCATCGTCGAGGAGGCGCGCCAGCGCGGCATCAACCCGGCGGTACCGACCCTGATCGACTTCGCCAGCAGCGCCGGCCTCGGCGTGGTCGGACAGGTGGACGGCACAACGGTCCTGCTCGGTAACGAAACCTGGCTGGCACAGCACGGCATTACCCTGCCGGACGCCATGCTGAGCGACATCGGCGCACTGGAGCGGCGCGGCATCACCTGTATCCATGCCGCACTGGACGGACAGTACGCGGGCTTCATCGCCATCGCCGATCGCCTGCGCCCCGATGCCCGCGCGCTGGTCGACAGCCTGCGCAGCCAGGGCATCCGCATGACCCTGCTCTCCGGCGATCGGCGCCGCGTGGCCGAGGCCGTGGCCGAACAGCTCGGCGGCATGGAGGTGCTCGCTGAGGTGCTGCCGGAAGACAAGGATCGCGTCATCGCCGACTTGCAACGCCAGGGCGAACAGGTGGCGATGATCGGCGACGGTGTCAACGACGCTCCGGCGCTGATCCGCGCCAACGTCGGTATCGCCATCGGCTCCGGCACCGAGGTGTCGGCGGAAAGCGCCGACATCGTGCTGATCAGCAACGAGCTGGAGAAGGTCAACCTGGCCACCCGGCTGTCGCGCCGCACCCTGCGCACCATCCGCCAGAACATCGGTATCTCGCTGACCTACAACGTGATCATGGTGCCGCTGGCGATGGCGGCCTTCGTGACACCGCTGGTGGCCGCCATCTCCATGCCGATCAGTTCGCTGCTGGTCATCGGCAACGCCGCACGCATCCGCACCCTGTTCGCCCACCGGCGCGAACTGGGCGACTGAAACGGGTACACTGGCGCAGCAGACAGACAGGGGCACATACGATGGAAGTGATCTACAGCCTGATCCCCGCCATGATCTTCCTGGGTCTCGCCATGGTAGTGGTGCTGGTGTGGGCGATACGACGGGGCCAATACGAGGATCTGGAGGGCGATGCCCACCGTATCCTGCACGACGACGACGACCCCAATCTACCGGTGGAGATGCGCGGGCGGAAAGAGAAGGCGACACGCAGCGACAAGGTGATGCCGGACACCGACGAGGACTGAAGGATACTCGGGCGCGCGTTGCGCGCCCGCTCTTACGGCGTGGCCTGGCGCTCCAGCAGCGGCGCCACCAGACGGCTAAAATCCCGCGGCGCCACGTATTGCAGTACTTCCTTGCCGCCGGCACTGACGGCCACATCGAGTCCACGCTCCGGATACAGCCAGTGCACCACCTCGCCTCCCGGTTCGCCCAGCTTCTGTGCCGGCACGCCGAAACGCTTTTCCACCAGGACCTCGTCCAGGTGCGTCCGTGGCAGATAGGTCAGACTGGCGATGGGCGTGGCGCGCAACCGGGCAATATCGTCGGGATGCAGCGTCACCTTGCGGCTGCCGTTGCCCATGGTGGCGATGCGCACACCGCGCTCGAACATGGCCCGCAGCTCCGCCTCGCTCAGCGCCGCCTCCACCACCAGCTTGGCCGCCAGCCCACTCAGGGTGACGCCATCGAAATAACCTTCCGCGGCTCGACGTCCTTGCGGCGACTGGAACAGGATCAGCTCCAGCTCCGTCTGGAACAGCTGTTCGGCGTCCCCCAGGGTATTGTGTCCAAGCCGCAGACCAAACACGGTGCTGCTGCCGTCTTCATGCGTGGTGATGGCCCAGGGTAGCAACTCGGGACGATGGTCCTGTCGGCCCGGGATCAGCATCGCCACGGCGATGGCCAGGAGGGCGAAACCCAGCACGCCAAGGAAGAGATGACGCTCCCGCATCGTACTCAGTCGGCCACCGGCGCCAGGGCGCCATCGGGATAACGCTGTACCAGCCAGTCCGGCATCTTGCCGAAGCGCGCCAGGTGCAGGGCATCGGACTCCATCACGATCAGCACCAGCACGGTGACCAGGGTCGGCATGATGCCGACGCCGAAGAAGGCCCAGTGCTGCGGCCGCATGTTGCCACCGGAGATCAGGTAGATGGCGATCATCACCACCACCATGATGCCGAGCATGATGACGAAGGCCCGGCTGCGCCGTGCCGCCAGTTGCCAGTGGCATTTCACGAACCAGGGGTCCACCCGCAGCGATTTGCGCGCCCGCCACAGGATATAGGCCAGGATGACAAAGGAGATGACCGGGACGATGAGCGCCAGCTTCTGCAACGAACTGGCGCTGAGGAAGGCGACAAACAGCAGGATATGATTGAAGATCAGGTTGATGAGGAAGATCTCGTGGGGCCACTTGGCCGCCTTGGCGGTGTCTTCGGAGATGGCGTAGCGGTTCATGGATAATGCCTTTTGTCATGTCCTCCAGGGGGCGCCCAAGTTAGCATGCTCTACCGCCGAATGCCACGCGCTGCGGTGTCAGTGGGGACTCACCTGCAGCCAGAAGGTCACCGGCCCGTCATTGGTGAGGCTGACCTGCATGTCGGCGCCGAAACGGCCGCTCTGCACATCGGGATGGGCCTCCCAGGCGCGCTGCAGCAGATGGTCGAACAGGTGCAGCCCCTGCTGCGGCTCGGCGGCGGGGGTGAAACTGGGGCGGGTGCCCTTGCCGGTGTCCGCCGCCAGGGTGAACTGCGGCACCAGCAGCAGGCCGCCGCCGATATCGCGCAGACTCAGATTCATCCTTCCCTCCGCGTCTGGAAACACACGGTAAGTGAGTATTCGCTCCAGCAGGCGCTCGGCCTGCGCCTCACCGTCGCCCCGCTCGACCCCCACCAGCACCAGCAGGCCGCGGCCGATGGTTCCCACGGTTTCACCGGCAACGCTCACCCGTGCTTCGCTTACCCGTTGCAGCAATCCAATCATGCGTAGCGCCTCGCCATGGCGTCGGTGGCCTGCAACAGGGCTTCAGTGGTGCCGCGCTCGCTGGCCGAGTGGCCGGCATCGGGGACGATGGTGAGCTCGGCCTCGGGCCAGGCCTTGTGCAGTTCCCAAGCGTTTTCGATGGGGCAGATCACGTCGTAGCGGCCATGGACGATGGCGCCGGGGATGCCGTGCAGGCGCGGGGCATCGGCCAGGATCTGGTTGGGGCGTAGAAAGCTGTCGTGCGTGAAATAGTGGGCCTCGATGCGCGCCAGGCTGAGGGCGACAAAGGGGTTGCCGAAATGGTCGATCACCGCCTGACTCGGGCGCAGGGTCGCCGTGCGTCCTTCCCACAGCGACCAGGCCTTGGCCGCCGCCATGCGCTCCAGCTCGTTGTCGCTGGTCAGGCGGCGGTAATAGGCGGCGAGCAGATCGCCGCGTTCGCTGGCAGGGATCGGGGCCAAGAACGACTCCCACAGATCGGGGAACAGGCGGCTGGCGCCCTCCTGGTAGAACCAGTGGATTTCATGGGGCCGGCACAGAAAGATGCCGCGCAGGATCAGTCCCAGCACCCGTTCGGGATGGGTTTCGGCATACACCAGGCTCAGGGTGGAACCCCAGGAGCCACCGAACAGCACCCAGCGCGCGATGCCGAGGTGTTCGCGGATGCGCTCCATGTCGGCCACCAGGGCCTGGGTGGTGTTGTTCTCCAAAGAGGCATGCGGCGTGGAGCGGCCACAGCCGCGTTGATCGAACAGGACGATGCGGTAGCGTTCCGGATCGAAAAAGCGGCGGTGATAATCCTCACAACCGGCACCCGGCCCGCCGTGGACGAACAGCACCGGCAGGCCCGCCGGGTTGCCGCACTCCTCGACATACAGGATATGGGGCGGCTCCACGGCCAGGCTGTGGATGACATAAGGTTGCAGTTCGGGATAGAGAATGTGCATGGCGGCCACCGGAATCGTCGGGTAGACCCCCATTCTAACCGCTCCGGCAGGGTGTGCCGTGGGCAGATTTGTAGGAATCAGCTTACAAGGACTGTAGTGAGGGGCTGACTTACATCCCACACGACTTTTGGCAGTATAGCCTCGACTTCGCAGGGAGGCGGGGTCTTCGCAAGGATGCTTGATAGGGATTATCGCCGCCTGACAGGATGACAGGCTTCCGGAAACGAATGAGACCAGGACGGTCGCGAACATCGCCCTCCGGACAGGGATGGATCAAGGACACTAAACCCCGGCTTGCCGGGGTTTTTTTTCACCTGAACGACACTTCCCCGCTATCCCACAGAGACGCGCGAACGCCACGGCATCCGCGCATCTCCGGCAACTGCAGCCGTCAGCCTTCGGCGCTGGCGCGGCCGGCGCGCTTGCGCTCGTTCTCGCCCAGCAGCTTCTTGCGCAGGCGGATGGACTTCGGCGTCACCTCCACCAGTTCGTCGTCGTCGATGAACTCCAGCGCCTGCTCCAGCGACATGCGGATCGGCGGGGTGAGCAGGATGTTCTCGTCGGAACCGGCGGCACGGATGTTGGTGAGCTGCTTGCCCTTGAGCGGATTCACCACCAGGTCGTTGTCGCGCGAGTGGATGCCGATGATCATGCCCTCGTACACCTCCTCGCCATGGCCGATGAACAGACGGCCGCGCTCCTGCAGGCTGAACAGGGCATAGGCCAGGGCCTTGCCGGCGCCGTTGGCGATGAGCACGCCGTTGACCCGCTGGCCGTAGTCACCCTTCTTCACCGGGCCGTAATGATCGAACACGCTGTAGAGCAGACCCGAGCCCTGGGTGGCGGTGAGGAACTCGGTACGGAAGCCGATCAGGCCGCGGCTCGGGATGATGTAATCGAGACGCACGCGGCCCTTGCCGTCGGGCATCATGTTCTTCAGTTCGCCGCCGCGCTCGCCCAGCTTCTGCATAACCGCACCCTGGTGGATTTCTTCCACGTCCACGGTGAGCTGCTCATACGGTTCCTGCTTCACGCCGTCCACCTCGCGCACGATGACTTCGGGACGCGACACGCCCAGCTCGTAGCCTTCGCGACGCATGTTTTCGATCAGGATGCCGAGGTGCAGTTCGCCGCGGCCGGAGACGCGGAACTTGTCCGGGTCGTTGGTATCGGCCACGCGCAGCGCCACGTTGTGCACCAGCTCGCGCTGCAGGCGGTCGCGGATCTGGCGGCTGGTGACGAACTTGCCTTCCTTGCCGGCAAAGGGCGAGTTGTTCACCTGGAAGGTCATGCTCACCGTCGGCTCGTCCACGGTCAGCGGCGGCAGTGCCTCCACCGCCTTGGGGTCACACAGGGTGTCGGAGATGTTCAGCTCCTCGAGGCCGGTGAAGGCGATGATGTCGCCGGCCTGGGCCTGCGGCACCTCGATGCGCTCCAGGCCATGGAAGCCGAGGATCTGCAGCATGCGGCCATTGCGCTTGTTGCCCTCGCGGTCGATCAGCGTCACCTGGGTATTGGGTTTGACGGTGCCGCGCTGGATGCGGCCGATGCCGATGACGCCGACATAGCTGTTATAGTCGAGCTGGGACACCTGCATCTGGAACGGGCCGTCCACATCCACCTGCGGTGGCGTGACATGCTTGACGATGGCCTCGAACAGCGGGGTCATGTCGCCGCCGCGCACATCGGCATCCAGGCCGGCGTAGCCGTTCAGGCCGGAGGCATAGACCACCGGGAAGTCGAGCTGCTCGTCGGTGGCGCCGAGGCGGTCGAACAGATCGAAGGTCTGGTCCAGCACCCAGTCGGGGCGGGCGCCGGGGCGATCGACCTTGTTGATGACCACGATGGGCTTGAGACCGCGGGCGAAGGCCTTCTGGGTGACGAAGCGGGTCTGCGGCATGGGGCCGTCCATCGCATCCACCAGCAGCAGTACCGAGTCGACCATGGACAGCACGCGCTCCACCTCGCCGCCGAAGTCGGCGTGGCCCGGGGTGTCGACGATGTTGATGTGGTAGCCGTTCCAGTCGATGGCGGTGTTCTTGGCCAGGATGGTGATGCCGCGTTCCTTTTCCAGGTCGTTGGAATCCATCACGCGTTCGCCCAGGTTGGCGCGCGCGTCCAGGGTGCCGGACTGCTGCAGCAGCTTGTCGACGAGGGTGGTCTTGCCATGGTCGACGTGGGCGATGATGGCGATGTTGCGAAGCTTTTCAATCACGAGGGCGTTACCGGAAATAGGGGGGTATTGGGGGGAACGGCGGAAAATAGCCGCGCATTCTACCCCAGATGGGGGTTGCTCACCAGTTGAACAGGGGAAACGGCGTTGGGAGAGGGATTACCGGAACCGGTCAGGCGGCTGCCGACAGGCTCGGGTAATCCCACTCACGCCGCTGCTGCACCTTGGCGCCGCGGCGCTCGGCCTTGCGGCTCTTGCCGTGGGCGGCGCCCTTTTTCAGCAACGGGTGATCATGCAGCAGGTTGCGCGCGCGCCCCAGTGGCGCCTGTGGTGCGGGTTTCTTGGCCATGGTTTCATCCTCGGGTCAGTTTGGGGTCGGTCGTAAGACCACCGGGGTAATTTTTGGTTGCACTCAGGCCAGGCTGACACCCAGCAGCATGCCGATGAGGTAGGTCACCACGCCGGCACCGCCACCGATGAGCACCATGCGCAGGCCGGAGCGCAGGGCGCCACGTCCGGTGAACAGACTCAGGGTGGCACCGACCGCGAACAGGCCCAGCACGGCCAGGCTGGCGGCGGTGGGCACCGGCGGCATCCCCAGCGGCAGCAGAAAGGGCAGCAGGGGCAGGACCGCGCCCGCCGTGAAGGCGGCAAAGGACGAGGCGGCGGCGCCCCAGGGAGAGCCGAGGTCGTCGGGATTGAGGCCCAGCTCCTCCCGCGCCAGGGTATCCAGGGCATGCGTCGGATCCTGCATCAGCGCCGCCGCCAGCTCGCGCGCCCGCTCCAAAGGCACGCCGCGCGCATGGTAGATCAGCGCCAGCTCCTCGGTCTCCTCCGCCGGATATTCCGCCAGCTCCTCCCGTTCCAGACCGATCTGATACTCGAACATCTCGCGCTGGGAGCGCATGGAAATGTATTCGCCGGCGGCCATGGACAGCGCGCCCGCGAGCAGGCCGGCGACGCCGGAAGTCAGGATGAAGGCGGTATCCGCGGTGGCACCGGCCACGCCCATGATCAGGGCGGTGTTGGATACCAGACCGTCATTGACACCGAACACCGCCGCGCGCAGGTTGCCGCCGCTGCCCACGCCGCGGTGGCGCCCGCCCACCTGTTCCACCGTGGTGGGCATGGGATGGCCGGGCATGGCGGCGCCATACACCGAGATGCCGCGCACCTTCATCGCCGCCAGCACCGGGCGGATGGCACGCGGTCCCAGCCGGCGCAAGAGAGCTGCCACCAGTCGTGCGCGCTGTGTCGGCGCGAAGCCCGTTGGCACGTCCTCACCATCCGCTGCCATCTGCCGCTCCCAGATGCACGCCTGATCTTCCGCCGCCGCCGCCAGCGCGTTGAACAGCGCGCGCTTGCCACCGTCGGTTTCCACCCCGGCCAGCACCCGGTACAGCCAGGCCGACTGCATCTCCTCGTGCCAACTGTCGTATGCAGCCATGACCTCCCCTTATGACACCCGTGCGATGCGGTTACCGTCGATCTGTATCACGCCGTCCTCGCGCAGGCGACGCAGGGTGCGATACAGCACCTCATGGGACAGCCCCAGCTCCGCCGCCCAGGCCTTGCGCGATTGCGGCAGTATCAGCGCGCCGTCGCGGCCCTCGGTTTCCAGGTAATGCAGGATGCGCTCCGCGGCGCTGTGCAGACCGAGCCGCTCGTTTTGCGCACGCAGCTTGCGCACTTCCTGCGCCAGGCGCCGCATCCACGCCTGGCGGAAGGCGGCGTCCTGTTCCAGCACGGCACGAAACACCGGCAACGGAAAGCGCAGCAGGTGCCCGGCGGCGGCGGCCATCACGTCGCAATGATAGGCCCCCGCCTCCATGCTCGCCTCGGCGATGAAACCGGAACGCACCCGCTGCAAGATGAGTACGCTGCCGTCAATGGCCGTGCGCACCAGACGCAACTCGCCGTCCAGCACCCAGAGCATGGCCGTGGGACGATCACCGCGCCGGTGCAGGGTTTCCCCGGCGGCAAAGCGGCGCAGCTGCGCCGCCTCCCGCAGGGTGGTGGGGATGGCCGCCAAGGCCGGCTGCCCGCGCCCAAGGCTGTCCCAATCGATGTTCACGGCTCTCCCTGTTTGTCGGTCGGACAGATATGATTCAAATCATAACGCTGTCCACCCGGCACGCCATAGCATGCGGCCGATAAAATGTCAGCAAGACACCGAAGGAAGCTCTGAGTAAGTTCAGAGCTTCCGCGGCACAGGGATGTGCCGCCAATTTTCAACGACGGTAACTCGTTGAAAATTGAAGCCAATCGAAAATCACACTTTTCGCTTGGCGTGGTCTGAGAAGTCCAGGATGGACTTATTCAGACCTTCCCTAATATGGAGGAGAACGGCATGGGCAAGATTTTCGCTTTCGGCGAAGCCGTCGCCGGCTATGACCTGCCGGTGCTCAACGAGCGCGAGGTGCGCGCCGCCGCCGGCATCCTGTTCTTCGGCGCGCTGGTGTCGTTCATGAACGCCTGGCTGGCCGGCAACTTCCAGCCCATCCGCGTGTTCGTGGTCGCCTTTCTCATCGATTTCACCCTGCGCGTGCTGGTCAATCCGCGCTACGCACCGAGCATGGTGCTGGGACGGCTGGCGGTGGCGCACCAGGCGCCGGAGTGGGTGGGCGCGCCGCAGAAGCGCTTCGCCTGGAGCATCGGCCTGGTCCTGGCGACGGTGATGCTGTATCTGGTCATCGTCGAGCGGGTGGTCGGCCCGCTCAATCTGGCCATCTGTTCGCTGTGCCTGCTGCTGCTGTTCTGCGAGACCGCCTTCGGCGTCTGCCTCGCCTGCATCGTCTACAACGCCTTCCATCGCCAGCGGGCCCGCCACTGCCCCGGCGGCGTCTGCGACACGCAACCGCGCCTGCGCATCGGCACCGCGCCCCTCGTCGTGCTCGCCGCCTTCGCCGCCGTCATCACCCTGGTCGCCTACAGCCTGCCGGCCGATCGGCCGACCGCGGCCAGCGCCGATCCGCGTTGCGTCGTGCCGGACTGGGCCAAGGCCATCGGCCACGAAGAGATGTGGAAACTGCACAACAACTGCCAGTAAGGCCCTGAACCCGGAGTCATCGTCCATGCCCAGCCGCCGCCGCTTTCTCTTCTCCCTCGCCATCCTGGCCGCACTGCCCGCCGCCGCCCACGCGGCGCCGCCCAGCGTCGAGATCATCGCCATGGCGCACCCGCCGGTGCGCGCGGCCCTCGCGCCTGTGCGCAGCTGGCTGGCGGCACAAGGCAGCAAGGTCAGCGTGCACGAGATCGACATGGAAACCCCGGCGGGACACCAGCGCCTGGCGGCGATGGGGCTCCGCGGCCATATCCCGATCCTGATCCTCATCGATGGGCAATACCGCTTCCAGCGCGCCGACGGCGGCACGGTGGCCCTGGTCAACTTCCCCGACTCACCCGCCAGCCCGCCCGGCGTGCGCGGCAACTGGCAGCCCGCCGATGTCGAGGCTGCGGTGCAGGAGCGCATGCAACCATGAAGACGAAATCACGACTGTTGGCCCTGGCGCTGCTCACCTCCGCCGCGCTACCCGTGGCGTCGGCCGCGGAGCCCGATGGCGATCCGCGCCATCGTCTCGGCATGACGCCAGCCGAGCGCGTCGAGTTCCTTGCCGAAATGCGCCAGATGCTGACCAGCATCCAGGGCATCATCGCCGGCATCGGCACCGAGGATCGCGAGCGCATCGCGGCGGCGGCGCGCTACTCCGGCAACCGCATGGCGCGCGCCACGCCGGACTCCCTGCGCCGGCGGCTGCCCCGGGAGTTCCAGGAGATCGGCGGCCCCACCCACATGCTGTTCGAGGAAATCGCCATCCGCGCCGAAACCGACGACATGGCCGACCTCGCCGTGCTGACCGGCCAGACGATGCAGCAGTGCCTGGCCTGCCACGCGATGTTCCGCGCCGACTGATTCCACAGAAGCAAGCCGCGCCACGGGCTGGTAGTATTTGGTGAACAGCCGGCGCCACAACACACCGGCTGCATCGAATAATCACAGGAGAGTTCCCATGAGTCTGGTCCAAGCCGCCGGCCTGGAAAAAAGCTACCGCGTCGGCGAGGTCACCGTGCCCGCCATCCGCGGCGCCGACTTCACCATCGAGCCGGCCTCCTTCGTCTCCTTCGTCGGCCCCTCGGGCAGCGGCAAGAGCACCCTGCTCAACATGATCGGCTGCCTCGACCGCCCCACGGGCGGCTCGCTCAAGGTACTGGATACCGACGTCGGCGCACTGGACCGCAGGCAGGCCGCCGCCTTCCGCGGCGCGCACATCGGCTTCGTGTTTCAGGACTTCAACCTGGTGCCGGTGCTCTCCGTATATGAAAACGTCGAATATCCGCTGGTGATGGTGCAGAACTGGCCGGCCGCGCAGCGCCGTGCGCGGGTACTGGAATTGCTGGAGGCGGTGGGTATGAGCGACCAGGCGGACAAGCGCCCCGACCAGCTCTCCGGCGGCCAGAAGCAGCGCGTCGCCGTGGCGCGCGCCCTGGTGACCCGCGCCAAGCTGGTGCTGGCCGACGAGCCCACCGCCAACCTCGACCACGCCACCGCCTACCGCGTCATCGAGCTGATGAAGAAGATGCGCGACGAATCCGGCACCACCTTCCTGTTCTCCACCCACGACCCCAAGATCATGGAGGCCGCCGAGGTGATCTACGCGCTGGAAGACGGCCGCATCGTGCCGGGAGGGGCACATCATGGTTAACGTGCTGAAACTCGCCACCCGCAACCTGCTGCGCTATCACCGCCGCACCGCCCTCACCGCCAGCCTGATCACCCTGGGCATCGTCGCGGTGCTGATGTTCGTCGCCCTGTCCGGCTCGTTCAAGGCGCTGATGATCGGCCAGATCACCGACTCGATGCTCGGCCACCTGCAGATCCACCGCAAGGGCTATGTAGCCTCCATCGACAACCTGCCGCTCAACCTGCTGATGAAGCCCGGCGCGGTCGCCAAGGTCGAGGCACAACTGCAACAGATGCCGCAGCTCGCTGCCTGGTCGCCGCGCATCAAGTTCAGCGCCATGTTCAGCAACTTCACCGAAACCACCGGCATCCGCCTCAACGGTGTCGACCCACAACGCGAGGCCGCCACCTGCCCGCTGCTGCCGGGCCGCCTCATCGATGGCAGCGCCAATGGCGGCCTGGTGGAACAGGGCAAGCTGCTCATCCCCGACATCATCGCCAAGGGCATGAAGGTGAAGGTGGGCGATACCGTGGTGCTGGTCGCCACCAACCAGGACGGTTCGGTCAACGGCCAGACCTTCGTGGTGCAGGGCGTGCTGGAAAGCGCCACCGGACCCGGCGGGCGCGATGCCTACCTGCACATCGACGACGCGCGCCGCCTGCTGCGGCTGGAAGACGCCTCGCTGAGTGAGTTCGCGGTGCGCCTGCACGACCCGGCGCAACTGCCGCAGGTGATGGCCGAACTGGACGCCACCCTGGGCCAAATGAAAAACCAGCAGGGCCAGCCGGCGCTGGAAGTCCACGACTGGAAGAAGCTGACGCCGTTCACCGCCATCGCCAACATGATCGACCTGCTCACCCTGTTCATCAAGGTGATGCTGGTGGCCATCGTGCTGATCAGCATCCTCAACGTGATGATCATGGCGGTGTACGAACGCATGCGCGAGATCGGCACCCTCGCCGCCATCGGCACGCCGCCGCGGCGCATCCTCGGCCTGTTCGTGGCCGAGGGGCTGCTGCTCGGCGTCACCGGCACCGTGATCGGCACATTCATCAGCCTCGCCGCGGTCGCCCTGCTGCGCGTGTATCCGGTGTCCTTCGCCTTCGGCCGTCAGGACAGCCTGCAACTGGTGCCCAGCCTCGCCGCCGGCGACGTGCTGTTCATCGGTGTGCTGGTCACATTCATCGCCGTGCTCGCCAGCCTGCAACCGGCCTGGAAGGCCGCGCGCATGGACCCGATCACCGCTTTGCGTTCCGTATAAAAGGACACCCCATGAAACATCTCGCCGTCACCCTGTTGTTGCTCGTGGTCGCACCGCGGGTGTATGCCATTGACGCCGCCGACCTGCTGCGCCAGGTGGACCGCAACCTGCAGCCGGAAAGCTACGAGATGTACCGCAAGCTCATCAACATCGAGCCCGACGGCCGGCGCAAGGAGTTCGTGCTGTACAGCGTGAAGAAAGGCGGCGACAAGGTGCTGGCGCTGTTCCTCGATCCACCCAGCGAGAAGGGGCGCAGCACCCTGCGCCTGGGCGACAACATGTGGCTGTACATCCCCAATGTCGGCAAGCCGCTGCGCATCACCTCGCTGCAATCGGTGATCGGCGGCGTGTTCAACAACGCCGATATCCTGCGCGTCGATTTTGCCGCGGAGTACGATGCCGAGAGCCTGGAAGAAACCAGCAACGGCTACACACTGCAACTGAAGGCGAAGAATACGACGGTGGCCTACGACCGTCTGGTGATGCAGGTGGACCGCAAGCACAAGGTACCGGTGATCATCGAGGCCTATGCCGCCAGCGGCATGCTGATCAAGACCCTGCGCTACAGCCAGATGAAGGATTTCGGCGACGGCCGCCCGCGCCCCTCGGTGCTGGAGACCGACAGCCCGCTGTACAAGGACTACAAGTCGATCATGATCTACGCCAGCATCAAGGCCCGCGACCTGCCCGACGAGGTGTTCAGCCTCAACTACATGGGGCGCGTGGACGACCTGCGCGGCAAGTAGCCACGGGCCTTGGAACTGCTCAGTTTCGTGCATCATGAAACATCTTGTGGCTGTCGTTCTGTCCCTGTGCGTCACCCTCCTTGCCCACGCCGCCGATGAGTTCAGCTTCGATCTTTCCGCCTATACCGCGCCCAGCCCGTTCGAGCTGCACGGTTATGCGGAGCTGCGCCAGGAATACCAGAGCCTGGATGAGGACAGCCCGCTGTATCGCCTCAATTTCGCCGACAGCGGACGCGATGCGCTGAACCGCAGCATCGCCGCGCTGGAGCTGAGCGGCAGCTACCGCAATGGCGATTCGCGCATTGCCGGCACCTGGCACGGCGAGCAGCAGCACGATGAACTGGCCGATCATGGCGCCGGGCGCCTGTACGAACTGTATCTGGCCCATCAGCCCGATGCCGGCACCACGGTGGAGGTGGGCAAGCGGGCGGTGAAGTGGGGCAAGGGCTATGCCTGGAATCCGGTGGGCTTCATCGAGCGCCCCAAGGATCCCAACGATCCGGAGCTGTCGCGCGAGGGCTACGTCATCGCCGCTGCGGACTTCATCCACACCCGTGGTGGCGACCTGCACACCCTCGCCTTCACGCCGGTACTGCTGCCGGTCACTGCATCTGTCAACGACGACTTCGGCCAGGAGACGGGACTCAATGCCGCGGCCAAACTCTATCTGCTCTACCGCGACATCGACATCGACCTGCTGTGGCTCAGCAACGGCAGCCGGCCGGGACGCATCGGCCTCGATTTTTCCACCAACCTGGCGCCCAACTTCGAGATCCACGGCGAGTACGCCTACATCCATGACCATGAGCAGAAGGTGCTCGACGCCGGCGCCATGATCACCCGCAGCTACGACGCGCAGACCTGGCTGCTCGGCCTGCGCTATCTGAGCGAACGCGAAACCACCTGGATCGTCGAGTACTACCACGATGACCGCGGCTACAGCGAGGCGCAGATGCAGGACTTCCTCGGCCGCGTGGACACCGCGTCGGAGGCCATGCTGCCGCAACTGCGGTCTATCGGTCAGACCGGTTACACGCGTCCCACCGCCATGCAGGACTACGTCTATCTGCGCGTCGCGCAGAAGGACCCCTTCGACATCCTCTATTTCACGCCGGCCCTCACCGCCATCGGCAACCTCGATGACGACAGCTGGTCGCTGACCCCGGAGCTGCTCTACACCGGTATCGACGATCTGGAGCTGCGCCTGCGTGCCACCGTCCTGCACGGCGATCGCCTGAGCGAGTTCGGCGCCAAGCCCAATGACCGCAAGATCGAGCTGCGCCTGCGCTACAGTTTCTGAATGCACAAGCCCGACTACGACCGCAGCATCGTCAATCTCATGGCCAGCCTGGCCGCGGCGTGGGGCGGCGGCGACACCGGCTACGCGCCGCTGGCCGAGCTATCGCCGGACCGGCTGCGTGACCGTCCGGTAGCGTTGCTGCTCATCGACGGCCTGGGCGATGCGCTGCTGCAACAGTTCCCGGACAGCCATCTCGCCCGCGCGCGCATCGGCACACTCACCTCGGTGCTGCCCTCCACCACCGCCAGCGCCATCACCACCTTCGCCACCGGCGTGGCGCCGCAACAGCACGCCATCACCGGCTGGCACATGTGGCTGCGCGAGCTGGGCAGCGTCGCCACCATCCTGCCCTTTGTCCCACGCCACGGCGGCGCCGCGTACAATACCACCGGCTGGACCCCGGCCCAGTTCATCGGCGCGCCGCCGCTGTACGACCGCATGGATATCCCGGCCACCGTCCTCAGCCCGAACTGGATCGCCGACTCGGCCTACAGCCGCGCCACCGGCGGCCGCGCCCGCCGGCTCGGCTACAGCGGCATGGATGATTTTTTCACGCAGCTGACAACGCGGCTGGCCGATGGCCGGCCGCAGTATGTCTACGCCTACTGGACCGAACTGGACAGCCTGGCCCATGAACACGGCAGTGCCTCCCGCCAGGTGCGCGAGCACTTCCTCGCCCTGGACCGCGCCTTCGCCGCCGCCTGTGCCAGGTTGCGCGGCAGCGGTGCCCTGCTGCTCGGCTGCGCCGACCATGGCTTCGTCGACACCGACGATCGGCACACGCTGCATCTGGCCGACCATCCGCGCCTGGCCGACACGCTGGCAATGCCGCTGTGCGGCGAACCGCGCACCGTATACTGCTACCTGCGCCCGGGCCGCGAGGCGGAGTTCCTGAGCTATGTGCGCGGGGAGCTGGGCCGGCAATGCGAAGCGGTGGCCAGTGCAGAGCTCCTGACCGAAGGCTGGTTCGGCCACGGCATTCCGCACCCGCGCCTGCACGAGCGCATCGGCGACCATGTGCTGCTGATGAAGGAAAACTACGTGCTGCGCGATCGCCTGGCCAATGAAAAGCCGTTCCGCCAGCTCGGCGTGCATGGCGGTATCAACAGCAGCGAAATGACGGTGCCGCTGTTGTATCGTGAACTGTGATTGCCTGCACAGAATGCCCCCGGCCAGACCTTAACCTAAGCGACTCACCCGGACGCGAGAATCATGGCCAGAACGCTCACCGCACGCCTGCACCAGACCGACGGCCCCAATGGCATCCGTCTGTTCGAGGTGTTCGACCACCGCTTCCTGCGCGTGCGTCAGACCGTCGGCCCCAACACCCTGCGCGACTATGCCATGGATGTCGCCATCCTCGGCCCCACTGCGCGTACCGTCCAGCACAATGACCGCCACTGGCTGTGGCTGGCGGCGGCGGCTGCCGGCGTCCTGCTGCTTAGCCTCCTGGTACTGTACCTCGGCCAGGCCAGCCCGCTGCTGCTGCTGCCGCTCGCCGGGCTGCTGCTGGCGGCCACCATCATCTGCATCAACCAGTTCCTGCACAGCCGGCGCCAGCTGCTGATCTTCGACAGCCGCTACGCCGCCGTGCCGCTGGTCGAGCTGCTCGTCAACCAGCCGGAGCCGGACAGCTATCAGGCCTTCGTCGCCGGCCTTTGCGCCGACATCGAAAGCCTGGTGCGCGACAAGGGACTCAGTCCCGCCGACCTGCGCGCCGGCGAACTGCGCTCCCTGCGCAAGCTGCTGGAGCAGCAGGCCATCGACCTGCCGACCTACGAAGGCGCCAAGCAGACCCTGCTCGCCCAGGCTGGCTGAACGCCGGCAGGACTTGCCATCGGCGCGCCGATGGCCCACCCTTGCGCCATCCACTGCAAATGACCGGCACAGGTATGGAACAGGTATTCAGCCCGCAAAACGATCTCGAACGCCAGCTGCTCGCCGCCCAGGAGGGCCAGCTCGGCGAAGAGGAATTCATGCACGCCCTGCTCGGCGCACAGGTGTTCATGCCCATCCACGACAAGCACGGCATCGGCGGCCTGCAAAGCTCCAGGAGCGCCACGCCGCTGACCCTGGACAGCGGCGCCGGCTTCGACGTCATCGTGCTGTTCACCAGCCCGGAACGCGCCAAGGACTTCGTCAAGGATTATCCCGGCTATGAGGGCGGCCTGCTGGCCGAGTTCACCTGGGTGCTGGAAAAGATGGGCAGCGGCCTCGGCCTGACCCTCAACCCGGGCTGGGACGCCGGCCTCGACATGGAGCCGGAAACGGTACAGCAGTTGCTGGCCGCGGGAGGCGAACAGTGAGCCGCGATCAGCGCCGCCACCCGCGCATCAACATCCAGATCGAAGTGGAGCTGATCGCCCCTGAGATCGGCGCCGTCACCCTGCAGAGCGGCAACCTGAGCGACTCCGGCCTCTATCTCTGCGCCGACCAGTCCATGCCACTGCAGATCGGCAGTGAGGTATGCGTGCGCCTGAAGCAGGCGCTGGGTGACGGCGAGGCGCCGCTGGTCAAGGCGCGCGTGGTGCGCATCGAGGAGCAGGGCATCGGCCTGCACTTCCACGAGGACGCGGAGTAGTGAGCGGGCAACAGCCGGTCAAGTGTCTCTACTGCGGCGGCGACGTGCCCGCCGAGAGTGCCGACTGCCCCCACTGCGGCGCCCCCTCCCACTTCCAGCAGCAGGGCGAAAACCCGCGCCGCCAGCGCCGCTTTCTCATCTTCGTCATCCTCGTCGCCCTGTTCTGCGCGGCGATGATTGTGTATCTGCCCAGGTGAGGCAGATACAAGTTGCAAGATACAAGTGACAAGTTAAAACCCTGTATTGCAGGAACCCGCTGCGCAGCGGCATCTCCAACGTATTCACCGAGGGGATTCGGTTCCTGCAAGCGGACCGCAAGGGAGGCCACCATGTCCAGACTGCACATCATTCTGTTGCTGATATTCCTGCTGAGCGGCGCCGCCCTGGCACAGGAACAGGTGCGCACCCTGCCGCTGCCGCCGGATTCGCTGGCACAATGGTACCCGCCTGCCAACCAGCGCCAGGTGTGGCTGCATACCATGTTCTCCCTGCGCCGCTCCATGCAGGCGGTGGGCGAATACAATGCCCTGGGCGATCACAAACTCGCGGCACGCTGGGCCGAACGTTTCGCCAGGGACTACAAGCGCCTCGCCGAGATGGTGCCGGAGTGGAAGGACGAGATCGAACATGAGCAGGCCGACAGGCTGGTGGCCGCCGCGCAGCAGGGCGATGCCAGCGGCGTCAACAGCGCCCTCAACCGCCTCGGCACCAGCTGCCGCTCCTGCCACAACGAAAACCGCGCCATCGTCACCCTCATCTACCGCATGCCGGACTACAAGGACGTGATGGTGGAAAACAGCGACACCATGGAAGAGGTGGCGTATCCGCAGCACATGGAGCGGCTGGGCACGCTGATGAACCGCGTGAAGATCGCCCAGGAGGACGGCCGCCACGCCGTGGCACAGGAGGCCGGCAGCGCCTTCATCGCCGGCGTGAAGGATCTCGCCACCAGCTGCGGCGCCTGCCACAAGGACGACGCGCCGCGCGAACGCATCTTCGGCCCGGCCATCCAGCAGGCCCTGGTCAAGCTGGACGGCGAACTGCAGCAGAACAACCGCAAGGGCACCGACGAGGCCCTCGGTACCCTCGGTGCCTACGCCTGCGGCCGCTGCCACAGCATCCACAAGAACAGCGCCGAACTGCGCCGCGCCCTGCTGCCGCGCGACTAGGGAAGCTCTGAATAAGTTCAGAGCTTCCGCGGCACAGGGATGTGCCGCCAATTTTCAACGACGATAAGTCGTTGAAAATTGAAGCCAAGCGAAAATCACACTTTTCGCTTGGCGTGGTCTGAGAAGTCCAGGATGGACTTATTCAGACCTTCCCTAGGGTGCATCGTGGGATGCCTGGCCTGCCGGGCGATTGCGGCCCGTCCCCTGCGAAGCGGCAACCCGGTACGAACACACCGGCGGAAGTCACAAGGAGGAAGCAAATGCGCCATGGAAGGATGTCCGGACCGAAGCGGTTTGCATATCAAGCGGTATTCTCAACGACCATCATCGCGGCAGCACTGTTTGCAGCGGCACCTGTCTGGGCGGCGAGTTTTGATTGTAGTAAGGCGACGACCACGGTAGAAAAACTGATTTGTAGCGAGCCGGAGCTCTCCGCCCTGGACGAGCAGTTGAGCAAGGCCTATGCCGGGGCGAAGGAAGCTGCCGGTTCATCCCAGGCGTTGATAGCGGATCAACGCCGTTGGCTTGCCGAGCGGAATCGGTGCGCCGACGCCGCCTGCATCAAGCTGGCCTACACGGCGCGCCTTGCCCAGCTGCAACCTGCGGGCGGTGAAGCCGTTGCGCAGAAGGCTACAACGCCATCGGAACACCTCGAACCCTGGCGGGCCGCCTGCCCCGCGCCGAACATCGACTGGCGCAACTACGAGTGGACCATCATCGTCGGCAACGGCTGGACGGCCTGCGAGGAAATGCTCGGCTATCTGCGATCGCGGCCGAAAGACCAGCCGCCTGCGGTATGTCCCGATGAGCGCCTGCCGCCCAATGGCAACTGGACACGCCCGGACTGGAAGGAGCCGGCGGAGCCGTTGCGCTCGGAGCTGCTCAGGGATTTGGCCGCGCATGGGCAGAAGAGCCAGACACCCAAGACCGTCCGAATCGCGCACATCGATATCACCCGCGATGGTGAAAATGAAATGCTGCTGCTCTATGGTGATACCGCTGACCACAGCGAAAAGGTCTGCCGGGATTCGGCCCGATGCGCACGGGTCGAGGGCTCGCTTGCCGGATATGTTTCGCTCCGAGGAGGGAATTTTTACAACAAGCTGTATGCGATGAACGACGAGGGAACCGCCATTGATTGGAGGCGTTCCGCCTTGCTCGAATACGGCGAACTGGTCTACTACAAGGGCAACCCCTACTGGCTGACAAATGCAAACTGGTCGCAGAAGTCCCATGATAATTTCGACAAGTCAAAGTTCGGTCCCAACGACCCCTATGCCGCCATATTTCGCTTGGCGCCGTTGGCGTACCTAAAGCGCGATAACGCTAACCCGAGAACGCCAGATAGTTTTAATAATATTTACAGTCTATTACCGGATGAAAACGCCACTTGTCATTTCGGCTATTTCCATCGTGACAACCTGAAGCAGAATCCGCCCAGAAGGAGATAGCGGCATCGGGGCCAGGTCTGGTCTTTCTCTCCAGCGAGGTCGATGGATTCGGCCCCGCCACGCGCCGGCCGCCTTGTTGGTCATCGGTGATGAGGAAGGGGTAACGGGAACCGGCAATTCATTCAGCGCAGCGCCGCCTCCAGGGCCACCGCATCGATGGGCTGCGGCAAGGCGGTGAAGTGCGTAAAGCGCTGGCATAGCCGGTTGAACGGCTCCTGCTCCTCCGGCTGGTAGAACACCACCACGCGCGTCGCCGGCATCTGCTGCAGCGTGGCCAGCACCGACTCCAGCCAGCCGGTGCGATCGCGAAAGTCCGGCATGTAATTGAACTCCGCCACCACCGCCGCCGGGCGGTGCGTCTTCAGATAGCTGATCGCCTTGCGCCCCGAGGTCACCACCTCCACCGCATAACCGAGGGAACGGTACAGCGGCGTGAAGTCGGGATAGCCGCCCAGCTCGACAATCATCAGCAGTTGTCTGTTTTCAGTCATGGTCCTGTCCTGTGCAGGGCGTCAGTATAACGATCACCCCCTTCTCCCGCACAAACCGCAGGCTTATTGCGTTAACGCAACTCATTGAATCTGGCGCGCCATCGTTGGAGAATGGCAGCGAGTCCCGGCCGTCCACACCGGCCGCAGAGCTCCCGGCCCAGGCGCACGCCGACGACATAACACAATAACGGCGCGCCACATTTTTTCCTGCATCGTCACGTCCCTACGGACATGGCCGGTCTTTGCCATAACCACTACAAAAAGGATATTCGACACCATGAAACTTCATTTTCCGTCTGCTTCCGCCTATGGCGCCGCGCTGATCCTCGCCACGGTACTCGCCGTGTCCGGCTATGTCCTGTTCCCTGTCCTGGCACTGGAACTCGGCGGTGCCGCGCTGTTCGCCCTGGGCATCGCCATCGGCGCCGTGCTCGCCGTCCCGCTCGCGGGCCTGCGCCTGGAGGCCGGTCCGGCGCGCGCCGCGGACAACGGCGAAACCCGCTCCATCTTCGTCGGCAACCTGGCCTACCGCGCCTCCAAGGACGAGCTGGAACAGCTGTTCGGCCAGTATGGCGTGGTGCGTTCGGTGCGCATCATGACCGATCGCATGACGCGCCGGCCGCGCGGTTTCGGCTTCGTGGAGATGGAGGCCAAAAGCGCCCTCGCCGCCATCAAGGCCCTCGACGGTAAGGAATTCCATGGCCGCGCCCTCAAGGTCAACGAGGGCAACGAGCGCCGGCCGCGGGAGAGCCAGGCGGCCTGAGCGGCCGGGAGATTCTGCCCCCGCGCCTCCCGTTATACTGCCGGCCATGTGGAGCCTGCGTGACTGGCGCCGCCGGTGCATACTGGCGCGCCACCCCATCCCCGATGCGCTGTGGCAGGCAGTAAGCCGCCGCCTGCCCGTCATTGCCGCCCTCACGCCCGGTGAGCAGACGCGCCTGCGCGAGCAGGCTACCCTGCTGCTCGCCGCCAAAACCATCAGCGGCGCCGGCGGCCTCGACCCCGACGCCGCCATGCGCGTGCACATCGCCGCCCTCGCGGCACTGCCCCTGCTCGGGCTCGACCTGGACTGGTACGACAACTGGCACGAGATCGTGGTCTACCCGGACACCTTCGTGCAGGAACACGAATGGGAAGACGAGTTCGGCGTGATGCACCGCGAGCGGCGCGAGCTGGACGGCGAATCCTGGCAACAGGGGCCGCTGGTGCTGGCCTGGCACGAGATCGAGGCCAGTGGTCAGGGCAGCGGCTTCAATCTGGTGGTGCACGAGATCGCCCACAAGCTGGACATGCAGAACGGCGACGCCAACGGCTACCCGCCGCTGCAGCGCGGCATGAGCCATGCCGACTGGAACGCCGCCTTCAGCGCCGCCTATGAGGACATGGTACGGCGCGACGAGAGCGGGATGGAAACACCGCTCGATCCCTACGCCGCCGACGCGCCGGAGGAATTCTTTGCCGTGGCCTGCGAGGCCTACTTCGAAATCCCTGCGCAGCTGCATGCCGCCTATCCGGCGGTGTACGACCAACTGTGCCTGTTCTTCCGCCGCGATCCACTTGCACCAAGCGCGGTGCCGTAGCGCTGCCGCTTACATATCCAGTACCGAGGCGCGTGTCAGTTTGGCCAGCCGCACGCCCTTGATGCCGCCGATCTCACGGCTGATGCGCACGATCTCCTCCGCCGGTCCCTTGAGGATGATGGTTTCCAGGCACAGATGATGATCGAGATGGACATGGGTGCTGCACAACACCGCCGTGTGGTGGCTGTGCTGGGCATCCACCAGTTTCTGCGACAGGCCGCGCTGATGGTGGTCGTAGCTGATGGTCAGCACGCCGATCACCGGCTCGGCACTCTCCTCCCATGCCTCATCGACCAGTTGTTCGCGGATCAGGTCGCGCACGAATTCGGAACGCGAGGCATAACCCTTGCTGAGGATGCGCCGCTCCAGATCGTCGAGCAGTTCTTCCGGCAGGGAGATGGTGATGCGGGCCAGGTCGGCGTCGTTTTTCATCGTGGCAACCATAACGGGGGACGTCGCAACGTTAGCGCGCCGCGCCGGCCGCGCGCAACGGTTCACTCCCAGTCGTGGGCATGAAAGTGGCGGTGTTCCAGGCCGCCATGGCGGTGGCGGTGCCGGTGCAGCAGGTTGGCGGCCAGCAACACTTCCGGCCGGCGCAACAGTTCATCGACGGCGCCGTCGTAGATGATTTGATGCCGTTCCGACAGCACCACGGCGCGCTGCCCCAATTCGGCGGCGATGCTCAGGTTATGGGTGGAGATCACGCAGGTCACGGGAAGATCGGCCAGGAAATCGATCAGCCAGCCGCTGGAGCGCGGATCCAGGTTGGCGGTGGGTTCGTCCATCAGCAGCAGGCGCGGCTCCACCACCAACAGCGCCGCCAGTGCCAGCCGCTGCTGTTCGCCGCCGGACAATTCGTAGGGCGGACGCGTCAGATGTTCGGCAAGGCGTAGTTGCCCGGCCATGCGCAATACGCGGCCGTCGACATCGTCGAGGCCGAACTGGCGCGGTCCGAAGGCGATCTCGTCATACACGGTGGGATTGAACAGCATCGCCGCGGGCTGCTGGAACAACAGTGCCACCTCGCGGCGAAAGCGGCGACTGAACTCCCGCTCGGCGAGCCGTGCCGCACTGAGCTCGCCGCCGTCGTAGCGCACGCTGCCCGCCGTGGGCGGAAGCAGTCCGGCGAGCAGACGCAGCAGCGTCGTCTTGCCGCAGCCATTGGCGCCGAGCAGCACCACCCGCTCACCAGGCATTATCGCCAGAGTGACGCCGTCGACGGCGCAACGGCCGTCGGCGTAGCGATACGTCAAACCCAAGGTTTCAATCATCGAAGAGCCCGCGCGCACGCATCGCCGCCGTCACCTCGCCGGCATCGTGCAACGCCTTTTCCAGCAGCGCGCCACCCTGGTGCGCCGCCTGCATGTAACGCACCCGCAAAGACTGCGCGCCGGCACAGCGGCTGCGCGCGGCAAGGCGGTAATCCTCCAGCAGGCGCGCCAGGACGCGGATCTGACCGTAGGCCAGCGTGATCAGGAACCGCAGCGGCGGCACCGCGGCACCGACGTGGTGCAGGGAAACGCGCCGCACGAACCACGCGCCGAGAAAGGCAAGCAACAGCACGCGCAGATTGAGCAGCAGCAGATAGTGCCACGACACAGCGCCGTGCGCCGCGGCGAACAGCAGGTAGCCGAGGGACACCGCGCCGTTGATCAGCGCGATGGCGAGCAGGGCGCGCCGCAGCAGGTAGGGCGTATCGCGGCCGGCACCGATGGCGGCGGCCAGCAGCCCCAGGGCCAGCAGGCGCACATCGTGCACCAGGGTCACGCTGACCGCGGCAGCCAGATAGGCCAGCAGCCACAGGCGCGCGTTCACGGCGTCACCCAGCCGCGCTGGCGCGCGTGGCGCCAGATGAACCAGGTCAGGGCCGCCTCGCCGGCGGCGATGGCCAGGTGCGGCAGCAGCACGGCCGGCAGCGTGACGCTGAAGCCGAAGGGGAAGAACAGGGGCTGCCCGCCGGCATCGTGGGCGAGCAGGGGTTGCGCGCCGAGTACCAGGGCGATCAGCGCGGCGGAGACGAGCACGGCGCCGCCGCTGGCGACGAGCACCGCTGTTGCCTCGTGCCGGCGCACGAGCAGGCGGAACAGCGCGCGCGCCGCCGCCGCGCCGCACAAGCCGAGCAGCAGGGCGTTGAGCGCCAGCACGGTGACGCCGCCGGCGCCGAACAGAAACAGTTGCAGCACCAGCACCACGCTGTAGGCGAGAAACGCCGCGCCGACACCGAACAGCAGCGCCAGCAGCGGCACGCCGGACAAATGGGCCGAGGTGCCGCCCGGCAGCGGGATCATCAGCGTGGAGAGGACGAAGGCCAGCGCAGTGAGCACCGCCAAACGGGGGATTGCCTCATCGCGCAGGCGGGAACGCAGGCGCCGCAGGGCCAGCGCCCAGGCGGGCACCGCCAGGGCGATCGCCGGCAGGTACACCACCGGCGCGACGAAGCCGTCGGGGATGTGCATCAGAACAGAGCCGAGAAGCTGACCACCAGCCGATACTTCTCCTTGCCCTCCGCCCCCTGCTGCTGAGCGGATTCATTGAGATCGGTCCAGGCCGGCCGCTTGTAGGCCAGGCCCAGGCTGGTGTTGTCCCAATAGGCGCGCACCCCCGGCACCAGGTAGAGCATCTTGCCGCCGGTGGCGGGTTCGTCCACCCCATTGCCGCTGTCACGCCCCAGTTGCAGGTAGTTGGCCTCCAGGTTGAGGTCGAGGCGGAAACGGCTCTCGGCATTGACCCGCAGGCGATAGGCCAGCGCGCCGTTGACGCGCAGCTCGTCGCCGAAGCGGGCGCGATTGCCGTCGGCATAGGTGTTTTCCTGGAACCACATATACCCCAGCTCGCCCACCGCCGTCAGGCGATCGGTGAGGGGTTTGGTAACGGTGAGGCCCAGGGAATAGCTAGGCTGGCCGAAACCGAGCGACATGCCAGGGTCGATGTCGCCGCTGGCGTCACGCAGATCGGCGTTGCCCGTCGGCAGCGTCACCCCGCCGTACACGGTGAAGTGCCAGTCCTCCAGGTCATCCAGACTTTCGTTGGCCGGCACCAGGCGGAAGCCGTCGTCGTACTTGAAGCCGATGACGCCCATCAGCGACAGGTCGGCGAAGCCGGCGCTGTTGAAGGCGTTGTCCTCGTTGACCTTCACGTTGTAGGGCTGGAACAGGTAGGCGGAAAACCAGGGCGTGAAACCGTAGCCGGCGCCCCACATGAGGAAGCTGCTGTAATCGGCCTCGTCGTCGCGCGCGGCGGTGTACTTTTCCCACACCGCATGATCGAGCTTCATGTAGGCCAGCCACCGGCCTTGCGGCAGGGTGGCCGAGCTGGAGGTTTCGATGGGCGCCCCCGGACCCGACAGCCCCGCCGCCCCGAGGGAGGCGACGCCGTGGTGGGCCGAGACCGTCAACGGCAACAAGGTGAGTGCAGCAGCGCATAACAGACGTTTCATGTCGACTCCTTGCGACGCGTGTAAACTGCCCAAAGCCCGAACAAACCAAAGATCCAGCCGACACCGGCGCCGATGAGGACATAACGGGGCACGGCGGCGGCACCCGGCGTGCCGGCGCCAGCAAGCGCCGCCACCTTGATATCGGCGCCGTGGCCGTCCTCGGTGAAGATGCGCAGGCGCCATTCGCCGTCCCGATCGGGAACGAAGGTGACACGCCCCAGGCCATCGCTGCGGCCGACCTGGAACGGAATGGTTTCGCCGGGACGGAACAGTTCGTACTGTTCGTAGCTGAGTGCTTCCGCTCCGGGGAAACGGAACGACACGGTCACCGCCTCGCCGCGCTCCACCGCGTGATGCAGATCGTGGGCATGGACCGGCAGCGCGCACAGCAGCCACCACAGCCACCAGCCTCTCATTGCGGTGCGGTCTCGAAATTGAGCGCGGTGGCATGCACCTCTTCGTCGGCCTTGGGCGAGGCGAGCGGGCGCGACCAGCTCGCCTCCACCGCCTGAAAGCCGCCGTGGCGCAGGCGGATGTTGACCGTGCCGTCATCCCCGCTCACGCCGCGCGGCTCTCCCTCATAGGCCACCGTCGCACCGGCCAGCGGTTGACCGTCGAACACCACCCGCAGACGCAGTTTGTCGCCGGGCTTGAGGGCGCGCGGATCGCTCAGGGGTAGCAGCTCCAGGCCCCGGCCGAAGGCGCCGGCCAGGGCCGTTCCCCAGGCATCGAGCCGCTTCACGGACTCGAAGGACAGCCAGCTCTTCACCACCATGGCGCCGGCCTCGTCCCGCGCCAGGTTCTTGCTACCATAGGGCGTCTTGCTCCAGTAGCCCGACGAGGTCTGCACGAAGGCGCCAGCGCAACCGTGCAGGCGATAGGGATAGGACTCCGCCGGCGGGGCGGCACGCTCGCCGCCGTCGGCCGCCAGGCAGCGCGCCCATTGCACCTGGGCCGGGGAATATTCGATATAGTGCTGACCGTCGTGGCCGGCATGCAGGTGGCCGTAGTAGAGGGTGTAGCCATCATCGGAGCGCTCCAGCCACAGGTCGTGCGCCCCGGCGACGGCGATGCCGCCCCCCACAACAGGACACCGAGCAGTAACGGACGCATGGCACACACCTCGCCGTCAGTGTGAATTATTTTTGATTCGTAATACCGTAGCTCGTTGACTCCGCCCCCGCAAGGACGGCGGCGACACTATCCACAGGAGAGACCTGGCCATGAGTGAACGCCCGCAAATCATCGTGGTCGGCGGCGGCGCCGGCGGCCTGGAGCTGGTGACGGCGCTGGGCGACAAGCTGGGCCGGCGCAAGAAGGCCGACATCACCCTCATCGACACCAGCCGCACCCATGTGTGGAAGCCGCTGCTGCACGAGGTGGCCGCCGGCACGCTGGACTCCCACGAGGACGAGCTGGAGTACCTGGCGCAGGCGCGCTGGCACCACTTCCGTTTCCGCCTCGGCCGCATGGTGGGGCTGGATCGGGAAAAGCAGGAGGTGCTGCTCGCCGCCACGCACAACGAAGACGGCAATGTCATCGTCCCCGAGCGGCGCTTCCGTTACGACATGCTGGTCATCGCCGTCGGCTCGCTGTCCAACGACTTCGGCATCCCCGGCGTGAAGGAACACTGCCTGTTCCTCGACACCACCGCCCAGGCCGAGCGCTTCCAGCGCCGCCTGCTCGACTGCATGCTGCGCGCCCACACCCAGGGCGAACCGGTACGCCCCGGCCAGCTCGACGTGGCCATCGTCGGCGCCGGCGCCACCGGGGTGGAGCTGGCGGCCCAGCTGCACCACGTCACGCGCCAGCTCTCCGCCTTCGGCCTCGACACCATCGACCCGGAACGTCACATCAAGCTGCACGTCATCGAGGCCTCGCCGCGCATCCTGCCGGCCCTGCCGCCGCGCCTGTCCGCCGCCGCCACCGCCGACCTGGCACGCCTCGGCGTGGTGGTGCACACCAACGAGCGGGTGGTGGAAGTGACCGACGACGGCATCCGCACCGCCACCGGCCACTTCATCCCGGCGGCGTTCCGCGTCTGGGCCGCCGGCATCAAGGCGCCGGACTTTCTGCGGGACCTCGCCGGCCTGGAAACCAACCGCATCAACCAGCTGGTGGTGCGCCCCACCCTGCAGACCACGCGCGACGACAACATCTACGCCATCGGCGACTGCGCCGCCTGTGCCATCGACGAGGCCGGCAACACCGTGCCGCCGCGCGCCCAGGCCGCCCACCAGATGGCCTCCCTGGTGGCCAAGTCCATCCTGCGCCGCCTCCGGGGCAAGGCCCTGCCGACCTACCGCTACACCGACTACGGCTCGCTGGTGACCCTGGGCAAGTACAGCACCGTGGGCAGCCTGATGGGCGGCCTCACCGGCAGCCTGATGGTCACCGGCTTCATTGCCCGCGTGGTGTACCTTTCGCTGTACAAGATGCACCAGGTGGCCCTGCACGGCTGGACCCGCACCGCCCTGCTCACCCTGGCCCACTTCCTGCGCCGGGCGGTGAATCCCGAGATCAAACTGCACTGAGCGGCGCCCCGGATAGGCGCTGTATCACAGATGCGCCCCGCTCCTGCGGACAATGGAAAGCGTGCCTGTTCCCACCCCGTGACCCTGGTTCCGGTTTGCCACACCACCCTGCCCTAACATCACGCCCTTCATCGGCAAGGATGCGGCGGACCCAGGGATGAAAAATATTGTGTTGCCACCCCATCGACAGCCGGCGGCGGCAGGCCTAGAATCCCGCGCCGATCCCGGAGCATTTTCTTCGGTGAGGCCCTCCCCCTTCCTGTTGCCGGCCGTCGCCGGTTGATGCAGGTCGTGCCGCAATGAAGTTCCCCCGTGCCGTCGCCGCCATCGCGCTGACCGTGATCAGCGTGAATCTGGCCCTATGGTCCGCCCTCAACCGGCCCGACACACCGCAGGACTGGAGCGGCCCCATCAACGGTGTTTCATTCAACCCCTACCGCGCCGGCGATGATCCGCGGCGCGGACGTCATCCCGACGTTTACGCCATCGACGCCGATCTGAAACAGGTGGCCGGCCACGTCAAGCGCGTACGCACCTATTCCTCCCTCGACGGCATGGAGCGCATCCCGGCGCTGGCGGACAAGCACGGCCTCACCGTCACCGCCGGTGCCTGGCTCGACACCCGGCGCGAACGCAATGCCGAGGAACTGCTCAACCTGATCCGCAACGCGCGCAACCACCGCAACATCGACCGTCTCATCGTCGGCAACGAAAGCCTGTTGCGCGGCGACCTGGAGGTGGTGGAGCTGGTGGCCTACCTGCGCGAGGTACGCCATCAGGTGCGCCTGCCGGTGAGCACCGCCGAACCGTGGCATGTCTGGCTGGCCCATCCGGAACTGGCCGACGAGGTGGATTTCATCGCCGCCCACATCCTGCCCTACTGGGAAGGGGTGGCGGCGGACGAGGCGGTCAATTACGTGCTGCACCGCTACCAGCAGCTGACCCGTGCCTTCCCCGGCAAACCGGTGCTCATCGCCGAGGTGGGCTGGCCCAGTGCCGGCCATGCGCTCAAGGCGGCAGAGCCATCCAAGGCCAACGAGGCGCAATTCCTGCGCCGCTTCTTCAATGCGGCGCACGAACACCATATCGACTACTTCGTGATGGAGGCCTTCGACCAGCCCTGGAAGCGCGCCGAAGAAGGCAGCGTGGGACCGTACTGGGGACTGTGGGATGTGGAGCGCGAGCTGAAGCTGCCGCTCACCGGCGCAGTGTGGCAGAACCCGGGCTGGCCCTGGCAGGCGGCCCTGTCCGTGCTGCTGGCGCTGGCGCCGATGCTGTGGTTCCTGCAGCGCTGGCAGGCGCTGCGCCGCCGCGGCCGCCTGTTCTTCGCCTTCGTGCTGCAGTTCTGCGCCACCCTGCTGGTATGGACCCTGGCGCTGCCCTATACACTGCGCCTGGACTGGAACGAGACCCTGCTGTGGGCCCTGCTGATCCCCGCCCAGCTCGCCCTGCTCGCCGTAGTACTGATCAACAGCCTGGAGCTGGTGGAGCTGCTGTGGCAGCGCGGCCTGCGCCGCGGCTTCCACCCGCAGGAGCCCGCGCCAGGGCAACCGTTGCCCATGGTGTCGTTGCACCTCGCCATCTGCAACGAGCCACCCGCACTGGTGATCGAAACCCTCGATTCGCTGGCACAGCTCGACTATCCGGAGTTCGAGGTCATCGTGGTGGACAACAACACCACCGACCCGACGCTGTGGCAGCCGGTGCAGGCGCATTGCGCGAAACTCGGCGCGCGCTTCCGCTTCTACACGCTGGGCAAGTGGCCGGGCTTCAAGGCCGGCGCCCTCAACTTCGCCCTGCGCGAAACCGATCCGCGCGCGGAGGTGGTGGGCGTCATCGACGCCGACTACGTGGTGCAACCCTACTGGCTCAAGACCATGGTGCCCTACTTCGCCGACGGCAAGGTGGCCGTCGTGCAGGCACCGCAGGATCACCGCGACTGGGACGACAAGCCCTTCGAAGAAATCATCAACTGGGAGTACGCCGGCTTCTTCCACATCGGCATGGTGCACCGCAACGAGCGCAACGCCATCATCCAGCACGGCACCATGACCCTGGTGCGCAAGAGCGCGCTCATCGAACAACAGGGCTGGCCGGAGTGGTGTATCTGCGAGGATGCCGAACTCGGCCTGCGCCTGTTCAAGGCCGGCTTTGATGCGGTGTACGTCAATCACCCCTTCGGCCGTGGCCTCACCCCGCACACCTTCGCCGGCTACAAGGGCCAGCGTTTCCGCTGGGCCTACGGCGCGGTGCAGATATTGAAAATGCACTGGCGCTCCCTGCTGCCCTGGGACGACAACCCGCTCACCCCGGCACAGCGCTACCACTTCGCCATGGGCTGGCTGCCCTGGTTCGCCGACGCACTGCACCTGATCTTCACCGGTGCGGCGCTGCTGTGGAGTCTGGGCCTGGTGCTGCTGCCGCAATACTTCGCCTTTCCGCTGGCCGAGTTCCTGCTGCCGGTGCTGACGCTGTTCGGCTTCAAGCTGCTGCACTCGCTCACCCTGTACCGCGCCCGCGTACCCTGCACCTGGCGCCAGACCCTAGGCGCGGCGCTGGCCGGCATGAGCCTGACCCATACCGTGGCGCGTGCCATCATCCAGGGCCTGTTCACCTCCAGCCAACCCTTCCTGCGCACACCCAAGGCCGCGGAGAAGACCGCCTGGGTGCGCGCCCTGCTGCAAGCGCGCGAGGAACTGCTGGTGTTCACGGCCCTGCTGCTACTCGGCGGCGGCGTAATCGCCCGCTACGGCCTGGATAACACCGAGGCGGCACTATGGCTAGCCATACTCGCGGTACAGTCGCTGCCCTATCTCGCCGCCGCACTGGTATCGCTTGCCACTGTCCTGCCCGTGCCACTGCCGGCCTGGCTGCGGCGGCTACGCCGCCGCTTACCCACAGGTACTAGGGACAAGACACGGGATGCGAGCGCGGTGGGCGCTACGCGCACGACCATTTGAATTCATAGACACCACACGCTCATCCACCCTGCAAAAATACAGACTGCGGTTCTGGTAAAGTGCGGCTATGCACCCGCTCGCCATCCTCTACCAGGACGAACACTATGTCGCCATCGACAAGCCCGCCGGCATGCTGGTGCACCGCACCTGGATCGCCGAGGAGGCGGAATACGCCATGCAGCGGCTGCGCGATCAGCTCGGCCGGCATGTGTTCATCATCCATCGTCTCGACCGGCCTACCTCCGGCGTGCTGCTGTTCGCACTGAGTTCTGAAGCTGCACGCGCCATGTGTGCAGTATTCGAATCACGTCAGGTGGAGAAGCGCTATCTCGCCGTAGTGCGCGGCTGGACCGAGGAGGCAGGCGTCATCGACTACCCGCTGCGCGAGGAGAAACACAAGGAGGCACAGCATGCCGTCACCGCCTGGCGCCGCCTCGCCACCGTCGAGCTGGACATCGCCGTCGGCCGCTATCCCAAGGCGCGCTATTCATTGATTGAGGCAATACCGGAAACCGGGCGCATGCACCAAATCCGCAAGCATTTCGCCCACATCTTCCATCCCCTCGTCGGCGACACCACCTACGGCGAAGGCCGTCACAACCGCCTGTTCCGCACTCACTTCGACTGTGAACGCCTGCTGCTGATGGCCACGGAGTTGCGCTTCATCCATCCCTACTGCAATGCGCCCGTCGTCATCCACGCACCGCTGCCGCCGGATGTGACAGAATTGTTTGCGCGACTGGGTTGGAATGCGAGCTACCCGTACGCGGCAGCCTGTTAATGTGACCGGACATAGCGATAGCGGTGTCCGACAAACTGCCTCTGGCGACGGCAACCTGTAACGAGAAAGAGGTATCCTGATGGCAAAGGCCCAGGCCCGCCCCTGGTTCACAACCCGGAATTCAACGCAACACAATGTGGTTCAAACAGGCCATTCTCTATAAAAAAGCGGAACTGACGCGCATGCTGGAGGCCCCGCTGGCGGCGCTGGCGGAACGCTGTGCCACCGTGTGGCCGGAGCCGGCGGCGCTGGACGCGCTGCTGCAAGACGGTATGGCCAGCGTACCCCATGCGCAACGTCTGTACGTGTGCGACGCCGACACGCGGCAGATATCCGCCGGGATCACCGCCGGGCAGGTCGAGGAACACCGCCGCGGCCGCCGTTTCAGCGAACAGCCTTACGATGCCGGCAACCTGCCGTTCCGCGGCATGACGCTCACCTCGGTATTTCTCGACGAGGACACCCTGAAACGCCGCATCGCCGCCATCCAGGCGGTGATCGGCGACGACATGCTGCGCGGCTTTCTGGTGGCGGAGTTCGAGCTGGATACCATACCGCTGCCGCAAAGCGCCTTCACCGGCGCCGGCTGGACGCAGTACAAGGGCGACCCGGCGATCCGCGCCGGGGTGTTCAACCAGTGCCGCAGCCGCAGCCGCCTGGATCAGCACATCGACCAGGTGGTAGACACACTCGATGCCCTGATGCGCAGCCACGGCATCTATCACGTGATCCTGCACTTCTCCAGTTCGCGCGCCATCTTCTGGGTGTTCGACGATCCCTACAGCTACCGCTTTCACGGCGTGGACGAAATCCTCGACCCGGAGATCTGGCTGGCCTATCCCGCCCGCCCCTATCCGCGCAACGCCAAGGTGCCGGCGGCGCAGATCCGTTCCGTGCTGGAACGCTTCCAGGCGCTGCGCGAGTCGGACGAAAACATCTACCTGCGATCCGGTTCGCTCAACGTCATGAACGGCATCGTCGGCCTCACCTTCTCCTGCGACGGCTCGCACTATCTGACGGTGGACGAGTTCCTCAACCAGCAGCATCCGTTCTGGGCCTGACGCTACGGCGGACCCGCAAGGACAGGGCATACAGCAATCCGCTGAGCGCTCCATAAAAGTGGGCGTCGACGATTACACCGCCCCCCACCCACTGGGCTGTCGGCAATTCGCTGCCGCCAAACTGTTCCCAGGCAAGCTTGGCAGCCACAACCACAAGCACCAGCCGTGCCCTGTGTCGCTCCCGCGGCAACATGGCCACGGCCCCCGCCACCAACATGCCGTGCAGCACACCGGAAAGTCCCACGTACCACGCCAGGGCCGTAGCAAACAGATACAGTCCGGCACCAATGGCAAACGCGCACCATACAAAGGCGAACAGCCATGTCGCCGTGCGCATGGCTCTGCCGCACCAGATCCAGATCAGGAACATGCCAACCAGGTTCAAGGCGAGATGCGCCCAACCAAGATGGGCTACATGGGCAGTAAACAGCCGCCAGGGGGCTGCGCTCAGCAACGCGCGCTCATAACGCAGGTACGTACTCCAACCAGCCCACTGCACAAGCACGCAGACAACCCCAAGAGTCAGCGGCAACCGCCACTGCCGCAACATTTGGCACACCGTCCGAAAACTCGCCGACCACGTAATCATCATGCAACCACAACCGACATGTGCAGCAGAGTTGCTGTACGCATGGATCGGCAGTGTAGGGAGGCAGCCTGAGCCGCTTCTGAACGTTCCCGCGGTTGACGCTGAGGCCGAATCATTTTACATCATAGGCTGCAAGCGGCTGCAGCTTCCAGATGTCGGCGGCATACTCACTGATGGTGCGATCGGTAGAGAATTTTCCACTGGTGGCACTATTGATGATGCTCATACGCGTCCAACTATCCTGATCGCGGTAGGCAGCAGCGGCTCGACGCTGGGCATCGACATAGCTACGGAAGTCGGCAGCAACCAGCCAGGGGTCGTGCGGGTTACGGATAGCATGCACGATAGAGTCGAAGATACCTGGCTCAAGCTGGTTGAATTGGCCAGCTTCAATCAGGGCCATCACGCGCATCAGATCGGCATCGGCTGCAATAATGGCATTGGGGTCATAGTTACCGCGCAATGCCTCCACCTCGGCGGCGGTAAGCCCGAACAGGAAGAAATTCTCCTCCCCTGCCTCTTCGCGAATTTCGATATTGGCACCATCGAGTGTGCCGATGGTGATCGCGCCGTTCATCATGAACTTCATGTTGCCGGTACCCGATGCCTCTTTGCCGGCCGTCGAGATCTGTTCCGACAGGTCGGTACCAGGGCAGATGACTTCCATCGCCGAGACACGGTAGTCGGGCAGAAAGGCCAAGCGCAGCAGACCGAAGGTATCCGGGTCGCTATTGATGACATCAGCCACGTTGTTGATCAGCTTGATGATGCGCTTGGCCATGGCATAACCCGGCGCAGCCTTGCCGCCGATGAGCACGGCACGCGGCGTCCAGTCTCCCATGTCACCACGCTTGATACGGTCATACAGATGTATCACATGCAGTACATTCAGCAACTGGCGCTTGTACTCGTGAATGCGCTTGACCTGAACATCGAACATCATTTCGGGATCGAAACTCACACCGCAGTCGTCTTGCACCAACGCGGCCAGGCGCACCTTGTTGTCGAACTTCACCGTGCGCCAGCGCTCCCGGAACAAGGCGTCGTCAGCCAGCGGCAGCAGACGGCGTAGTTGCGCCAGATCGGATACCCAGTCACCCCCAATGGATTCAGTGATCAGGCGACTCAACCCGGGATTGCAGGCTGCCAGCCAGCGACGCTGGGTTACGCCATTGGTTTTGTTGTTGAATTTATCCGGCCATAGTTCGTAAAAATCACGGAACAACCCTTCCGTGAGCAATTGCGAATGTAGCGCAGCCACGCCGTTGACGGAGTAGCTACCGACGATCGCCAGATAGGCCATGCGCACCATCTGCTCGTGGTTTTCCTCGATAATGGACATGCGCGCCAGTCTTTCTGTATCCCCCGGCCAGCGCTGTGCCACCTGTTTGAGGAAGCGGGCATTGATCTCGAAAATTATATCGAGGAGGCGCGGCAACAGGCGTCGGAACAGACGCACCGGCCACTTCTCCAGGGCCTCGGGCAGCAGCGTATGGTTGGTATAGGCCATGGTGCGTGAGGTGATGCCCCAGGCATCTTCCCACTCCATGCCATTCACATCCATCAGCAGACGCATCAATTCAGCGACAGCGATCGTGGGATGAGTATCGTTGAGTTGGAAACAGTTCTTCTCGGCAAACTGGCTGAAATCGCTGCCGTGAAACTTGATCCAGTGACGCAATACATCCTGTAACGAGGCCGAGGCAAGGAAATACTGCTGCTTGAGGCGCAGTTCCTTGCCGCTCTCCGAGGCATCGTTGGGATACAGCACCATGGTGATGTGCTCGGCATCGTTCTTGGCGCGCACCGATTCTGTATAGGAACCGGCATTGAATTCGCCGAGATCGAACTCGTCTGTGGCCGCAGATTTCCACAGCCGCAGCGTGTTCACCGTACCGTTGCGATAACCGGGAATGGGAACGTCATAGGGCACGGCCAGCACATCATGGGTATTGAGCCAGCGCACATGCAGCTTGCCAAACTCATCGGTCCAGCTTTCCGTATGGCCGCCAAACTGTATGCGCTGGGTATATTCCGGCCGCTCCAGTTCCCAGACATGGCCGTTGCGCAACCAGTGATCCGGCTCCTCGACCTGATGGCCATCAGCTATCTCCTGACGGAACATGCCGTACTCATAACGCAGCCCATAGCCGATGACCGGCAATTGCAGCGTGGCGCAGGAATCGAGAAAACAGGCCGCCAGACGACCGAGGCCGCCATTGCCGAGGCCCGCATCGCGCTCACAATCGGCCAGCTCCTCCATCACCAGTCCCAGTTCGCCAAGTGCTTGTGTCGCCGCATCCTGAATGCCGAGATTGAGCATGGCATTGCCCAGCGCACGCCCCATCAGGTATTCGAGCGACAGATAGTAAGCGCGCCGGCTGTCCTGCTCGATATAGGCATAATTGGTATTTTTCCAGCGGTCCATCAGCCGATCACGCACCGTGAGGGCAAGCGCCTGATAGGCATAGTGCGGGGTAGTACAATATTTGTCGCGGCCGAGGGTATGGGAGTAATGGCGCCTCAGATCGGATGCCAGTCCGTCCGCATCGAGGGTACGTGCCGGCAGTTCGGTCATGGCAGTGCTAGGGCGGAATTTATCGCCAGGGCAGGGGGACATTGGTAGCTCCAAACATTCACGAAATTACAATCCGCACACTATAGCCAATCAGGCTGTGGATTAGCAGTCGCTAATCCGCCGGGTCACGCACCAGATTGGTGCATAGCCCGGCAGAAATGTTGTGCTCAGTCGGGAACACTTTGCTGCCTCTGCATGAATCGCAGATTTCCCACCCCTGCTGTGTGTTTTCCCCGCCCAGCAGTGCCACTGCCTCTAGGCCTAACGCTGCCCATTGCCGGCTCCCCGCCAGAACGCCGCCATCAACGGCTCTGTCAAGCACCACAGGTCTTGTTTTCAACAACTTATTGTCATTCAAAATTGGCGGCACATCCCTGTAGCGCGGAAGCTCTGAACTTATTCTGAGCTTACTTACGTATGCGCGAGTTGGTCAGCGAAACACTCATAGACATGCATGTCTATGGTGCCGTGCCGACTATGCCGGCAAGGAACAGAAGAGTTTATGGCAATCGTGGTAAGGCCGCCCACGGAGCGGAGCAAATCAAAGATTACGAGGCCCTGGAAGCTACGTGGCTGAAGCTGTGGCTGGGGACGTGGCAAGAACCCATTAGTTTCTTGTCACGTTAGCTGAGGGATGGTTCATCTCATCCAACCGGATGAGTATTTCCTTGATGACACTGCGTACGGAACGATCATCAGTGTACAGCACCATGTCCGCGACCTCACGATATAGCGGATCACGCACGCTCATCAGTTCTTCCAACTTGGCACGCGGATCCGCTGTCTGCAACAGTGGCCGATTGCGATCACGCGCGGTTCGTTTGAGCAACTGGTCAATGGAAGCAAACAAATAAATGACCACGCCCCGCTCGTGCAAATGCCGGCGATTCTCTTCATACAAAACCGCACCACCACCTGTGGCAAGAACGAGATTGTTTTCCTCGGTCAGGTCGGCTATCACGTCCCGCTCACGCTTGCGGAAGCCATCCTCACCTTCGATGTCGAAGATCAGCGGGATACTGGCACCGGTCCGGCGCACGATCTCATGATCGCTATCCTTGAATTCCCATTGCAAGACATTGGCGAGCTGCCGACCGATGGTTGTCTTGCCGGCCCCCATGGGGCCGACAAGAAATAGATTGTCATGTTTCGCCATCGGTCAAGAATACACCAGCAATCAAATCAGCGGGCAACGGACATGTCCTTCATGATCTTGGGAGTAACAAAGATCAGCAGCTCGGATTTTTCATCCTTGTTATAACTGTTACGGAACAACGCACCAATCAGCGGGAGATCGGCGAAGAACGGAACTCTATTGACCTGATTCTGCTTGGTCTGCTCGTACACACCACCGAGCACAACCGTTTCGCCATTATCAACTAACACCTGTGTTGTTACATTTTGTGTATTGATAGGCGGTTGACCCAAAATCGAGCGCGCATAATCCGGGCTATCCTTGTTGACTTTCAAATCCATAATAATGCGATCATCCGGTGTAATCTGCGGTGTCACTTTCAGGCTGAGTACCGCCTTCTTGAAGGTAATGTTCGTAGCTCCACTTGAAGTAGCTTGCTGGTAGGGTATTTCCACGCCCTGCTCAATTGTTGCTTCCTGCTGATTAGCAGTAATTACACGCGGGCTGGATACCACTTCTGTTTTCCCCTCGGCTTGTGCAGCTGACAGTTCCAACTCCACCAGCGTCCCGAGCGGCAAACGAGCCAGTGCAATGCCAATAGTGCCGGCAGTACTTGCTAGATTAGTAACTGGTAAATTCACATTATACCGATCGGGTGCGGTAATCGTTTCACCATTAATTACCTGTGTTGTTGCATTCAGGCTACCGGAAGTAACAGCAGTATCTCGGGAGGTGGGTGGGAACTCCGGCGTACTAGTAACACCGAAGCGCACACCCAATTCTTTATTGAAGTTATCAGTTGCAAGAACGATGCGCGAATCGATCAATACCTGCCGCACGGGAATATCGAGCTCAGTCACAAGCTTCCTAATAGCTACCAAATTCTCCGCGGTATCTTTTACCAGCAATTTATTGGTGCGCTCGTCGATCGTAATACTCCCCTGCTCAGAAAGAAGAGAGTTATCTTTGGACTTGAGCAAAGCAGCCAAATCACTGGCCTTCGCATAGTTAACTTGAATACTATCGCTGTATAGCGGCGCAAGTTCGCGTAATTGCCTCTGTGCTTCCAGCTCTAACTTTTCACGTGCGGCAAGCTCATCGGTTGGTGCAATCATTACTACATTGCCCATCTGACGCATCCCAAGACCACGCGCCTTAAGGATGATATCCAGCGCCTGATCCCACGGCACGTTCTTCAGACGCAAAGTAATATTTCCACGCACGCTGTCACTGGTAACGAGATTCATCCCAGTGAAATCAGCCAACAACTGCAGCACGGCACGAACTTCGATATTTTGGAAATTGAGCGACAGCTTCTCTCCTGTGTATTGCTCTTTTTCCTTACGCAAGGCATCCTCTTCGGCCTTGGACACCGGCTGGACCTCGATAATCAGCGTTTGCCCCGTCTGATAGGCCAGATGCTGATATTTGCCGCTCGCACCGATCTCCATACGGACATTATTGCCCCGTGTGAATGTATCTACAGTCTCAACCGGTGTCGCAAAGTCGACAACGTTAAGGCGGCGCTCCAGCTCCTCCGGCAGGTTCGTAGCCAAGAACTCCACTACAACCTTGCCGGCCTCCTCGGTAATATCCGCCACAATGCCAGAATTAGACAGGTCGACAACTATGCGGCCTTCACCATTCTCACCACGACGGAAATCAATATTGGTCAATCGATTGCGAGACGACGCTTCCACAGCAGCTTCGGCCGTCTTGGCACTTGCAGAAACGGGGGACACTGCAGTCGCAGCCTGCCCCAAGGTCACAACAATTGCGCGTTCCTCCGTCTGCACCTGGTAAGGCACAAGACGCACCAGATTAATCACAACTCTTGTGCGCCCACCCGCCTCAACAGCCTGAATACCCCGTGCGACACCAATACCAATGGTCTGATTTTTTTGTACTTCACCCAGAGCAATGCCAGGCAGGTCCAGGGCGATGCGCGCCGGATTGTCAATGGTAAACGTGCCGGGCTTTGGCGCCTCACCGGAAAGGTCCAACCTGATTTGAACATTGTCACCCGGCAATGAAGCGTAGGTAATTTCATCAAGTGTCAGGGACGCCGCTCGAGCAGCACCCACTGCCAGCAGAGCCAGTGCAACCAATGCCGTCAGCCTGCGACCTAGATTCATAGCACGTTGCATCTGCGTATCTCCCGACCTATGGGCCATAAATATTTTTCCACCAGCATTCATTCTTGCGCACTCCATGACACTTATTCTGCCAACATCAATGTAGCATCACGCTCTGTCCATCCTCCCAGACCGTTGGGGACAATCTCCCGCACGTCAATCTGGGTTTCACTAATATGAACAATCCGGCCGAAGTTCTGCCCCACGTAATTTCCTTCTTCGACACGGTACACCATGCTGTCCGGCGCGGTAATTACAGCCCAGACACGCCCCTCCTGCTCAAGATGGCCAACGAACTGCAGAGAGTCCAGCGGGAATGCTTCCAACGGCTCCTTGTTTCGTTCAACATCAGGCTGCAGGCCTTGATCAGCGACACTCTCGGCTATTGCTTCTTCTACTGTCGGCTTGAACGGATCACGCAGATTTTCTTTTTTATAAGCATATGACTCGTAGCCTTTGATTTCCGGCAGAGGAGGTATCCGCCCGGCTTTGCGCGCCTTCACTTCTGCTACGTAATTGGCAAGGTCGGTATGGCTATCGCTCGTACATGCCGCCACACCCAGCACAGACAATACGCATATTGCGATGATGCGCGCCACGGAACGAGGTGCAATATGTGGAACCATAACCATTATATTCCCCTCTATCGACATCAGCGCCGCGCCTTCTTCTTCGCTGCGGCCTGACTCTTGCGCGCAGCAGCAATTTCTTCTTCATCCAGATATCGATAAGTTTTGGCATTTGCTTGCATTATCAATTCATCACTCTTGGCACCTTTTTTTGTCGACCTCGATATATTTATATCGTGGAGAGTGACGATACGCGGCAGAGCCGCCACACCACTCACAAACTCGCCAAATGAGTGATATGCACCGTTAACAACGATCTGGATGGGAAGTTCAGCATAGAACTCTTTTGGAGTGTCGCCACCTGGCTTGAATATCTCAAACTCCAAACCACTCGCCAAACCTGTCTGAGTAATATCTACTAGCAAATCTGCCACTTCCGTCTTGCTCGGCAACTGACGCAGCATGGTGCCGAACGATTCCTCCATTTCCACCATCTGTTGTCGATAGGCATCCAAATTGACAGCCTTGGCCTGTTTCGCTTCAAAGTCCTTTTTGAGCTTGATTTCCGATTGGCGCGAACGTTCCAACGCAGCCAACTGCTCCTTGGTATCAAACCAATAACCGAGCCCCAGCACCACAACACAAACCAAGCCAATCAACCCGCCCTTCGCAACTGCTGGCCAACTGCCGATGTTGTTGGGATCTAGATTCCTGAATTGCGACAGATCCAGTGCCATGGTTTATTCCTTTTCAGCGGTCGATGCTTGGCTTACCCGAAGGGTGAACGATCGCATCCCCTTGTCCGCTTTGCTGTCAGTCTGGATTATCTCAAGCACAGGATTTTCGAACCAAGGAGAAGCATCCAGATTACGCATAAAAGTTGAAACACGCGCGTTCGACTGTGCCTGTCCCTGAATCGTCAGATTACGTCCGCTTTGCTTGACATTGGTTAGATACAAACCTTCCGGCACCGCCTTCGCCAACTCCTCGAACAGGTAAACAATTTCGGAGCGATTACCCTGCAACTGCTCGATTACCTTCATGCGCGCAAGCAACTGTTGTCTTTGCCGCTCCAGGTTGTCGATCTCTTTTATTTTGGACTCGACTTCCTTGATTTGCGTCTGCAGATAACTATTACGTGACTCCTGATTCTGAATCATGCCGTTGATGTGCAGATGCACATAGCCCACCACCAGCAACATCAGGAAGGCGGAACCACCCAACATGACGAAAAACTGCCTGCGCTGTTCCTTGCGCAGTTCCTCACGCCAGGGAAGAAGATTTATGCGCGCCATTAGTCGAAGCTCCGCAGGGCCAGGCCACAGGCAATCATCAGGGCCGGAGCGTCATTACTCAGCACCTGAGCCTTGATCCTGGGCGCGATACTCATGTTGGTAAAGGGATTTGCCACCATGGTCGGCACTCCCAGTTTGGCCTCGATCAACTCATCGACGCCGGTTATGGAGGCGGAACCACCGGCCAATACGATTTGATCAACACTGTTGAACTGGCTGGATGAGAAGAAAAACTGGAGTGAGCGGCTGACCTGCTGGGCCATCGCCTCCTTGAACGGGTCCAGCACTTCAGGAACGTAGTTGTCCGGCAAGCCGCCCTGACGCTTGGCCATGCCAGCTTCCTCGTAGGAGAGACCGTAGCGGCGCTGGATTTCCTCGGTCAGTTGCTTGCCGCCGAACACCTGTTCGCGGGTGTAAATCGTCTTGAGGTCGTGCAGGACGTTAAGCGTGGTCATCGTCGCACCGACGTCGACCACGGCAATGGTCTTGTCCACACCCCGTTCCGGCAGTTGCGCCGCAATCAGGGTGAAGGCATTTTCCATGGCGTAGGCCTCGACATCGATGACCTTGGCAGTCAGGCCCGCCAGTTCGATTGCTGCCACGCGCACATCCACGTTTTCGCTGCGTGAGGCTGCCAGCAAGACATCGACGCGGGTCGCGTCACTGTCCGAAGGGCCAAGAACCTGGAAATCCAGGTTTACTTCCTCCAGGGGGTAGGGAATGTACTGATCCGCCTCCAGTTGGATCTGGCTTTCCATCTCGGCATCCGAGAGGTTGGCGGGCATGGAAATGACCTTGGTGATTACCGCCGAGCCGGCTACGGCGGCGGCGGCATGCTTGGCCTTGCTGCCGGAGCGCTTGACCGCCCGCTTGATGGCCTCGCCAACCGCATCAACATCGGAAATATTCTTCTCGATCACGGAGTTAGGTGGCAGCGGTTCGACCGCATAGCTTTCCACCCGGTAACGGTCGCCACTCTTGCTCAGCTCCAGCAGCTTGACCGCAGTCGTGCTGATATCGAGTCCGAGTATCGATGGCTTACTTCCTTGCAAGAGCTGGGCTATCGAGAACATTTTTCCTTTATAAACCCCTATGTTAGGAGATATATATGTTTTACTACATTAAATACCAGTGTCAACTGCGGGTCAACAAATAATTTCGCCAACCTGCGCATAGTTCCGAGACAGCAAAACCTTTATACTCCAAGCCGTTATCCGGATGTGTTGATGCCGTCGCAAAGCCCACCCCTGATGAAAAGCCCTCGGAAACTCCTCCGCCTCCTGCTATGGGGCCTAATTACCCTCTGCCTGCTGGGCGGAGTGGCAGCGGTCATACTCTATGTGCAGATCGCCCCCACGCTCCCTTCCACCGACACCCTGAAAGATGTCCGCATGCAGGTACCGTTGCGAGTGTACGCTCGTGGCGGCGAACTCATCGGTGAATACGGCGAGATGAAACGCACCCCCCTGGCCTATAAGGATATACCCGATCTGATGGTCAAGGCGGTTCTGGCAGCCGAGGATGATCGCTTTTTCGAACACCCCGGCGTCGATTACCAGGGCTTGCTGCGTGCGGCGGCACACCTGCTACGCACCGGTGAAAAAGGCCAGGGCGGCAGCACCATCACCATGCAGGTAGCGCGCAACTTTTTCCTCACCCCGGAAAAGACCTATACCCGCAAGATCACGGAAATACTGTTGGCCCTGAAAATCGATCGTGAGCTGAGCAAGGAGGAAATCCTCGAGCTCTACCTCAACAAGATATTTCTTGGCCAGCGTGCCTATGGCGTTGCCGTTGCCGCACAAACCTATTATGGCAAGGATATTCACGATCTGACCCTGGCTCAGTACGCCATGCTTGCCGGACTGCCCAAGGCACCGTCCACCATGAATCCGGTGAGCAACCCATCCGCCGCACTGAACCGCCGCAACTACGTACTGGGCCGCATGCTATCTCTGGGCTATATATCGCAGGACCAATACGACGCAGCCGTCGCCAGTGGCGTCACTGCCAGCCTGCACGTGATGACACCCGACGCGGAGGCCCCCTATGTCGCCGAAATGGCCCGCGCCTGGATGGTGGATCGCTATAGCAACGATGCCTACACCGCCGGTTACAAGGTCTACACCACCATCGACACCCGTCTGCAAACTGCCGCCAACAAGGCTCTGCGCGATGCCTTGCTCGCCTACGATCAACGCCACGGCT
Organism: Sulfurivermis fontis; assembly: GCF_004001245.1. Classification (NCBI taxonomy): domain Bacteria; kingdom Pseudomonadati; phylum Pseudomonadota; class Gammaproteobacteria; order Thiohalomonadales; family Thiohalomonadaceae; genus Sulfurivermis; species Sulfurivermis fontis. Next base: position 2,843,005 of record NZ_AP018724.1, read on the forward strand.
ACCGTGGTGCCGAGGCCCATATCGACCTGGCGAAGAATGCGTCGTTCGATGCCTGGGATCAGGCGCTGAGCGGCTACGGCATCATTGGCAACCTGCGTCCCGCCCTGGTTGTCGCCCTTGAGGAACAGTCCGTGATTGCTTATCACCCTGCCGTCGGCATGGTGCTCATCGAGTGGCCGGGACTGGCTTGGGCGCGCCGCCATGTCGACGAAAACACCCTCGGCCCAGACCCGGTGCGTGCGGCTGACATATTGAAGGTAGGCGACATCATCCGTATTCAGCTGCAGGACGACTGCAGCTGGCATCTGTCGCAAGTTCCCGATACCGGCGCCGCCCTGGTAGCGCTGCGCCCGCAGGATGGCGCCCTGCAGGCACTGACCGGTGGCTTCGACTTTTTCCACAGCAAGTTCAACCGCGCCATTCAGGCAGAGCGCCAGCCCGGCTCCAGTTTCAAACCCTTCATCTACGCGGCCGCCCTCGACAAGGGGTTCACCCCGGCCACAGTGGTAAACGATGCACCGGTGGTATTCGAGGATGCAGAGCTGGAAAGCGCATGGCGTCCGGAAAACTACAGTGGCCGCTTTTATGGACCTACGCGTCTACGCGTGGCGCTAACCAATTCACGCAACCTGGTCTCTATCCGGGTACTGCGCTCTATCGGCATCGGCTACACCCTGGAGTATCTGGAGCGCTTCGGCTTCAACCGCAGCAAGCTGCCGCGCGACTTGTCCCTGTCCCTGGGCAGTGGCAGCCTCACCCCCATGGAATTGACGCGCGGTTATACGGTCTTCGCCAACGGCGGCTTCCTTGTCGAACCTTACTTCATCGAGCGGGTGGAAGATGCTGCCGGAAACATCATCTATCAGGCAGCACCCCTACGGGCCTGCAACGAATGTGAAACGACGTCTCCCGACGAGGCTCCGAACCAAACTCTGGAGGAAACGCCGACACAGGAACCACCGCCGCCATCCGCGAACCCGGCCGGCTTGGCGCCGCGGGTTCTGGATGCCCGCACCGCCTATATCAGCACCAGCATGATGCAGGACGTGATTCGCTACGGTACCGGCCGTCAGGCACTGGCACTGGGCCGCAAGGATCTGGCTGGCAAGACGGGGACTACCAACGAACAACGTGACGCCTGGTTCGCCGGTTACAACCAGGCCCTCGCCGTGACCGCCTGGGTTGGTTTCGACACACCCCGCCCGCTCGGCAACCAGGAGACCGGCGCCCGTGCCGCACTGCCGATGTGGATCGACTTCATGGCTGAGGCGCTGCGTGATGTACCACAGTTGCCGCTGCAACAGCCGCCAGGACTGGTCACGGCACGCATCGACGCGGAAACCGGCGAATTCACCAACGGTACCAACCCGAATGCCATCTTCGAAGTGTTCCGCAGCGAGGATGTCGTAACGGAGCCTACGCCTGCGATGGCCAACGGCACACCCGCTGGAGAGGACGCCGGCAACCTGTCGGAACAACTGTTCTAGCCATGAAGCGACGACGCGGCGCGGCCACCCGCTCCGGCAGTGACTCCCGCGCCTACCAGCAGGTGGTGCAGGAGGCAGCTCGTCTGCTGGCGCAGGGTGAAGCCGCGGGTTTCGACGACGCCAGGCGCAAGGCGGTCAGTCGCCTCGGCATCACCCTGCGCCAGACGCCTGACAATGCCGCCATCGAGCAGGCCATGCTGCAGTACCGCACCCTGTTCCAGGCAGACGGCCAAACCAAGCAATTGCGGCATTTGCGTCAGACGGCCCTGCAGGCCATGCGCCTGCTCGCCCCCTTCGAACCCCGTCTGGTCGGTCCGGTGCTGGCCGGGACGGCACCGCCCCACTCACCCGTGCATCTGCACCTGTTTGCCGACACTGCAGAGGCCGTGGCACTGTTTCTGCTGGAACGGAACATCCCCTGCGAGCATGACGAGCGGCGCGTCCGCTATACGCTGGAGACATGGGAGAACCTGCCCCTCTATCGCTTCGTCGCCGGCGATGTCACTGTGGAGTTAACCGTCTTTCCGGCCCAGAGCCTGCGCCGCCGTCCCTTGAGCCCGGTGGACAACCGCCCCATGCAACGCGCCGATGCTGCGGCTGTAGCGCAATTGCTGGGTGGCACCACCTAAGGAAGGTCTGAACAAGTCCATCCGTGGACAAAACCACGCCATCCCTGTGCCGCGGAAGCTCTGAACTTATTCAAAGCGTCCCTAACCTCCCGCGATGCACTTCAGTTACAAATGAACAAGGCCGCCGAATTTCCATCCGGCGGCCTTGTTCATTGTCCAGAAACAAAAATCAGAGCGGAGGATAATGCGCCGGCCACGGTGCCCGTGCCACCCCGGTAACAACGGCGGCACGCGCCACGGCAGGCGGCACATGGGTAATCAGGCGTGGATCGAACGGCTTGGGAATGATGTAGTCGGGGCCGAAGCTCAGGCTCTCCAGGCCATAAGCCTGCAGCACCTCCGCCGGCACCGGCTCATGAGCCAGCTGGCGCAGGGCCTCCACCGCCGCAATCTGCATTTCACGGTTGATGCTCTTCGCCTGCACGTCGAGGGCGCCGCGGAAGATGAAGGGAAAGCCCAGCACGTTGTTGACCTGATTGGGATAGTCGCTGCGGCCGGTGGCCATGATCAGGTCGTCGCGCACCTCGCGTGCCACCTCGGGGCGGATCTCCGGCACCGGATTGGACAGGGCGAACACCACCGGGCGCGGCGCCATTGCCGCCAGCGCCTCACGGCTCACCAGATCGGGGCCGGACACGCCGATGAACACGTCTGCACCGGTCATGGCATCGAGCAGGGTACGGCGCTCGGTGGTGAGGGCGAACTGCTGCTTGTAGACACTGAGATCGTCACGGCCACTGTGAATCACGCCCTTGCGGTCCACCAGCGTGATGTTCTCACGCATGGCGCCGAGGGCCACCAGCAGATTCATCGAGGCGATGCCCGCAGCACCGGCACCGAGACAGACGATGCGCGCCTCGGCCAGACTCTTGCCCTGCAATTCCAGCGCATTGAGCAGGCCGGCGCCGATGATGATGGCAGTGCCATGCTGATCGTCATGGAACACGGGGATATCCAGCCGCGCCTGCAGGGCCGCCTCGATCTCGAAGCAGTGTGGCGCCGCGATGTCCTCCAGGTTGATGCCGCCGAAGGTGGGGGCGATGCGCGCCACGGTGTCGATGAAGGCCTGCGGCGACTCCGCCTGCACCTCGATATCGAACACATCCACGTTGGCAAAGCGCTTGAACAACACGCCCTTGCCTTCCATCACCGGCTTGCCGGCCAGCGGGCCGACGTTGCCGAGTCCCAGCACCGCCGTGCCGTCGCTGATCACCGCCACCAGGTTGCCCTTGCCGGTATAGCGGTAGGCGGCGGCAGGGTCGTCCTTGATGGCCAGCACCGGCACGGCCACACCGGGCGTATAGGCCAGGCTCAGCTCCGCCTGGGTGGCGCAGGGTTTGGTGATGGCCGTGGCGATCTTGCCCGGCATCGGCTGGGAATGGTAATCGAGCGCGGCCTGTTCACGCGCAGTAAGAGTCGGGGTCGTCATGTGGCTTGCGCTCCGCGAGGTCTGGCAGCCAAAAATGCCCGGCGCAAACGACAAGGGGTGCCCACCGGACACCCCTCGTATCAGCGCCGGGACCGGTGCTGTTACTTCTTCATGCCGTACTTCTGGCGGAAGCGATCCACGCGGCCGGCGGTGTCGACAATCTTCTGCTTGCCGGTATAGAACGGGTGGCACATGGCGCACACGTCCAGGCTCAGGTCACGGCCCACGGTGGAGCGGGTCTTGAAGGTATTACCGCAGCTGCAAGTCACGGTAATTTCATTGTATTCGGGGTGGATAGCCTGCTTCATGGTCACAACCTCTGTGTGGGGTTCCATGCGTGCCGCCACCCGTGCCAAGGCCGGGCACCGCACGCGAAAAAGGTGGTGATCATACGTAAAATCCCCGCCGTCAGCAAGCCGCCCGCGCCCCGCTATATCAGGGGCGCCATCCGGGTTATTCTAAGTCCAATCTCTTTCCCGCCCAGGCAATGGACAGATACATGCCCAGCAAGCCATCTTCACAGAGCTTCAAATACGACTACCAGGGACTGGATGCGGCCTCCCTCAAGCACTCCCTGGCCAACCGCATGATCTTTACCGTCGGCAAGGACTCCTACACCGCTACCGACCGCGACTGGTTCCATTCCCTAGCCTATGCCGTACGCGACCGCCTCATCGAGCGGTGGATGGAAACCATGCGCAGCTATTACACCGCCGATGCCAAGCGGATCTACTACCTGTCGATGGAATTTCTCATCGGCCGCACCCTGACCAACAGCCTGCTCAATCTGGGATTCTACGAGGAGTGCGCCCGTGCCCTGCAGGAACTGGGGCTGGATCTGGAAGAGGTGGTGGAACTGGAGTATGACGCCGCCCTGGGCAACGGCGGTCTCGGCCGCCTCGCCGCCTGCTTTCTCGACTCCATGGCCACCCTGCGCCTGCCCGGCTACGGCTACGGCATCCGCTACGAATACGGCATGTTCCGCCAGAGCATCGAAAACGGACGCCAGGTGGAACACCCGGACAACTGGCTGCGCTACGGCAATCCCTGGGAGTTTCCCCGCCCGGAAGTGCTCTACCCCATCAAGTTCGGCGGCCACGTGGTGGAGTATCCCAACGAACGCGGCGAACTGCGCCACCGCTGGATCGACACCGACCAAGTCATGGCCATGGCCTACGACACACCGATCCCCGGCTATGGCGTCGATACCGTCAACAACCTGCGCCTGTGGTCGGCCAAGGCCACCCGTGACTTCGAGCTCAAATACTTCAACGAGGGCAACTACATCAAGGCGGTGGAGGACAAGACGCGCTCGGAGAACCTGTCCAAGGTGCTGTATCCGGCCGACACCACCACCGTTGGCCGCGAACTGCGCCTGATGCAGCAATATTTCTTCGTCAGCGCCTCGCTGCAGGACATCCTCTATCGCTACCGCAAGGTGCACGGCAACTTCGACCTGCTGGCTGACAAGGTGGCGATCCAGCTCAACGACACCCACCCCTCCATCGCCATCCCGGAGCTGATGCGCATTCTGCTCGACGTGCACCACCTCAGCTGGGACAAGGCCTGGGCCCTGACCGTCGACACCTTCGCCTACACCAACCATACCCTGCTGCCCGAGGCGCTGGAAACCTGGCCGGTGGCGATGTTCGAGGAGCTGCTGCCGCGTCATTTGCAGATCATCTACGAAATCAACCACCGCTTCCTGCAGGACGTGATGCACAAAAATCCCGGTGATGTGGACCTACTACGCCGCATGTCGCTCATCGACGAAAGCGGCGAGCGACGCATCCGCATGGCCCACCTGGCCATCGTCGGCAGCCATCGCGTCAATGGCGTCGCGGCAGTGCACTCCCAACTCATGCGCGACACCATCTTCGCCGACTTCCACCGCCACTTCCCCGACAAATTCATCAACATCACCAATGGCATCACGCCGCGACTGTGGCTGAATCAGTCCAATCGCGGCCTGTCGGCGCTGATCAGTAAGCACATCGGCGAAGAATGGAAAACAGATCTCGAGCAGCTGCGGCGGCTGGAGCCCTTGGCCGAGGATGCCGCCTTCCGGGCCGAATTCAGTGCCGTCAAACGCGCCAACAAGGCACGCCTCGCTGCGCGCATCGGTCAGCAAATAGGTGTGGAGGTAAATGTCGACTCGCTGTTTGATGTGCAGATCAAGCGTATTCATGAGTACAAGCGCCAGCTGCTCAATGTGCTGCACGTAATCACGCTGTACAACCGCATCCGCCGCAACCCGGACCTGGATACTGTGCCGCGCACAGTCATCTTCGGCGGCAAGGCGGCACCGGGCTACACCGCCGCCAAGCGCATCATCCACCTGATCAATGCGGTGGCCGACATCGTCAACCACGACCCGCAAGTGCATGGCCTGCTCAAGGTAGTGTTCCTGCCCAACTACGACGTCAGCTCCGCCGGTGCAATCATCCCCGCTGCCGATCTGTCGGAGCAGATATCCACCGCCGGCACCGAGGCTTCCGGCACCGGCAACATGAAGCTGGCGCTGAACGGCGCGCTGACCATCGGTACGCTGGACGGCGCCAATATCGAGATCCGGGAAGCCGTGGGCGAGGACAACATTTTCATCTTCGGCCTGGATGTACCACAAATGAAGGAGATACGGGCACGCGGTCACAATCCGTGGGATTATTACCACGGCAACGACGAGCTGCGCGAGGTACTGGACATGATCGGCAACGGCTATTTCTCGCCCGACGCACCAGACCGCTTCCGGCCCACCGTCGAGGCACTGTTGCAGGGCGGCGATCACTATCTGCTGCTGGCCGACTATGCCTCCTACGTGCAGTGTCAGGAGCGGGTGGCGGAGCTGTACCGCGACAGCGAGGAGTGGACGCGCCGCGCGATTCTCAACGTGGCGCGCATGGGCCGCTTCTCCAGCGACCGTACCATCGGCGAATATGCAAGTCAGGTGTGGGACGTCAAACCCGTGTCCGGCTGACCGCAGGATGCCGCTGCCCCCCTGAAAACGCAGAGGGCGCAGGCAACACCGCATACCATGGTGTTGCCTGCGCCCGCGGTGCTTCCGCAACCGGTTCTGATCAGCGCTTCATGGAGTCGAAGAAATCGCCGTTGGTCTTGGTGGCCTTGAGCTTGTCGAACAGGAATTCCATCGCCGCCAGCTCGTCCATCGGATGCAGCAGCTTGCGCAGGATCCACATCTTCTGCAGCTCATCGGCATCGGTGAGCAGCTCTTCGCGGCGGGTGCCGGAACGATTGATGTTGATGGCCGGGTAGATGCGCTTCTCGGCGATGCGGCGATCGAGGTGGATCTCCATGTTGCCGGTGCCCTTGAACTCTTCATAGATCACGTCATCCATGCGCGAGCCTGTGTCGATCAGGGCGGTGGCGATGATGGTGAGTGAGCCGCCTTCCTCGATATTGCGCGCCGCGCCGAAGAAACGCTTGGGACGGTGCAGGGCATTGGCGTCGACACCGCCGGTGAGCACCTTGCCGGAGGACGGGATGACGGTATTGTAGGCGCGCCCCAGACGCGTGATTGAGTCGAGCAGAATCACCACATCCTTCTTGTGCTCCACCAGGCGCTTGGCCTTTTCGATCACCATCTCGGCCACCTGCACATGGCGGCTGGCCGGCTCGTCGAAGGTGGACGACACCACCTCGCCGCGCACCGAGCGTGCCATTTCCGTCACTTCTTCCGGACGCTCGTCAATGAGTAGAACGATGAGGAAGCATTCGGGGTGGTTGTGGGTGATGGAGTGGGCGATGTTCTGCAGCAGCATGGTCTTACCGGCCTTGGGCGGCGAGACGATGAGGCCGCGCTGCCCCTTGCCGATGGGCGCCACCAGATCGATGACGCGGGCGGTGATGTCCTCGGTACTACCGTTGCCCAGTTCGAGGTTGAGACGCTCATTGGGATGCAGCGGCGTCAGATTCTCGAACAGCACCTTGTTCTTGGCGTTCTCCGGCGGCTCATAGTTGATGGTATCGACCTTGAGCAACGCGAAATAGCGCTCGCCTTCCTTCGGCGGCCGAATCTTGCCGGTAACCGTGTCGCCGGTGCGCAGGTTGAAGCGGCGGATCTGACTGGGTGATACATAGATGTCGTCAGGACCGGCCAGGTAGGAACTGTCGGCGGAACGCAGGAAACCGAATCCGTCCTGCAGAATTTCCAGTACACCGTCACCGCAGATATCCTCACCGCCCTTGGCCGTGGCCTTGAGCAGGGAAAAGATGACGTTTTCCTTGCGTGAGCGTGAGGCGCCCTCGATGCCGAGGGACTCGGCCAATTCAATCAGTTCGGCGGCGGGTTTTCTCTTGAGTTCGGTCAGATTCATGGTCAAGCCGTTGGATGGAGCGTGGATTGCAACGTGATATGGGGGTGTTCAGGATCGACAGTAGGGCCACTCTGGGGGCCTGCATGCTGTCTTGGGGAATGGCCGGGGGCCGGTGCTAGTTCTTGTATCTTAGGGGAACTGCGGGAAAATCTACCACCAACTGCTCACGGCGTCCAGCCCTGGCCGGACGCCGTGCCGTGGATTACAGGTTGCTGTCGATAAACGCGGTCAGTTGCGACTTGGAAACGGCACCGACCTTGGTCGCCTCGACATTGCCGTTCTTGAACAGCATCAGGGTGGGAATGCCACGGATGCCGAACTTTGGCGGGGTGTTGGGGTTCTCATCGATATTCAGCTTGGCCACCTTGAGGCGGCCGCTGTATTCCTCGGCGATCTCGTCGAGGATCGGGGCGATCATCTTGCAGGGACCGCACCAATCGGCCCAGTAGTCGACCAGCACAGGGCCTTCGGCCTTGATGATTTCCCGCTCGAAGGTGTCGTCGGTTACGTAAACGATTTTGTCGCTCAAGGGAATTGCCTCCATCGTGCCCGTGACCGCAGACCGCACGGCCAGGCTTGTTCGTTGTTGAGCCTTGGACCCACATTTGAGCCGAATCCGCCCGCCAATGCAAGCCCATAACCGATGCGTTTTTGGTATGCTCCTTGCCCCATGAGCGAAACGCATCTGACGGACACCCGCTTCACGGACTTCGATCTCCCGGCATCGTTGCTGCAAGGTATTGAAGAAGCTGGATTTTCAAACTGCACGCCAATTCAGGCCAATACCCTGCCCTTGTCCTTGCAAGGCATCGATGTGGCCGGGCAGGCGCAAACGGGCACCGGCAAGACCGCCGCCTTCCTGATTGCGGTCTACAACCACCTGCTGCGCGATCCCGGTGCGCCGACGCGGCGCATCAATCAACCGCGGGCACTGATTTTGGCCCCGACGCGTGAACTGGCGATCCAGATTCACCACGACGCTGCCATTCTCGGCCGCTACACCGGCCTCAAGCTCGGCCTGGCCTACGGCGGCACCGGTTACGAACAGCAGCGCAGCACCATCGAACAGGGCGTGGATATCCTCATCGGCACACCCGGCCGCCTGATCGACTATTTCAAGCAGCATGTCTTCGATCTGAAGGCCATCCAGGTGATGGTGGTGGACGAGGCGGACCGCATGTTCGACCTCGGCTTCATCGCCGATCTGCGCTACATGCTGCGGCGCATGCCTCCGCCACACCAGCGCCTCAGCATGCTGTTCTCCGCCACCCTGTCGTTGCGCGTGACGGAGCTGGCCTACGAACACATGAACAACCCCACCCTGGTGGAGGTGGAGCCGGACAAGGTCACCGCCGATCGGGTCAAGCAGGAGATGTATTTTCCCGCCAGCAATGAAAAGATTCCGCTGCTGCTCGGCCTGTTGCACAAATTGCGGCCGACGCGTGCCATCGTTTTCGTCAATACCAAGCGCGCCGCGGATCGTGTATGGGCCTATCTGGAAGGCAACGGTTACAAGACCGCCATCCTCTCCGGCGACGTGCCGCAGCAAAAACGCCAGCGCCTGCTGGCCCAGTTCGAATCCGGTGCGTTCCCCATGCTGGTCGCCACCGACGTGGCGGCACGCGGCCTGCACATCCCCGACGTCACCCACGTATTCAACTACGACCTGCCGCAGGATGCCGAGGACTACGTACATCGCATCGGCCGCACCGCGCGGGCCGGCGCCAGCGGCGAGGCGATCAGCTTTGCCTGCGAGGAATACGCCTTCTCGCTGATGGACATCGAGGCCTATGTCGGCCACAAGATCCCGGTCAGCAGCATCAGCAGCGAGTTGCTGCGCGAACCGCTGCCACCGGTGAAGTCGGAACACCGCCGCCATCCCGACAAGCGCGGCGGCCCGCGCCGCTCCGGTGGCGGCGGAGGCCGTCGTCGCCGCTAGCCCAGTCGTTCCAGCAACGCCAGCAGCTGTTCCTGTTCCACCGGCTTGGACAGAAATGCATCCATTCCTGCCGCCAGGCAGCGCTCCCGATCTTCGACCGTGGCATTGGCCGTAAGCGCGACAATGGGCGTGCGCTGCCCGGCCGGCTCTTCCATGCGCCAGCGCCGTGTGGCCTCCAGGCCATCCACCTGCGGCATGCGCATGTCCATCAGCACCAGGTCAAAATGACCGCGCGCCAGCATCGCCAGCGCATCGGCACCGTTCTCAACCCAAACGACGCGATGACCGGCCTGTTCCAGAAAACTGCGGATTACCAGGGCATTTATGCGGTTATCCTCCGCCAGCAGCACCCGGCGCTGTACTGCCGCGGGCAACACCGTGGGCAGCGCCATCCCGTTGCGGGCGGCACTCATCCGGGGCTGATGCTGCAACAGCGCTTGCAACGTGTCACGCAGCGACTCCAGTGTCACCGGCTTGTTCATCTGGCCGTCGAATAGAACGGCGTCGCTGTCACCATTGAAGAATGTCACGTGACAGAGCAAAACATGTTCCGTCTTCTTGTCCTGGCGCAACTGGTGCGCCAGTTCCAGCCAGGACGCTTCGCGACCGTGCTCCACCAGCATCACCAGCACCGGTGGTGCGCTGGACACAATCAACCCTGCCACTGCGGCTCCGTCCGCCGTGGCCTTCACATTCAGCCCGAGGCGTAGCGCCAGATCTTGCAGGGCACGCCGCCCCTCATTGTCCTGCTGGACGATCACCACAGACAGGCCGTGCAGCACGGCCGGCGCATCTGCTATCGCAGCCGTTGCCTCCACGGTCCACGGCAACTCGAACCAGAACAGGCTGCCCTGCCCCTCGGCACTGAACAAGCCTATCCGTCCGCCCATCAGTTGAACCAGTTCACGGGCGATGGTGGTGCCCAAACCACTGCCGCTGTAGCGGCGGGTATTGGAGGAGTCGATTTGGGTGAAACTGTCGAAGATGCTCTGTTGCCGATCGGCCGGGATGCCGATGCCGGTGTCCTCGACCTCGAAACGAACCCAGCTGCGGGCATCCGGGGCAGATTCCCCTGCCAAGGAGAAGGCGCGCACCACCACCGAACCGGACTCAGTGAACTTGATGGCATTGGACACCAGATTGATCAGTACCTGGCGCAGGCGCAGGGAGTCGCCGCGCACCAACTCCGGGATATCTGCGGCCGTATGACAGATTAGATCGAGTCCTTTCTCATGCGCCGAACAGGCCAGCATCAACGCCACCTCGTCCAGCAACTGGCGGGGTGAAAAGGTCTGTTCCAGGAGCTGCAGCTTGCCGGCCTCGATGCGCGACAGATCGAGGATGTCGTTGAGCAGGGTATGCAACGCATCGGCCGCCAGTGACAGATTGGTTACATAGGCGCGTTGATTGGGCTGCAAATCGGTTTTCTCCAGCAAGCCCAGCATGCCGATGATGCCACTCAGCGGCGTGCGTATTTCATGGCTCATGTTGGCCAGAAACTGGCTCTTGGCATGACTGGCGGCCTGGGCCCGCATGCGCTCCTCATCCAGGGCAAGATTCTTCTGCTCCAGGGACGAGAGGGTCTCGCGCAGTTGTGCCGTGGCGTGATCGATGCGCCGCAACATTTCGTCACGCCCGGAGGCCAACGAGGCAATCATGCCGTTTATGCCCTGAGCCAGCGAATTGATTTCACCGCCGCCGTTGACCTGGGTGCGCACGTCGAGGTTACCGCGCGCCACCTTTTGCACCGTTTCGGTCATGGCAACGATGGGACGGGATATCTGGTAACCGATGTAGATGGCAAACAGGCTGGTAATGAACAGCAACAGGCTGGTCAGCACCAGCGACTGGGCCATGACCTCGACGCGGCGCCGGGCATTGGCCTCGGTGGACATTTCCACGAACACCCAACCGATGATATCGTTCCCGGAGTGCTCCTGGTTCACATCCGGAAAGTCGCTCACCTGGAGGCGGGTCTTGCGTATCGGTGCGCAAAACAACAGCGACTTCCGGGATTCGGCACAGACACCATCGGCATCCGGATTGGTCGCGATGTTATGCCAGTCAAAACGCACCTGGCCCACCTGCTGATACACCGCGCCCTGGGTATCACGCACACCGATCCATACGACGTCACGGCGCTGCAGCATGGATGTCGCCAGGCGCGCCAGCATCTCCTGGTTGCCCGACACCACACCATATTCGCTCGCCGGCGCGAACTGTGTGGCCAGCACGGAACCTTCCTCGCGCAGGGCGCGGTCCAGAGCCTGCAGCTGCAGGGAGGTGAAATAGGCCGACAGCGTGAGGGCAATGACCGTCCCCGGCACCAGGGCGAGCAGCAACACCTTTCGTGTAATGCTCCAGGTCTTCATTGCGCCACCTCCTGCTGCCGCACCAGGGCAGCCAGTCGGTCTTCCGGCGGCAGATTCAGCTCCAGCGCCCGCGCGACCTGATAATTCACCGAAACCGTGAAATAGGCCGGATGGCGCGCTGGCGGCAGATGTACCGGGCTGGCCGACAGAGCCGCCCGCACCATCTCACCCGCATCCTGACCGAACTGTTCCGGTGTTGAATGCACTGCCATCAGGGCACCTGCCTTGGCCAGGGCCTGGGAATACCCCACCAGGGCAATGCCCCGGTGATAGGCCGTCATGATCAAAGTACGCGCCGTGTCGGCATTGACGACGACCGGATCGGGCAGCGCCAGCAGCACCCCCGACGGTCGCATCACCTGCTCCATGGCCGCGGTCAGTTCGCGCTCGGCGGTGATGCTCGCCGTCGTGATCTGCAGCCGCTGCCGCTCACCGGCCTGGCGCAAGTCAGCGGCCAACGCAGCGGACACCGGCCCAAGTACGGCACCGACCTGATCGCGCTGCGGCAAGGCCAGACGTAACAGGGCCAGGTAACGCGACAATGGCTGTTCGAGGAACAGGCCGCTCATTTCCGTGCCCGCAGACCGCGCTAGTGCCAGATAATCATCCCGCGGCAACAACACGCAAAGCAGCGGCGCGTCCTCCCGCGCAGCGCTCAGTGTGCGTGCCGCGGCCACACCCACCGCCACCCGCAAGACAGGCCTGCTGCCGCTGTCGGATCGATACTGCTCGACGGTGCGGTAGACCAGTTCATAGTGCGCGCTATCGCGCGCAAGGGCCTGGCGCATGGCGGCAAATACGGCCCAATGATAGGTATTTTCTCCCCCCACCACCAACACACGAGGCAACTCGGCGACAGCCAGCAGCGGCATGGCCAGCAGACAAAACAGCAGCGCCAGCGCAGGCATCCGGCCTGCACCCGATTTCGGCATCCTTTCCTCAACTAAGCGCATGATTGGCGGGCTGCGTCCGGCAGCGTTCCCCTTCCTCAGGGCACCTGCAATTCGATGCCGAAGTAGACGCGCTTCTCGAGAAACACGTCATTCACGTAATCATAGTAGGGGCCGAGCAGATCGCGCACCGTGAAGAACATGGCGCCTTCCGCACCATTATTCCTGAACTGCTTGCGCAGGGTGGCATCGGCAGTCGTAAAGCTGACCGGATCACCGGCACCGGGCCACTCGAAGTTGGTGACATGGTACAGCCCCAGGCTGCCATGCCAGTCGGCAGACAGACGGCTGGCCAGCAACAGGCTCAGGGTGTGCTCCGGTGTCGCCACCGACATGTCGATATATTCATCGGGCGTGACGCGGTCCAGCGTATATCCCCTGGCATGGGCATAGGCATAGGCCAGGCTGATCAGGCTGGCGTCCGTCGGCTGGACGCGGGCCTGGATCTCGAAACCGGTGATGTTGGTGCTGCCGTCATTGGTGAATTTGTACGCACCGAAGTTCATCAACTCGTCCTGGGTCTGTGCCGGGTCGATATACGGGGCGATGACGTCACGTATTTCCTCGCGGTACAGCTTGATTTCGTACCCCACCCGGCGGTCGGCCGCATAGCTGCCGAAGCCCAGCTCATAGGAGGTCATGTGCTCCGGCCGCAGGTTGCCGGCGCTGTAATAGATCTGATCCATGGCCGTACCGGCCGGCAGCGGCGGAAAGGGCTGCTGCAGCAGCACGGCGGCATCGGCCCGCTGCTCGAACACCGCCGGGGTGCGGTAGGCCTCGGTATAGCTGGCACGCAGATAATGCGCCTCATCGACGCGGTAGTTCACAGCCAGACGCGGCGAGGTGTTGCTGCGATTGAATTCATTGTGCTCCACCAGGGCACCGACGTTGACGGTCCAGCGCTCATCCGGCTGCCACTCACCATTGGCGAAGAGGCGATACAGATTGTGCTTGTAGGCATCGGGCGTGCCCAGATAACCGGGGGCGCGGCTGTAGTCGATACGCGCCTCGGCACCCCAGGCCAGACGCCAGTCATCCGCCGGGGCGAACAGGTGCTCGAACTCCAGGTTGTAGCGCTCGGTTTCGATGGTGTAGTCCAGGCCGAGCACAAACGGCGGGATATCCGCCACCACGCCGTCCGAGTGCAGCTGGTAGTTGCGGTAAACCTGCACGCTGAACTCTTCCGTCGAACTGTGGATGTGTTTCCAGCGCAACTGCTGATAATCGCCATGGGACTGCTGCCAACGGATGGGATCATCCTCCGACGGCCCATAGCCACGCTCCCGCGGCCCGCGGCTCTCGCCGACATGGAAGGTCAGATAGTCATTCACCGTGGCGCGGTAGTCGGCACGCAGGGTCAGCGCCGTGGTGCGCTGATCGTCATTGGCCGCCTTGAGCGCACCATTATCCCAATTGAGATCGGTATGGCCGCTGTCCTCACGCTGCTCCACGGTAAGGCGATAGTCCAGGGCACCTTCAGTGCCGGCATAGCGCATGGTGCCCTTGCGGTACTGGTCCTCGCCCAGCGTAGTCTTGAAGGCAAAGCCCTGCACATCGGCCGGATGGAAGGTGATGATGTTGATGATGCCGAGGAAGGCGTTGGCGCCATAGGCCACGCCATTGGGGCCCCGCGTCACCTCGATGCGGGCGATATCCTCCAGCGATACCGGCAGGTCGACCCAGTCGACGCCGCCGGTGATGGGGGTATAGATGGAGCGCCCGTCCACCAGCACCTGCATGCGGCGGGAAAACTGGTCGCTGGCGCCGTGATAGGTCACCGTCACCCGCGACTCGCGGTCATGGCCCACCTGAAAACCGGCCACCAGCCGGAACAGCGAGGGGATATCGGTCACGCCGGCCGCCTCAATCATCTGCCGATCGATAACGGTCACCGCCGCCGGCACGTCGGCACGCTGCTGCGGCAGACGTGTGGCAGTGAGGATTACCGGCAGCTCGGCAAAGAAATCCTGCTCGCCGAGCGCCAAATCCAGTTCGTCCGCCGCCTGCGCGTGGCCGGTCCATGCCGCCAATCCCAGCAATGCACCGAGGACTTTAACCCTGTTGTTATTTGTGCTCCCCACCCGACTCTCCCCGGACGCCGCAAGGCGGGCGCCGTGCTACCATAGCACGGATCAGCCCTGCCGGGCCCGTCCCAACTATCGTGAAGCAAGCTCCGATGTCCGCCGAAAACAAGTGCAGCCTCTGCCGCAACTCCAAATGTTGTACTTATATCACCCAGCAGATCGATACGCCGCGCTCGATGCACGACTTCGACCACCTGCTGTGGCAGATTTCGCATCATAACGTTTGCATCTACAAGGATGAAGACGGCTGGTATCTGCTGGTCAACACCCCCTGCCGTCACCTGCTGCCGGGTGGAGGCTGCGGCATCTACGAGGAGCGCCCCGACATCTGCCGCCAGCATTCCAACGACTATTGCGAGTACGACGCCCCGGCGGAAGACAGTTTCAAGAAGTTCTTCGACAGCTACGAAAGCCTGCTGGCCTACTGCCGCAAGCGCTTCAAGAAGTGGGACAAGCGTTTCAAGAAGAGCAAATAGCCCGGGGCAATCCGGAATACGGCATCTGCCTATTCCGCCAGCGGCATGATATCGCCGAAATCGGCGATGGCGGGAAATTCGGTCACCTCACGCAACGGCTGGCGGCTGTCCGGCTTGCTCACCGCGCGCAGGTGGGCGATACCGTAGCTCTGGGCGGCACGCAGCACCGGCAGGCTGTCATCCACCAGCAGGGTACGGCGGGGCGCGAAGGGTTCGCGCTGCTGCATGCGCTCCCAGAACGCCGGATCCTCCTTGGGCAGGCGGAAATCGTGGGAACAGACGATGGCGTCGAAATGCCCGGCCAGGCGGGTGCGCTCCATCTTCAGCGCCAGGCTTTTCATGTGAGCATTGGTCACCAGCACCACCCGCTTGTCCATCCCCCGCAGCCGTTCCAGAAACTCCGGCACCTGCGGATGCACCGCAATGAGGTGGTCCACCTCCTCCTTGAGCAGGGCGATATCCAGCCCCAGCTCGCGTGTCCAGTAATCCAGGCAGTACCAGTCCATGGTTCCCGCCACCGCGTGAAAACGGGGATAGAGCTGGGCCTTGGCCTGCTCCGGGGCAATACCGTTCTTCTCGGCATAGCGCTGCGGCACATGCTCGGTCCAGAAATAGGTGTCGAAATTGAGATCGAGCAGGGTACCGTCCATGTCGAGCAGGACAGTGTCGATCTCCTCCCAGGGCATGGGTTGGGTAGCGGAAATGGTCATGGCCGGCATTGTACTGCGCCCTTGCCGGCGCATGTCACCCCAAAAGGGCAGGTTTCCCCTCCCTGGCGCCTCGGGTATCATCGGCCGGGCGGGACGGTGGCCGACGACTTGATCTGATGCGCGAAAAACCCAGGATTCTGCATACCAAGACGCTGGTTCAGACGCGCCTGTTCCGTATCGAGCAGGTCGACCTGCGTTTTTCCAACGGCGTCGAGACCCGCTTCGAGCGGCTCATCGGCGGCCCGCGCGGCGCCGTCCTCATCGTCCCCCTGCTCGACGACGACACCGTGCTGCTGATCCGCGAGTACGCCGCCGGGGTGGACCGTTACGAGCTGGGCCTGCCCAAGGGCCGCATCGAGGGCGAGGAGTCCATTGTCGATGCCGCCAACCGCGAGATCATGGAAGAGATCGGCTACGGCGCCCGCCACCTGCACCACCTCACCTCCCTCTCCCTGGCGCCGGGCTACCTCGGCCACACCACCCATGTGGTGCTGGCGCGCGGCCTCTATCCGCACAAGGTGCCGGGCGACGAACCGGAAGAGATCGAGGTGGTGCCCTGGCCGCTTGAGCGCCTGACAGAACTATTACAACAAGATGATTTCACCGAGGCACGCAGCATCGCTGCGCTGTTCCTCACCCGGGAGCACCTTCAGCATGAGTCAGCACCCTCATAACGATCCCTGCAACCTGCTGACGCCGGCCATCGAGATCGCCATCGAGGCCGGGCGCAAGATCATGGAGATCTACGAGAGCGACTTCGCCGTCGAGCACAAGGACGACAGCACGCCGCTCACCGCCGCCGACACCGCCGCCCACCACATCATCGACGCCGGCCTGCGCGAGCTGACCCCGGACCTGCCCATCCTCTCCGAGGAATGCGCCGACATCCCCTACAGCGAACGTGCCGCCTGGCGGCGCTACTGGCTGGTGGACCCGCTGGACGGCACCCGTGAATTCGTCAAGCGCAACGGCGAGTTCACCGTCAACATCGCCCTCGTCGAAGACCATATGCCCTTGCTCGGCATCATCTACGCGCCGGTCTTGGGTGTGTACTACTACGCCTGCCACGGCCAGGGCGCCTGGAAGCGGGATGCCGTCAACCAGCCGGTGCGCCTGCACTGCCGCCGCTGGACCGGCAACCGCGCCGTCATCGCCGGCAGCCGTTCGCACCGCGGCGCCGCGATGGAGACCTTTCTCGCCAATCTGGGGGAATATGAACTGATACCGATGGGCAGCGCGCTGAAGTCCTGCCTGGTGGCCGAGGGCAAGGCCGACATCTACCCGCGCCTCGGCCCCACCTCGGAATGGGACACCGCCGCGGCGCAGTGCATCGTGGAAGAGGCCGGCGGCCGCATCACCGACACCGCCATGCGGCCGCTGCGCTACAACACCAAGGACTCGCTGCTCAATCCCTACTTCTTCGCCTACGGCGACGCCACGGTGGACTGGTCGCAGTATCTGTAGGATGGGTGAAGCGCAGCGCAACCCATCATGAACTTTGGCCGATGGGTTTCACTTCGTTCCACCCATCCTACCAAACCTGAAAATACCATCAGTCATAAGGCGGGCCGTGCCCGCCGCAACACGGCGCCCATGGCGCGCCCTATGCCGGGCTAGTCCCTAGCCCCTGTCATACACCGCCATGATGGCCTTCAGCTCGGTCAGCACGCGCCGGCGCTGCTCCGCATCCAGTCCGTCCATCTGGGCTACCGGCTGGCCGGCCTCCAGCGCGGCGATGGTGTTGCGCACGCTGTCGCAACCCAGCTGACACAGGGCCTCGATACATTGGCTGGTGCCGTCGTTGTCACTCATGCAACCGGGATTCCTGGGGGTGGTGGTCATAGAAATATACATCATCCTGCCTGCTGCGCCTCCAGCATCTCCCAGCGCTCGTAGGCGACGGCAAGCTCGCCCTCCAGGGCCGCCAGCCGGTCCTGCGCCGCGGCGACCGCCGCCTTGTCCTGCTGGTAGAAATCCGGCGCGGACATGGCCTGGTGCAGCGCCTGCTGCTCCGCCTCCAGCGCCTCGATGCGCTGCGGCAGGGTTTCCAGCTCGCGCTGTTCCTTGTAGCTCATCTTGGCCTTGGGCCTGTCGCGCGGCGCTGCCGGGGTGGCGGGCGCCGCGGCCTTCTCCGCCGGCCGCTCTGCCGGGGTGCTGCGGCGCTGGCGTAGCCAGTCGTCGTAGCCGCCCACATAGTCGCCGATGCGCCCCCCGCCCTCGAACACCAGGGTGGAGGTGACCACGTTGTTGAGAAAGGCGCGGTCATGGCTCACCACCAGCAGGGTGCCGCTGTAGTCCACCAGCAGCGACTCCAGCAGCTCCAGTGTCTCCATGTCGAGGTCGTTGGTGGGCTCGTCCAATACCAGCACGTTGGCCGGATGGGTGAACAGCCGCGCCAGCAGCAGGCGGTTGCGCTCGCCGCCGGACAGGGCCTTGACCGGCGTGCGCGCCCGCGCCGGGGCGAACAGGAAGTCCTGCAGATAGCTCATCACGTGCTTGCTCTGGCCGTTGACGGTGATCTGCTCGCTGCCCTGGGCAACGTTGTCCAGCACCGACTTCTCCTCGTCGAGGATGGCCCGGTGCTGATCGAAATAGGCCACCTCCAGCTTGGTGCCGAGGCGCACGCTGCCCTGTTGCGGCGCCAGCTGACCGAGCAGCAGGCGCAGCAGGGTGGTCTTGCCGGCGCCGTTGGGGCCGATGATGCCCACCTTGTCGCCGCGCATGATCACCGTGGACAGATCCTTGATCACCGGTTTGCCGTCATAGCTGAATGACACGCCCTCCGCCTCCACCACCAGCTTGCCGGAACGCTCCGCCTCATTCAGCTGCAGCCGCGCCGTGCCCTGGCGCTCGCGCCGCTCGGTACGCTCGCGCCGCATCGCCTCCAGGGCGCGCACCCGGCCCTCGTTGCGCGTGCGCCGCGCCTTGATGCCCTGACGGATCCACGCCTCCTCCTCCGCCAGCTTCTTGTCGAACAGCGCATTGGCGCCGGCCTCGGCGTCCAGCGCCTCCTGCTTGCGGCGCAGGTAGGTGGCGAAATCACCGGGCCAGGAGGTCAGGCGGCCGCGGTCCAGTTCGATGATGCGGGTGGCGAGGCGTTGCAGGAAGGAACGGTCGTGGGTGACGAACAGCAGGGTGCCGTTGAAGCCGAGCAGGAATTCTTCCAGCCAGGTGATGACGTCGATGTCGAGATGGTTGGTGGGCTCGTCCAGCAGCAGCAGGTCGGGCTTGGTGATCAGCGCCTGCGCCAGCAGCACGCGGCGCTTGAGACCGCCGGAGAGGGCGGAAAACTCGGCCTCGGCGGGCAGCTCCAGGCGCGACAGCACCGTCTCCACCTCGCGGTTCAGCTCCCAGCCGCCGGCCGCCTCCAGCCGCTGCTGCACCTGCTCCAGCTTGCGCAGCATCGCGTCGCTGCAGTCCGCCGCCAGCTCGTGGCTGACATGGTGATACTCGGCCAGCAGCGCGCCGGCCGCGCCCAGCCCCGCCGCCACCACGTCATACACCGAACCGGTCAGGCCGTGCGGCACCTCCTGGGTCAGGCGCGCCACCTTCAGGCCGCCCTGGCGCACCACCTCGCCATCCTCCGGCACGATCTCGCCGGACAGCACCTTCATCAGCGTCGACTTGCCGCTGCCGTTGCGCCCCACCAGACACAACCGCTCGCCGCGCTCGATGGACAGCTCCACCCGGTCGAGCAGGGCCGGGCCGCCGAAGCTGACCGTAATACCACGCAAACCCAGTAACGCCATGACCCACATCCAAACCAGAACAAAAGGAAACTATATTCTCTCACGTCAGCCCCCGACTTACCCCATGCGGAGAGAGCCGATGCGTTACCTCTGGGCCGTCTGCCTCCTGTTCCTGCTGCCCGCGGCCAACGCCGCCGGCAGCGCCGAACTGATGGAATACCGCAGCCGCGTCATGGAAGGGGCCCAGCGCCACCTGCGCGCCGCCGCCTCCATCGTCAACGACGGCGTCGAACTGCCCGCCCACCTCGCCGAACACGCCCGTGCCCTGCAGGTCTTCAGCCGCATGATCCCCGAGATGTTCCCCCCCGGCAGCCACGGTGCCGGCAGCGACGCCAAAGCGGAGATCTGGCAGCGCTGGGAGGAATTCAGCGGACTGGCGCAACGGCTGGGGAAGAACGCGGCAGTGCTGGAAGAAACAGCGGCGGATGCAAAACGGCGCAAACAGGCCTACACCGACGTGCTGGAAACCTGCCGCACCTGTCATCGGGAGTTTCGCAAACAATGAGGCGGTTTTCGGCCAGATGCGGACGCTTGAGTGAAACAATTGCCGGTCGACACCGAAATGCCGCGCGGCATATTGCGGATCAGGAGATGCAACTTGTTGAATTCTGGCAATCAAACGCTATCCCGCGGCCGCCACTGTGCGGCGCATATTCCTTTTTCGCTGCTATGCGGCCATTCAGCGGCATAGCGGCGGTAGAAAGCCGCACAGGAAATATTGGCAATCCATTGATACTGAAAGTAATATCGAAATTCAGCGCGGGCATCCCGTCCGCATATGCGGCGGATAGTTCGCCGAATAGTAGTTAGACACCATGGGTCGTCGTCTCATACTCACGCTATTTACTGCTTTCGTAGCCGGGGTGAGTTTTGCTCAACCCAAATCATTTGTCATCTGGCTCGTAACACCTGCTGAATCAAGCAGCGCAAGCGTCGAGGTCTGGCCCGCGCCAGGAGATCGGCAGTCGTTTGTTTGGCGGCTTGTCTCTGCGGGCGGCACCATACTGGCTGAAATGAAACAACCCGTGGTACCGCCCGGCTATTCCGTCAACTACGGAGACTGCAAAGTCAATGGCGTGCTCAGGCATGATGTCATTGCATTTGTCCGCCACGCCGAAAGCCGTGAATGGTCGAGCGACATTCATAGTTTCTGGTTTGTCGACGCAAAGGCCAAGGCCTTTACCAAGTCACGGCCCAAACAAGTTACATGTCGTAATGAAGGCTATGGCGTCTAACATCGCGGTCGAGAGGGACCTTCGGCAAGCTACACTTGCCTCGGCCCCTCACCTTAAACGTTCGGCATTACACCATGATGTTCTAGGGATGCCCTGAACAAGTAATCCAATATGAGCAAGTCGTCGATATCAGCGAGTCATCACACGCCGAATCGCACCGGCAGCGCCGGTATTTGCTCATCCCGGCGGCCCGTGAGCCGCATTTGGCGTAGTGCATCGGCACTACGCCTCCAACGTGTGCAAGAGTTGCCTGCGCACCAGGTAGATGTTGGCCAGGGCGCAGGTGACAAACAGGCGGTTGGCATTCTTCTCCAATCCCCGGTAGCGGGTCTTGGCGAAACCGAATATCCGTTTGATGACACCGATGCTGCGAGCTCGGGGAGCTCGGGGTCAGAGTAAAAACTCTCGGAGCTCGGGGTCAGAGTAAAAACTCTCACCCATCCCCCTTGCTGCACTCCTGGCCCGGGTTCCCCAGCAATCCGCCATAGTCACGGAGCAAGGCTGAGGGCACCAAACTACTCTGGACGTGACAAAGCCAGCGTATCCTGCCCTCCCAACAGCTGCGCATGAAGCGCGGCCGGCTGTTCCGTCACCGGATTGCCGTCGTGGTAGAGCAGCACCAGCTCCAGCGGCCCGCCGGGCAGCGCCTTCACGGCCACCTGATCGGGGCTGATGGTGGCGCGGCCGAGGGTTTTGGTGGTCGGCCAGCCGATGTCGGTGTAGGTGGCGTAGACCAGTTCCGAGCAGACGATGCGGTCGGTGGTTTCCACGTCGAAGTTGAAATCGTAGCCCTTGCCGATCTGGCGCAGGGCGTTGAGGATGCGCCCGATGCGCTGCTGTCGATCGTTGTCCCGCGCGCGCAGGACGGCGAGGTCGTCGATGTTGAGAAAGCCCGCCAGCGGATTCAGCTCGACACCGGAGCGCAGGGCCTCGACCACGCCGGCGCCGGCGCGGATGGCCTCCTGGTGCGGCGCCACCAGCGGGTGGTCCCACAGGCCCAGGTCGCGCAGTTCCGCCTCGGTGCCGATCCAGATGGCGGCATGGCCCCAGTGGCCCGGGATCAGGGCGTCGGTCAGGCGGAACGGCGTCTTCTCCAGCAGGATGTCGCCCGCCTGCAGCCGGGCGGCCACCACCGCCGCGACATCCGTGCGCTGGTACAGCTTGCCGTGGCGCGTCTCCACCAGGCCGACGGTGTTGCCGAACAGCATGCTGAACACGCTCACGCCGCCGGCCGCTACGTCGGCCAGCTGATCCCCCGTCACCCGGCCCATGAAATTCAGCTTGCGCCCGACCACGTAGGCCGGCGAAAAGGCCTTGGTCATGTCATAGGAGGCGCTCTGCTCGATCAGGCTCTGCAGATAGCGCAGGCGTGGCGCGACATTGATTGCGGAGGCATGACGCCGCGCCCCCTCTTCATAAAAGCGGATGGCGCGCCGCACACGGGCGCGGTTGCCGATGGAGTTGTAGGAGCGGCCGATGGCGGCCAGGATCTCGCTGCCGATGCCGTAGCCGGAATCGCTGGCGTTGAGCATGCGCCGCAGGCGCACGTCCTCCTCGAACAGGGTGATGGCGAGCAGATAGTTGTCGTACAGCACCAGGGCGGCAGACAGGGACAGCATCACCCCTTCCAGGCGCTGCTGCGGGGTAAGGAGGCGGTTCAGCTCGGCATCGGCATCGAGCCAGCACTCATGCTGCTCGGCCATTTGCAGCAGCCGCTCGCGCAGATGCAGATGCAGCACCATGCCTTCGTTGAGCAGCTGCAGATCGGCACCGGTCAGCGGGCCGTTCACGCGCTTCAGGCGGCGCCCCTCGGCGATGGTATTGGCCCGATACACCAGGGCCTGCTCCACCAGTTGCTGGTAGTCCTCCAGCTCCCGCGCCAGCACCTGTTCCGCCTGCGCTACCGCGCTGTGTTCCTGTTGCAGGTGCGTCGCGCACAGCGATGGCGCCGGCGGTGCCTCCCATCCCTCCAGGATCGGATCGATGCTGGCGTGCACCGGCCAGGCCAGCAGCAGCCACAATCCGCACAGACTCTTCCGCATGATGCTCATGCCTCCCTGCCCTCCGCCGTGACACTATGCCTGCCGCCCAGTGTGCCAAACACGGCACGGCCGCCACAAGGACGGCCGCAGCAGGCGCCGCTCAGGACGGCTCCTTCATCGCCACCGCGCCGCTCTCGCGCAGATAGGCCTCCTCCACCGGGGTGAGGTCCACCTCGTCGTAGCCCGTGAGCATCGGCTTGACGTGTTCGGCGAAGGAATGGCCGGTGGTGAGCAGGTAGATGTGGGCGATGACGAAGGCGAGGATGGCGTAGGCGCTCAGCACGTGCACCGCGGCGACCCAGCCCAGCGCACCGCCCGCCGTGCCCCAGAAGTCGTAGGCGAGATAGAGCAGGCCCGACAGCCACACCGCCGGGAACAGCACCAGCTTGAGGCTGAGATAGGCCAGTGCCTGCAACGGATTGTGCTTGCGCCAGTAGGCCTTGCGGTAGGGATGGTGCTCGCCCTTGAAGATGCCCCAGGCATAGAAGCGTGCCACGGCCCACAGCCCCTGGGTCGTCGGCAGGTAGTGGCGCCAGGTGCCGGTGGTGAAGTGCCAGAAGATCGCCAGCAGCCACAGCGCGATGAGCGCGAGGGCGCACCAGGTGTGCACCGTCACCGCCGTGTCGAAACCGATCATGCCGTGCACGCCGCGCACCGCGAGGCCGGTGAACAGCAGGGTGAAGATCAGCGCCATCTGCGTCCAGTGCCAGAAGCGCTCGAAGCGGCTGTAGACCATGATGATGCGCGTGCTCATGCGGCAGCCCTCCCCTTCGCAGACCAGACCCGCAACAGTGCGTGGCCGCCGACGCCGAGCAGCGCGCCGCCTACCAGCAACAGGCCGATCCAGTCGAGCCAGCGGCCGTCGCGGCCCGGCAGATAGAAATCCTTCAGTTCACTGAGGCGACCGTCGCGGCTGTGGCATTCGTTGCAGGCCAGCGCGTTTTCCTTCGGCGCCACCATGTGGGTGATGGGCCAGTAGGACAGCGTCTCCACAAAACCGTATTCGCCGCTGTAGGGCAGGCCGCCGCGCTCCATGCCGGCGCGGATAGCGCGGCCGAAGTCGTAGTTGCCCCAGAAGGCGTCCGCATCGTCGCCCCACAGGTGCATGTACACCAGGGTGTTGTTGCCCTTGTCGTAGGGCTGCACCGTTTGCATACGCTTGAACGGCCAGATGCGTGCATCCGGATTGGCCGCCGCGCCGCTGAAACCGTTAATCGCCACCGGACCCTGCGCCGGATCGAAGCGGGTGTCGATGGTCGTGTACTGCATCTGGCCGTCGAACCAGGCGTAGTACGGGGTGAGATTCTCGCCGTAGACGAAGCTGCCTTTGATGGACTTGTAGGTGTCGCGCGCCGTGCCGTTGCCCTGGGTGTAGTCGTGCTCCTTGTAGCCCACGCCCTCTTTGGTGCGCCCGGCGGTGCGCCAGTCCCACTGCGTCATGGTGGCGACGCCGCCGCGCGCCATGGCCGGGATGTGGCAGGTCTGGCAGGCGACGCGATCGACGTGATCGTTGAGCTTCACGCGCGCCACGGAATCGTTGGGGTGGGGTTGCAGGCCATGACAGGATTCACAGGTGGCGACGTCGCGGCGCATCCCCGGCTTGCCGGTACCTTCAATGTCCTTGGCGGTGATGTTGTAGCGGCTGCCGGCCCAGCGGTGACGATCGGACACATGACACTGCGAGCAGGCGAAGTTGAGGCCCTTGGCATCCATGTGTACGTCCAGGGCGCGGTCGGGCCGCTTCAGCGAGGAATCGAGATCGCCGTGCTTCACGCCATCGCCGCCGCCACCGTAGAAGTGGCAGGCGCCGCAGTTCTCGCGCCCCGGCGCACCGACGCTCTGCGCCACCTTGGCGAAATCGATGGGCGCCTTGCCCTCGAACATCACGCTGCACGCCTCGTTGCCCTCGGTGGGCGGCACCTTGTAATAGCCGCCGCTGCGGTCGTGGCACACCAGGCAATCGACATGCTCGGCGCTGCCGGCATCCACCCGCTCCTGCCATTTCAGTCCCGCGGCCCCGAAGTCCTTTTTCTCATCCCAGCCGTAGCTGGCATGACACTGCGCGCACATCCCCTCGTTGCCGCGCGCATTGGTGCAGAAGTTATTCACCAGATGGCGCTTGCCGAGTTTGGCGCCGCTGCGCGGATCGATGTACTCCCAGGTCCAGTGGAGGGACGCCTGCACCTGCTTGCCTGCCTCGGTGTGGCAGGCCAGGCAGGCGCGCGTCACCGCCGGGCCGTCGGCGAACGGCCCTTGCAGTTCCTTGAACTTGGTGTGGTCGGCGGTGGAAGAGGAATCGCGCTGGCTCGGCGTGGTGTCATCCACGATGCGAAAACGCATGTCTGCAGCCGGTGGCGGCGTCTCCTGCGCCGGTACCGCAGCTGCCAGCCACAGGCCGGCCCATAACATCACTGCCAGTTTTCTAATCATCACTTCCACCCGGGTGCATGCACATGGCGCAAGTTTGGTACAGAAGCCCGTGACATGCATTGATAACTGTCAGTCCAGAGAACAAACCGGCAAAAATCCATGCTCAAGAAGCCAACGCTAAGGAAGCTCTGAATAAGTTCAGAGCTTCCGCGGCACAGGGATGTGCCGCCATTTTTCAACGACGATAAGTCGTTGAAAAATGAAGCCGAGCGAAAATCACACTTTTCGCTTGGCGTGGTCTGAGAAGTCCAGGATGGACTTATTCAGACCTTCCCTAATATTCCCCCGAAAAATAACGGAGATCGTGCACCACGCTGCACGGCGTATGATCGGCTGTCATGCAGACCCACGACACCATCACACAGCTCGCCAGTGACCTGGCGCGCAAGACCGCAGCGGCCATCGCGCTGTTGCAAGCTGCCGGTGCCGGTGACGGCCGGCCGATCGCAGTGATCTCCGCCTCGCCCGCGGCGGTGTGCGTGCTGGCCCATGCCTGCGCCGCGCTCGGTCTGCCGCTGATGCCCCTGGACCCGGGACTGCCGGATGCAACGCTCGCCGACCTGCTGGCACAGGCCGGAGTGAGCGTGGTCATCGCGGATCTCCGCTACCAAGGTTACGGCCATATCGACACCGCGGCGCTGCTCGCCGCTGCCGAGAGTGAAGCCATACCGTCGTCACGTCTTGCGCCGAACGATATCGCACTGCTGATTGCCACCAGCGGCAGCAGCGGACAACCCAGGGCGGTGATGCTGACGGCAGACAATCTGACAGCGGCGGCGCGGGCCTCGGCAACGCGCACGCCGCTGCGGCCCGGCGATCGCTGGCTGGCCTGCCTGCCGCTGTTTCACATCGGCGGTTTCTCCATTCTCACGCGCTGCGCGCTGGCCGGCGCCGAGGCGGTATTGCTGCCGGGCTTCGACGCTGCAACTGTGTGGCAGGCGCTGCGCACGGAACGCATCACGCATCTCTCGCTGGTGCCGGCGATGCTGGCGCAGCTGCTGGAGTGCAGTGCGGATGCGCCGCCGGCCACCCTGCGCCATGTGCTGATCGGCGGTGCGGCCTTGGCGGCGGAGTTGGCGGAGCGCGCCGTGCAGCGCGGCTGGCCGCTGCAACCCACCTACGGCATGAGCGAAACCGCCTCGCAGGTGGCGACGCTGGAGCGGCTGCCATTGCCGTGGCGCACGGGGCAACTCGGTCGTCCGCTGCCGGGCGTCGAGCTGGCGGTGACGCATGACGGCAGGCTGAAGATCCGCGGGCCGATGGTGATGGCCGGCTATGCCAATCCCGAGCTGCAGCGCGGCGACGGTCTGCAGGATGGCTGGTTCGTCAGCAACGACCTGGCGGAGATCAGCAACGCGGGTGAACTGCGGATCATCGGTCGCGCCGATGCGGTGATCATCAGCGGCGGCAAGAAGGTGCATCCGGCGCTGGTGGAGGAGCTGCTGCTGCGCTGTCCCGGCGTGACCACGGTTGCAGTGGTGGGGCGGCCCGATCCCACGTGGGGCGAGATCGTCACCGCGATCTACAGTGGCACGCCGGATGAAGCGGAACTGCTGGCGTGGTGCCGTGAGCACATCGCCGGCGCAGCACGGCCGCGCGCCGCGCTGCGCGTGGCGGCGCTGCCGCAACTGTCCAACGGCAAACCGGATCGCCAGGCCATCCGGCAACTGGCAGCATCCATGTAGATGGGTGCAGCGGAGCGGAGCCCATCAATAGAAAAGGCACGAGGTACAAGGAACAAGATACGAGGAATGAGCTCGCTGTGCCGTATTGTTTTGCATCAAGAAACCGTGCGCGCAGCATATGCGTTTCCCGCCCCGCATCTTGTGCCTCATACCTGGCTGTTTGATGGGTTGCGTTGTCGCTCCACCCATCCTACGGTACCGGCGTCAAACCCAGTCCGGGAGCCGTGTTGAGTATCAACTTACCATCACATATCGCCGGTGGTATCGTTACATCGCGGGCCAGCCAATCCAGGGTGGCAAAACCGTGGGCAAGCTCTGGAGCGACGGCAGCCGCGAGGTGCGCCGCGGCAGCGACGCCGACGGCGGAATCGACCACCGAGGTAAGCACCACTTCCATGCCCGCATCCTGTGCGCGCGCCGCCAGATCGCGGCTGGCGATGATGCCGCCGATGCGCGCGGGCTTGATCACCAGCCGACGCACGGCACCGGCGGCCAGTAGCGCTGCACTGCCGAACTGCGGCAGCGATTCATCCACAGCGATGGCATACGGCAGGGACTGCTGCAAGGCGCGCAACTGCTCCAATGTCGGCTGCGCCAGCGGTTCTTCCACCGCGTCGATGGGCAACGAACTGATCGCTCTCAGAAAGAGTTGTGCATCGCTCTCGTCCCAGGCGCGATTGGCATCGAGGCGCAGACGCAGGCGGCCGGCGGTTGCCGCATGTATTTCGTGCAGCAGGGTCAGTTCGTCAGCGACGCCGCCGACACCCACCTTGATCTTGGCGATGGCATAACCCTGCGCCAATGCCGCGACCGCCCGTTGCGCCGTATGTGCATCGAGCGCGCCGAGGGCGGCATTCACTTCCACCTTGCCGGTGAAGTTCTGCGCGCCGAGGTGCACGGCCAGCGGCACGCCACGCTGCCGCGCCGCCAGATCGAACAGCGCCGTCTCCAGCGCCCAGCGCACCTCGGGAACCGACACCTCGAGCGCCCGTACCGCTGCGTGATCACGACCGGGCAACTCCTGCGCCAGTGCCGTCAGCGCAGCGAGGATCTGCGCGGCGTTGCCGGCGCTGGGCAAGGGTGCGCAGTCGCCCCAGCCGGTGAGGCCGTCGTCACCGATCAGCGACAGCAGCATGCCGCGGCGCTCGTGCAACACCGCGCGCGCCGCCACCCAGGGCCGCCGCAGCGGCAAGGCATAGGAATGCAGGTGGGCCGCGACGATGCGCATGCGAGGATGGTTTACGGCCGGCGGCGATACTTGCCGAAATCGGGCGGGCGTTTTTCCAGCCAAGCGTTGCGCCCCTCCTGCCCTTCCGCCGTCATGTAGAACAGCCCGGTGGCATTGCCGGCCAGCTCCTGGATGCCGGCGAGGCCGTCGGTGTCGGCGTTGAAGCCGGCCTTGATCAGGCGCAGCGCGGTGGGCGAAAGTTTCAGCATGTCGCGGCACCAGGCGACGGTTTCCTCTTCCAGCTTTTCCAGCGGCACCACCGCATTGACCAGGCCCCAGTCCAGCGCTGTCTGCGCATCGTACTGGCGGCACATGAACCAGATCTCCTTGGCCCGCTTCATACCGATGGTGCGCGCCATCAGGCCGGCGCCGAGACCGGCATCGAAACTGCCGACGCGCGGGCCGGTCTGGCCGAAGCGCGCGTTGTCGGCGGCGATGGTGAGGTCGCACACCAAATGCAACACATGGCCGCCGCCGATGGCATAACCGGCCACCATCGCCACCACCGGCTTGGGCAGGCGACGGATCTGCATCTGCAGGTCGAGCACGTTGAGATGCGGCGTGGCGGTGGCGGCATCGTGATAGCCGCCGTCGTCGCCGCGCACCTTCTGATCGCCGCCGGAACAGAAGGCATCGGGACCGACGCCGGTGAAGATGATCACGCCCACCTGGGGGTCGCGGTGGGCGCGGGCGAAGGCATCCT
Organism: Sulfurivermis fontis; assembly: GCF_004001245.1. Taxonomy (NCBI): domain Bacteria; kingdom Pseudomonadati; phylum Pseudomonadota; class Gammaproteobacteria; order Thiohalomonadales; family Thiohalomonadaceae; genus Sulfurivermis; species Sulfurivermis fontis. Next base: position 2,872,487 of record NZ_AP018724.1, read on the forward strand.
GCAGCTCCATCACCGTCTCCGGGCGGAAGGCGTTGCGCACCTGCGGTCGGTTGATGGCGATGCGGGCGATGCCGTCGCAGGTGTGATAGAGGATATCGCCGTACTCGGCGCCGGCAACCGGCTGCCAATGGCACTGCGTTGTGCTCATGCGGGCAAACTCCTTGCTTGTGTGTGAAAACTGCGGATGCGCGCCAGGCTGTATGCGCGCTCGATGGGGACGTGGACGATGTGCAGGTGCGGCGACTGCATGGCGGAACGGAGCGCCGCCGGCAGTGCCGCGACGCAGTCCGCGCGCGTGTAGCCGAGACCGAAGGCCTGCGCGGCCCGCGCCGGGTCGAGGGCCTGCGGCGTCAGCCAGCCCTGCTCGTATTCCGCCAGCGTCGCCTGCGGCAGGTGATCGAAGATGCCGCCGCCGCCGTTGTCGAGCAGCACGACGGTGAGCGGGCAGTACTGTCCCAGGGCGAGGGCATTGAGGTCGTGCAGGAAGGCCAGGTCGCCCACCACGGCAACGGTCGGCCCCAGCGCCGCGGCGATGCCGCAGGCGGTGGCGATATTGCCGTCGATGCCGCTGACGCCGCGATTGCCGAACAGGCGCAGCGGCGCGGCGGTGACGCCGGCGAACCAGTCGGCGGCGCGCACGCTGAGCGAGTTGCCGAGGAACAGCGGCGTTCGCGCCGGCAGATCATGCAGCAGTGCGCGCAGCACCGCGCCTTCGAAGGGTTGTTCCCCGGAACAGGCCGCTGCCGCCGCCTTGCGCGCTACGGCATCTGCGGCGCTGAATCGCTGCAGCCAGGATTCCGTCGCCGGATTTCCATGCAGGGCACGGCACAGCGCGCCAGGATCAGCCTGCAGCACGTGCGTGGCCGTAGCCACCGGATCGGCCAGGCGCGGCTGCGCGCTCACCACCACCTGCGCCGCCTGCGTGCAGCGCGCCAGCCAGTCGTTCACCGCGCGCGACACCGGCGCACCGCCCAGCCGCAACAGCCAGGCCGGCGCGGGCGCGCCGCGCGCCACGCTGTCGGGGTGGTGCAACACCTGCGCCGCATTCGTGCCGCAGCGCAGGCCGGACAGCACGTCGGCGAACACCGGCACGTTGAGACGCTGCGCACAGTCGATGATCGCCGCGCGCGCCGGCGCACCCAGGTCCTGCGGCCCGCAGACGATGGCGCCGGGACCGCAGGCGATGATCTGTTGCAGCGCAGTCAGGGTTTCCTCGGCCGGATGCAACACGGCGCGCAGTGCCTGCGGCACCCGCGCCGTCGCATCCAGTAGCGGCACCGGGTCCGGCACCAGCGGCTCGCGCAGCGGCACGTTGCAGTGCACCGGGCCGGGCAGCGGGCCGCAGGTCTGCGCGACGGCGCGCGCGGCGAACGGCGCCAGCCAGAGGCTGTCGTCCTCCGCCGGCGGCAACGGATGGAAGGCGCGCACATGGCGGCCGAACAGGCCGTTCTGATCCATGGTCTGATTGGCGCCGCAGTCGTGCAGCTCGGGCGGGCGATCGGCAGAGAGCAGCACGAGCGGCACACAGCCCATGTCCGCCTCCACCACGGCGGGCAGCCAGTTGGCGACGGCCGAGCCGGAGGTGGCGATGAGGACCACCGGCGCCGCCTCCGCCCTGGCGAGGCCCAGGGCAAAGAAACCGGCGGCGCGCTCGTCGACACAGACCTGCACGGTGAGATGGGGATGACGCAGCGCGGCCAGGGTGAGCGGCGTGGAGCGGGAACCGGGCGAGACGACGGCGCGGCGCACGCCGGCGGCGGCGAGGCCGTCGAGCAGGGCCCAGGCCCAGCGGTAATTGCGCAGGGCGATGTCGCTCATGCGCTGGAGCCCAGCACTTCCAGCATGGTTTGCAACTTCAATTCGGTTTCCGCCAGTTCGGTGGCCGGATCGGACTCGGCCATGATGCCGGCGCCGGCCCACAGCACCGCGCTGTCGTCTTCGAGATACGCGGCGCGCAACACCACCACCGCATCGCCGTCGCCGCGGCGATCGATCCAGCCGACGACGCCGGTGTAGAGGCCGTCGCGCCGCTCGCCGCATTCCTCCAGCCAGGCCTGCGCCGCGTCGGTGGGCGTGCCCAGCACCGCCGGCGTCGGATGCAGCGCACGCACCGCGTCGAGCAGGCCGACGCCGTCATGCAGGCGCCCATGCACCCGCGTCCACAGATGCTGCACGAAACGCAGCGACAGCAGCGACGGCACCGCCGCATGCTCGACGCTGCTGCACAGCTGCAGCATACGCTCCTTGATGCTCTCCACCACCAGGGCATGCTCACGCCGCTCCTTGGGGGAGGCAAAGAACTGCGCCACCGCCAGCGCCTCCTCCTGCGTGCCGCGGCGGCGCCGCACCGTACCGGCGAGGGCGTGACTGACGAGCTCGCCGCCGCGCTTGATGGCGAGCTGCTCCGGCGTGGCCGCCACCACCTGCCCCTTGCCATGGGGCAGGGACAGCACATGACAGCCGGGATACATCTGCGCCAGGCGCGCCAGCACGCCGCCCACATCCACCGCGTGCGACAGTTGCACACGCAGGCGCCGCGCCAGCACGGCCTTGGCGAAACGGCCGGCGCGGATCGCCGCGCACGTCGCCGCCACTCGCTCGCACCAGGTAGCGGCATCGGGCGTGATCTGCTGCGCCACGAGCCGGCTGTGACCCGGCGACGCCGGCGCGGTGAACAGCGTGCGCACCGCATCGAGCCAGGCTGCCGCCATTTGTGCCGGTGTGCGGCCAGCGCGCCGTGCCGTCAGGGTGAGGACAAAGCCGGCGCCATCGCGGCGCAGCAACACCTGCGGCAACCACACTGTCGGTCGTGCCGGCTCGGTGGCCGGCGGCACGGAGAAGAAGGTCAGCGGAACGGCATCGCCGCAGCAGTGCCACTGCGCGCAGTCGCGCCGGTAGTGCGCCTCATCGACATAACTCACCACCGTGCCCACAGCCCACCATTCCAGCTCACCGTGCGGCGCCCGCCAGCGCGTATCGCCGCCGATCACGGCGCCATCGAGCAGGGCAACGGGCAAAGGCAGTGCGAGTGACACGAGATCGGCGGCGCCGGCCAGTTCCGGCGCCGCGGCATCCACCGCCTGCCGCACCAGACGACACACCGTATCGGCCAGCGGTTCCAGCGCCGTGATCGCACCCGGCCCCATCACCGCCGCCATCAGTACAGCACTCCCAGGGCGAGCAGCAGGGCAAAGCCCAGGGCCGCCTGTGCAGTCTGCGCCAGTTGCCGGTTGAGCGCCACGCCGGTGGTGCCGGTCAGCAGACGGCGCACCAGCAGCAGGCTATACGGCAACAGCAACAGCGCCAGCCAGGCGCCGCCGCGGCCGGACTGCGCCAGCAGCGGCAACACCGCATACGGCAGCAGCATCATCACGGCATAGGCATAGCGCGCGCCGCCCTCACCCAGCCGCGCCACCAGCGTGCGCCGCCCGGCGCGGAGGTCGGTGTCCCGATCGCGCAGGTTGTTCACCAGCAGCACCGCCGCCGCCGGCAGCCCCAGCGCCGCGCCGGCCAGCCACGCCGTGGCGGACACGCCGGCCGCCTGCAACCAGTAGCTGCCGGCCACCGCCAGCAGGCCGAAGAACATCCACACGAACAACTCGCCCAGCGGCGTGTGCGATATCGGGCGCGGTCCGCCGGAATAGGCCAGCGCGGCGAGCAGCGAGGTGACGCCGATGGCGAAGATGAACCAGCCGCCGACGGCGACCAGATACAGGCCGAGCAGCAGGGCCAGGGCAAACACCGCGCGGGCGGCGAAATGCACCGCGCGCGCACTGGCCCAGCCGGCGGCGGTGACGCGCAGCGGGCCGAGGCGATCGGGCAGGTCGTTGCCGCGCTCGTGATCGGCGGCGTCGTTGTGCAGATTGGTGCCGATCTGGATCAGCAGCGCCGCCAGCAGCGCCGCCAGCGCCGGCCCCCACAACAGGGCCGCGCCCTCCGCCCAGGCCAGCGCCGTGCCGGCCAGCACCGGCGCCGCGGCCAGCGGCAGCGTGCGCGGCCGCACAGCGGTACTCCAGATGCGCCAGGCAGACGGTGTGACAGCGGCGGGCAGGGTCATGTCTCGGCCTGGAAGGCGGCGAATCTGCCGCGCCAGAGATCGTCGATGGGCACGGCGCGGAAACTGTCCAGCGAGGTCAGCACGATCGTCAGTGCGGCGCGCAGGCAGGGCGTCTCGCCGCGCCGGGCCTCGATGGCCAGCTGCACCGACGAGCCGCCGACGGCGCTCACCGCAAGGCGGAAGGTCAAGGTGTCACCGAAACGGGCCGGGGCGAGAAAGTCGCACTCCAGACGCACCACGGGCACGCCGAGCCGATGCTCCGCGATGAGGGTGCGGAAATCGATGCCGATGCCGTCGGCGAACCAGTCCTCGACGACTTCGTTGAGCAGCTCGGCGTAGCGCGGATAAAAGATGATGCCGGCGGGATCGCAATGGGAGAAACGGATCCGTTTGGCGCGCTCGAAAACCATGGACAGCGCTCCTTCATAATGGTGTCGGCCCGTCGCCGCAGTATACCGGCCGGCCCCGACATCGGCCAACGGCACGCCCGGCCTGCAGCGAGCCTCTGCAATCACGCTAGAACGACAGGGGATTGGACGTAGCCGAACACAGCTTACTTGGCGCTGAGGCCGGCCACCTTGATGCGCGTCAGGTGGCGAAGGCGGTCCTGAAAGCCAAAGAGGCCCGCAATCGCTTGCAGGCCTCTTTGGCAGAATGAAACGAAGATGGTGGTGGTGGGGTGGCAGCCTGCGTCAAACCGTGCTCGCAGAACACGATACCGGGGTTCCGGCAAGTTGATAAGTCCTGATGGCTACTGCGAAAAGCGGGGCTTGACGTGCCGGAATCGGTGATTGGTCAGGCGGTTCTTCTGGTGGATTGGTTACCGGAATGGCCTTTCAACCGCGTAGGCTTTCCGAGGCCGGCTCGATTCCCAAACCGGAATCGAACCCGCGACCGTTATGGCCGGGTGGCATCCAACCGCAGCATCAGTGTGAACGGCTCGGTCGGCGATGTCTGGAAGCCGTAGTGCTCGTAGAACTGCCTCGCGCGATCATGAAGGGCATGGACGAGTAGCGCCCGGACGCCGGCGTTCTGCGAGACCACCACCGCCCGTTGAACGGCATCCTGAAGCATAGCCCCGCCCAGCTTTTGCCCCTGGGCGCGGGTGTCGACGGCCAGCCGGGCCAGCACCAAGACCGGAACGGGGTCCGGCATGTTGCGGCGAACTGCGCCGGTAGCCAGACGGTGTGCGACCGCCCCCGCGGCCATCGCGTAGTACCCCTGAACGCGGTCGTCCTGATCCACGACGACGAATGTGCGACTGGCGCCGCTTTGCTGATTGACCATCGCCCGGCGTTTGAGCCACTCATCAAGTGCTGGCTCGCCGCAGGAAAAGTCGTCAAGACGGTGGGCAGCGGTCAGCGGTTGAGGCGCGCTTAAGCGTGCACTCATTCCTTGACCCACGGGGCCCTCAGCGCCATCAGCCGTTCAAGGCCTGGATTGGGCGCGGGCGGTGCGTCGAGCAGGTCAATGAACTGCTGAAACTTGTCGGCGTCGAGGTTGAAGTAAACCTGATCCAGCAGCACCGCCTGAGCCTTGTCGCAGGCGGCCTCGAGCATGAAATCCGAACGGTTCTTGCCCAGGAGCTGGGCGGCACGGTCGATCAGAGCGCGCTGCTCAGGCAATGCCCGCAGGTTGATGGCGGCGTCACGCATGATTCACTCCGAGTATGCATACACGTTAGATACACAAATCCTAGGGGCGAGTGTAGCTGTTGTCAATACGCGCCTACCGCTTATGGCGGTCACTCGTACCCCATCTTGAGCGCCTGGGCTCGCTCGGCCAAGGCGTCGAGGGCCTTGTTGCGCTCGGCGTCGATCCGCTTCTTTAGGCGATCACGTCCTGGTAGCGGACACAGCGGTGGGGGCCGATCTTGTGGAACCGGATCTCGCCGCGCTCCAGCAACTGCAACAGGAACGACCGCCAGACATTGAGCACATCCGCTGCGTCCTGGGTCGCCAGTTCGGCATGGATCGGGATAATGCTGACCGCGTTGCCCTCGCCGATCTCGATGCGGCAACGGCGCCAGTATTCACCGCGTAATGCGCGGCGATTGCCTTGCGCATGCGGAGAATAAGGCCCATAATCTCCGCATGAATAGCGGTGATTACAAATACCTCTGGCAAGCCGGTGACTGGCCCAGCTTCCGCTATGACCTGACCCGGCTTGCCGGTCCTCTGTCCGAAGTCAGCCGTACCCAGGGTCTGCTGCTCGGGCGTCTAGCCGATGTCGGCATGGCTTTGCGCGAGCAGGCAAGCCTCTCGGCACTCACCGAGGACGTGGTCAAGACCAGCGAGATCGAGGGCGAGCGGCTCGACGTCGAGTCCGTGCGCTCAAGCATCGCCCGTCGCCTGGGTGTGGACATAGGGGCCCGGGCGCCGGTGGATCGGCATGTCGAAGGCGTGGTCGAGATGGTGCTCGATGCCACGGCCAACTGCGTGGACCCGGTCACGCGGGAGCGCTTGTTCGGCTGGCATGCCGCGCTTTTTCCTACCGGGTACTCAGGCCTCTCCAAGATCAAGGTCGGCGGCTGGCGCGACGAAGCGAGCGGACCGATGCAGGTGGTGTCGGGTCCCATAGGCCGTCAGCGCGTACATTTCGAAGCCCCACCGGCCGATCGCCTGGAGACAGAGACGAGGCGCTTTCTCGACTGGATCAATGGCGAGTCGGGCGAGCCGCCGCTCATCAAGGCGGGGCTGGCCCATCTGTGGTTCGTCACCTTGCATCCCTTCGACGACGGCAACGGCCGCATCGCCCGCGCCATCGGCGACCTGCTGTTGGCGCGCGCCGACGGCAGCCCGCAGCGCTTCTATAGCCTGTCGGCGCAGATCCAGCGCGAACGCAAGGCGTACTACGACATCCTGGAGCGCACCCAGAAGGGGACGCTCGACGTCACCGACTGGCTCGCCTGGTTTCTCGACGCCTTGCACCGTGCCGTCGATCAGGCGCAGCACCCCCTCGACGCCGTGCTGACCAAGGCGCGCTTCTGGCAGCGCTTTGCCGGTACGCCGATGAACGCGCGCCAGGTGAAGCTGCTCAACCGGTTGCTGGGCGGCTTCGAAGGCAAGCTCACGTCCAGCAAGTGGGCGGCCATCGCCAAGTGCTCGCCGGACACGGCACTACGCGACATCAACGAACTACTGGCCCACGGCGTATTGCGCAAATCCGCCGCCGGCGGGCGCTCGACATCCTACGAGCTGAACCAACCGCCCGCAGGGTAAATGCGCCTCGGAACGACTTGGCTCGCTGGCCAAACAGCGCCTTCATGGACGCCTGCCAACTCGTTCGGAAGGAGACCAAGATGGAAGTTGTTCACCTCAACCAGAAGCAACTGGCCACCCGCTGGAGTGTCAGCGAGGCCCGGCTTCCGCGCTGGCGCAGCGCGGGGATCGGCCCCAAGTTCCTGAAGCTATGCGGTCGCGTCCTCTACCGCCAGGTCGACATCGAGGCCTACGAGGCGTCGTGTCTGGCGACCTCGACCAAGAGCCGTGGAGCGCAGAGTGAAGTGTTGCGTTTTGTCGGCAACAAACAACAAATACCGACGTTTCAGAACAGGCGGCCGGCCTGAACGCAGCTTGTTGACTCGTCAAATACCTCACCGGAATCCTGCCGCGCTATCGATCTGCTTCATGAGAATCAACGGGTTGCTGCCAAGCCATACGGATGAATGCGGGTTCCTGCGTGTCGGTGCGGAAGGATTCGGGTAAATACGGGGAAAAGGTGGGGCGGCAGCCTGCGCCAAACCTATATAACTCAGCGCCTTAGAACCGCCGCAAACTCCTGCGGAAAGGAGCGGAATCCAGCCCCCAGTGCCGGCAATCGTATCAGTTCCCGCCGGCCGTGGCATCAGCCAAGTGCCTCAGGTCGATGTCCAGTTCGATTCCGGGTTTGGGAACCGAACCTGCCTCCACCTATCGGGTCGCGCCGTCCTTCGGCGGAAGTGAGCTTGGGTGCGTGGGTAACCATCACTGATAGTGAGGATTCGGGGCGGGCCCACTGAGCAGTAAAAGAGTGCATCCGGCCCTCGCTAGTTAGGCAGGAATCTCACCAACGGGAAGAAAATCCCCTTGCTCGTCGTCGCGTAAGCTGACGTACTCGAGTCGCCACTGATCTACGCGTCGAAGATCGGCAAGCGTCATGTGCGTGTCGGGCACCGCTTCGCAGGCATCGAGTGCGATTTCGGTGGCTATGTCTGGTGTCCCGTAGGCCTTCTCGAAAAGGTCGCGCAACTGCTGTGCGACGCGTTCGGCGGATTCACGTGCAGATGAGCCCCCATTGACGGCGTCGTAAACCACGGATATGGACAGCACGTATGGTTCATCCTCTGCTACTTCAGTCCAGCGCTGCTCCCCCAAATCAAAGAACAGACCAACCAGATGCCTTGCTTCCGGCTCCAGAATCCTTCCAACCCAGTTCTTGACCTCTCGTTTGCCGGAGCGCTTGCTCAGGCGGTTCTCGAATGCATTTTGAAACGCCGGCCTTCCATAGCGGGCGGCAAGCCACTGTTTCAAAACTCGCTTCGATTCGGTTGGGAGCAAGACGCTATCGTCCCTCGCCGCGTACTTGGCAAAGGTGTCTTTGGTGATGGCGTGTCGATTCCCTTGCCGAAGCTCTAGTATCAGTGAACTGCCATCCGCAGCGTCGTACGCAAGATGGAGTCGACGCGGGTTCTTGGCATAAGAGAGCTGCGGGTCAAGGGTTGCATCGCCGATTACGTCAGCGAGGATGACCTCGATGCAATGCTCGGCTTCATGTGAGATGTCACAGTCATGCGTGATGATGACGGCACGGACCTCGTCATCCGCCGTCTCGACCAAACCCAGTAGTGCCGCAGTTTGGCGAGTGAGTATGTCGCCCTGTCGCCAATCCGTATCCCGTGCCAGCATTCATCTTCCTCCCAGGTCATTGCTCGGGAGACCCGGGAATGGAAGCCTCGGTACGCCAATCGTCCGAAGGTTCGGCTTTGGTTCGCGCCAGCCCGGAACGGTCGTATGCCATATCCATGGCCCGAGCTTCGGAAATCAATGACTGAACGTGCGATGGCGAAAGCTGGTCGGATGTGATTAGATCCATCAGCGACCGGCCTTCGAACGCCTTCATTTTCAGCATCGCAGGCGCACGTGTGATTCCAGCTTCGTAAAAAGCATCGGCCACATGGCTGAGCGATTGGATTCGCTTGAAATTATCGGCCTCAGGCATCGACTCGCCGCCAATCCACTTGTAGATCGCTTGCCTGGAGACACCAAATACCGCCGCCAGATCAGCGATGGCAGGATTGAGTACCTGCCGGATGTTGGCCAGGTGTTCCGAAGCGGAACGAAGATCCGGACGCTCGACGACGTCGTCTGTCGCTCCAATATCGACATGGACCGGAACGCGAGCCTCGACCAGCTTGCGCCACTCCCCGGCGCGGGAGATATCGAACACGCTACCGGTACCGCTGACAGCGAGCGTCGAGCCGATCAACGCGAACGCTGCCGTGGCGGCAGCACTGATTGGCACGACGAACGGCGCACTTCGATGTGTAGGCAATGCTTCGGTGTACATAGCAGATGCCTCCAATGAGCTCATGCCCATGCCTTGCGTGCGTGACCCGTCGTGGTTGCTTCGAACACGGATTTGATCGTCGCATGAAGCGAAAGCAGCTGCTCTCCAAGTTTGTCCATATCGATTGGCATACGCCCTTCGGTGTAATGATCCGTGTCGATCACGCCATGTTCGCGAGGTTCTTTCATCTCGAACCGTGGATTTACCGCCAGACCGCTAGGTAGCATGTCTGGAGGGAAGCCGAGCGGTGCAGTCATTCTGTACACGCGGGCCACCAACGTCCCAGTTGGTAGGAGTGGGCGAGTTGCTGTAGTAAACACAGACTCGGTCATCGTGTGCCGGCGAGTTGCATTGAAGTCCACGCCATGCAGTCCACCGACCAGGTACTGTTCGACGGTTTCGCCAGCTTGTGGCAATACGGCATCCAGGTAGCGCAGTCCCAGTCGGCCAACGTGGTCGAGGGTTACGGTTTCATGCACTGCATTCAAACCGCGCAGCAGTTCCGGGATGAACTCATTGTGGGTTTCGTAATGAGTCGTGTGGAAGGTGATCGCCGAGGGCGAAAGGATGTAACCGGCCGTCCGGTCGCTCCTGGTCATGAGCCAGGAAACCGTCTGCTGGATCTGCGGCTCGACGCGCTGTGCCTGTCCAGGACCCGGGACCACCAAGTGAGTGATCTGCTGCGGCTCGAATAGTGGGTAGCCCTCGCGCCGCAGCCGATCCTGGATCTGGTCGACGTACTTGGCCATCGCGGCAACAGGATTGAAATGCGCCTGTGCCAGCGCATAGTAAACAGGCGCGTTCGACATTCGCTCGCTCACAGGCTGCTCCATTTCATTGGTTGACACTTCAGTTGTCAGTTTACACTGTGGTTGACGATGGCGCCAGGTGAGTTTGGTCTTCGGTGTTGGTCGCGAAAAGTATTTTTGGTTGACGCTGTGCTTGACAAGGCGATGCGATATTGCAAATATCGCAAACATGACAAAACAAGCCCAAGCTTTACCCGCCACGCTTCGCGCCATCCGCGCCAAGCTCGATCTCACCCAGGAGCAGCTCGCCGAGCGGCTCGGGGTCTCGTTCGCCACGGTCAACCGCTGGGAAGGTGGTGGCAGCAAGCCGCAACGCGCGGCGCAGGAGGCCATTCTGGCGCTCGCCCGCGAGGCCGGGGTGGAGAAGGCTGCTGAGGATGCCCCGGAGGCCGCCGTCCAGGTCTCGCGTCGTCGCAGTCGGCGAACCACCGCCGCGACGCCCACCACCAAGCCCATGGAGCAGATGCTCTGGGATGCGGCCTGCTCCATCCGGGGCGAGAAGGATGCGGCCAAGTTCAAGGACTACTTACTGCCGCTGCTCTTCCTGAAGCGGCTGTCCGACGTCTTTGACGACGAGATCGAGCGGCTGGCCGAGGAATACGGCGATCGGCCCACTGCGCTGGAGATCGCCGAGTCCGACCACTCGCTGCTGCGGTTCTATCTGCCGCCCGAAGCACGCTGGGCGGTGATCAGCGGGCGCGAGCAGTACGACTGGCCGCTCGACGACAAGAAGCGCAGCACCGCGCCGAAGGACATCGGCGAGCACCTGACCAAGGCCGTGCGCGCGGTGGTCAAGCAGAACCCCTCGCTCTCGGGCGTCATCGACGTGGTGGACTTCGCCGCCGAGCGCAACGGCGAGCGGGACATCAACCCGGCCAAGCTGCGCGGCGTGGTCGAGACCTTTTCCGACCCGCGCTACCGGCTGGGCTTGGCCGACGTGCAGCCCGATTTCCTCGGCCGCGCCTACGAGTATCTGCTGCGCAAGTTCGCCGAAGGCTCGGGGCAGAGCGCGGGCGAGTTCTTCACGCCGACCGAAGTGGGCTTCCTGATGGCGCACATCCTGCGCCCCAAGCCCGGCGAGACCTGCCACGACTACGCCTGCGGCTCGGCCGGGTTGCTCATCAAGCTGCAGCTCGTCGCCCGCGAACTCGATCCGACCAGCAAGGTACCGCTCAAGCTTTCCGGCCAGGAGCTGCAAGCCGAGAGCTACGCCGTGGCACAAATGAACGCGATCATCCACGACATGGAGGTGGAGCTCGCGCGCGGCGACACCATGATCAACCCCAAGTTCCGCAATGCGGACGGCTCCATCAGGCAGTACGACATCGTCGTCGCCAATCCGATGTGGAACCAGCCGTTCGCGCCGGACCTCTTCGCCAACGACCCCTTCGACCGCTTCCGCACCGCTGGCCGCATCACCAGCGGTAAAGGCGATTGGGCCTGGCTGCAGCACACGCTGGCCTGCATGAACGACCACGGCCGCGCCGCCGTGGTGCTCGACACCGGCGCGGTGACGCGCGGCTCCGGCTCCAGGAACGAGGACAAGGAACGCAACATCCGCAAGTGGTTCGTCGATCAGGACCTGATCGACGGCGTGATCCTGCTGCCGGAAAACCTCTTCTACAACACCACCGCCGCCGGCGTGATCGTGGTGCTGAACAAGCGCAAGCCCGCCGCGCGTAAGGGCCGGATCGTACTGCTCAACGCCAGCAGGCGATTCAAGAAAGGTCGGCCCAAGAACTACCTGCCGGAGGAGGACATCCGACCGCTGGCGGCGATGTACCTCAAGGGCGAGCTTGTCGAGGGCGAAGTGGCGGTCATCACCACCGAGCAGGCCATGGAGGCCGACTACAACCTGAGTCCGAGCAGGTGGGTAGACCAAGTGGGCGGCGCGGATCACGGCTCACTTGAAGACATGATTACAGAGCTGAAGAGGCTTTCCCAGGCGACAAACGATACAGATCGGCTGCTCTTTTCCATCCTGGAGCGCCTGAAATGAAGACAGTGAAGCTCGGTGAGGAAAATGTTGCCGAGGTGATTCTTGGCCAGTCTCCACCCTCGTCGGCGTACAACGGCACAGGTCATGGGTTGCCGTTTTTTCAGGGTAAGGCCGATTTTGGGCTCCTTCACCCTATACCCAGGGTGTGGTGCGATGCTGGCCAAAAGTTCGCGAAGGCAGGGGACGTGCTCATGTCCGTCCGTGCACCTGTCGGCGACGTCAATGTCGCACTGGGTGATTGCGTCATCGGTCGAGGCATTGCAGCGATTCGTGCCGGAATTAGAAGTGATCCGTGGTTCTTGTATTTCGCCTTGGCTTACTCCAAGCCGATACTCGAAAGCAGGGCAACCGGGTCCACTTTCGCCAGTGTAAACAAAGCGACCCTGGTCGATCTGGATATCCCGCTCCCCGAGATGCCTGAGCAGGTGGCCATTGGCTCAGTGCTTCGCCTGATTACTGAGAAAATCGAGCAAGAGAACCTCCTCATCACAACCGCCCAAGACATCAAGCGTGTCTCCATGCGGGATCTGTTCACGCGCGGACTCCGCGGCGAGCCGCAGAAGGAGACCGAGCTCGGCTTGGTGCCAGAGAGTTGGGACATCGTCACTCTTGGGACGCTCGGAAGAATCGGTAACGGTTCGACGCCGAAGAAATCGGTCCGCGACTATTGGGAGGGCGGTACCTTCCCGTGGCTGACAAGCGCAAAAGTCTACGATCGGGACATCGAAGCGGCTGACCAGTTCGTCACGAAGACCGCGCTAGACGAATGTCACCTCCCCATCGTGAAGCCCGGGGCCGTACTCGTAGCGATTACCGGTCAGGGCAAAACGCTGGGACATTGCGCCGTTCTGAGAATCGAAGCGACGATCAATCAGCACGTGGCCTACCTCCAAACCGACACCTCTAAGGCCGACTCCGGATTCATCCGTGGGTACCTCGAAACACAGTACGACTATCTACGGCAGGTGGCCGCCGGGGGCGGCAGTACGAAAGGTGCGCTGACCTGCTCATTCTTGCGTAGTCTGTCCCTTCCATTGCCAGAAATTAAGGAGCAACGCGAGATCGTTGCCGTCCTCGACGCTATCGATCGCAAGATCGACCTGCATCGCAAGAAGCGGGCGGTGCTGGAAGAACTGTTCAAGGCCCTGCTGCACAAGCTGATGACGGGCGAGATCCGGGTCGATGAGTTGGACCTGTCGGCGCTGGACCGCGTCGAGGCCGAATGCGAGGAGGCCGTGGCATGAGCACGCTCAAGATCAGCGAGGCCGGGAGCGTGCAGTTCCCCATGGTCAAGCACGCCGAGGAGATCGGCTGGGAACCGCTCACGCCCTTCGAGGCACTGACGCGGCGCGGCGACGAGTCCTCCAACCTGTTCCGTGGCGTGCTGGAGCGGAAGATCCTCGAATTCAACCCGTGGCTTTCGGCGGACGCGGCGCGCTCGATCGTCGAGACACTGGATGCCCTGCCGGCCACCATCGACGGCAACCGCGAGTTGCTGGCGTGGCTGCGCGGCGAGCGGCAGTGGTACGACGAGACCGAGAAACGCCATCGCCGCGTCCAGCTCATCGACTTCGAGCACGTCGAGACGAACGCCTTTCATGTCACCTGGGAGTGGAAGATCAAGCCGCCGGCACGCAAGGGCAACCGCGTGGACGTGATGTTCGTCATCAACGGCGTGCCGGTGTGCATCGTCGAGCACAAGAACCCCAAGGACGGCGACGCCATCGAGCGGGGGATCAAGCAACTGCGCCGCTACGAGTTGGAGACCCCGGAGCTGCTGGCCGCGCCGCAGCTTTTCAACGTGACCCATCTGCTCGATTACTGGTACGGCGTCACCTGGAACGTGAACCGGCGCGACATGGCGCGCTGGAAGCAGATGCCGGAGGAGAGCTACCGCTTCGCCGTGCAGTCGTTCTTCGAGCGCACCGACTTCCTGCGCACGCTGGAGCACTGGATCCTGTTCTACGTCCAGGACGGCGAGACGCGGAAATCCGTCCTGCGCCAGCATCAGCGGCGCGCCATCGATGCCATCCTCGACCGCTGCCTGGATGCTAGCAAGACCCGCGGGCTCATCTGGCACACCCAGGGTTCGGGAAAGACCTTTACGCTGCTGACGGCGGCGCGGCAAATCCTGGAGGATAAGACCCGCTTCTCCAATGCGAACGTCATCTTGGTCGTGGACCGGACCGAGCTGGAAGGCCAGCTCAAAGGCTGGGTCGAGCGCCTGCTGGGCGAGATGCAGCAGCAGGACATCGCGGTGAGAAGGGCCAACAACAAGGCCGAACTCCAGGCGCTGCTGGACGCCGACTTCCGAGGGCTGATCATCTCGATGATCCACAAGTTCGAGGCGATCCGGAAGGATAGCTGCACTCGGGACAACGTCTACGTCTTCATCGACGAAGCACACCGTTCGGTGGCCAAGGACCTGGGCACCTACTTGATGGCGGCCGTGCCGAAGGCCACCATCATCGGCTTCACCGGCACGCCGATCGCCCGCACCTCCCAGGGTGAGGGTACGTTCAAGATTTTCGGTGCCCAGGACGAACTGGGCTATCTCGACAAGTACTCGATCGCCGAGTCCATCGCCGACGAGACCACCCTCCCCATCAAGCACGTGATGGCACCCTCTACGATGACGGTGCCGGCGGATCGACTCGACAAGGAGTTCTTCGCGCTTGCCGGCAGCGAGGGCGTCACCGACGTCGAGGAGCTCAACAAGGTGCTGGACCGCGCGGTGGGGCTGCGTACCTTCCTGACGGCGGACGACCGCATCGAGAAGGTGGCCGCCTTCGTCGCGGAACACTTCAAGGAAAGCGTCCTGCCGCTGGGCTACAAGGCCTTCCTCGTCGCCGTCAACCGCGAGGCCTGCGCGAAATACAAGAGGGCGTTGGACAAACTGCTGCCGCCCGAGTGGTCGGTGCCGGTCTACACCGAGAACGCTGCCGACGCCATCGACCGGCCCCTGGTAGCAGAGCTCCAACTCTCCCCCGAGCGGGAAGAGGACGTCCGGCTGCTGTTCAAGAAGCCCGCCGAGGACCCCAAGATCCTCATCGTCACCGACAAGCTGCTCACCGGCTACGACGCGCCGCTGCTCTACTGTCTGTACCTCGACAAGCCGATGCGCGACCACGTGCTGCTGCAGTCGATCGCCCGAGTCAATCGCCCCTACGTCGATGCCAACGGGGTGCAGAAGCGGGTCGGCCTCGTGGTGGACTTCGTCGGCGTGCTGCGCGAGCTCAAGAAGGCCCTGCAGTTCGACTCCAGCGACGTGAGTGGGGTGATCGAGGACCTCGACGTCCTGCTCCATGACTTCCAACAGAAGATCGCCCAGGCCGAGACGGATTACCTCGACGCCGGCGAGGGCGGTAGCGCTGACGAGCGTCTGGAGCGGCTCGTCTATGGCCGCTTCCTCGCGCCCGAGGTCCGAAAGGCCTTCTTCGAGGCGTACAAGGAGATCGAGGCGCTGTGGGAAATCCTCTCCCCATCGCCCGAGTTGCGCGACCACATCGCGACCTACAAGCACTTGAGCCAGCTCTATGCGGCGGTTCGCAATGCCTATGCCGACAAGGTGGGCTTCGTGGCCGACCTCGCCTACAAAACCCGGCGCCTGATCGAAGGGAGCGCCACGCAGGAGGGGCTGGGACGGCTGACCAAGAGCGTCATCTTCGACGTCAAGACGCTGGAATCGCTGCGGGGTGAGAAGGGATCCGACGAAGGCAAGGTGTTCAACCTCGTGCGCGGCTTGCAACAGGAGATCGACGAGGACCCGGCGACCGCGCCGGTGCTGCAGCCGTTGAAGGACCGCGCCGAACGCATCCTGAAGGATCTCGAGGAGCGCAAGACCACCGGTCTCGCCGCCATGGACCTGCTGGCCCAACTCGCGGCCGAGAAGGAGGCGGCGCTCGAGAAGGCCCGTGAGAGTGGCTTGGCGGCACGAGCCTTTGCGATCTATTGGACGTTGCGCGGCGATGCGGCGTTGCAAGGGGCCGGCATCGAGGCCATGGAAATCGCCAGGGAGGCCGAGGCTCTGCTCAGCCGCTTCCCGAACGCTGCAGTCAATCCCGACGAACAACGTCGCTTCCGTGCCGCCCTCTACAAGCCGCTCCTCGCGCTCTCCCAGGACGAGCGCGCCCGCGTCGTCGACCTGGTGGTCAAGTTGCTGCTGACGGAGGGTGAATGATGAAGGCTGGTGGTGCAGCGCATCGCGACTCCCGAGCGAGAAGGAGTATAGGGCCCGGAAAAGGCTCGCTCTATCCGGCTCAGGAGCTCAAGCGCCGCGCCATGGCCTGGGCGGTGATGCTGCGTGTCAACCCGAAGGTGATCCGGGTGCAGGAGATGCGCAGGAAGTGGGGATCATGCTCCTCTGCGGGTACCGTCACCCTCGCATCCGATCTCGTCGAGCAGGAAGAGCGGTTCCAGGATTACGTCATCGTCCATGAACTGCTGCACCTCCGTTTCTCGACGCACGGCAGGATGTTCAAGGCGCTGATGAGCGCGCATGTGCCGGGGTGGCGTCGCTGGGAAGTGGCGCGACGCTGCAACGCCGACTGAAGGGGAACCGGCACGTGGATCCGAAACACCTCTTCGTGGATGAGCGCCTGAAAGGAAGCTGCGTCTACTGTGGTGGCCGACCCGATACCGTCGACCACGTGCCATCGCGCATCTTCCTCGACGATCCGCTACCTGAGAACCTTCCGGTCGTCGAAGCCTGCCGGGAGTGCAACGGCGGCTTTTCGTTGGACGAGGAATATCTGGCGTGCCTGCTGGAGTGCGTCATGGCCGGCACGACCGAGACCGATGGGCTTGCGAGAGAAAAGGTCAAACGGGCGCTATCGAGGAATCCTCGGCTCACTGCTCAATTGGATGCGTGTCGCTGGGATGATCTCTTCGGCCGCCCCTGGTGGCGGCCCGATGAAGCGCGGGTACGCAACGTCGTCTTGAAATTGGCGAAGGGGCATGCCGCCTATGAATTGAGCGAGTCCTGTCACGACGAGCCCGACGCTTATTCGGTTCGTGCAATTCCTGCGATGCTGGAGGCGGAGAGGCAGGAGTTCGAATGCATAGGGGGAGAAGCCCAGTGTTTATGGCCAGAGCTGGGAAGCCGCGCTTTCCTGCGTGCCTTGGGAAAATCCGTCCCTCCGGCCCAGGTCGGAGCGTGGCTGATCGTACAGCCAGGTCGTTATAGATATTCGGTCGACTGGCAGACCGGGGTCGATGTCCGCATGGTGATCGGTGAGTATCTCGCCTGTAGGGTCGTGTGGAACCGATAGGCAGGCACGCGTGGGAGGGGGCGTGGAAGAAACCAAGGTAGACAGGGTCGTCAGAGACTTGGTCGCGGACCATGATCGACTGGATGGTTTTCTATCCAAGGCCCATGTGGAGAGGTTGCTTGAGAAACGACAGCTGACCGTCGAGGAAGGCGCAGAGGTTTATCGACAGCTCGATGCGCTCGGCATCAGTGTCGAGGACGAATCCGAGAACCCGGATGAGACCGAAGGCCCGAACGTCGATGAGGTCGACTCTGACGACGCCGGCGTCGATGGTTCGTTTGAACGCCTCGACGTCAGGCTGCGCAGTCTGAGCTCCAGGCTTCTGACCGCCGAGGAAGAAGTCGAACTGGGGCGGCGGATGGAGCTCGGTCGCCGCGCCCTACGTGAGCTCGAAGAAGGCGTTCCCCGATCGGAGGAGCACGACAGGATCATCGAACGAGGTAGGAATGCGAAGGAGACGATGATCATGGCGAATCTCCGGCTCGTGCTCCACATCGCGAAGCCGTACGTCGGCCTTTCCGATCTCAGCCTGGATGATCTCTTCCAAGAGGGAGTGATGGGACTGATACGCGCAGTGGACAAGTATGACCATACGCTCGGGTACAAGTTTTCCACCTATGCGACATGGTGGATCAGGCAGTCGATCACGAGGTCTCTCGCCGATCGCGGAGCGACGATACGTCTTCCTGTACACGTGTATGACGACGTGCTCAGGCTGAAACGCGCACACAAACTCTTGGGCCAAGCACATCCAGAACGACGGACGAGCATGGCCGAGCTGGCCGACGAGCTCGCCTGGACGATCGACAAAGTCCATTTCATACAACAGATCGCTGCCTTCGTTCCTGCGTCGTTGGACGAGAGGATCAACGGGCATGACGATCTCACGCTGATGGACACGCTGGTTTCCGGGCTCCCGTCGCCGGAGGAGCATCTGGATCATGCCGATCTGGCGAGGTGCATCGACGGTGCCCTGAGTGGCCTGAAAGAGCGAGAGAGCAAAGTGTTACGCCTCCGATTCGGTTTGAGTGATTCCGGTCACGGGGCGACGCTGGAAGAAATTGGGCAGATGTTCGGTCTGACCCGCGAACGGATTCGCCAGATCGAAGCCAAAGCCCTCGGTCGTCTCAGGCATCCAAGTCGAGGAGATGTGCTTCGCGACTTTCTGGACTCGTGAGGAGTGCAGGGAGTGTGGCGAGGGCAGAGCTTCATAGAGGAGAACGAGAATGAACGCAGAAACGGCTCGAGAGAAATTCGTCGATTGGTTGGCAAGGCGCATGACCCTGGCCGGCAGGGGCGACTGCGACGACGTGTTGAAGGTCGAGCCGTCAGGGAAGTATTGGTTGGGAAGATTGCAATCCGCCGAGGCCGTGGCCGAAAGCGACTGGGGTGATCGGGGGGAACGGCTAGAACCCTGCGCATTCGGGATCAAGGTCAAACCCAGAGGGGCGGGACCCTGGCGCTTCCGTGTCGTCACGAGTTTTCGGGTTTGGCTGTGGGACAAGTCGGCGAAGATGTGGAAGAAGACCGGGCCCGTCCGCGTTGGATTCGCGATCGAAGTGCCGGCACGGATAGGGATGCATCGATATGGAGAGGAGGAGATCGCGAGTGCCCTGGCCAGCGTGACTGGGCGTGACGGACTCGCCGCGCGGATCGATGTCGAAGCCGACACCGGACAGTCCGGTGATCATGAGCTGAGCGTGTCTCTGGTCAATTGCTCCCCCAAGGAACATCCGGACTTCAAAGACACACGTTTATACCAGTGTGAGTTACGAGTCGAGGGCCTCGACACGCTCCCCTTCATGCTCGAAGCACTCGAGGATTCGTTCAGATACGACAGGTGTATCGAAGCGTATGGCATCAACTGCGGCGTACGTACAGAGTCTGGTGCCATCGTCACGGAAGATGCGGTCACGGTCGACCGCCATAGACCTCGGTACTGGAATGTCGACGATCCGATGCCAACCATGCGGTTCCTGGATTTGGCGGCCGATCCGATCGGGCCGGCGGAAGCTCTACTTTCGGCGCTGAGGAGTTGGGGAGGCGCCAACTGGGCTGCCGATGTTCTGGAACATCGGGCGGACGCAGAGAGATGGTCGACCGAGATGCAGCAACAAGCGACCAGAGCCGCCGAGGAATTCGAGCGAGAGTGTGAGCGACTCGCGAAAGGCATCGAGCTATTGAAGTCTGACGAAGCCTTGTTTCGCGCGTTCACCGGAATGAATCGCGCGATGTCATTCAGTGCCCGGGGCAAGTATGACTCCTGGCGTCCGTTCCAGTTGGGGTTCTTGCTCGCGAACCTTTCGTCGGTCGTGGACAAGGAGCATGAGCCGGATGTCGTCGACGTCGTCTGGTTCGCGACGGGCGGAGGCAAGACGGAGACGTACCTCGGCCTTCTGGTGACGGCTGCGTTGTACGACAGAATGACCGGTAAAGTTTCGGGAATCACTGCGTGGAGTCGTTTCCCTTTGAGGATGCTGTCCTTACAGCAGACCCAGCGTTTCGCCGACGCAATCGCCTCGGCAGAGATGGTACGCCGCGAGATGGGTTTGGCAGGAGATGGTTTCTCACTTGGATTCTTCGTTGGGCAGGGTGCGACCCCCAATCGCATCCTCGAGAACCCCAAGCCGGGCGAGCCGGATCCCGACGACGACCAGATGCCGCGCCGATACCAGGTACTGGAGTACTGCCCTTTCTGTCATGAGCGTTCGATAACGATGGACTTCGACAGGCGCTCGTGGAGACTCGAACACCGATGCGGAAACACGGACTGTGTAGCGAATGGTGACGCCCTGCCGGTATACGTAGTCGACGAGGAGATCTACAGATTTCTGCCTACGGTGGTCGTCGGCACCCTCGACAAGGCGGCCTCGATCTCCCTTCAGGCGTCCATGCGCGGCATGGTCGGCGCGCCTCTGGGAATGTGCTCCAAAGAAGGACATGGATACACCTATGCCCCGAGGAGTTCACGTCCTTCGGGATGTCTCGTACCCGGTTGTCGGGGGACTCGTCAGGCGCTGCCCATGGAGGAGGATAAGTATGGACCGTCCTTCCGACTCCAAGACGAACTTCACCTCCTGCGGGACAGTCTCGGGGCTGTCGACTCACACTACGAGGCTTTGTACGACGCGCTGCAGGACGAACTCTGCGGCAGGAAACCAAAGGTACTTGCATCCTCCGCGACCCTTACGGGTTACGAAAAGCAGGTAGACGTTTTGTATCGGCGAGCGGCGCGTGTTTTCCCCGTTCCGCCACCGCGAGTCGGCGGAGGCTTCTGGACTGCGGATTCGGAAAGTTTGATGCGCCGGTTCGTGGCGATAGCGCCGCGGGGTGTGACCATTGAGTACACGATCGATCGATTGCTGACCGAGTTGCAGATCGCTGTGCGGGATCTGGCGCTAGATCCCGTATCCACGTGTGCCGATATCGGGATCGATCCGCAGTTCTCGGCGGAGTTGCTCTCTCTGTATGGAACGAACGTCGTCTATGGGAATACGTTACGTGATCTCGAGGCAGTGATGCGCTCGATGGAAACGCAGGTGCTCGTTCCTGGTGCGATCAATACTGCATCACTCACGGGCAAGACCGACTTCTCGGAAGTGCGCGAGATACTCGAAAGATTACAAAGCCCCGAGGACTCGTTCGAAGAGCGGCTGCACATCGTATCAGCATCCTCGATGATGTCCCACGGCGTGGATGTCGATAGGTTGAACGTGATGGTGATGCTCGGTATCCCGCTGTCGGCTGCCGAATTCATCCAGGCCACAGCCCGGGTGGGACGCCGCTTCCCGGGCCTCGTGTTCGTCGTCCACAAAATCGGACGGGAACGTGACGCAGGGGTCTTTCGCTCCTTCAGACAATTCGTCGAGCAAGGGGATCGATTCGTCGAACCCATACCGGTTACGAGGCGCAGCCGCCGAGTCTTGGACCGAACCGTTGCCGGCCTGGAGCTGGCTCGCTTGCTGGTAATCCATGAGGGGTCATCGGGAACCGCTCTGACGACTTTGCGCACTTTCAAGGACTATGTGTCGTCCGGGAAATTCGATGTCGACGTGGAACTCGATGCACTGGTCGAAGCGCTTGGTTTGCAGAGCGAGCTCGACGAGCCGTTAAGAAAGGACCTGCGAGTATGGTTCGACGAGTTGCGCCACAACATCCTCGTGCCACCCAATGACGCGCGTTTCCCTTCAGATCTGTCGCCATCTGGTCCACCCATGCTGTCGCTGCGGGACGTCGAGAAGCAGGTCCCGGTCATCGGGACCAGGGTCTGAAGGAGGAGAAAAGTGAAAGAATCTAGAAGCGCTTCCCAGATCCTCTTCGGATTCCTTCCGGAACAGACCGTCGACCTGCGCGGCGGAGTGTGGAAAGTCAAGGACTGGCGGCATCCCAAGGTTCGCGGCGAGATCGATTCGGCATCGCTTCGGCGGGAAATCATCCGGCAGGCGACGCCGTGGAATGCAGTGGGAATGGACGCCGGTTTCGTCGCCCATTTGCATGCGGGCGCACCCATCACAGTGTTGACGCTCGACGAGAACAACGGCGTCGAAGTGGAGCCGTTTCCGAAATCGTGGATATGCAAATCCTGTAAGAGGGTACACGATACGCCGGATGCGACGTGTCCTTGCGGGGCAAAAGGTCAGAAGGGGCAGCTGTTCTTCGTAGGCTATCACGACAAGTGTGGAACACTCCGAGCACCGTGGATCCCCAAGTGTCCCGAGCACAGGCAGGTGCGCATCGTGTTTCCTGGGACTTCCTCCGCGACCGAAATCCGATTCGAGTGTCCGGTATGCGATCGAGAACTCCGGAAAGGGTTCGGACACGTCCCGTGCGATTGTGGTCAGGGCAATCTCGCCTTTCAGCCACATCGTGCGTCTTCTGTCTACACGCCCCGCAACGTCGTGATCGTCAATCCGCCTTCGCGGGAGCGCATACGGGCGATCGCCGAAGCGGGTGGGCCACCCAAGGCGTTGAGCTGGGTCGTGGATGGCATGAAGACCAAGACGGTCGAAGAAGTCCCAGCCAGTCGTGAAATCCTGAGGCGGCAACTGGAGGCGCAGGGACTGCCCCCGGAGATCATCGACAAGATGCTCGACATCGCCGGGACGGCATCTGGAGCGCTGCAGAGTGAAGACATCGTGCTGCCATCGGGTCAACGAGAGGATGCAGAGGCCCAAGCAGTGACCATCGCCCTAGCGACAATGGAGTCCAGGATCAGAATCGACGATTTGGTGACGGCGACCGATCCTTCCAGCGAGCTCGGTCTACTCTACCGCGTGCGATATGCGCATGCGCTGCGTTCGGCGGGATTGTGCGCAGTCGACCTGATCGAGCGTTTCCCCGTGCTCACGGGGCACTTCGGCTATACGCGAGGTGACCACGAGCCTGGCAAGGGGCGGCTCGTCCCATACAAGGGGCGCCATGGACAAGGTTACAAGGTGTACGCGGACATCGCCGAGACGGAGGCCCTTTTCGTCAGGTTGGATCCGATGAGGGTCGCGAAATGGTTGGTCGATGCAGGTCATCCACTCGCCGAGTGGCACGACGAACGAACGGCTCGATCGGCCATATTGGAGGCGGCACGCCTGCCTTCGTCGACGGACGAGAAGGACGGGGCCGTCGGCGCTGCACTACTCGAGCTGGTCCATTCCTATGCGCATCGTTTCCTGAGGATATCCGCCGTTCACGCGGGCATCGACAGAAATGCCCTTTCAGAGCTACTGGTTCCCCTGCATCTGGGGTTCTTCATCTATGCCGCCGCACGGGGCGACTTCGTGTTGGGAGGACTCCAGGCCGTGTTCGAGACCGAACTGCACCGTCTGCTCGACGCCATCGTGTATGACGAGCATCGTTGCGCACTGGATCCGGGTTGCTCCGACGCCGGGGCGGCTTGCATGGCTTGCCTTCATGTCGGAGAGCCATCCTGCCGCTATTTCAATCGGTACTTGAGCCGTCTGACGCTCTTCGGACAACATGGGTATCTGCGAAGCCCATGAGTCTCGGTTCATGGGCCCCAGACAATGGCGTCTTTGATCTTTCGGCTGGCAACGACATAGAGACCCACCTTCGCCCGACTCAACCCGACATAAGCAACGGCGCGGAGGTCTTCGATCGTCGCGGTATCCGATAAAGCAAGGACGACCACGTCACGTTCAAGCCCCTTGAAACGGTAAACGGTTTCGACGGGGATACCATGACCGTCCAGTGTGGTGAATAGATGCCCAGCCACGCCGGTCGATCTCAGTTCGGAGACCACCGATGTGGAATCCGTCAGGACGATCAGCTGGGTTGGCTCGATCTTGTCTTCGAGGACTATGCTCTCGACCAGGCCGACGACGTAGGGTGCGAGCTGCTCTCGACGGTCCACCTCCACGAACCTCGGCTCCGGTCCATCGACAAACTTGCCATCGAGGCGATCGTCGAAAATGCTGGCTACCCTTCGAGCTATCGGACCCGTGTTCCGGCAATTCACGGTCAACTCGAGTTCGACCAGTCCTTCGGGTATCGACCATCCTCGACGATACAAATCTTGGTGAGAGTCGGCGAATAGGTATAGAAGACCATCGTCGGCAACGAGAGATTGTGTCACTGAAAGCCATTCCATGGCGAAATCCTGAGCCTCATCGACCAGTACTGCATCGTACTGCGTGCCGTTGCGAGCGGTAGCCTCGCCCAGAATGCGAGGGGCTTCGATTTCGTACCACTCGCTCGTCGGGTCGAAGGGGGTCTTCGATTTGGCGCGTCGTGCCTCACGAAGTACGAGGCTGTGAAAGGTCTCGACGTCGACCGATGAGCCATGCAGTGTCGACGCGAGATGCTGTCGCAGTGGTGCGTTGTAGCAGAGCAGCAGTACGCGAAAACCAGATGAAGCGAGCTGACGCGACTTCTCTACGGCCAGCACCGTCTTCCCCGTCCCGGCGCCCCCGAGGATCATGGCGCGCTTGACGCGTCTGATCGCTTGCAGCACCACCATCTGTTCGCTCGTCAAATCGAGCAACGCTTGCCCGGCGTCTCCAACGTCGTCTCGCAGGAGGCGTCTTACTCGAATGGTAGGTGCCAAATGGTCAACGATCCGCTGGACGTCACTCTTGGACAAGGCTCGATTCTGTCCCCAATGGCGGAATATCCGTTCTATCGCCTCCATTGGCCGAGCCAGATCGACACGGTCGACGACGATTTCTCTGGGTGCATTGAGCCCGAGAAGCTGAGTGACTTCTATGTCCGGGAACACGACGGCATGCACGATCGGATACCGTGTTAGGGTGGGATCGACCGCCTTGAAGAAGTTGAGCAATGCGTATTTGGAGTCTTTCGCCTGATCGAACGGGTTTTTGATGGGACGGCGGATTCCATCGCCCCCAGTCGAAAACCAAGTGCCGTCAATGGCTTCGATCCCGCCGCCCTTCACCTCCAAAACGAGGACGCCGAGGTCGGGAGCCAGCACGACGAAATCGGCTTCGCCGTCGCCCTGCTTGCCCCCACGACGTGATTGCCAGGCAACCGAATGGAAAACAACGAGATCATCAGCGGTGGACAAGCGCTCGCGCACCTTGATCTCCGATCGCGGGCTGCTCGGTGATGCTTCACGGGGGTAGAAGGTCGTCATTGGCTCGATTTGTCCGGTTTCCGTGGCGGCCGACGGAGCCCCCGATTGGTGGTGATCGCCGGCTGCCTCGTGTGCTTGCGCATCTCGACGATCTTGGAAACATGACGCGCTGCGTCGGCGGGTGATTCATGCGCCCAAATCCTCACCACTTCCCAGCCGAGCTCACTAAGGCGTCGATCGGTGTCGGCATCACGGGCGCGATTGGCCTCGATCTTCGCTCGCCAGAATTCGGCGTTTTCCTTGGGCCAAGTGGCGTGTAGTGGGCAGCCATGCCAGAAGCACCCATCGACGAACACTGCGACGCGCGGACCCAGGAAAGCAATATCCGCGACCCGCCGCGGTTTCGAAAGTAGTGGTACTTGCAGGCGATATCGTAGACCCAATGCGTACAGGGCCTTGCGAAGTTCTATCTCGATGTCGGTGCCGCGCTGGCGCACACGCGCCATACGACGACTTGCCTCAGGCGACGAGGGGGTTGCGCGCGACACCACGTTTCCCCTTTGTGCCCGTCATCAATGGTTGAATGGCGAGATGCTGGAGGATGCTACGACCAATGATCTTTCCAAGTGTCACCGGCACGGCATTGCCGATCATGCGCCCCAAGGCCTTGAACTGGATCGGTGCACCATCCGGGACGAAGGAGTAATCCTCCGGAAAGCCCTGCAAGATGGCACCTTCACGCAGTGAGATCGCGCGGTCCTGCTCGGGGTGACCAAAGCGACCATTGCCGAAGCCGTAATACTGCGTGGTGAGTGTTGGAGCAGGCTCGTCCCAGACCATGCGCCCGTAAACACCGGGATAGGTGCGCCCCGTATCACGCTGGTGGCACTCCGCAATCAGACTTTTGGGCCAGTCTCGCCATGTTCCACCAGGGCGCGATGCCCGGATCCGCTCGAGGTTGAGTTTCGACAGTTTGGAAGCCGCGTGCAGCGGATCACGCGGCAGAGAGTCGCCTGCGGCGATCGCTGGGAGCTTGCCAATCGTTTCACGTACCGTCACTGGGCGATTGTGAGTGGACTCGATGAGTTCGATGGGGCCGAGTCGCGATGCGAGTAGCACCATTCGACGTCGACGTTGAGGCAAACCATAGCCAGAGCAGTCCACGACATCGTGCCAAACTTTGTAGCCGAGCTTTTCCAAAGTGGCTACGAAATCACCATACACCTCGTGTTTCTCTACCGTCGGTACGTTTTCCATGGTGACGATGTCCGGGCGCACACCTTTGACCAATCGTGCGAACTCATACAACAACGCCCAGCGCGGGCTACCCACGGTGTCGTAGCGTTGTGCATAAGTCGAGAACGGCTGACAGGGCGCGCATCCGGCGAGGATGCGGATGTCCGCGTCCCCGAAGAGATTCTTGAGAACCACTGGTTTCGTTCTCGAGACGTCTTCCTCGATGAACCGAGCGCCGTTGTTGGTTTCGAATGGATGGCGGCACGCAGGATCGACATCGATGCCAGCGACCACAGGAATCCCTTCTGAAGTCAGACCGTGAGTGAGCCCACCCGCACCACAAAACAAATCAATGCAGGCCAAGGTCGTCATTCATGATCTCCCTTGGTCGGCCAGAACGAGCTTGGCACCGTGACGCTCCTCTCCATCATCGGCTCGACGCATCGTCGGGTTCTTCCGACGCCTTGCCGGATCGCACCCATTCGTCGACTTCATCGGCCTTGAACTTCCAGAACCTCCCTACTTTGTGGGCCGGCATGTCCTTTTTCCCGATCCACGCATAGACCGTGTCCCTGCTGACCCCAAGGTATTCGGTGATTTCCTCGACGGACAACCATCGGTCGGACATGGTGGTTCCCACAGCATAGACACCCATGATCGGTGATTCTGCCATAGCTTCAGCGGGATTAAAACCGGTTTCATGCCGAACTGTCCTGATTAGGCTGGGTCGAGTCGGAGGTCGTAGGTCTATATGAGAGTAGAAGCGTGGTCTCGGCACTCCGCCTTACTACCAACCCGGGCAGCACCTTCCCGCTGCCATACACCCACCGGCGCAGCTCCTTGGCTGCGCTCGACCAATCGCGCTGATTCACCCTGCGCCGCAGTGTCGAGGTCTGCAACCGCCCTGCGCCGAGGTTGAACGTAAAGTCCACGATTGCCGCGAGCCGGCCCTCCGGCTCGGTGGCTAGCACCGGACAGCAGCGCAGCGTGGCGTCGAGCGCGGATCGCAAATCGCCTGTCAGATAGACCTCGCCCTCTTCTTCGGTGATCGGCGGATGGTCCGGCCTGCAGAGGTGCCCGTAGCCGATCGTCCAATACCCTGCCGGGCAGATGTAAGGGTGCGCGCGGCGCTGCGGATCGTGCTTGGGAACACGATGGAATCCCTCGAAGCGTTTGGCCAGATCGATGGCGGCCTGGGGCACACGAATCAGAGGTGCGTCCATCGCTCGCGCCTCTTGATCATGCCGATGGCGATACACCGAACCGTCTGGCAAGGTCGCGGTAGGGCCTATCGTCGGCGCGGATGTCCTCGACGCACTGTCGGTTCAACCGTGCGGCACCGTTTCGTTCGCCTGTGAGTCGCGCTGAGCGCCCCTTGGCGACCATGTCGGCCGCGTTGTCGCGAGCAGTTCCGATAAACAGGTGCCCCGGTCGAACGCAGCTTGGGTTGTCGCATCGATGACAAACCTGTATGCCATCCGGAATCGGCCCGTGCGCCAACTCGTAGGCCAGCCGATGCGCACGAAGTTGTACGCCATCCTTGCGCTTGATGAGCCCATAGCCTTGTGGATGTCTGGCACCCGTCCAAACCCAGCAACCGCTGTCGGGCGCGAAGTCAAACTTGGTCAGGAAACGCCAACGCAACGACGTCTCGGGACTGCCGGTACGCGCCATTACAGCCCTCCGCGAGCCTTTTCCAGAGTCCTGTTCAGAAACCAGTAGTTCAGGATGAACTGCAAGCAAAGCCTGATCAGCTTCGGTCCAAGCTGCCAGTAGTGCCGGCCCGAAACCCGACCCCGCCAGTGCCGAGCCGACGAAGGTCGAAAGCTTCACCCCGGCATACATCAGCACAAAGAGGTAGGTGACGACGGGCCTCACTGTCGTGGACAAGGCATCCGCCCACTTCACACCCGAAGGCCGCCCCTGCGCTGCAACCGACTCGCGTAACGCTTCAATCGCCCCGGTATTCCACGCAGCATCCGCTGCCGCACCGATCTCGGCCATCCGCTGTGCACCGCGCAGTTTCTCGAACTCCAGCGCCTTGTCCTGCATCGCGAGCTCGTGGCCACGCTCGCCCTTGCGGTCGAGCCACTTGAGTATTTCCGGGGCGAGACGGAAGGCACCGCCCAGCAGCCCACCGAGCAGCGTCTCGATCATTGCCCACCTCCGAACAGCTTGAGTTTCAGGAACGCGCCGGCCAGCAGCGCCATTACCAAGCCCGTGACCAGCATCTTCACGATGGTGAGTCCGGCGGTTTTCTTGGCCTCATTGAAGGCATCGAGGAGACTCCTCAGCTCACGAATGTCGTGCGCTGCCTCCGGCCCGTCGAGGCCCACATCGGCGAGCGCATGACGCGCACCGCGCTCGGCGGCACGCTCCAACAGTTCCTCGAATTCATCGCGCGGCATGACGACCATGCCGTCGTGCAGGGTGGGCGTGTTCATTATTCGTCCTCCAGAAATGCGAAACCCACCTCGTGGGTGGGCTCGCGGGTGTGAAATCGGTTTTGTGTGGGCGCTACGGCTTTTTGCTACGTCCCTTGGCCTGCTGGTTTCCGGCCCTTCTGCTGGCCACAGCAGCAGCGCCGCCCACCAGCCGGCGCATGGCCAGCGCTCGCTACTTCGGATGTACGTCGCCACGCTCGATGGTGTCCTGCGCCTCGGCCAGTGCCAGCAGGGTGTCCTTGTCCGCCCCATCGGGCAGGGCGTCGATGGCGGGTCGCACCCGCTCCAGAAATGTCGTCGCTTGCTGCATTTCGATTCCTTCAATCGTCGTCAGACGGGAAACACCTGCCTGGCCACCGGTGCCTTGGTGGCGATGCCGTTCTTGATCTGCACCCGCTCGCCAATGGCCACCGCATCGAGCGTCCGGGCAGTGACCGCACCCCGTTCGGCCAAGCTTTGGTTCCGCAACGCCCCCGAGGGCGAGATGCTGCGCGAGATGAAGCACACCTCGGACAAGTTCGAGCGCGTGCTGTCCCTTTTGATCGTGCCGAAGTTTGATTTACTCTGGACACCCGATGGGGACGATCACGATTGCGACACTTTCGATCGGTTCATCGAACGTAGGCAATTGCCCGTCCGCTAGGCGTCGAAAAAAAGAAGCGTCGCGCTTTTACACCTACGCATCACTCCCAAATACGCCGGAGTGACCCAACGGCGGCAATATCATCCCTGACGGTTTGAACAAGCATTGGGATGCCGAAATGACCGTCGAACTTCCATCTCCAGAATCGCTCTCCCCCGCCGCCCGCGCCGGTGAGATCGTGACAATCCTCGCCGCCGCCATCGTCCGCACGCTCGCCGGCGACGATCAAAAGCAGAGAGAAGTTGGACTTGGCTTCCTACCCGACCAGCGCGTTCATACAACCCCCTATCAACAGGAGAAGTTGTGATGAACGACACGCTGACCAAGCAACAAACCGTGGCCCGAAAAATTGCCGACCTGAGCCAAATGTCCATGGCCGAGCTGTGGCCGCTGTGGGATCGCTACTTCCCGCGCCGCCCCCAGTATCCCAATCGCACGCACGTCGAATCGCGCATTACCTACAAGCTGCAGGAGGAAGCCTTCGGCGGACTGTCTCGTGAAACCCGCAAGCGGCTCGAAGCGATCGGCGCACTGCACTCCAAGATCAAGCTGCGCGCTCGTCCTCGGGAATTCCATTTCGCGCCGGGCACGGTCATTCTGCGCGAATGGGGCGAGCGCGAGCACCGGGTAACGGTCAACGCCGAGGGTCGTTTCGAGTACGAGGGCCACACCTTCAAGAGCTTGACGGCGGTGGATCGGCACATCACCGGCCAGCACTGGAGCGGGCCGCTCTTCTTCGGCCTGAAAGGAGGCGCTCGGTGACCGGGATCGCCTCTCCCAAGCCCCGCAAGCGCTGCGCGTCTATTGCCGGGTATCCACGGACGAACGTCTCGACCAGGAGTTCAACTCCATCGATGCCCAGAAGGAAGCGGGGCATGCTTACATCGCCAGCCAACGGATCGAGGGCTGGATTCCGGTGGCCGACGACTACGACGACCCCGGCTACTCCGGCAGCAACACCGAGCGCCCTGCGTTGAAGCGTCTGCTGGCCGACATCGAGGCGGGGAGAATCGACATCGTGGTGGTCTACAAGATTGACCGCCTGCCCCGGAGTCTGACCGACTTCTCGCGGATGGTCGAGGTGTTCGAGCGTAACGGCGTCTCCTTCGTATCGGTTACCCAGCAGCTGATACGCGCACATCCCTGTGCGCGTCCCCAGCGGGCGGCTCCGCCGTCCAAATCGGCAACCCTGCCGATTTGTCAACACCACCACCTCCATGGGGCGGCTGATGCTCAACATCCTGCTCTCCTTCGCGCAGTTCGAGCGCGAGGTGACCGGCGAGCGCATCCGCGACAAGATCGCCGCCGCCAAGAAGAAGGGGCTATGGATGGGTGGTGTCCCGCCCCTGGGCTACGACGTAGAGAACCGCCAGCTGGTCATCAACGAGGCCGAGGCGGCGGCGGTGCGACGCATCTTCGAGGAAATGCTCACCATCGGCTCGCCAACCCGGATCGCCGCCAACTTGACTCTCGAGGGCATCACCACCAAGGCCTGGACGACACAGGAGGGCCACTCTCGGGCAGGCACCCGCATCGACAAGAAGTATCTGCACAAGCTGCTGCGCAACCGCATCTATCTGGGCGAGTTGCCGCACAAGGGCAACTGGTATCCGGGCCAGCATCCGCCGATCATCGACCGGGAACTGTGGGACAAGGTTCACGCGGTACTCGCCAAGAGCGGTCATGCCCGCTCGGTGGAAACGAAGCTTCGCTCACGCACCGATGCCTTGCTGCGCGGTCTGCTCTACGCGCCCTCGGGCGAGCGGATGTATCCGACCTATTCCAAGAAACGCGACGGGCGGGTCTATCGCTACTACGTGTCCAAGTCGGAAAGCCGCTTCGGCGCGCCGGGCAAGCACTACGAGCGCCTGCCTGCACCAGAGATCGAGGCAGCGGTGGTCGCCCAAATCCGCACGGTGCTGATCAGCCCGGAATCCATCGCGGCTGTCGTGCAGCATCTCCGGAAAGGCCCCGCGCCGGTCGACGAGGCTACGGTCGTGCTGGCGATGGGCCGGCTCAACGATGTGTGGGATCAGCTGTTCCCGGTCGAACGTCACCGCATCGCCAATCTGATGATCGAACGGATTGATCTCGTCCATCGCGGGGAGGTGCAGGGCATCCAGGTGAAATGGCGCCCATTGGGCTGGAACAAGCTGATCGGTGAGTTCGCACCGGAATCGATCGGTGCGGAACTGTTGGAGGCCGAGGCCGCATGAATGCGACAGACACCTTCGTGCCTTTCGAACTCAAGCGGAAGAAGGGCAAGCTGCTGGTCGATAGGGAAACCCCTGTTCCCGACGTCAAGATCATCTCGGCCGTCGCCCGGGCCCAATACTGGCACGATCTGCTCGATGCCGGCATCTTCAAGAGTGTGGTCGAGATCGCCCGGGCCGAGGGGTTGATGCCGACGACGGTGGGCCGACTGCTGCGACTGGCGCGGTTGGCGCCCGATATCGTTGAACAGTTCATGAGGGGTTGCCAGCCCCGAAGGCTGACGCTGCTGTGGCTGATGCGAAACGACATCCCCCCACTCTGGCCAGACCAGCGCCAGATGTTTGAACGATTCCGGTAGGAGGAAAGATGGGTAACCGGAAGCACCGAGGCAAGCTGACCGGGCCGGCGACGACGAGGGCGGTGCCATTACCGGCGGGCGGGGTGCGGTTGGAGACTTTCGTGCCCTGGACGCTGGTGCGGCGGGGGGTGAAAAAGCAGGTCATTACGCCTTTCGGCGCACCGCAGGCGTTCCTGGCAAAGGCCAAGCGGGAAAGGGTGGCCGACGAAGAAGTGCAAGAGAGCGCGCTGATGCGGGCGCTTGGCCTCGCGCACCATTGGCAGAGGCTGCTGGATGAAGGGCGTTTCGCGTCACTTTCTGAAATCGCGGCAGCCGAAGGCTTAGTCCTCAGTCACGCAAGCCGTATCGCTCGGCTGACGCTGCTCGCACCCAGCATCGTGATGGCATCCCTCGACGGGAGGAGAGATGCGCCGACACTCGATCGGCTCATGCGCGCGAAGTTCGCTCATGAATGGGCATGGCAGGAAAAAGCCCTGCTCGGCGCTTCCGAGGAAAAATGCAAATAAGGCTCGTATTTTGAGCCACTCGCTGTAGCATCCTTCTAACATGGACACATCCCGACTCGATTTCACCTTACCCGATTGGCTTGCTGACGCTGGCGCGGTCAAGCTCGACGCGCCACCTGAATTTTCGCCGTCACCACCCGATGCGGGCTGGATTCGGCTTGCCGTCGAACATCCCGATGCGGATTTCCCCGCAGTGATGATGAGCAAATTCTTCTCGCCGCTTGCGCCCCTGTGGGCCTGGTCGCTGGCGGTCGCCTTCGGCCTCGAGCCGGCGGCATGTCGCATCGACGAAGAAGGCAGCGCCGTCTATCTCTGCGTGCAGGCAGGCACGGCAGGGCATCTTTCCTTCACCCTCGCTCGCATACAGTACGGGTGCCGCAACGAACCCGAACGGCTGCTGCATGCACTTACTTGGGAAGAAAAGCGCGCGGAGTTCCTGCACCGCTGGAGCGCATTGTGGGCAGCGTACTTTGCCGATGAAACGCTACCCTGGATCGAATGGGAGCACCGTGAGGAGACGAGCATCCCGGAACCGATGCGCGACATGCCGTGGGAGAGACTACCCGACCTCGCCACCTTTGCAACGGTCAAGCCCGCTCCCTGGCCGCGCGAGGCGTTGATCGCCTGGTTCTGGCTGCTCATGGCGCATCACCTGCGTTCGCGCGGGCATGGCTGCGAATTCACCCAAGATCCAAACCGCTACATCTTGCGCGAAATGGCCTTTGCTCGTCACGTGCTCGATGCGCTTGATGCCGCGCGGCAGGCGTTGGAACTGGAAACTTCGGACGACGACAAACCCTGCCGGGCGCTGATCCTGCGCGCGCAGGACATCGCGCTTTATGGCCCGGACGAGGCAAAGGAGCCGGACGATGAATTCGCCGGCTTTTCGTCCAAGCCGCTCGAGCGCGCCTATTACCGCGCCCAGCAGGCGATGTATGAACTTCAGGCCGAGACGGTGCGCGCCCTGTTGTCGCGGCTGCCGATCGGCGAGGGGAGCGCCTTCATCGATGAGCAAAGCCGTCGGGCGCGGCTCGTGCATCAGGACGGCCGCCGCTGGGTGCTCTATTGGGAGGACGGGCGGCTGTCCGAAGGCGACGCGTTCTATGCGAGTCACGAACCTGTTTGTCGCTGGCCGGTGGCTGAAGGGCCGGTGTTCGACGAGGCGGCGCTCGATGCCATCGACCGGCGGCGGCTTGCCTTCATGCGCCTGGGTGTGTCGCCGCTGTGCGTGGTGTGCCCGTGCTGTGGCTATCCGTGCATGGAAGAGGAAGAGCTTGAGGCCGATGTCTGCGACATCTGCCGCTGGCCGGTCGGGTCCATGCTGAGCCGTTTGCCGCCGCCACTCGACGCCGAGACGGATGAGGAGGGCGATCCGATCTCGCCCACGCTGCGGCAATGCCGGCAGAAGTTCATCGACCATCTCGATGCCGATCCGCCCGAAGAACGGGAAGATGATTGGAACTTGGACTACTGGCGCCACCCGCAAAGGCAGGCGTTTGCCCGCGAGGCGATGGCCGAATGGGACGCCTGGCTGCAAAACCCCGATCTCGAGCACACGCCGGAGCCGGTGTGGGTGCGCATGAGCCGCTGGCGGGAGAAAAACCGATGAGCATGCAGGCACGCCCTTTCCCCTGGCGCGTCTTTCTGCGCCGGCGCTTCCCTGTCCATGCCGAGGGGTGGGTCTATGCGCAAGTGCCGCTGTGGTGGACGGCGCTGCTGTTCGATCCGGCAGCGGGTCTGGCGGTGGATGCGTTCTACGCGCTGGCCTGCCTCTTCGTGGCGGCGGGGGTTGCGGGGGCGCTCGTCCTACTGGCCGCGTTGCTGCGCTTTCCGTGGTGGCTGCTCATGCCGCCGTGTCTCGCGTCGATGGGTGCGGAGGCGCTGTGGCGCAAGCTGGTTGCGCGCCCCTGGACTCGTCACCCCATGCGCAAGCGCTGGTATCTCTCCAACGCGGTAGCGTTGTGGCAGTGGTGGGACATCAAGGCGCAACGGCGGCTGCGGCAACTGTTCCGCCGCCGGCCCGCCTGGTCGCTGCAGCCTTCCGCCACGCCGTTGTCCGAGCGGCAGCGCGAGGTTCGCATCCAGCCTGCGACGGTCGTGCGCTTTCCCGATCCGCCTGGATCAGGGCTTCTCGACTATGCGTTCACGGTGCTGGCAGGGCACGTAATGTTTTGGTATGTCGTCAGCTTCGTGGGGACCTGGATCTATTTCGCCTGGGACGAGCAAACGGACTGGCTGCTGGCTTTCTTCATTGCCTTGGTGCTCTTCGTCGCGGGCACAGTGTTCATGCTGCTGCCCATCGTGTTGGGCGGTGTCGCGCTGATCTCGGCTTTGCTGGTGGGGTCGATGCTCCCGCCCGTGGAACGCGCGCGCACCGTGCGCGCGCTTCAACCGCCCGCGCCACCCCCCGCCCAACAACTCAAGGCGATCGAGCGACTAACCAACTGGTTGTTGCCCTTGGCGCTGGGGCTCTTGATCGGGTCGGCGTGGGGTGGGGGCGAGGGGAACCACTAGGACATCGACGGAGGAAGGATGCTCGCGCAGCTTTTCACCTGGCTGTTCGTGCTGACCCTGCTGGCGATCTACCCCCGCGCCACGACCGCCGTGATCGTCCTGACGTTCCTCTTGGCCTGGGCCTTCAGAGACAAAGCGCCAGAGTCCGGCAAGGCAAAGACGCCCTCGGTAGAGCTGCTAACCTCCGCCAACGGCCTGCCCGCGCTCAACGAAGACTGGATTGGCGAGGAAGTTTTGTCGATCGACGACGAACGCATTCCGCCACCGGTTCGCGCGCACGGCGCGCGTTTTCGCAACCCGGCCCGGTATGTGATCGTGGTCAGCCCAAACGAATACGTGCTTTATGGCGGCGACGGCGAGCTGCTGGATCTGTGCTGCTTGAGATGACCGACCTCGGCGTTATCTCGCGGTGTTATCCCGCTCACAGACCGCCACGACGATGCGGCCCCTGTCGGGCCTGAGAAGAAAGCCGCGCCGGATCACCCGCACGACGGGGCCCTGTTGCAAGATCAGCCGCGTGCGCAATGCCGCATCGCCGTACAGGTTGAATGTTCCCAGGAACTGCCCTTGCCAGCGCAAGGCCACACCATAATCGCCTCTGGCTTCGCCGGTGGCCGTGAGCGTTTCTCCCTCGCGCAGTTGCATGGCGGTCGCTATGTTGAGATCACCATCCCACAGCGTTCCCACATGAACCACACGCTCGCCGGGCAGCGTGAACCGCTCGGCGCAGCGATGAATGAAGGCTTTGCGGGTAAAGCCGATGGGAAAAGGTTCTTCGGCATCAAGAAGAAGGAGGGTGCTCAGGTGTGTGCCGCCCGGCGGCAGCCAGCCAGTCAAGAGGCGGTCGAAGGGCAGGAAGCCGGCTGCAAAGCCTACCTCAATGCGCACGCCGCCGTTTTCCGCCACACGCGCACGCAGCAAGCGCGGCGGCGGGAAGTAGTGGCCGCTGGCGATGGCGATCTGCTGGCGCTCGGCCCATGTCCTCATGAACCACCGTCGCAACGCCGCGACCAGCATATGGCTGCCTGTGCGGCCAACACCCACGTTCGGGTCGAGAAAATCGACGATTGCCTCACCATCGCCACCGCACGGAAAGACCGAGAAGAACGCGTCGCCGATATCGATCTCGCGGTGCTCGGCGATACGGCTGGCCAGCCGTTGCATGAGATGCCGCAAGCGCTTGACCGGCAGAGGCCCAGCCTCGACGAATAGCGGTACGCCGCGGTGCTCGGTCATGAGCCGATGGGCACGGCGCCGTGTGCCGCGTCTGCCCCGGTTGCGCTCGAACGTCCAGCGGAATGGGAACAGGTAGGGCCCGAGTAAGCCAGTAGCCGGCGATACGATGCATGGCACGTGCTTCATAGAAGAATCCTGGCGTGTCGTTCTCCGTCCCATTATGCCGTGGCACTGGCTCAAAATACGAGCCTTTTCTCCCTTTGGTAGGGTTGCGCTCGCATGCTCTCGATCAGGCGCATGTATTGAGCCACCTCCTGCAGCATCATGGCGGCATGGAAGATTTGACACCAAGATATACCTGCTTCCCTGCCATGTCGCCAGCGCCGACTTTCGGTGCGGCGGCCACGCCCGTGCGCGCGCGGCTGTGGGTGTCACCTGCCGCGCTCAAACTGCACGACGAAGCGCCAAGGCTGTGGTTGGTGCTCGCCGACGGCCGGGGGCTGGCCATGCGTCTGCCTCGGGTGAGGCTGGGCGACGATCGCGTGCTCGCGCCCTTGGCCGAGGCGTTCTTGCCCGATGTGCGGGGGATGCAGTGGCTCTATGAAGACCTGCCTGGGGTCGGCGTCGTGCAGGTGCTCCATGCCGCGCCGGTGGTGCCGCCGCTATCCGCGCAACACGCAGGCTTCGTATTGCAGCCGGATTTCCGGCAGTTCGTCGCCGTGCTCGATCACGAGGTGCTGGCACTTTTGATGCGGCTCGAGCGCGAACCCGCGCCGCCGGCCATCACCCGCCGCGATGGCGAGGCGCCCCATCCGCTGCCGCGCTCATTTTTTGCCTCCGTGCGCAATTACAACCGGCTGGTGGCCCTGCCGCCGGAACTGCAGGAACGGCGGATGCAGGCTTTGCACCGCTTTCCGGCGCTGGTGGCGCCCGTTCTGCTTACCGCCCATCGCTATCCCAATGTGGTCGACGGCAAGCGCCACGCCTGGCGCGAGGTGGATGAAGCGGTGGAAGCGGCAATCGATGCGGGACGCGATCTCACGGGTGCCCTGGCCGCCCATTACGGCATTTCGCGGGGCCTGGTGCGTGCTTCGGTCAATGCCGAATACTGGCACGCGCCCAGCCACGCTTCACGGCGCGGCTGGCTGGCCATGCTCGATGCCCTACCGGCCAACCAGCGCCCGATGCTTGCCGAATTCGAGCGTTGGCTTGTCTATCTGCCCAACTACTTCGCCCTGATCGGCGAGGATGAAGACGGCGACCCGTTGCCCCTGCCTGCCTCGGTGCATCGCGGCGCGTTTCACCTCGGCTGGCGCGCCACCTGGGAAAAGGCCGCGCGGCGCTTCGGCAACCTGCACCCGGCACTGGCCGACTGCGACGACTTCCTCACGGCGGTGCGGGATCATCTGGCCGTGCGCCTCAAGCGCCGCCGCGGCCCGCGCATCAAACGGCTCGCGCAAGCCTGGCTTGCCTGCCATGGCCTGTTGGGTCTGCTTGCCGCCTCCGAGCGCTGGCACCGGCTGCGACCGCATATCGATCCCACCCACGTTCCAACCGGCTTTGCGCTGCCTGCGGTCCTGGGCACGTTCGAAGCGGGCGAGCGCCGCGCGCGCGAACTCCTCACCCCGGAGGCACTCGCCGAGGAAGGCGAGGCGATGCACCACTGCGTGGGCGACTACTGGGCGCAGTGCGTGGCGGGCGAGCGCATCTTCTCGCTTGCCGCCTTCGGTGAATACGCCACCGCCCAATACCATCCGCGCCTCAAACCCGAGGCGGACGACACGGTCTATCGCCTCGTGCAGCTGCGCGGGCCGTTCAATGGCGAGGTCTCGCCGCGCATGCAGACTTTTGCGCGCGAGATCGAGGCGCTCATCAACGCCCCGGAACGACGCAATGCGCGCTGGGCGGCGCTGGAGGCGCGCGGGCGGCTGGAGGTGGCCGAACTCGAATGGCGGCAGGCGCGGCAACAGGCCGCGCCCTGGCTCGATGCGAAGACCTGCCGCCAGCTCGACGCGGTGATCCAGTGGCTGGAACTCACCCCGCCCGGGCCGGAGGTGCTCCTGTGCGACTACATCGCCGGCTACCAATACCACGACGGCCCGGCGGTGGAGGATGGCTTGCGCGTGGGCGATGCGCTGACGCTCACACGCGAGCCGGCCAACCCCCACGACCGGCTCGCGGTGCGCCTGGATTGGCAGGGCCACAAGCTGGGTTATCTGCCGCGCCCGGCCAATGCCGAGATCGCGCTGGCGCTGGATGCGGGGGAGAAGCTTGCCGCCTGCATCCGCCGCATCGACCGCGAGGCCGACCCCTGGGAGCGGGTGGAGGTAATCGTGACGGCGCTCGTCACGGAGAGAGCGTCATGAGCAAAGGTTTGCGTGTGCGCCGGTGCGCGGATCTTTCCCCTTATCGTGGTGCCATCGAGGCCCCGCACGCCTTCGACGAAATCTATCAAGTGCATTGGCATTACTGGCTGATCGTGGCAGCGTTCGGTTGCTGGATCGGGCTCGCGCTGTCGGCTGCCGAGCGAAGCGGTGGGTTGCTGCCGGCCTTGATCGGGGTTGCTGCCGCCTTTGCGCTGCTACTGCCCTTGCTGCTCGTTCTTGTCGTGGTGTTGTGGCCGCTGTGGCTCTTGCCCATCGCGGTGTTGATGGAGCTGACGTGGATCACGGCACAGATCGAGTACCGCTGGCGGCTTGCCAGACATCGCCGGCGACAAGAAACCCGGCTCAACTCTTGAGCAGAAGTGCATATCGCTCCGCGATCGCCGCGATCTCTTCTACCACCCTTTTCTTTAGGCTCGCCGGCGCTTCGACCACCACATGCCGGCCATGGCGCAGGATGTCCATCAGGAGTTCGCGCTCGTCGGCGTAGGGGAGGGTCAGCCGCAAGCCGCCATCGGGCAGCTCTTCAACGCTTTGCTCGGGGTGCCAGATTTCTGCGCGCACCCAACGGGCGCGTTCGGGCGAAAAGCGCAGCACCGCGCGGCCCTTCGGGCGGCCGGCGAAGATGCCGTAGGCGCTGGCGTAGTGGGCATCCAGGGTCATGTCAGTCATCTCGCGTGCCTTCTGCGGCAGCACCTTCACCCGACGAATCGTATCGAGGGAGAAACTGCGCAAGGCATTTCGCCAGTGGCACCAGGCATCCAGATACCAGTTGTCGCGGTAGTGGGTCAGGCGCTGCGGGGAGACGACGCGGGTATTGACCTCGTCGCGGGCACGGTTCCAGGCCTCGATCTCGATACGCTTGCGGTTCAATAGCGCCAGTGCGATGTCGGCGAAACCCTGCGGTTCCACTGGCCGGCGCGCGATGGAGAGGATGCGCACGCGGCGGGCGACTTCCTGTGCCG
Organism: Sulfurivermis fontis; assembly: GCF_004001245.1. Classification (NCBI taxonomy): domain Bacteria; kingdom Pseudomonadati; phylum Pseudomonadota; class Gammaproteobacteria; order Thiohalomonadales; family Thiohalomonadaceae; genus Sulfurivermis; species Sulfurivermis fontis. The sequence continues at coordinate 2,912,152 of NZ_AP018724.1, forward strand.
ACTGGCCTGCCGCTTCGAGCAGTGCCATGAGCCGCGACTGCAAGGGAGCGATATGGGCGGACAAAATCCCCGGCTCGACCTCGGCCAAAAGCTTCTGCGCGGCGAGTAACGCATAGAGTTCGCCGGCGGAAAACCACAGTCCCGGAAGTTCATAGGCCGGCCCGTCGCCAGTCGTCCCGAAGCGGTAGCCGCCCGCTTCGCGATCCCAGACGATGGGCGCGTTGAGCCTGTCGCGCAGATATTCGAGATCGCGCTTGAAGGTCGCGCGCGAGACTTCCAGCTCTTGCAGAAAAACCTCGAGCGGCACCACGCGCCGCTCGGAGAGCATCTGGTCGATGCGGTAGAAACGCTCGGTGCGGTTCATGACCCCCCTTTCTTGTGCAACCCCTGTGCCTGCAGATTATTCCAGAAGCACGAAGCCAGTGCGATTGCCCGCCGGCAGTCAAATGCAAAAGCAAACCGACCGCCTGCAAACCCGCATGGTTGCGGCAGATCGCCTCTTGAACGCTCAAGAGGCCTGGAGAGAATGGAGAGGATTTTTCGGGCGCAGTCTGCGCAAATTCACTGCAAGACAGCGCCCCGCGCTCAAGAGGGCATTGCGCCTGACGGCACCAGAACTGGCGTTGCGGGCGGGCGTAAAAAAGCCCGAAACGGGTTCGGGCTTTTGGAATTGGTGGTGGGGTGGCAGCCTGCGCCAAACGACCGTTGAAAGTACGCAAAACCGGCGTTTTGGCAAATCGCCAACTGTTGTTGGTTACTGCAGGGCCGGTTGAGGATGGCTGCTCGGATGTTCAGCTCCACGACCTGCCTCTCAAACGTCCTCGCTGAGACCTTCTCACCCAATCGTTTGAAGCAGCCCATCTTGGTCTCCACCAATGATCTGCGGTGGTAGCCGCTCCAGTCCTTCCAGATTTGGCGTCCCAGTCTCCTGCACGCCTTGACCGCTTCGTTGCGGTGCGCGAACGCTGCACCTTTGCGAGCCCTCGCGCGCTTGCGAGGTGGGATGATTGGCGCAATGGCCCACGCATGACATGCCTCGTACACGGCTTGCGTGTCATAGGCTCCGTCACCTTCAGCGCGAATCCCCGCAGCAAGTCAGGGATGCCATTCTGCGGTTCTGTGCGGAAAATACGCCGAGATCCTGAGACGCTCCCGGGGATCAGGGAGTCAGTGCTCCGATCCCCTGTTTCATTGTCATGCTGGTCCGGGTGCCGGCGTACAAGCTCTGTACCGAGATGCGGACGTGACTGGCGCGACGGCGATCCCCTCAAGATGCACGGGAACAGAAAAGATTCCGGTGGGCAACGCTTACCGCGTCGAACGTAGCGCCAGTTGGATTGCGGCGCCAGCCGCGAAGCCGGCGAAGAACACCGCCATCACGACGGCATAATTGCCCGGCCCAGGCAGCCACAGGTCCGGATTGGAGAAGAGCGCAACGGCCGCCAAGGCGGCGATCACGAGGCCCACGACGCTGCTGCGGCGCAGCAACCCACGCGCGAGCGCCCCGAAGCGTTCGGTGAATGCCGCGACGAGCAGGATCAGGAAGAGCAGCGTGCCGACCGGGGCCAGCAGGCCGATCAACATGAAAAGCAGATAGAGGGGGTCCAAGGTCCGGAACTCAGTTCAGCGGCAGCGGTTCGGCGCGGCCGAGCAGGAGGGCCACGGCGAACAGCGTGAGCGCGGCGCCGGACGCGCCATATACGAAGAACATCACCCAGAAGCCCAGCGGCTGCGCATCGCGCCGGAATTCCAGACGCCCTTTCAGTCCGTTCGGACCACAGGGCAGCCAGCCCGTACGCAGCGAATGCACGGCGACCCCGATCAGGCCGACGCCGAAGATGAGAAACAGTACGCTCTGGAATACCGTCATCGCTGTGACCTCCGATATCCGGGGCTCCGGATGACTCACCGGAGCCGGGTTCGCGCCGTGGATTCAGTCGGCATAGCGTAGCATAATAAGGGTAGTGGGGTAACTGCGCGCTTGCGCGCCGTGCCGGAACGTGCCGCCGCGGCCACGCTGCGGGCATGTTCCGGCGCATCGTCACCGGCCCAAAGGGGAGGCCGTCATGCGAGTCCTATTGCTGTTCCTGCTCAGCCTGTTGTCCTGGCCGGCCCTGGCCGCGCCGCCGGCCGCCGCACCGTCCACGTCCGCCGAGGTCAGGATCGTGGATACCTGGCCGCCGGCCGAGGACGGCTACCTGCCGCGCAACCAGAGCTTCCACGTGCGCCTGGCCTACCGCAGCGACACGCCGGTGGGCATCTGGCTGCGGCCGATGTACCAGGGGCAGTCGGCCAACGCCGGCAGCAATCCTTCCGCCCGCTACGTCGGCGAGGGCGAGGCCCTGGGCTGGTTTTTCCTGATGCAGCCGGGCGACAAGGTGGACGAGATCCGCGTCGTCGTCGGCGACGGCAGCGGCCTGGGTCGCGGTGATCGCGTGGCGGCTACACTGCCGGTGAACCTGACCGGCAGCAGCACGCCTGCCGAGGCGACGCCGCCGGAATGGGTGACGCGCCTGAAGGCGGAAGCCGAGGCCGCCGCCGCGGAGGCCCGGCGCCAGGCGGCGCAGCAGCCGATGTCCGCCACGGAATCCGGGCTGACCGTCGCCATCGTCGTGCTGGGTCTGCTGCTTTGCCTAGGCAGCGTGCTGCTCCCGATCTGGGGGCTGTGGCGCTGGCGCGGCGGCTGGCGGCTGGCGGCGGCCGTGCCGGCGCTGGTGATGTCGCTGGTGCTGCTGAACATCCTGGTCGGCGTTACCCTCGATCCGACCTCGCACAACCTCTGGCCCTTCGAGGTGGCGATGTGGGGCGCCGGCAGCGTGGCGGTGATGTTGCTGCTGTTCCTGCTGCGCTGGCTCACCGGCGCGAGTCGCCGGCAGGCGGCCTGACGGCTGCCGGCAGGTCCCAGGCATCCGGTCGCGGGCCGGGTTCGGCGACGTCGGCCAGCAGACACTGCATGAAGGCCTGGGCCGGTGGTTTCAGGCGCCGGTGACCGGAATCGAACCGCGTCCGGCGCCCCCCTGATCGCGCCCATTCCGGGGTAGGGCAGCCCGGGTTGCGGGGAATCGTACCTCTATCGCCGCATTATATGCGGTGAATAACTTGCGGATGCGGAGAATGAAACCCATAATCCCCGCATGAACAGCGGCGATTACAAGTACATCTGGCAGGCCAGTGACTGGCCGGACTGGCGCTTCGACCTGGCGGCGCTCGCCGGCCCCATGGCGGATGTGAGTCGTGCTCAAGGGCTCTTGATGGGGCGTCTGGCCGACGTGCGCGTGGCGTTGCGCGATCAGGCCAGTCTGGCCGCGCTCACCGAAGACGTGGTCAAGACCAGCGAGATCGAGGGCGAGCAGCTCAACGTCGGATCCGTGCGCTCGTCCATCGCGCGCAGGCTCGGCGTGGACATCGGAGCCTTGGCCCCGGTGGATCGTCACGTCGAAGGCGTGGTGGAGATGGTGCTCGATGCCACGGCCAACTGCCAGGCGCCGGTCACACGGGAACGCCTGTTCGGCTGGCATGCCGCGCTGTTTCCCACCGGCTACTCCGGCCTTTCCAGAATCAAGGTTGGCAGTTGGCGCGACGATGCCAATGGCCCCATGCAGGTGGTCTCCGGTCCCATCGGCTGTCAGCGCGTGCATTTCGAGGCGCTGCCCGCCGATCGACTGGAGACCGAGACAGGTCGCTTCCTCGACTGGGTCAATGCGGACTCGGGTGAGCCACCGCTCGTCAAGGCGGGGCTTGCCCATCTGTGGTTCGTGACCTTGCACCCGTTCGACGACGGCAATGGCCGTATCGCCCGGGCCATCGGCGACCTGCTGTTGGCGCGCGCCGACGGCAGCCCGCAGCGCTTCTACAGCCTGTCGGCGCAGATCCAGCGGGAGCGCAAGGCCTACTACGATATCCTGGAGCGCACCCAGAAGCGGTCCATGGACGTCACCGAGTGGCTCATGTGGTTCCTCGACACGCTTCATCGCGCCGTCGACCACGCGCAGCAGACCCTCAATGCCGTGCTGGCCAAGGCGCGGTTCTGGCAGCACTGGGCGGCCACACCCTTGAACGAGCGACAGGTGAAGTTGCTCAACCGGCTGCTCGACGGCTTCGAAGGCAAGCTCACCAGCAGCAAGTGGGCGGCCATTGCCAAGTGTTCGCCGGACACGGCGCTGCGTGACATCAACGACCTGATTGCACGCGGTGTGCTGCGGAAATCTGAAGCGGGCGGGCGCAGTACCAGCTACGAGCTGAACGATCTGCCTGGATAGCCGCGCCTTCGGAGAACGACTTGGCTTGCAGGCCGAACAGCGCCTTCATGGACTCCTGCCAACTCATGCGGAAGGAGACCAAGATGGACGTCGTTCACCTCAACCAGAAGCAACTGGCTGCCCGCTGGAACATCAGCGAGGCCAGCCTCGAACGCTGGCGCAGCGTGGGGATAGGGCCCAAGTTCCTGAAGCTCTGCGGCCGGGTGCTGTACCGCCAGATCGACATCGAGGCCTACGAGGAGTCGTGCCTGCAGATATCAACCAGCCAGTCTGCGGTCGTTGCCCATGGCCAAACAAACTGAGATCGTCAGCCGCTGGATCGATGCGCAGCCGGAGGGCGCCTTGCTCAGGAGCCTGGACCTGGAGCACTTGGTCAATCGCGATCAAGCGTCGCGGCAGTTGGTTCGCTTGGCACGGCATGGGCGTTTGAGGCGCGTAGCGCGCGGCATGTACGTCGCCGTGACGGCCAGCCGCTTCGGTCCAGTCCCGCCGCCCGCCGACAAACTGGTCCAGTCCCTCGCGCGCATCACGGGGCACGCCATCGTCCGTCATGGCGCGGCTGCGGCCAGTGCCCTGGGGCTGACCACGCAGGTCCCCGTCCGACAGATCTACCTGACCGACGGCCGCGCGCGGACGCTCAATCTCGGCAAGCAGGTCATCGAGATCCGCCGTGCCCCCAGGTGGATGTTGGTGCTGGGCGATAGTCTCGCCGGTGATGTCGTCAGAGCCCTTGAATGGCTTGGCCCGGACCTCGCCGAAACCACGGTCGGCAAGTTGGTTGGGTGCATCGGGCAGGATGACTGGAACGCCGTGCTCGAAACCAGGGCTCGCCTGCCGGCGTGGATGGTAGTGGCAATCCAGAAAGGTCTTCCCGCGTCGGCACTTGTTCCGTTTCGTCGGTAGATGTCGACAAGTACCGACGTTTCGAAACACGGCGGCATCCGACCACGGTTACAAGCGGATTGCCGGCATACCGAAAGTCCGCAGTCCGCAAGTGCGGACCGATCAAGCAGGTTGTTCAAAATCAATGGCCTGCCATCGGGCCATGCGGGCTGGTGATGATTCCTGCGGGCTCTTGCGGAGTGGTTCGGACTCCTGCGGGGAGTCGGTGGGGCGGCAGCCTGCGCCAAACCCTGATAACTCAGCGCCTTCGAGCCGTTGCGAACTCCCGCGAAACGGCGCGGAATCCGCCCCTGCTGCCGGCAATCGTATCAGTTCCCTGCCAGCGTCGGCATCAGCTACATGCCTCAGGTCGGCCGCCGGTTCGATTCCCGAATCAGGAATTGAACCGGCGTCCCCGGCTACTGTCTGGTCGCCCAAACGTCGTACTCGACCATCGGCTTGGACTTGGTGCGCAGGAAAGCATCCGCCTGGCGCTTGCCTTCTGTGGCAGTCCCAGCCTCCCTGATGGTGGTGATGCGCCAGCCGCTGTCACTGAGAGAGCTCTTGATGAGGTCGAGCGGATCGGCGCGCCTGTCCGTGATGCCGCCGAACCGGATGACCATCTTGGCATCTTCAGCACACACGCTTTCCGCGTTGCGCCATACCTGACGCAGATCGGCCGCGAAGTCCTCAGGGCTTGAATGAACGATCTGGGCGCGATTGGTGTATTCGACAGCGTCGGGGCCACCCACGAACCAGTTGCGGAGCCACTGATCGGGGATGTAGGTCCGCATGCCGTAGTACGGGGGTGAGGTGATCACCCAGTCGAAGCGGGTTTCCGGTGTCTCTGGCTGGAGCGCCTCAGCCTCCCGGCTGTCCGCCAATCGCACGACTCCCGTGATGTCGGAAGACGTTCCGTAGTAGCGTTTCGCACGCCGTTCAATCACGGCCAAGACATCGATAGGCTCAGGCACAAGCCCTCGTCTCTGCCAGAAGCGTGTCGCATAGGCAGGCTTGGGGGCGTAGGTGCGGGGGCATTGGTTGGAGAAGTAGCTCGGGAAGGTCTTCTGCTTCGGGCCATGCAGGGCACCCAGGACAATGCCACGGAGTGCGATGCGGGCGTCCGTGGTGCAGTCCTCCAGAAATGCCTCCCGGAATCGACACAGCGCGTCCAGCACGGTCGGATGAAACGCCCATTGCCAAAACTCGCTGGTCGGGATGTGGCGCGCCTCACGCTCGGTCAGAATCGTGCGTGCCTCGGCAAGGATGTCATCAACGGTGGTCGTCGCGAGCTTGGAGGCCGTGACGGCTGCAGCAACCGGACTGGAGTCCACCCCAAGGGAACGGAGGCCGACAAGTCGTGCAGCGAAATTGGTGGTGCCCCGGCCGCAGAAGGGATCAAGCACGACATCACCTGCCTGTGCTCGCCGCTTCAGGATGTTGAGCGGAAAATCGAGCGGGAACATCGTGAAGTAGGGGCAAATTCCGTTCAGGGCCGTTTGTGCGGTGGACACTGCCTAACTCCTCTTCCTGACGTAGGCAGTGTTGCGGGTCGGATGGCGGTATTGCTCCCACCCCTGATCTTGTGGGCCATAGAGATGGTCAAGCGCCTTCTTCACAAGCCGGTAGGCCAGGGTATCCCTGTCATCCAGATGCTCCGGCAGTTGATCGAGGAAGAACGCCTTGATCGAGCCCCATGCGGCTCCATCGGTGGATTCGATCTTTGCCATCAGCTTGGCATCGGCCCGCAGGGCGTCGATAGCCCGCTGCTCGATGTTTGCCATGACGTCTACCGGCTCGGCGTCTTCGACTTCGGCCTCTGCAGGAAACAGAGCGCCTGCGCCCTCGGCTTCGGGAACGCGGACCGTCGTTGCGATCTGCCTCATCCCGGAGAAGGTGCTACGCAGCGTTTGTGCGTAGGTATGGCCGGCGGGTTGGTTGTAGTCATGGTCCCGCATCGAGAACATCTTCTCGAACGAGAGGGCGCGGAGGCTGACTGGATAAGGCTTGCCTCCCACTGAGCTCCAAAACACACCCTGGCCCGGGATGGGCTCGTTGAGAAGCGAGCTCAACAAGTCATCACTGAAATGGGCGTTGGCTCGTTTCAGGGACGTGAGATCCGCCGCCGACAACAGGTGGAAGATGAACCAGTTGTCACCCTGGCTGAGGATCTCGACTGGAATGCTGCCCGGCTGCTGAGTGATCAGCAGCGCGCCCAGATCGTACTTACGCCCTTCCTTCACCCAGGCGATGTAGGGCTCTGCAGCCGGTGCGTTTTCGTTCAGCACCGATTGGGCTTCTTCGACGACTGCGATGGTCGGGATGGTCTTTGGGTCGGCCGCAGTGAATTCCTGTTGGTTCCGGTCGAAGATCCGGCGCAAGATCAGGCCCGAGAGAACGAGCGATTGGCCGCCGCGCATCTGCGAGACGTCAATGACGCACAGCTTCCCCTCGGAGAGCGCGTGAACCAGCATGTCCATAAGCTGGCTGCTCTTGTCATGCAGCATCTTCACGATCGCTGTCATGTTGCCTCTGGCGGCCAGAGCCTCGGCCTCCTGCCGCTGAGGATCAAGGTCGAGCAGTCGGCAGATATCGTCAAGCGGCGTGGTGTTGCCGTTGGTGTCGATCAGGTTGACCAACGACTCCCACCGGTCTTGCGGAAGCCCGCGCAGCTTCCGAACGTTCTGCTGCTCCTGACGTTCTGGTCCGAGTGCGATTGAAATCACGTCTCCTGGGCGTAGGCGGCGAATATCCAGCTTGATGCCGCCAGCCACGAACGACTGGTAGAAAGGACTCGGATTTTTCCTGTCGGTGAAGACGACGACCTTGTCCTCCAGAGCGGGGACGTCGCACAGCCCTGGACGGCCCTTGTCATCGGGCCAGAAATATTCGCCATCTGGGTCGAAAATCACCGTGCCCACAGGGACCTGCTTGCCGGCACGCTTGGTGACAAAGGGCGTCGTCTCGTAGAGCTTCGAGAAGAGCAGCTTATTGAGATTGGATTTGCCGAAGCCCGCTCTGGCAAAGATGAAGCTGCGGCGAGATACCAATGACTCAATCGGGAAGCGGACCAACACCTCCGGATTGACCACCTGCATCCAATCTTCTGCCTCGAATGACTTGCTGCCCGCGGCGTAGATGTATTCTCCGAAGGCCAGATGGCCGATGGGAGCGCCATCAATGTTGTGACCGGCGATCTCGCGCAGCACCTCATCGTTTGGAAAGGCCACCTTGCTACCGACATGGGGGAGTCGGCGATGCGAGGGGACGAAGGTCAGCCCCTTGCCATTCTTGCGCAGCACGCCCAACACGCGGATGTTGACCCGGTACTTGAGGTACTGCTCGCGCAGGTCTTCGGGGATCGGCCGGTCCTCGCGGACTGCACGGATATTGAACTCCTCGCCGGAGCCGAACGACAGCTTGCCCTCTGAGGAGAAGGAGGCGATGCGGCCTAGCACGGCTTCGTCAGGCGTCTCCAATTGCACGAGGAGGAACTGCCCGTGCATCGGGATGTTCTGGAACTCATTCCGGTACGGCAGCACCAGGTCGGCGTGGAACTCCATGCCTCCTTGCTGGAAGCCCCGGAAGATGCCGACGACCTGTTCCCTGGGAAAGAGTTGGATGTCTGCCATGTTGTGCTCCCCTCATCCGTACCGGCGTTGCGCCGGGTCTGCATCCTGTAGCTGAAACGCATCCAGAGTGGCGGCATCGACACCGAGACTGGACCGCACACCTTCGTAGATGAAGTCCTGCAGAATGTCGAAGTCGAAATCGACCAGGGCCGCGTTTTCATGCGCCTTTTGCAGGCAACGGGGGTAGTGCGGCACCGGGAAGCCGTTGATCGCGTCGGCGAGCATTGAACCCAGAATGGTCTGAGCCTCCCCAACCTGCGGCACAAAGATGTCCACCGGCCACACCGGATCACGACGGTGGGAGCCGAACTTCACCAGGAACATCTTGCCGCCGACGAATTCGCCTTCTGCGAATTCCGACCAGACATACGAGTGCCGCTCTATCTCCCGAGGCACTTCCACGTAGGCCGGATAATCGGTCTGAAGGACGCCTTCCAGCGCCATTGCCAGGCGATATCGTGAAAGCACTTGGCTGTGCTTGGCGACACCAGCCAGGTACACCCGACGACGGCTCTTGCTCCACTGCGTCTCAATGCGGTCCTTCATGCCCTGGAGCAGTTTTGGAAACAGGTCCTTCGCGAATGCCTTGCTGCGCAACAGACCGTCGCAGACGATCAAGGTGTCGGTGCCAAAGTCCTTCTTCAGGATGGCGAACAAGATCGCCCACTCGACCAGTTCCCTGTAGACCTGCACCCAGCTGGGCGAAACCGGCTTCCCCTTATCGGTTGGCCGAATCATGTGGGAGAGCGCCGGTAGGCTGTCCACACCCAGAAAGGCCATCATCTCGCCCAGTGCCGTCCGCGCCGACCCGTCCGCAGCGAACTGACGCTCGTTGAGCTTCTGGACGGGGGTTGTGGGCGAGACCGCCTCCAGGCAGTACTCGTTGTTGCTGCTGTCCACCACTCGGACCAGCTGGATCAGGAAGGGGTCGAACTGGAGCTGGTTGTTGCCGCCATCGGTACCGACCAGCGAGATCGACGTCGTGGCACGTGGTTGGATACGGCGTGTGGCGCTCTTCAGAGGGCGAATCTCTTCCCGCAGTGCATCCAGCACCCCTTGGTCGGTGCCGATGCAGTCCGCGATGGCCTCCTTCAGCTGGGCCTGGCTTGCCGGGTCGATCATCCTCCCTCCTGCCATCTAGCTGTTCAATGATGCCCAATTCTGCCGTATCCTAGCCAGGATTACCATCATCACCGGCCCCTGCCTGGTACCGGGTGAGGAAGCGATGAAAGAAGACACTGGAGAGATATTCACCCTCGATGAGGTGGCGGCCTACCTCAAGGTGGGCAAACGCACGGTCTATCGCCTGGCGGCAGCCAAGAAGATCCCGGCATTCAAGGTGGGGGGTACGTGGCGGTTTCGTCGCCAGGAAATCGACCAGTGGATCACAGAGCAGACCGAGATGGGGAGGCAGGGCCGAGAGGACTAACACGCCTCGCCCGGTCCAGTGTCGAGCGAACAGAAGAAGACGATATGAAAAGCGGAAAAGTGCAAGACCAAAGCCAGATCAAGTGGATCTCCGACTTCATCTGGAACATCGCTGACAACCGCCTGCGCGATGTCTATGTGCGCGGCAAGTACCGTGACGTCATCCTGCCCTTTACCGTGCTTCGGCGTCTTGACGCCGTGCTAGAGGGAACCAAGCAGAAGGTGCTGGAGCGCAAGCGCTTTCTCGACAAGAACAACGTCGCCGAGCAGGACGGAGCCTTGCGGATGGCTGCAGGGCAGGCGTTCTACAACGTCTCCGAGTTCACGCTCGCCACGCTCAAGGCCAGCAGCCAGGGCCAGCGCCTGCGGGAGGACTTCATTGCCTACCTCGATGGCTTCTCACCGAACGTTCAGGAGATCCTCACCAAGTTCAAGTTCCGCGATCAGATCCAGACGCTGGTTGATGCGCATGTTCTTGGCTACCTGATCGAGGACTTTCTCGACCCCGAGATCAACCTGTCGCCGATGCCGGTCAAGGACGCCGACGGTCGGATCAAGCTGCCTGCGCTGGACAACCACGGCATGGGCACCGTGTTCGAGGAGTTGATCCGTCGCTTCAACGAAGAAAACAACGAAGAGGCGGGCGAGCACTTCACGCCGCGTGATGTCGTCAAACTGATGGCCAAGTTGATGTTCTTGCCGGTGGCCGACCAGATCCAGTCCGGCACCTACCTGCTCTACGACGGCGCCTGCGGCACGGGGGGCATGTTGACCGTTGCCGAGGAGACCTTGCGGGAGCTGGCCGAGGAACACGGCAAGGAGGTCTCCATCCACCTGTTCGGCCAGGAGATCAACCCCGAGACCTACGCCATCTGTAAGGCCGACCTGCTGCTCAAGGGCGAAGGCGACGAGGCGGAGCACATCGTCGGCGGTGCCGACAAATCGACCCTATCGGCCGATCAGTTCCGTTCCCGCGAGTTCGACTTCATGATCTCCAACCCGCCCTACGGAAAGAGCTGGAAGACCGATTTCGAGCGCATGGGCGTCAAGCAGGGTTTCAACGACCCGCGCTTCATCGTCAGCCACGGCGGCGATCCGGAGTTCAAGCTCATCACCCGCACGAGCGATGGGCAGCTCATGTTCCTGGTGAACAAGCTGCAAAAGATGAAGCGGCACTCGCCGCTGGGCAGCCGCATCGCCATCGTTCACAACGGCTCGGCCCTGTTCACAGGCGATGCCGGCCAGGGTGAGAGCAACATCCGGCGCTGGATACTGGAAAACGACTGGTTGGAAGCCATCATCGCGCTGCCGCTCAACATCTTCTACAACACCGGCATCGCCACCTACGTCTGGGTGCTCACCAACCGCAAGCCCGAGCACCGCAAGGGCAAGGTGCAGTTGATCGACGCGAGTGGTTGGTTCCAACCGCTGCGGCGTAACCTCGGCAAGAAAAACTGCGAATTGTCCGAGGCCGACATCCAGCGCATCGTCGATCTCTACCTCGGGCCACCGCAGGACACGCCGCAGTGCAAATGGTTCGACACCACCGACTTTGGCTACTGGAAGATCACCGTCGAACGCCCGCTGCGGCTCAAAAGCCAGCTCAAGCGCAGCGCCATTGAGAGCCTGCGCTTCGCCAGCGGCGATGAGGCCCTACGCGCCGAGATCTGGGCCAAGTACGGCGACAGGCTCTACGCCGAGTTCCCCAAGCTCAAGCCCGAGATCGAGGCGTGGCTGAAGGGCGACACCGGGGACGATGAAGACGAGCCCGAGGGCGATGACGACGAGGGCACGCCTGCAAAGAAGGCGGTGCCCGAGAAGCGCCGCAAGAAGCTGCTCGACGCGGCGACCTGGCAACGCGACAAGACCCTGGTAGAGCTGGCGCTGCTTGCGCAGCAGGAGCTGGGCGACGGCGTGTTCGATGACCACAACGAGTTCCGCGCTCGCTTCGAGGCGGCCATGGCTAAGCACGGAAAGAAGCTGACCGCCGCCGAAAAGAAGGCGATCTTCAAGGCCGTGAGCTGGCGTGACGAAGCAGCGCCACCGGTGATTGCCAAGCACACCAAGCTGAAGAAGGACGAGCACTTCGAGCCGGGGCTCGACGGCGTTTACCTCGAGGTGGTGGGCAAAGATCGGTTCTTGGTCCAGTACGAGCCAGACACCGACCTGCGCGATACCGAGCAGGTGCCGCTCAAGGAACCCGGCGGCATCGATGCCTTCTTCCGGCGTGAGGTGCTGCCCCACGCGCCGGACGCCTGGATCGCGCGGGAGGCCACCAAGATCGGCTACGAGATCTCCTTTGCCCGCTACTTCTATCAGCCCGCGCCGCTGCGCTCGCTGGAGGAAATCCGCGCCGACATCCTCGCGCTGGAGCGGCAGACCGAAGGTTTGCTGTACAAGATTTTGGGGGGGTCGTGATGGCGGCGGCGAGCGCGTACCCGCAGTACCGGCCGCTCCGTTCGCGCTGGATACCGCGTGTACCAGAGCACTGGTCGCTTCTCCGCGCCAAGAACTTCTTGCGAGAGGTCGACGATCGCTCGAAAACCGGCGAAGAAACGCTGCTGTCAATGCGTATGCAACGGGGCCTGGTGCCTCACAACGACGTCTCGGCGAAGCGCATCACCCCAGAGAACCTCATCGGCTACAAAAAAGTACAACCTGACGAGCTGGTATTGAACCGGATGCAGGCGGGCAACGCCATGTTCTTCCGTGCCAGCCAGCCAGGCTTGGTCAGCCCCGACTACGCTGTATTCCGCTTGCTCCGAGACGACAACCCCGAATATCTCGGCTACCTGTTCCGTTCGTGGCCCATGCGCGGGTTGTTCCGTTCGGAGTCGAAGGGGCTTGGCACAGGCACGTCAGGCTTCCTGCGTCTTTACTCGGATCGCTTCGCAGCGCTGGAGATTCCGGTGCCGCCGCGCGCCGAGCAAGACCAGATCGTCGCCTACCTGCGCGCGCAGGACGCGCACATCGCCCGCTTCATCAAGGCCAAGCGCGAGCTCATCAAACTGCTGACCGAACAGAAGCTGCGCATCATCGACCACGCCGTCACGCGCGGGCTTGATCCCAACGTCCGCCTCAAACCCACCGGCATCGAATGGCTGGGCGAGGTGCCGGATCATTGGGAAACGATTCACGTCGGCTCAGCGGTAAAGGTCATTAACGGCTACCCGTTTGACTCCAGCCATTTTGACACTGACGTAGGACATCCATTGGTGCGTATCCGCGACCTTACGTCCATGCACACTGAGGTTAGGTACAACGGACCGGAGGTCGTCGAGGCGGTCATCGATACGGGTGATCTATTGGTCGGGATGGACGGAGACTTCAATGCTGCGATGTGGCGTGGCGGACGTGCACTGCTGAATCAGCGAATGTGTTGTTTGCGCCCACGGAAGCAGATTACGACGGAATATCTCGCCCTTGTGATCCCGAAAGCACTGAAGTTCATCAATGACCTCACGTTGTCGACAACTGTCAAGCATCTCTCCTCAAGCGATGTTAAGCGCCTGAGATTCCCTGTCCCCGGCGAGGCCGAGCAATGTCGGATAGTGGAATGGGTTGCGAAAGAGTCCGCGCCGCTGGACGACGCCATCACCCGTGCCGAAGAGGAAATCAGGCTGATCCGCGAGTACCGCGACCGCCTGATTGCCGATGTGGTCACCGGCCAGATCGACGTGCGCGGCTGGCGGCCCGGCCCGGACGATGTGGTGAGCGATGAGGACCTGGCCGCGCTTGGCGACGACGAGACCGACCTGCGTGAGGAAGAGCCTGGCGATGGGGGTGAGTGAGCGGGGTTCAGCGGCGCGCTGGCCTTGGCTGAGAGGCTGGTCAGAGGCTGGCCGGGAGAGAGCTTTACCACTTTGGTAAAGACTGTGCTAAGATGGAGAACCGCGTTGGAAATCCGCTTCCGGGACAAGAAGGTGCGCTTGCTGTGCGAAAGCCGGGATGCTGCCGGGAAAAAGCTGGGCGATGCTTGCGCCCGCAAGCTGCGGGCTCGTTTGGATGACCTGGAGCACGCCGCAAACGTGGCCGAGCTGGTGGCGGGCAACCCCCATCCCCTGACGGGCGACCGAGCCGGAGAGTACGCGGTCAATCTGGCGGGTGGCTGGCGGTTGACCTTTTCGCCCGCCAATGACCCGGTGCCACGCCATGCCGACGGCGGCATCAACTGGCGGGCCGTGACCATTGTTTGTATCGAATTCATTGGGGACTACCATGACTGATCTGGATGCACCGTTCGCGCCGGACTGGGTTTCCCCGCCCGGCGACACCATCGCCGATGTGCTGGAGGAGCGCGGCTGGACGCAAGCCGAGCTTGCCCGGCGGCTTGGGTACACCGAAAAGCATGTGAGCCAGCTCATCAACGGCAAGGCAGCCATCACCGAAGACACGGCCTCGCGGCTGGAGCGCGTCTTGGGCAGCACGGCGGGCTTCTGGTTGCGCAAGGAAGCGACTTATCGCGAGCGACTGGAACGCCAGCAGTTCGCCCAGCGCTGCGCGGGGTGGGTGGACTGGCTGGATAGGCTGCCCATCAAGGAGCTGATGGCGCAAGGTGTTGTCTCCAAAGCGCGGCTGGTGGAGAAGAACAAGCCGGCGCTGGTCGAGGCCTGTTTGCGCTTTTTCGGTGTGGCCTCTCCCGACGAGTGGGAAGGCGTTTACGTGGCCGACTTGAAGGCACAGTACCGCCGCAGCCGCGCCGAGCAAAGCGACCTGGCTGCGATTGCAACCTGGTTGCGCCTGGGTGAAAAGCAGGCTGAGGGCTGGGATGCCCCAAAATTCGACCGCGCGCGTTTCGAAAAGGCCCTGGGGGAGATTCGCCTACTGACGACGCAGCCGCCGGAGGTGTTCGAACCGCAAATGAAGCGGCTGCTGCGCGATGCGGGGGTGACGCTGGCCTTGGTTCCGGCCATACCCCGGGCGCACGTCTCGGGAGTGGCGCGGTGGTTGTCGCCGTCGCGACCGCTGATCCAGCTGTCCCTCTATGGCAAAACCAACGACCGCTTCTGGTTCACGTTTTTCCACGAGGCGGCGCACATCCTTTTGCACGGAACGTCGGCGCAAGACCGCAAGGCCGTGTTTCTTGACGATCCCGACGGGGGCGAGAGCGAGAACGCGCTTGAACATGAAGCCAATCGCTGGGCGGCAGATTTTTTGATCCCACCAGCGGATGCACGAGAGCTGCCGATGCTGAAGACCAGAACATCGGTACTTGCTTTCGCGAAGCGGCTTTCCATCCATCCGGGCATCGTCGTCGGTCGGTTGCAACATGAAGGCCTTATCCAGCCCGCATGGATGAATGATTTGAAGGTCAGTTTCCGCTGGGCAGACCCCAAGGCGGACACGAAGGGGAAGCCCCATGAGCGTGACTGACACCAGCGAGAAAGGCCTTGAAGCCCTGATCGTGCGGCATCTCGCTGGCATCAGCGAGCATCCTCCAGTTTCTTCCGGTTCCGCACAAGAACCGACCGGCATTTATGCCCCCGGCGGCTATGTGTTGGGGCGGGCGTCGGACTACAACCGCGACCTGGCGCTGGACGTGACCCAGTTGCTCGCCTTTCTGCGGGCGACTCAGCCGAAGGTGGTCGAGACGCTGAACCTGGACGCCGAAGGCATTCAGCGCACCCAGTTCCTGCACAGGTTGCAGGGCGAAATTTCCAAGCGCGGCGTGGTGGACGTGCTGCGCAAAGGGGTTAGCCACGGGCCGGTCCACGTGGACCTCTACAAGCTGTTGCCCACCCCAGGCAACGCCGCCGCGGCCGAGGCCTTCGGCAAGAACATTTTCAGCGTCACCCGGCAGGTGCGCTACAGCAACGACGAGTCTCAGCGCGCGCTGGACATGGTGATCTTCATCAACGGCCTGCCGGTGCTCACGTTCGAGCTGAAGAACTCGCTGACCAAACAGACTGTTGCGGACGCTGTGGTGCAGTACCAGACCGACCGTAACCCGGGTGAGCTGCTGTTTCAGCTCGGCCGCTGCATTGCCCACATGGCAGTGGACGATGCCGAGGTGCGCTTCTGCACGCACCTGACTGGCAAGACCTCCTGGTTCCTGCCGTTCAACCAGGGTTGGAACAGCGGCGCCGGCAACCCACCGAATCCTCATGGCCTGAAGACCGACTACCTGTGGAAGCAGGTGCTGGCGAAGGAGTCGCTGGCCAACATCATCGAGAACTTCGCGCAGGTGGTGGAGGAGGAAGAGCAAGACGCCAACGGCCGAAAGCGCAAGACGCGCAAGCAGATCTTCCCCAGGTACCACCAACTGCGCACGGTGCGCGCCTTGCTGCGCCGCAGCCGCGCGGAGGGTGTCGGCAAGCGCTACCTGATCCAGCACTCAGCCGGCAGCGGCAAAAGCAACACGATTGCCTGGCTGGCGCACCAGTTGGTCGAGCTGAAAACGGATGCGGGGCGGGCGCAGTTCGACTCCGTCATCGTCATCACCGATCGGCGCGCGCTGGACACGCAGATTGCCCGCACGATCAAGTCCTACGACCACGTGGCTTCGATCTACGGCCATTCGGAAAGCGCCGAGGAGCTGCGCACCTTCCTGCGCCGCGGCAAGAAAATCATCGTCACCACGGTGCAGAAGTTTCCGTTCATCCTGGACGAGCTGGAGGACCTCGGCGACAAGAAGTTCGCGCTGTTGATCGATGAAGCCCACTCCAGCCAGGGCGGAAAGACGACGGCCAAGATGCATCTGGCGCTGTCCGGACACCATGCTGAGGGCGGCGAGGAGGAAGAGGAAGAATCGGTCGAGGACAAGGTCAACGCCTTGATCGAGTCTCGCAAGATGCTGGCCAATGCCAGCTACTACGCCTTCACGGCCACGCCCAAGACCAAGACCCTGGAGCTGTTCGGCGAGCGCCAAGTGGTTGGCGACACGGTGCAGTTCCGTTCGCCCGAAGAGCTGACGTACACCACCAAGCAGGCGATTCAGGAGGGCTTCATCCTCGACGTGATCGCCAACTACACCCCGGTGTCGAGCTTTTATCACGTCGCCAAGATCGTCGAGCACGACCCGGAGGTGGACAAGGCCAAGGCGCTGAAGAAGATCCGGCGCTACGTGGAGTCCCACGACAAGGCGATCCGTCGCAAGGCGGAGATCATGGTCGATCATTTTGTCGAGCAGGTGATCGGCGCCAAGAAGATCGGCGGCAAAGCGCGCGCCATGATCGTTTGCAACGGCATCGCCCGTGCCATCGACTACTTCCGCGAGGTTTCAGACTACCTCACCGAGATCAAGAGCCCGTACAAGGCCATCGTGGCGTACTCCGGCGAGTTTGAGATCGGCGGGTCAAAGAAGACCGAGGCCGATCTCAACGGATTCCCGAGCAAGGACATTCCGGCCAAGCTCAGGCAAGACCCGTATCGATTCCTGATCGTCGCGAACAAGTTCGTCACGGGCTTTGACGAGCCGCTGTTGCACACGATGTACGTGGACAAGCCGCTGGCGGGCGTCCTGGCCGTGCAGACACTCTCGCGACTGAACCGCGCGCATCCGCAGAAGGCGGACACGTTCGTGCTCGACTTCGCCGACAACGCGGAGGCCGTCAAGGCGGCGTTCCAGGAGTACTACCGCGCCACAATCCAGGAAGGGGAAACCGATCCGAACAAGCTCCACGACCTGAAGAGCGATCTCGATGCACAGCAGGTCTACAGCTGGCAGCAGGTCGAGGATCTCGTCGCGCTGTACCTCGGCGGAGCTGAGCGGGATCAGCTCGACCCCATCCTCGATGCCTGCGTCGCGGAATACGTCGAAAAGCTCGCTGAGGACGACCAAGTGAAGTTCAAGGGCAAGGCGAAAGCCTTCGTCCGCAGCTACGGCTTTCTCGCGGCCATCCTGCCCTATGGGCATCCGGCATGGGAGAAGCTGTCAATCTTCCTCAACTTCTTGATTCCGAAACTGCCTGCGCCCAAGGAGGAGGATCTGTCCAAGGGCGTGCTGGAAGCCATCGACATGGACAGCTACCGCGCTCAGGCCCAGGCTTCGATGCGGATGGCGATGGACGACGCGGACGCATTCGTCGAACCTCCACCGCCGGGAGGTGGTGGAGGTGGCGGCGAGCCAGAGCTGGACAGGCTGTCGAACATCATCAAGCAGTTCAACGACCTGTTCGGCAACATCGAGTGGCATGACGCCGACAAGATTCGCAAGGTCGTCACCGAAGAGATTCCGGCGCGCGTGGCGCAGGACAAGGCGTATCAGAACGCGCAGGCCAATTCGGGCAAGCAGAACGCGAGGATCGAGCACGACAAGGCGCTCAACCGCGTGGTGCTGGAGCTGCTCGACGACCATACAGAGCTGTTCAAGCAGTTCAGCGACAACCCGAATTTCAAGCGCTGGCTGGCGGACATGGTGTTCGATTCGACCTACCGCCCAGGACAGAGGCCGTCGGTTCCGCCTCAATCGGGCGCTCAGGCCTGAACCATACCCGGAGGCGATATGCAGGAAAAGCTCAACCTCAGCAAGGCGCTGCTCAGTTTCCTGAAGGAACGTGCGGGCGAGAAGTTCACCGCACGGCAGATCGCCGAGTGGGTGTTCGCGACCTACCCAGATGAGTGTCAGGCCAAGAAGGCCAGCAGCAAATTCATTACCGACGACGCCGGCCTGGTGCAACAACTGGTGGCAGAGATCAGTTCGCAACGGCCTGCACTACAGAGGCGTTACCCCGAGTTGAAGACCACTGAGGGACGCCCGCGCAAGTACTACTACTCCGAGAAGTCCGACAGCGCCGAGGTGGCAGCGGCTGAGGCAGGACAAGCTGAGGCGCCCGCTGCCGATGCGGCGGCAGGCAAGCTCGGCGAGCACGCGCTGTATCCAATGCTGTCACAGTACCTGTGGGAGGAGTTCCGGGTCTTCTCCAAGCGCATCGACGAGAAGAAGTCGTCGAACAAGCGCGGCCCCAACGGCAACCGCTGGCTCTACCCCGATGTGGTGGGCATGGAGGACCTGGGCGCGGAGTGGCATCAGGAGGTGCGCGACTGCGTCAATCAGTACTCCGACAAGCGAACCCGACTGTGGTCCTTCGAAGCCAAGCTGCTGATCAACCGGTCAAACGCGCGCGAGTGCTTTTTCCAGGCTGTTTCCAACTCATCATGGGCCAACTTCGGCTACCTGGTCGCGGCGGAGATCGAGGGCCAAGACACGCTCAAGGAGCTGCGCATGCTTTTCGCGGCGCACGGCATCGGTCTGATCAAGTTAGACACCGAGAACCCGGTCGACAGCCAGGTGTTGATTCCGGCGCGCGAGCGGGACGAGATCGATTGGGACATGGCCAATCGTCTGGCGACCGAGAACAAGGACTTCCTCGGCTTCGTAAAGCTCGTCAAGCAGTTCTACCAGACCGGCGAGGCGCGCGCGGCGGACTGGGATCTGCCCACGGCGGCTGTCTGACCGCGCTACTCGAGGTGCCCGACCACGTCGAGCCGCTGGTCGCCACGCTGGAGCGCGCCGAACCAGAAGTCACTCGAATCGGCGCGGGCGCGGCTGATGAGCATGGCAAAGCCCTCGCACCCGCGTTGACGAGACGTGGCGAAGTCGGTGGTGTCGAATCGAGCCTCTCTCACCAGCGTGGGCGCGACTGACTTCATGGCGTACTCGAAGAGTTCGAGCAGACTGCTCTGCAGCTTGTCGTCGATGTTCGCTGCGGCGACGTCGTCGATGATGGCTTTCCTGAATCGGGGGTTCATAGAATCGCTCCGGGATCGATGGGGTGACATGAACGCGCTGTTCCGGCGAAAAGCCAAGCGCGTCTGACCTGCCTTGCATCAGGTGTTGCCGAGCAGCCAGGTGACTTCGGCAGCTCGGCGCGCTACCAAGCCCGGGAGTACCTTTCCGCCGCCGTAGATCCATCGGCGCAGTTCCGTTGCTGCTGCGATCCAATCCCGTTGATTGACTCGCCGCCGCAGCGTCGAGGTCTGCAGCCGCCCGGCGCCGAGGTTGAAGGTGAAGTCCACGATGGCCGCGAGCCGCCCTTCCGGCTCGGTCGCCAGCACAGGGCAGTAGCGCAGCGTGGCGGCGAGCGCCACCTTCAGATCCTGGGCGAGGTAGGCCTCGGCCTCTGCTTCGGTGATCGGCGGGTGCTTCGGATCGCAGAGGTGACCATAGCCGATCGTCGGATAGCCGGCCGGACAGATGTACGGATAGGCGCGGTTGGGATCGTGCTTGGGCACGCGGTGGAAGCCCTCAAAGCGCTTGGCCAACTCGATGGCCGCTTGCGGCACGGGGATCACGGCCGCACCCGGTCGAACACGCGGCCGAGGAACCAGAAGTTCAGCACCCCGGCCCACAGGGCCTGGTCGGCCTCGGTCCAGGCCGCCTGGATGGCGGGGATCCAGTCCGCCCCGGCCTCGATGGCACCCACGAAGGCGGCAGTCTTGGCCGCGCAGTACAGCGCCATGAACCAGTAGGTGATCACCGGACGGACGCTGCTGGACAGCGCATCGGCCCACTTCACGCCCGAGGGCCGCCCCTGCGCCGCAACCGCCTCGCGCAAGGCCTCGATGGCTCCGGTGTTCCATGCTGCGTCGGCCCCGGCGCCGATCTCGGCCATGCGCTGGGCGCCGCGCAGCTTCTCGAACTCCAAGGCCTTGTCCTGCATGGCGAGTTCATGGCTGCGCTCGCCCTTGCGGTCGATCCACTTCAGCACTTCGGGCGCCAAGCGGAAGGCCCCGCCGAGGAGGCCGCCAAGCAGGGTCTCGATCATTGCCCGCCCCCGAACATCTTGAGCTTGATGACGGCGCCCGCGACTAGCGCCAGGAGGAAGCCGGTGGTGACGAGCCGGATCACGGTCTGCCAGGCGGTGTGCTTGGCGGCGTTGAAGGCTTCGAGCAGGCCGCGCAGCTCGCGGATATCGTGGGCGGCGTCCTCGCCGTCAAGGCCGACGTCGGCAAGGGCGCGCCTCGCGCCGCGTTCGGCTGCGCGTGCGAGCAGCTCCTCGAACTCGTCGCGCGGCATGACGACCATGCCGTCTTGCAGAGTGGGTGGGCTCATTGCTGGTCTCCAGAAACGAAGAACCCGCCGGGCGGCGGGTTCGGTGGATGCAGTAAAGAGAATGCGATCAGACGGCGATGCCGGGGCTCCAGCCGGTCGCTTTGTAGACGGAGAGCACGCCCTCGTCCTCGACGAAGCAGGTCCAGCCGATCTTGGGGGCGTGGTACTCCCACGCACCGGCGATGCGCACCGCGATCTGGTCGGTGCGACCCGCCCAGGCGCCGGTGGCGGTTGCCGGGACGATGTAGCGATCGCCGTCCACGGGTGTCGCGGGTGGGGTGGCGAGATCGCGGTCCTTGACCGACAGGCCCACCACGGCGCCGAGCCGCTTCAGGTTGGCGTCCATGCCGCCGTTCCAGTTGTGTTCGCCCTGGGCCCAGCCGTAGGCGAGGCCAAGGTTCGGGTCATTCAAGGCCATCAGACACCTCCGTAGTAGTCGCCGTAACGCAGGCCGTAGCCGGTACGGTCGAATTCGATGACGTGTTTCTGCCAGGACACGTGGCCGTCGCGGCTCGCCTCGATCTCCACCTTGACGTGCGCGTTGACGCGCCCGAGGCCGGAGTCGGCGAGCTCCTGCGCCAGCGGCCAGGTGGTACCGTTACCCGTGATGCCGCTCACCGTGCGCGCGAGCTGCCCATTCTCGTTGTAGAAGCGCACGGTTGTGGTCTGGCCCGCCTCCGGCGTGATCGCCCCCTCGGTCTGCAGGACGAGGTAGGCGGTCTGGGACTGGCGGTTGCGCGTGGCCCAGCTTACGTTGATCTCGCCGGCCACCACGGTCGGATAGCGCTTGCCGTTGATCTGGGCGTTGCCGGGGCAGTACGGACGGATGAAGCGCTTGTCGAGTGGCAGGCTCATCTCCGTTGCCGCCGCCTCGGGCAGCGTGCCGCGTGCCGTGCGGGTGAGGAGCTTCACGCGCACCGTCTCGCCGGCGACGTACTCGGGCGTGAGGTAGTGGCGGAAGCCGTCGACGAACCAGATGCGGCTGCCTGCGGGGTGGCTCGCCGGCACCGTATCGAGCATCCCGCGCTCCAAGGTGACGGTCTGGGTCGCGAGGTTGAGCGACACCACCTTGAGCCATTCGCCGTCGATCACCGTGAGTCCTCCGGCAGTCACCTCCTCGAGGTCGATGCCGGAGGTCAGCCCCACACTCACCTGCGCGGCCGACTGCGGCAGCATTGCCGTGAGAACCGCCGTGGGCGTGAAGATGCCGAAGCCCTTCTCGGTGAAACTGCCGCTGACGCGGGCCAGTGCCTTGAAGCCGAAGGCGTCCGACGAGGGGCGCGAACCGCAGGCTGCCACCAGGCCGTCGAGATCGTCGATGTCGCCGAGCAGGCTCTGGGACTCGCCGGTGAAGTCCTTGACCACCGACCAGTACGGCACCTCGAACAGGGTCTGGTGGGGGCACGGCGCCGGCAGGCTGGTCGGCTCCGTCCAGCCCGAGGGGGGCGGCGCCGAGTAGACCGACTGCGGCAGGCCGAAGATGTCCTGCACGCACTCCACCCGCACCGCCCCGTTCGCCAGCTCCCCATAGGTGATGCGCGCGACGCGCATCACCATCTGGTCGATGCCGTAGGGCGGCCAGGAGAGCTTCACCACGTCGCCGATGTTGAGGCCGGATGCCTGGCGGTTGGCGACGAAGGTGCATTTGGCGAGGGGGCTTACGAGTTGCTTCAACTCGCGCATGGCCACCCGGTTGGCCAGCTCCGCTCGGCTGATGCCGGGGTAGTTGACCGTGGTCGCCACCACGCCGCCGTTGAGCTGCACGGCGGCGATGTCCTGCACTGTGACGCTGCCGTCCTTGTCCGTGACGCCGTCGCGGTAGACGACGGTCACCTGGTTGGTGATCTCACCCCAGGAGGGCCGCGTGAAGTCCTCGATGCGCAGGATGTTACTGGGGTCGAAGATCGGTAGACTGGAGATCGTGTAATCGTCGCGCGCGAGCTTGAGGGTGAAGAGCCCGGTGCGCGGATGGACGTAGAGCAGCCCGTCCACGTGCCGGAGCACCGACAGGATGAAGTCCTCGATGGTCTCTTCCTTGTTCCACAGCAGCGACAGCCCGAAGCCCTCGGCATGGAGCGCGTCGGCGGCCGCCGTGAAGCTGGCATCGTCGATGTCGCTCGTCGGGTAACCCATGCCCCACTCGCCGTTGGTGAGGCACTCGCGCACGATGTGGGCCGGGTTGGCGTCGCCGGAGATCTCGGCCTTGGCCGCGTACCACTGCCTCGGCACCCGCTTGGCGCGCACCGACCAGGGCTTGATGTAGGGGTTCATGGCCGCGACCCACACCCGGCGCAGGATCAGCGACACCACGCCGCGGAAGGCCGGGATGTCGGCGCCGAGGCGCTCCTGCAGGTAGGCGTTCCGTCCCTGGGTCGGCCCGCCCATCAGGATGTCCACCGGCCCCTGCACGCCGCCCTCGCGCTCCTCCCCGCCGAAGAGATTGGGGTTGTCGATGGTGATCGTGGTGTTGCCGGTGACGTTGCCCGACCAGGCGACGCGCTCGCCCACCCGGATCTCGGTGATGGCGTCCAGCGGGCCGTGGCACAGGGCGAGGTGGGCGCCGAGGCCGTACCAATAGCCGACCGTGTACTCCTGACTGCCTTTGCCGCCGCCGCTCATCCTGCCTGCTCCTTCTGTGCGCTTCGCGCATCCCTCGCTGCGCTCGGGACCAGCACTTCGTGCTGTCCTGCGGCCCTTTGGGCCTTGTCGGCTACCTCGGCGAGGCGGATCGCCATCGCGTCACCCGTGGCGCGCAGCCAGTCGGCCGGGACCCCTCGCTCCACGAACTCGGCCCAGGTGTGGCTGCGCCCCTCGAACCAGCGACGCATGCCGCGGGCGCAGTAGCCCAGGGCACGGGCATGCTCCAGCCGAGCGATGACCTCGGTCACTTCTTGCCCCCGGAGGACTTGCGGATCGGCCGCACCTGCACGTCGCCGTACCAGACCACGTTGGGCCCGGAGATCACCCGCGTACCGAACAGCACCGGGATGGGGGCGTCCTGGGAGGCGATGGGCACGTCCTTGTCGCCGATCTGGCCGGGCTGGGCGTCCTGCACCTTGGGGCGCGGCGCGAGCAGCGCGGACAGTACCGTGGTGACGACCCAAATGATGATCTGTTGCCACATGGGAAAGCCTCACACGATGGCGTCGCCGGTGAAGGGGTTCTTCACCGGGATGAAGGGGAAGCCGCCGAAGTTGTCCAGGTTGCCGAACCTGTCCTTGCAATGCGCCATCGTGTGGTCGCAGCCGGCATAGAGCTGGACCGCATCGCCCGCCGTGAGGCCGACCATGGGAGCGACCAGGGTGAGGTCGATCCCGGCGTGACCGACGATCATGCGCGCGCCGGCGGTGGTGGCGAGCATGCCGCCCACGAAGTAGCCGTCCGGCCGGCTGGCGGCGACGGCGACCTGGACGGTCACGCCGCTCACTGCCGCTACGGTGCCGTCCACCCGAAAGCTGTCTTTCAATGCGCCGCAGCCGCTGGAGTAGAGCACGTGGCGGCACAGCAGCTGGTAGCGGGCACGCAAGCCCGGCCGCTTCAGGCTCGAGGCGATGGGCTCGCACTTGAGGGTGGCCTCGGCGCCGGACAGCCGCGCGCCGGTGATGCGCCCCTTCCAGTAGGTGATGAACTCGGCGTCGCCGACATGGCGCCGGTAGAGGGTCACGCTCACCACACCCTCGGGCGGGGCGGCGAGAAATAGACTCGCCACGGCCAGGTCGCGCGGCATGCGGATCTCCAGCCCCAGCCGCGCGAGCTCGTTGCTCTGCTCGAGGCCGCCGCGCGAGATCGTCGCCGGCTGATAGGTCTCGGATTGGTAGTCCACCGCCACCTGCCCCGAGGTGTAGAGCCAGCGCTGCGTGCCCTGGGAGAAGCGGTAGAGCTCCTGCGGTTGTCCGCCGTGGGCGGACTGTTCGATGCCCAGATAGCTCATGGTCTTAGCTCATGATCTCAACGTCCGGGTGGAGAGCTGCACGCGCGCCGTGGCGTCCGTCTCCCAATGCAGCTCGACCGCGTCCTGGTCGAGCCGGGCCAACTCCAGGTACGAGACCTGCAGGAATTGCTGGGGTTCGAGGGTCACGCCCAGCGGCGCGTCCAGGGAGAGCAGCTCCTCGTCCTCGGAGATCTCGTTCGCCCCGGTGATACGGCGATGGAAGGTGCCGGCCGTGGTGAGGAGCCGCAGGTCGCGCCGCAAGGGATCGGCGGCGACGAAGCGGGCGTAGCCGACGTTGCGGACGACGAGGCCGGCATCCGTGGCCGCCACCGTGCGGCTGACTTCGAGGTCGGACTCGAAGGTCGGCAACCAGCAGGGATTCGCCCGTCCCGCGCGTGCGGCGAGCCAGCCCCGGAAGGCGGTCGCCTTGCTCCGGTCGGTGAGCAGCCAGGTCAGCGTGCGTCCGATGAGCGGGGAGCCCGACTCGTCGTCGAAGGTCGGCAGTCCCGTCCCGTAGTCGATGATGGAGAGGCGCCGAAGCCACCTGTCCTCAAGGTCGGTGCTCCGGTTGGGCCGCCAGTCGAACACCCGGTAGCCCTGATAGGCCGGGCCATAGTCGGCGACCGCGGGCGCCGTGATGTCCTCGATGCCGAAACGGCAGCGGCCGACGGCGATGGTGTCGGTGGGACGCGTAACGGCCACCTCGCCCTCGAGGCGGGCGAGCCGCGCCGGAAACACCCGCGTGCCGGCCGGCCAGCTCCCGGCCAAGGGGAGCTTGAGGGTCAGCGTGTTGCCGGCGATGGAGAGGATCTCCACCGCCTCGTGCCGCGTGTTGGAGCGCCACAGTACCGCCAGACCGCCCGCGTGGTAGTCGCTGTTGGCGGCATCCTGCACGGTGAGCGCGGTGCTGCCGATGGCGGCCTCGCCCGCAAGGGTGGAGACGTCGGTCCACACCGGCAGGCAGTAGATGCGTGCGCCCCAGGCGAACAGCAGGTGATCCAGCACCTGGGCGTCCCGGCCCTCGATCAGGAATCCATACTCGAAACCGCGTCGCGGCAGCTGCCGCAGGCGCACCCGCTGCTCGGTGCCGTCGTAGGCCTCCAGCACCTCGGTGAGCCATTCCAGCCGCTCGGTGATCCCTTGCGACCAGTCCGGACGCATGCCGAAGACCACCACGCGGCGGCCGGTGACCACCAGCAGCGCGGTGAGCCCGCCGGCAAAGACGAAGCGGTAGGCGGCGTCGATCACCGGCGCCCCGCGCGTGCCCGCTGCGAAGGTGTAGAGGCGCGACTGCAGCGGCCCGAAGGCGAGCGGCGGCGCCGGCTGGCCCGAGAGCAGCAGCCCGTCCGTTCCGGTCTCGTCGATGGCATCGAGCGTCTGCGCGTCGAACCGAGCGTTCCACACCTCCAGCACCCGCTCGACCGGACTCACCAGGTTGCCGAGATCGATGGTCGAAGGGATGACGTGGATGCGGTGATACCAGTCGGCCCCAAAGGTGGGCAGCAGAGCGCCGTTGACGCCGAGCCGCAGCTCGTCGACGGGCTGGGTGTCGAGCCGCGCGCCCGGACGCATGACCGAGCTCGCACTCGGGTCGAACGGAAAGGCGACCGGCACGCGCTCGGAGACCTCCGGCGAGCGCGACCAGGTCGGCGGCTCCTGGCGGGCGGCACCAGGCAGGATGGAACCGGGAAAGGTCGGCATGATCCGCTCAGGGGATGAGTCTCACGGCATAGCCGTGCACGCCGCTCTTGCCGTTCTTGGAGTGGGCCGGGAAGGCCATCCACTGCTCGGCGCCCAACGCGAAGACCTCCGCCGGCGCGTAGTGGGTGATGTTGAGATAGCGCAGGTGCGGCGTGAAGCCGAAGGGCGAGAAGAAGCCGGAAGGCCGCGCCACGAACAGGTAGAACGGCAGCATCGGCGTCACGCCGTTCAAGGTGTTGGGCACGTGACCCCACCAGTAGCGCGCCAGACTGTCGCGCGGCGTGCCCGTGCCCCGTTCCCACAGCGCCTTGGCGCGCTTGCCGGTGAGCGCCCAGTCCTTGCAGACCGAGTGCCAGTCGGTGGCGCCGTCCACCTCGGCGAGGACGAAGTTCGCGCCGCCGTAGTACTTGTAATCGTTGAACGGCAGGCCGAAGTGCCGGTCGTGGTCGTAGCCGAAGACGTAGTCGGTGAAGCCGCTGTACGTATAGGTGTAGGCGTCCGGGCCGAACGCGCCCGACACGAACGCCCCGCCGCCGTAGCTGCCGAACTTCGTGAGATCCCCGAAGGCGAGATGGTGATAGACGCCGGGCGAGACCTCGGCGACGAGCATGATCAGTTCGGGCGTGGCGGCCGAGAGTAGGTGGTAGGTGTTGGCGGTGCCCACCTCGAACAGGCCGCAGGCTTCGGCGCGGTAGCTCGTGGTGTTGCTCACGTAGCTGGCGTTGACGATCGATCCGGGTTGATCCCACCAGGGCTTGCCGGCATCGAATCCCGTCGAGCCGATCAGCCAGATGCCGGTGATGGTGTTGTAGCGTGTGGAGAGGCGCTCATTCACCGCGGAGCGCAGATGGACGTAGAGCCCGCCCTTGGCGAGCGACAGGGTCTGCCCGGTGCCGTCGGGGGCCCAGCGCAGCTGGGTCCAGCCGTTGGCCACCGCGAACACGCGCAGGGCGTCGAGCAGCTGATCGGGGTTGGCGGAGGTACCAGTCTGGTAGGCCATGGTCGGTCACGAAAGGCGCAGCGCCCAGTAGTCGCGCACGCTGGTGCGATACACGTTCTGCACCACGAGGTGGTCCACGCCGCCCACCGTGATCAGGTTCTCGGCGGCGTTGTTGAACCCGGAGACGTGATAGACGCCTTCCAGCTCGCCGAAGAGGTCGTGATCGGTGCCGGAGTTGTATTGCGTGAGCACGATGGGCGAGAGCACGTAGGTGCCGTCCGGCGCCTCGCGCAGGTTGCCGAGGTAGGTGTAGTTCGTCGGCCAGACCGGGCGCGGCCCGTCGTAGCGATACTCGGACGACGAGTAGGCGACGTTCTGGAACGGCAGCCAAGCGCCCGAGGGGCCGCGCAGCATGCAGGCGGTGTTGGCGTTGTTCTGTCCATCCTCGCCCGGGTCGACGAAATGGCGGTGGTTGGGCGAGGTCACGCTGTAGTTGCGGCCCCGCTGGCCGGTCATCGAGCCGCCGACGAGCAGCGGGTACGGATACTGACCCGGCGTCGCGTAGGGCAGGACGAAGCCCAGGTGCGCCGCCTGGTAGACGGTCGAGATCTTCGCCACCACCACGGCACGTCGGCCGTTGGCCACGAACCAGTACGGGATCGCTGTGTTCCAGAGCGACATCATCGGCAGCCAGCCGCTGATCGCGCCCGGTTGCGTATAGAAGTCGTTGGCCGGGTTGAAGCCGATGAAGCCGTTCAGGTCCCACATGTAGTAGCCGGCCGTGGCGTTCTCGTAGGCCCGGATGCCGCAGTAGATCTCCTCGGCACCGGCCAGGCCGGGCGCCTTGAGGATGAGCTCTTTCGTAGCGGCGTCCGTCGTCCAGTGCAGCGCCTGCCACTGCTGGCCCGCGGCGACCAGATTCGGGTGAGTGGTGAGGAAGGCATGGAAGCGGTCCAGCAGATCGCGGTAATCGCTGGCCGTGCCGATTTCGAACGCCATTTACGCAAGCACCTGTCTGACGGCTCCCGCATTGCGTTGCAGGATGTTGAGGATGGTCTTCTCGCCCGCGGACGAGTTGAGGTAGTCGGCGGCCATCGCCGGGTCGATCACGTTGACGATGCGCACCGCCTGGCCCTGCGGTTGCGGGGGCGGCATCTCGGGCACCAGCCCGCCGGCGGCGAAGGTGAGCCGGGGCCCCTGGATGCGCGGTCCGCCTTCGATGCCGTTGATCGCCTCCAGGAACGCCACGCCCACGCGCTTCACGGCGGCGGCATTGACTACGTACTCGCCGGCGGAGAGTCGTGCCGGGATCGAGTCGCTGGTGGAGGTGCCCGGGCCGGTGACGTAGCCGCCGCCGGCGAAGCCCTGGAACAACGACGAGACCAGCGATCCCAGGCTGAACCCGCCCGCGCCGCCGCCCCCGAACAGGCTGCCGAACAGCGCCTCGGCGAGCTTCTGCGAGGCGATGCGGTTGATGGCGGCGAGTACCGAGCGGGCGAAGTCGGCGAAGGCGTCCTTGGCCGACTTGGCGCCGCTGCCGATGGCCTCGAACATCTGCGCGAAGCCGTCCTGCACCGCCCCGTCGATGGCGACCGCCACGTCGTCCACCACGAGCTTCACCTGCGCGATCTCGTTCTTCCAGGTCTGTACCCGGGCGACGGCCTCCGGGCCAATGGCCGCGGCGGCGGCCTCCAACTGCGGCAGGAGCGCATCGAGCGATTCGCCCGTCTGGCGATGCAGCGCAAGGATTTGGCTTCGTGCCTGGGATTCGGTGAGTAGCCCCGACTGGCGCTGCAGGTTGATCGACTCCTCGGATGCACGCATCCGGGCGAGCGCGTCGTTGAACTGGCGCTCGTAGTCGGCGAGATCGGCGGCCGCCGACTTGACGTCGATGAGGCGCCCGACCGTGGCCACGCCTTCGGTGTCGCCCTCGGCACGCAGCCGCTCGATCAGCGTCTGGTACTGCCGCTCGATCGCCGCGCGTCGATCCTGGCTGGTCGCCGCCCCGGTGAGGTCGAGCAGTTCGTCGCGCACCTTGGCAAGCTCCTCGCGCAGCTCGCGCTCGGCCTGGGTGGCCTTGCGGGCATTGGCGACCTCGACGTCCGCGCGCTTGTTGTTGAGGACGGTGAGCTCCGCTTCGAGCTTGGCGACCTCGGCTTTCGCCTTGAGGCGTACCGGTTCGTCCTTGCCGGTCCTCTGCAGGCGCTGCTGCTCCGCGAGCGAGACCTGCACGCGCCGGATCTCCGCATCGATCTCCTGCTGCTCGATCCGGGTCTTGGCCGCGTAGTAGTCCTTGAGCGAGATCAGCCGGTCTTCGAGGGAGGCATCCAATGCCCGCGCCTGACGGTCCAACGCGTCCTTGAGGAGCTTGAATTCGGCCTCGGCCTGGGCCTGCACGAGGGCGAGCTTCGCTGCTTCGCCTCCCTTGTCGGGGGCGGACAAGGCCTGCGGCTGCGGACGGCCGAAGACGCCCGGCTGGGTTTGCTCGGGGCGGATGCGCCGGGCGATGGCTTGCGCGGCCTCCCCGACGTAGTCGCGCGTGACGGCGTCGCGCACGGCTCCAGCCAACTCCTTCCCGAAATCCCGCACCTCGCCGAGCTGGCGGCCGAGTGCTGCGCGCAGCGCCTGCATCGAAAAGTCGCCGCTGAAGGCCGCTGCCACGTCCTGGCCCAAGGCCTTCGCCAGCTCTCCGATGTCGGAGAAGGCGCTACGAAAGCGCTCGACCAGGAAGGCGGCCGTGATGCCGACGACGCTGCCGATGGCGTTGAACGCGCCGATGACGACGTTCACCATCGCGCGGACGGCCGTGCCGATGGCGTTCAGCGCGCCGACCATCGCCGCGCGCACGCGGACCCAGGAGAGATCGTTGGTACCGACCAGCCTTCCTAAGGCTCTGACGACTTCGCCGACCTTCTCGACGACCAGGTCCCAGGCGGCGGCGACGATCTGCTTGATCGAGGCGGTCCTGCCGCCGAACTCGACCACGGCGTCGCGCGCCGAATAGAGTGCGCCCGCGAGCAGCCCCGCGGCGGTCACGATGACGCCGATGGGCCCGCCCAGGAGCGCGAGCACCCCGCGCAACAGACCCGCGGCGCGACCGAGCAGGGACGTGGACGCTACTGCCTGAGCCACGGCACCGGAAGCAGCGGTGGCTTGCAGCCGGGCCTTGGCCGCATCCGCGACCAGCGCGCCGGTGGCAAGCCCTTGCGCACGTGCCTGAGCCAAGGCGGCATCGGCGAGCCGCACCCGGGCGAGCGCCTCGGCTTCCAGCGTGCGCAGGTTGGCCAGGCGCGCGGCCGCTTCCGCCCGGGCGGCAGCAACACTGGTCGCGAAGGCGCCGGCCATCCGCCCGAACGCGGCAACCAGCACGACACCGGCCAAGTCGATCAGCAGCTCGAGATGCCCGGCGACGAGCTGGATGGCCTGCGCCAGTCCCGCCGTCAGACCCGAGCTCGCGTCGCGTTCGCCGAAGGCTCGCTGGAAGGCGTTCCTGAGGCGGGTGAGCGCACCCGACACCGTATCGGGGAGGCTCGCGTACTCCTCGGCGAGGCGCGTCCGCTCCTTGAGCAAGGCGTCGAGCACGGCCTTCGAGGTGATCTTGCCTTCCTGCGCCAGGGCCCGCAGTGAGCCGAGCGGCACGCCCATGCCGTCGGCGATGGCCTGCGCCAGGCGCGGCGTCTGCTCGATGACGGAATTGAACTCCTCACCGCGCAGCTGGCCCGAGGCGAAGGCCTGCCCCAGCTGCAGCAGGGCACCGGCCGCCGCGTCGCTGGATGCGCCGGAGAGCGACACGGCCTGCCCGATGGCGTCGGTAGCCGCCAGCACGTCCGCCTGCGAACGCCCCAACGCCTGCACCGAGGGTGCGAGCCGCGCATAGAGAGTGATGGTCTCTGCCAGGGGCGCGCGGTTTTTCTGGGCGATCTCGAAGAGGGCCGCGTCGGCGCGGTTGAACTCCTCTTGCGAGGTGACCGCGAGCTTGAGGCGCGCCTGCAGGTTCTTGTACTGGTCGGCGACCTCGACCAGTTCGCGCACCCCCAGCCCGATGCCGATCGCACCGCCGATGCGGGAGAGCACCTGGCCGACCTGGGCGGCTTCGCCGCGCAGGCGGGCGAGATTTCCCTGTACGGACTGGAAGGCCCGTCGCGTCTCATCGACGGCGGTGATGAGGATCTGGGCACGGTTACCGGCCACGTTCAAACCTTCGACATTGCTTTACGGATGGCCGCCGTCAGGCGGGGAAGATCGCCTCGCACCGAGCGGGCGAGGTCGAACCGTTTTCTCAAGCTCACGCGTCGCACGAGCACGGCGATGGGAATCTCCTGGCCGCGCCGCACGCGCCTGGCGCCGGTGCGCTCCCGCTCGGCACGACGAAAGCGCGCGAGCGGCCGGGCGTTCTCGGCGATGTTCTCGGCCATCAGGATCTGCCGGCCGTTCTTCTCGATGAAGAAGGCATTGCCGGAGCGCATCAGGGCATCGATCACCCGAGCGAACGCCTTGCGCCCGATGCGCCGGTGCTGCGGCAGCAGCGGGACGAGCATCCGCCCCCGGATCGTTCCGCCCTGTTCGTGGATACCCAGCCAGGGCACTTTCGAGCCGATGTAGAGGGCCGGGAATTCCTTGGCCTTGCGGTCGAACACCTTGGCGTGCATCGAGCGGAGGAACTTCGGCTTCACGACCTTGAAACCGGCGCGCATTTCGCCCCGCGCCCGCTCGGCCATCACCTTGCCGGTGTCGCGCATCGCGCGGGCCACGGCGGTGTGGATCGCCTTGCGGGTGTCGCCCTGCCAGGCGCTGAAGCGCCGCCGATCCAGCAAGCCCTCAGCGACCAGATCGATCTTCATCACGCATGCCCCGATGGAGTTCGGTCTGGAGTTCACGGATGCCGTCGCGACTGCCCTGGGCGGCAGCGGTCATGACGGCAAGCCGGGTGGCGAGCCGTTCGTGTTCGAGGCGGCGATCGGCGGCGAGGAAGGCGTTCAGCTGGCCCAACGTGTAGCCGAGGATGTCCGGGTAGCGGTGACCGCCCCGTATCAGGCGGGCGATGGCGTCAGCCCAGCCAGACGGCCGTTCAGACGCTGCGCCAGATCGCCGACTTTCGGCGCGATCCGGCGCACGAAAAAATCCGCGTTCACCTCGAACACGGTCGCCGCCAGGGTGATGGCATCGTCGAGAGCCAGCGCGTCCACCCACTCGCGCGGTTGGCGGCTGGCGATCGCCAACCCGGTGAGCAAGGCATCGCCGTGGTCCGAGAGCAAGGCGAGCCAGTCCGGCTCGCCCGCCAGTCGTTGCGCGAAGGGCTGCACGGCCTTGAGCATCGCCGGCAGCTCGCCGAGCACCAGCGGGCTGATCGCGAGGCGTTGGCCGGCCAGATCCACAACTTGAGGCTGCGGCACGAGAACATCCAGATCGGAAGCACTCATCGTCATCCCCCTCACAGCAGCACGACGCGGCCGAACTGGCCGAGGTCGCCGGCGGCGGGCTTGAGCGTGTCGGCCAGCACCTGGCCCGAAAGCTCGAACTTCAGCAGCTCGTCGGTGATGACCGAGAGCTCCTTGGCCGGGTTGATGGCCACGCGGTAGAGATCGATCACCACCTCGCGGTTGCCGTCGGCGGTATTGAGTCCCTCGAAGCGCACCCAGCGCTCGGGCAGCGGCTGGGTGAACATGGCGGTGACCGATGCCGTGCCGTAGGCGTAGTCGACCTTGAAGGGCTCGACGTAGGGTCCGCCGGTGGTGGCGTCGAGGATCACCAGCGAGCCGTGCTTGGCGTTCACCGAGTACTGCGCGGCCGGCAGAATCTTGGGGGTGGCGCTGGAGTCCTTTACCACCACCGACG
This sequence comes from Sulfurivermis fontis, assembly GCF_004001245.1. Classification (NCBI taxonomy): domain Bacteria; kingdom Pseudomonadati; phylum Pseudomonadota; class Gammaproteobacteria; order Thiohalomonadales; family Thiohalomonadaceae; genus Sulfurivermis; species Sulfurivermis fontis. The sequence goes on from NZ_AP018724.1 coordinate 2,945,753, forward strand.
AGACGTCCTGCTTGGCGAGCAGGTAGAGGCTGCCGGGAGTGACCGGGTTCGGCAGCGCCTCGGCGGTGACCGTGCCCGGGGTCTGGGCGGTGGTGGCGCCGTAGAGGGCGAGCGCCAGGTTGGTCGTGATGAGCTCCTCCAGCGTGCAGGCGAACTCGCCCTTCTTGGTCTTGATGAGCTGCAGGTCGGTGAGGCGCTGGCCGCTCACCGACTCCTGGTGCTCCAGGGTCTCCACCGAGAGGGAGACCTTGAGTTCGGGCACGTTGCCCACGTAGGCCAGGCCCTGCGGGTTGCCGAGTGCGTCGCGGGCGCCGATGTAGACGCGCCCCTGTCCGGAAAAGTAAGGCATGGTCAGTCTCCTTTACGGGTCTTGATCGGGGTCTGGGGTTGAGGGTCGGCCGGCCGCGCGGCTCCGCGCTCGATCAGCCCCCGCGCGGTCCCGCGCTCGATCAACCATTGCGCCGCTGCCTCGTCGAGATCGAGGATCTCGCCGGGGGCGTGGAGTCGGCCGGCGTGGGTGTGCGGTTCGATGAGTTCGATGTGCATGGTGACTATCCTTTTTGGGTGAGGTCGGAGGCCAGGGTGCGGTAGCGGATCTCGTAACGCGCGGGCACGGCCAGGGCTTGGCTGTCTGCGTCCTCCGCGTCCCACTCGCAGTCGATCTCGCGCACGCCCAGGGCCAGCCCGCCGAGGCTCGGCTCGGCCATGAGCGCGCCGTGCGCCGCGACGATGAGCGCGTCGGCCACGTCGAAGGCGTCGTCTTCGCGCGCGAGCGCGACCAGCCTCAGCGTCAGGGCGCGCTCACACCGGTCGTTCGCAAGCGCTGCGACCTGATCGCCTTCGATGAACAGCAGGAGCGCGGGGCTCGCCTCGCGCGGGAGCGGCACGGTGGGCTGGCGATGCAGCGGCGTCGGTGCGATCGCGGGACCGATACGCGCCACGATCGCCCGGACCAGGCGCTCGCGGACGGAGGACGTCATAGCCGGGTCAGCTTGGCCTGCATCTCGGAGCCGTCGCGCAGCTGGCGGACCTCGCGCACCCGATATGGGCTTCCCGCGATCTCCACCGTGTCGCCGGCGGCGAGGGTGAGCCAGGCGCTCGGGTACTCGAGGTGGTAGTCGCGGTTCAGTGCGAGCCCGTCGAGCGCCAGCTCATCCGGGGCGCTGAAGACGCACTGCACCGTGAGCGAACCCACCATGACGTCGGTGAGCAGCCCGGCGCGGCCGGCGGCCTCGTAAAGATCCGTCACCTGCGTCATCACGCTGCCGTCAGCTTCACCAGCACACCGGGCCGGTGGCACATGGGCAGCGGGTTGCTCTGGGTGTGCAGGTCGGTGCCGCGGTCGAACTTGCGCGGCTCCTGCTTGGCGTAGAGCGGCAGGCCCAGGGTGTTGACCGTCTCGTTGAAGTCGGCGGGCGCGACGTAGGTGGCGAAGGTGTCGACGGTGCCGAGCGGGAAGCAGTGGGCCTCGCCCGCCGCGATGAAGCGCCGGGTGGTGCCGGAGGCGTCGCTCGCCTGGCCGCGGTACTCCTCGAAGGTGATGCCGCCGAAGGTGAAGCCGCGGCGCATGTCGTTGATGAGCACCGCGCCCTGCTGCCAGTTCTTGTAGGCCTCCTCGACCTTGGCGTGGCCGGTCAGCGCGTCGAAAAACTCGGGCGAGCACAGGCAGTGCACGCCGGTCGAGAACTCGCCCGAGAGGTTGTCCTCGATGTGGCGCAGCACCTCGGCGCACTTGCCCTTGACGTTGGTGTTGGCGTTGCCGAGGGCGAAGTTCACGGTCTTGGGCGTGATGCCGAACTCGGTGTAGAGATTGACCAGCGGCGTGGCATCGGCGTCGAGGATCTCGCCCTTCAGCGCCCCCATGCGCAGGTGCTCCAGGGTGATGGCGTGCTTGTTGCGCATGGTCTCCAGGTGGCGGGCGAGCACGCCGGCCACGCTTTCGGTCTCGGTCTCCTGCCCGAAGCTGCGGATGCCCTGGACCTCCTCGGGCAGCACCACGTCGTCGTGCGGGATGTGGGGCACGACGAAGGCGCGCATCGCCCGCTTGCCGCGCTTGCCCACGGTGCCGGGCGAGCCGGGCGGCAGGGTCGGCAGCAGGTTCAGCACGCCGTGCATCTCCTCCACCACGACCTGGCGGGTACGCACCGGCTTCATGGGGAACAGGTCCAGAGTCTCCAGCCGCCCGTAGCGGTTGGGGATCAGGTTGATGGCGGCGGTGAGGCTCGCCATCGAGAAGGCGGGATTGGAAAAGGGATTCTGCATGGTCAGGCTCCTTCACGAACAAGGATGCCGCGCGCTTCGAGGGCGGCGATGGCGGCGGACTGCTGCGCGGGCGTCAGCCCTGCAGGCCAGACCAGCGCATGGCGGGCGACGATGGCGTGGCGCGCGACGATGACCGCATCGAGGTCGGCGGCGGTGGCGTCGGCGTCGACGATCAGCACGCCGGCGGGCAGCTCAGTGCCGTCGGTGGCGGCCGGATCGAGCGTCTTCAGCTTGTTGGTGGCGGTCTCGCGGCCGACGACGCTGCCCAGGGCGAGGTTCTGGCCGGCGGCGACCGTGGCCGGGTCGCGCGAGTACAGGTTGGGCGCCTCGTACTTCAGCAGGTCGCCCAGGTTCATCGGTTCAACTAGGGTCGGCATGGTTCACTCCTTTCCGGCAAGCTGCTTGACCGCCTTGATCAGCGGGTTGTGTTCGGGGGAAGCGCGGTGCGCGGCATGCGCATCCGGATGGATCGCCGAGCCGATCTCGGGGCTCTGGGCACGGGCCGCGAGCAGCGCGCGGCGGACATCGGTTTCCGAGAGGCCTGCGGCCAGGAACTCGGCGGTACGCTCCGGGCAGCCGCCGAGCTGGCACAGCTCGGCGATGGCCACGGCCTCGCGCCGGTCCGCCACGGTGGTGGCGGGCGTCTCGGGCGCGGGCGCCGCGGAGGCAGCAGCGGCGACGAGCGTCGTCTCGGGGGCTTCGGGGGTCGGATCGGGGGATTGCATCGGGTCGTTCTCCTGTTTGGCGTAGGCGGAACCGGGACGCGTGCGGGGGGCCGGGTTCCGCGAACGGCCCTGCGGGTTCAAGAAGGTCGCGAAGACGGCGAGCAGCTGGTCGCGGCTCGCCACGGCGTCGGCGAGCCCGCTGGCTATCGCTTCCTCGCCGAAGAAGAGCCCGGCCTCGGTGGCGCGCACGGCGTCGGGGTCCAGCCCGCGCATCGCGGCCACGTGCCCGACGAACAGGCCGTAGAGGCGGTCCACCTCCGCCTGGAGGCGCACCAAAGCCTCGTGGTCGAGCGGCTCGTGGGGCGAAAAGTCGTTCTTGTGCCGGCCGGCGGTGATCGCCGTGTAGCGATAGCCCTGCTGGGCGTCGCGGACCGACTGGTCGACGTGCATGGCGATGACCCCGACCGAGCCCACACCGCCGGTGCGCGTGACGGCGAGATGCGAGGCGGCGCAGGCGATGGCGTAGGCGGCCGAAAAGGCGGAGTCGGCGGCGATCGCCCAGACCGGTTTCACGGCGTCGGCCGCACGAATGCGCTCGGCGAGCTCGAACACGCCGCCCGCCTCGCCGCCGGGGGAGTCCACGTCGAGCAGAATGCCGAACACGGCAGGGTCGGCGAGCGCAGCATCCAGACGGGTGCCGATCTCGCCGTAGCTCATGAGGCCGGAGGCGGCCTCCAGCCCCAGGGTGCGGCGCACCAGCGTGCCGTGGATCGGAATCACGGCGATGCCGGGCGGTGCCGCCACCTCCGGGCTCGCGGGCATCACCGCCGGTACGGCGGCTTCAACGTCGGGCAGACCGATGCGGGGACCGAGCACGGAGAGGATCACGTCCAGCTTCGAACGCGCGATGAGAAGTGGCGTCCCGTAGAGACGGGACGCCAGGTGTACGAGCTGCATGTCAGAGGTCCTGGATGTCTTGCGGCGGCACCGGGTCGGAGGCCGCCGCGGGTGGGTTGCGGTCGTGGCGCGGGTCGGAATCGAAGACGAGGCCGAGCGCATCGGCGCGGGCGTTGTCGGCGGCGATCTCCCGATCCACGTCCTCGGCGTCGTAGCCGAAGGAGGACACCGCCTCCGAGCGGGACAAGAGCCCCGCCCGGATCGCGGTGAGCATGGCGTTGAACTCCTTCTGCGGATCGACCCACTGCCAGCCCTGGGGAATCCACTTGCAGGCGAGCCAGGCGCGGCGCCGCGCGGCATCCCGGGCGAAGCCGGGTAGCTCGAGCCGTCCCTCCAGCACCGCCTGCGCCATCCACGCACGCCACACCGGGCGGCAGAGCTGGTGGACGATGACGCCGTGCTGGATCGCCTCGCAGCGGCGGCGAAACTCCAGCAGCCCCGCGCGGATGGAGGAGTAGTTCACCTGGGTGAGATCTCCCGTGAGCTGCTCGTAGGTCACGCCCATGGCCGCGGCCACGGCGCGAAACTGCTGGCGCATGAACTCGGCGTAGGAGCCGCCCACGTCGGCCGGTTGCGAGAACTTCACGTCCTCGCCCGGTTCGAGGATCTGCAGGGTGCCCGGCTCCAGCCCCGCCAGCGCCACGCCCGAGGCATCGGCCGGCCCTTCGCCCATCAGGGCATCCTCCGGCTGGTCGCGGGTGACGAAGCCGGCGAACATGGCGGCGGTCTTCTTGCGCACCAGTTCCGCGTCGTCGTACTGATCCAGCTCGTTGAGCTTCACCAAGGCCCGCGCGAGCCAGGGCTCGCCGCGGATCTGCCCGGGACGCAAGGGCCGGAACAGATGCACGATCTCGGCGGCGGGCACGCGCACGGTCTCCATGCCGCTGCCACCGGACATGGGCGCGAGCAGTCCGTCCTCCGGGTGCGAGCGGTACAGGTGGTAGGCCACACGCCGCCCGAGCCGGTCGAACTCGATGCCGGCGCGGATCACGTTGCCGTTGTCGGCCAGCCGGTTGAGCGTCACGGGCAGGTGCTCGGGCTCCAGCACCTGGATCTGGAGTGCCACCGCCAGCCCGTCGTCCGGCCGCCGGTAGCGCAGCCGCACCAGTGCCTCGCCGCCTTCGAGCATGGCGCGGCAGGCCAGGGCCTGCAGACCGTAGAAGTCGGTGAGCCCCTGGGCATCGGCCTCCTCGGTCCAGTCGCGCCAGAGCGCCTGGATCGTCTCGCGCAGGCCCGGGTCCTCGATCAGCGACTGCGGCTTGATACCGGTACCGATGGCGTTGGCCACGAAGGCCTCGATGCCGGCGGCCGCCCAGGCGTTGCGGCGCACCAGGTCACGGCTCTTGGCGCGCAGCTCCGTCTGAGTCGTGAGCAGCGCGGCCACCGCGCCGGGGTTGCCCGGCATCCAGGCGAGCGCGCGTCGCCCGGCGCCCACGCCGTCGTAGGTGGGGGTCGCGCCGAAGGCGAGCTTGAGGCGGCTCCAGAAGCCCATCACAAAACCTCCGGGAGAGGTTTTGGACGCGCGCCAGCGCGCCCGTCAGGGGGCAAAACAGGGATGTTTTGCATCACAGCCCCTTGCCCGTGGTCACCCGGATCTGGCGCAGCTTGGGTCGCCCCGCCTCGCGGGCGAGCGCCGCGTCCACCTCGCGCAGGGCCGCGCGCAGCTCATCCACCGAGCGGTACTCCACCGTCTTGTCGCCGAAGGTGACGCGCCGCTCGCCACGCGCCAATGCCCGCTCCAGCGCCTCGCGATCGGCCGCCGTGTAGGCCATGGTCAGACGCCCGCCAATGCGGCCAACTCGAGGACCAGCTCGGTCTGGGCCGTGTTGCCGTTCTTGAAGGCGATGCGCACGAAGCGACCGATGGGCCGGCCCTGGACGGTGAAGTAATCGCTGCCGCCGTTGGGTTCGTACCAGGCGACATTCGCATCCGGATGGATGCCCGCCGCGGGCAACCAACGCACGCCGTCGATCGAGCTCTGGATCTCCATGGCTTCGTTGCGCGAGGCGGCCCCCGCCTTGCGGGCGACGACCAGCGTGTAGGGATGCCCGACGCCGAGGTCGACCGGGTCGGTGGTCACGGAGGCTGCACGTGCCAGCGCGCCGATCGTGAAGACCTCGACTCGGGAGGCGGCCACCGCGCCGACTCCGTCGGCGGCGAGCAGTCGCCCGAACGCGTCGCAGGCGATCGGCCGTCGCTCGTCGAGACCGGTCTCCGGGTTGTGAAAAATGCCTTCGATCACGCTCATGTTCAGCTCATCCAGCGACTCTTGACGACGGACCGGCGCCGGACGCGTCGGCCCGAAACGACGACGCCCCCGGAGTCGGGGGCGTCTTCTGCGGTTACGGTGTGTTCGTCCTGCTCGGGCGGTGCGGCGATGCCCAGTTGTCTTTCCAGCTCGCGCCAGTGGCGCTCCTCGAAGCGATCGAGACCGCTCGCCGCGGCGGCGGCGCGGGCGTACACGTAGCAGTCCAGCGCCTCGTTGCGCTCGCGCAGCTTCTGCCACTCCCGCACCGGAAAGCCGTTGCGGTCACGGCGGGTGATCAGCTGCTCGGCGCAGAGCTGCTGGATGTACTCGGCGTCGACCTTGGGCAAATGGACGAAGCCCGCCGGGTAGATCGGCGTGGTGCCGTCGTCGGCCACATCCGCGCTCTTGCGCAGGTTGTTGTAGAACTCGAGCTTGGCGAGCCCCACCGCCACCGAGTACACCTTGATGCCCCGGCGCAGCTTCTTGCCGCCCTGCGAGACATCGACGGCGGTGGGCGTGCCGATCAGGGCCGCGCCGCGCGGCACCCCCTTGATCGCCATCAGTCGACTGTCCCGGCAGGCGCGCACGAAGGCGTAGGCCTCCTGGGTGGCGAAGCCGGTGTCGAGCGCGAAGCGCGCCAGCGGAACCTGGTTGCCGGATTCGTGCGTCCAGGTCTCGTCGATCAGCTCGGACAGCCGCTTCCACACCGCATCCCGCGCGGTGTCGCCCATCAGCACGCGGTGCTCGACGAGCCAGGACGCCTTGCCGCGCCCGAAGGCCCAGATCGAGGTCTCGATGCGATCCTTCTGCACGTCGGCACCGCCCACCAGCAGCAGGCCGCCCATGGGGACCGTGCCGATGCGGTAGTCCTCCCGCCGCTCGATCAGGCGCTGCCAGTCGGGCGCTTCGCCTTCCTCGACCCAAGTCTCGCCGAGCTCGGTGTTCTTGAAGGTCTTGATCGCGGCGGCCGAGCCGGACTCCTTCCTGACCGCACTCTCCCACGCGCTCGCGATGTCGCGCCACGAACGCCAGCCCACCGGGCTGTAGAGCGACGAGAGATGGAAGCCCGCCGTCTTGACGCCGTTCTCCGGCGCCATCGCGCGCCACTCGCCGTGCTCCAGCATCCAGGTCTTGTGATGCTCGGCGATGGGCGTATCGCAGGACTCGCACACATAGGCCGCCGTCTCCGGCCGGCCCCTCTCCCAACGCAGCTGCTCGAAGCGCAGCCACTGGCGGTGGGAGCAGTGCGGGCACGGCACGAAGTAGCGGCGCTGGTCGGATGCCTCGTACTCGCGCTCGACGGCGCTCGCCCCGGCGATGGTCGGCGTCGAGACGATGAAGATCTTGCGCCGCGCGAAGGTGCGCGTGCGCGCCTCGGCGAGCGAGATCGCATCGCCTTCGCCCTCGACGTCGAGCGGGTAGCCGTCCACTTCGTCGAGGAAGAGATACCGCACCGGCATCGAGCGCAGGCCCACGGCGCTATTCGCGCCGGTCATCACCAGCACGCCGCCGCGGAACTCCTTGGCGAGGATGGTGTTGCCCGAGTCGCGCGAGCGTGCCGGGGCGATCAGCTCGGAGAGCACCGGCGACTCTTCGATCAGCGGGTCGATGCGCTGCTTGGAGTTGCGCTTGGCCATCTCCACGGTGGGCCAGACCGCCATCATCGGCCCAGGCGCGTGGTGGATGACGTAGCCGATCCAGTTCGAGCCGGTTTCCGTGGCGCCCACCTGTGCGCCTTTCATGAACACCACGCGCTCGACCGGCGAGGTCGGCGACAGGCAGTCCATGATCGCCTTGAGATACGGCGTGCGGCTGGTGCGCCAGCGGCCCGGCTCGGCCGAGGACTTGCTGGAGAGCATCCGGTGCCGGTCGGCCCACTCGGAGACGGAGAGCAGCGGATCGGGCGTCAGTCCTTCGCGCCAGGCGCGCTCGATGGCGTCGAAGCCCTCGTAGACGAAGTCGTCCATCACAAATTCGTCGGGAACGAATTTGGACGCGCGCCAGCGCGCCCGGCAGGGTGAAACACAGGGATGTGTTTCATCAATCGACGCGGACCTTCAGTTCACCGAGCTCGGCGAGGTGCTCGCGCACCGCCGCCTCCAACGCGACGTGCAGCGTGTGCGCGTCCATGCCGAGCCTGGCCGCCATCTGCGCCGAGATGCGCGCCGGCCAGTTGAGCCAGGCGTCGCGCTCGGTGCGCGCGAGCTTGAACACGTGGGCGATGGCCTGGTTGCGATCGACCAGCTCGCCCTTGAGGCGGGCGAGGCGCACCTTGTTGGTCTGCGCCTTGACCACCTCGTTGACCGTGCGCGCCTGCAGCAGCGACGTGCCGCCCGCGGGTAGCCCGGCGGCGAGGTTCGGGGCCGGATCGTCCGACACCCGCACCTTCGCGGCTTTGGCGCCCGTTCCCTCCTTGGGCGGCTCGGAGTTCCTTGCCCAGTCGCGGTCGGCCTTGTCCGGATCGATCGTGCCGTCCGCCTCGGGCGTGATGCGCCCGGCGCGGATGGCCTTGTGTACGGCGGTGTCCGACACCCCACGGTGGCGGGCGTAGGCGCGAATCGACAGTCCCATGGTCTCCATCAAGCATTGGCGCCGTCCCGCTCGGATTCCGCTTGGCTTCGCTCGGGAACAGCGCGTTCATGTCATCACCATCAACGACACCCCGAGGAGAAGCACATGACCGAGCAAGCCGAAAAGGACATCGACCGGCAGCTGCAGCAGATCGCGCTGGATCACCTGTTCATCGACACCCTGGAAACCCGCAACAGCGACCGGCTGGACTTCCACGAGGTCAGCGTCTGGGCAGTCAAGAGCGCCTTGATGGCCGCCTACCAGGCGGGCCGGCAGGCCGCGCGGCAGGGCTGAGAAAGCAGCGGAAAGCGCTTGGCTTCTCCAGAGAACAGCGCGTTCATGACCACACCATCAACCACCACGAAGGAGCATCGAATGAGCACCATCCAACTCACCCCCGCCCAGCACGCCATCCTGGCCTACGCCGTCGAGCACACCGGTGGCAAGATCGAGTGGTTCCCCGACAACGTGAAAGGCGGCGCCCGCAAGAAGGTGCTGGACGGCCTCTGCAATCGGGCCCTGATCACCACCATTGGTCCCGACTGGTTTGTCGCCGCCGACGGTTACGAGGCCCTGGGGCGCCCGCGTCCCGCGCCGGCGCCGGTGGAGGCAAACACGGATCTCGAGGCGGAGGTCGCAGCCGCCGAAGCCACCTGGGCACCGCAGCGCGCCGAGACCAAGCCCCGCACCCGCGAGAACAGCAAGCAGGCCCAAGTCATCGCGATGCTCCGGCGCCCGGAGGGCGCGACGGTGCGCCAGATCTGCGAACTCACCGGCTGGCAGGCGCACACGGTGCGCGGCACCTTTGCCAACGCCTTCAAGAAGAAGCTGGGGCTGACCATCACCTCGGACAAGCCCGAGGGCGGCGAGCGCATCTACCGGATCGCGTGATTCGAGCGGAATGGGAAGCCAAGCAGAAAACGCTTGGCTTCCCGCGCCGGCAGCGCGTTCATACGGGTGTCGCAACCATCCACGCCAAGGAGCACAGCATGAAACCCACCCGCGCCATCCTCACCCACAGCAACTACGACGCCGACGACTACGCCTACCTCACCGCCAAGGGCTGGAGCGATGACGAAATCCTGGCCCGCTGGAGCGAAGAGGCTGCGCACGGCAACGGACCCTGCCACTGGGAAAGCGCGTCGGCCCGCGCCAAGCTGGCCGCCGTAACCGGTCGCCAACAGACGACGCGAGATGATTGAGATTGAGCTTGGCTTCCTGATCGAACAGCGCGTTCATACGTGTGTCGCAACGATCAACGAAGGAGACAACGATGACCACAGCCAAAACGATCCCCGCCACCCGCAACGAAGCCTGGGGCTTCTGGGGCACGATGGACGCGCACGCGCAAGCCGCCTGGCCCATCGCGATGAACGCCATCTCCGACGCCACGGGACAGCCCTTCGAAGCGGTGCGGGCCTTCCTCGACAGCCGCCACGGACGCCACTTCGCGGACGAAGTCCTCAACCGCAAGCATGCGGGCCATGCCCTCCACGACGCGATCCGCGCCGCCACCCGGCAGTGGATGGAATGGACCATCGGACGCCGCACCAGTAAGGACTACGGTATCCCGCGCGGGCTTCCTTATCTGACCGGGTTCGTGATTCACTGCGAGATCGTCGAGGAGGAAGTCGCCGCCTGATCGAACGCCAGGCCATCCGATTCGCGGGTGGTCTGCTTGCCCGTCCAGTCCTGCCAGCGCCGCACGATCACGTCCGCATACTTCGGGTCGAGTTCGATCAGGCGCGCCACGCGCCCTGACTTCTCGGCGGCGATCAGGGTGGTGCCGGAACCGCCGAAGGGGTCCAGCACCACGTCGCCGGGACGACTCGAATTGCGGATCGCCCGTTCGACCAACTCCACCGGCTTCATGGTCGGGTGCAGGTCGTTCTTCTGCGGCTTCTTGATCTGCCAGACGTCGCCCTGGTCGCGGTCGCCGCACCAGTGGCGCTCCGCGCCCTCGGGCCAACCGTAGAGGATCGGCTCGTACTGGCGCTGGTAGTCGGCGCGGCCCAGCGTGAAGGTGTTCTTCGCCCAGATGATGAACGTAGACCAGTGGCCGCCGGCAGAGCGGAACGCCGCCTGCAGGGTGTCGAGCTCGCTCGACGACATGGCGACGTAGATCGCGCCGCGGGTGTGGGCAACGAGCAGCGACAGCGCGTCGTAGAGAAAGTCGTGAAAGCCTGCGCCGAGCGCGTCGTTGAGAATGGGACGGTGCTTGCCCCGCAGCTTGTCCTTGGCGCTGTTGGCGTAGTTCACGTTGTACGGCGGATCGGTGAAGACCATGTCCGCCCGCTCGCCGTCCGGGAACAGCTGCGCGTAGGCCTCTGCCGCGGTCGCATCGCCGCAGACCAGACGGTGCGGCCCCAGCCTCCAGACGTCGCCCGGCTTGGACACCGGCTCTTCCGGAATCTCCGGGACGGCGTCGTCCTCGGTCTGGCCTTCGTGCTCTGGCTCCTCACCGGCCAGTAGCTCGGCCAACGCATCGGCATCGAAACCGGTCAAATCGAGGTCGAAGCCTTCGTCCTGCAGTGCCTCAAGTTCGATGCGCAGTAGCACATCGTCCCAGGTCGAGAGCTCCGCGAGCCGGTTATCGGCGAGGACCAGCGCCCGGCGCTGCGTCGGCGTCAGGTGATCGAGCACCACCACCGGCACGGTGGACAGGCCCAGCTTGCGCGCGGCGGCGAGCCGCCCATGGCCCGCGACCAGCACACCGTCGGCGCCGACCAGGCAGGGATTGACGAAGCCGAACTCGGCGATGGAGGCCGCGATCTGGGCGATCTGCTCGTCCGAGTGCTGGCGGGCGTTCCGCGCGTAGGGCAGTAGCTTGTCGATCGGCCAGTGCTCGATGCGCTCGGCGAACCAGTTCACGCGGCCGCCTCCGCCGTCTCGCCCAAGCGCTCGGCCGAGACCTCGGCGAAGGGCTGGCCGGTGGCCGCGAGCACGGGCTCCATGCCCGGGTGGTGCTGCAGCCAGCGGCGCAGCGCGACGTCGACGTACTCGGGCGCGAGCTCGATGGCGCGGACCCTGCGGTCGGTGAGTTGCCCGGCCAGCAGCGTGGTGCCGCCGCCGGAGAACGGCTCGAAGACGATCTCGCCCACGTCGGTGTAGGCCTCGATGAAGAACTTCGGCAGGCCCAGCGGGAATACGGCCGGATGGTCGATACCATCACCGATGCGGCCGCGCTGGCGCGTCACCTCGACGACGGAATCCGGGATGCGGAACTCCTGCGTGGGCTGTCCGGCGTGGTTCCATTCGCCGACCTTGCCATCCTTGGCGCGCATCGCGGTGGATGACCCATCGGCGCGCAGATGCGTCTCGTGACCGGCCCACTTGCAGGGCACGATCTTGTTCGGCTTGCGCGCCTGGCGGTTGAAGTGGAACACGAACTCGTGGCGCGGCGCGAGGCGCCCGGCCCAGTCGCCGGGCACGGTCACCGACTGATCCCAGACGTACCAGCCGAAGCGGCGCCAGCCCTGAGTGCGCATCCATTCGATCCAGCCGTCCCAGTACGGCTGCCACTCGCCGTCGCGATGGACGAGGCCGAGGTTGACCAGGATTTGCGCGTCCTCGTGCAGCGCGCTGCGGGCGGCGCCGAACACGCCCTGCATGAGCGCGTTCCAGTCAGTGATCCCGCCGGTGGTGTAGTCGCGCTGGTTCGCGTAGGGCGGGCTGGTAAAGAGCAGGTGAGCGCGCTCGCCATTGATGAGGCGCGCGACGGCGGCCGCGTCGCTGCTGTCGGCGCAGAGCAGCCGGTGTTCGCCCAGCAGCCACAAGTCGCCGGGCCGCGTGACCGCAACCGTGGGCGGCGTGACGTCGTCCTCGTCCGCGTCGCCTTCCGGCGCACGCTCGTCCTCATCGGCGGACGGTTCCGTCTCCTCGATGTGGTCGAGCAGGCCTTCGATCTCGGAGGCAGAGAAGCCGGTCAGGTCCAGATCGAAGCCGGCGTCGGCCAACTCCGCGAACTCCAGCGCCAACATGGCCTCATCCCAGCCGGCATCGAGCGCGAGCCGGTTGTCGGCGATCACATAGGCGCGCTTCTGCGCCGGGGTGAGGTGCGCGAGCTCGATCACCGGCACCTCGGTCAGCCCCAGCTTGCGTGCGGCCAGCAGTCGGCCATGGCCGGCGATCACACCATGGTCGCCATCGACCAGGATCGGGTTGGTCCAGCCGAACTCGGCGATGCTGGCGGCGATGCGCGCGACCTGCTCGTCGCTGTGCGTGCGCGGATTGCGGGCGTAGGGAATCAGCGTCTCGACCTTGCGGTACTCGACGTTGAGCGTGTTCAGGATCGGAACCTCGAAATGGAAAGCCCGCCGACGGAGAACCGTGGGCGGGCTCGTGATGTGTATCGGGGAGTGCACAAATCCGCCTGGAGCGGATTTGGACAGCCGCAGGCTGGCCGCGAAGCGGCAGGCCCCAGGGATGGGGCCTGCAAACCGCAAACCCTGCAAACCTCGGTTTGCAGTTTGACGCTAGCGAAACGCCGCGCGCGCGCCCCCCGCATGGGATTTTGGTGAGGAAGGACCCATCGCGCTCGGCGGGTCGGATCGCGAAGGCAGAAACATCGAGGCCACGGAGCGACCCGTGGCCTTCGCACATGCTTCTCTCGCGAGGTTAGCGAAATCCTAGCGTAAAAACGGGCGAAGTGTTGCATGCCCGAAAATCGTCTGCGCCCGCACTATTCCTCATTGGCAGGCAGGTGTCGGCATGCGCTGGTGACTTCCAGCAACTTCACTTGCGCTTCTTGCCGGCCAGACCGCGATACTTGGTTTCCAGGCGATCGTACACTTCCTCAGCGGGACGACCCGGGCCGCTCGATCGACCAGCTACGATGGCAGCGCGAAGCGCGTCCGTTCCGTTTGGACGGCACAGCGCATCGAACTCTGCCATTCGCTTGTCGTCGATCAGGCCGATCCTATGCAGATCGCGAGCCGTTTCGTGCATCTCTCGCAGGATGCGGCTGTTTCGCTTCTTCGCCATGATGAGCGGCCCACGTCATGCAGCGACGATCCGGAACTCGGTTGCTTTGGCAATCGGACGTACGTGCCGCTTCTCCCGTCGCATCTCGACAATACCGTAATTGGACATGGTCTTGAGCGTGCGGGAGAGATTGCCCGGCTTGCGGCCGGTGGCCTCGGCCAGGGCGGAGATCGACCCCGGCTTCGTGTCCTTGATGACCTTCAGCAGTGCACGATTCTCGTCACTCAGCACTTCGGCAAGCGACTTCATCGAGGTGAACCAGACTGTGGGTTCCCCCGGCTTCGGTTTGTACTCGCCACGCGCGATGGCCTGTATCCGCGCGCGAATCTTCTCTTGCGGCATGATGCCGACCACGATCGGTTTCATGATCATTTCACCTTGCTGCGGAGCGTGATCCTTCCGATCACCCATCACTCGGACAATCGACCTTTGCGTACCAGCTCGACGACCCGGTTTCGCACCTGCTCCAGCTTCTCGCCCCTGATGTGTCCTGCCACGCATTGGAACAGGCTTTGATGAGCGGTAAACAGTTTTCCGGGACGGATGAAGCTGGTCCGCTGTAGTGAGCCACGAGAGAAGTCCCCATCCGCCAGTTCGATCGCGAAGGGGTCGGCGTAGGGCCGGCTGGTGATCTGCAGGCACAGCCAGTCCTCCCGTCCCGCATGGGCTAGAACGAGTGCCGGACGAAGTTTGGATGTCGACAAATCGGAGAAGGGGAAAGGCACGAGGACCACGTCGCCTATTGCAGGTGCGTCCATGCCTCATCCTCTTCCGGTTTCAGCCAATCCTCCGCGAGGGCCTTTTCAGCCAGCTGAGTGACCTCGTCGATCTCAACCGGTACCTCGTCCAATATGGTTACCAAGGCACGATGCATGCCTTTGATCTTGACGGGCTCGGCCAGACGGACATGCCCCTGTTCGTCGATGATGGCTTCCACAGTCTGTCTCATCACATGTCCTCCGCTTTATCCGGATCGCCCGGCTCACACCCGTTTCGCCGACAGCCGCATTTTATCATCTATTGATACATAACGCCCGGTGGAACTCACCCGTTCAGGCGGTCGGCCACCAGTCCCAGCGCCTTCTGCCACCGCCGCCAAGCCGTGGTGCGGTCGCAGCCGAAGCGCCGGCAGATCTCCCGCCACCCCCGTTCCTCGGCGCGCATCCAGACGAGATGGCGCTGCTCCTCGGTGAGCCACAGCACCCAGCGCATGGTCTCTTCCATGCGGTCGATGGCGGCCGGGTCGGGAGGAAAGCGGTAGACCGGCGGCTCAGCGCCGAGGTTTTCCCAGGGCATGCGTTTGATCGCCGGCCAGGTGTTGAAGTAGCCCTGGACGCGTACCGGCGGCAGACGCCGCGCGGTCTGGGCGGCCTCGCGGAAGCGCTCGGCGACGTCGTCAACGCTCCACATGGCCGTCCTCCTTCCGACCGTAGAGCCGCTCGCCGATGCGCTTCACCAGTTCCCTCTCGGTCCAGTCCAAACGTTCGTCGTCGAGCGACACCACCAGGATGCCCTGGTCCCGCCATCCGTCGCGTTTGATGACATCGACGTCCGGGCGAGTCGGTTGCAGGCGCCCCAGGGGGCAACGATAGTGGTGGCTGGGCGCGCTGCTCGCCCCATCCCTGGGGCTCGCCGCTGCGCGGCCCGCTACGCGGTCCAAATTCGTTCCCGACGAATTTGTCATGCCGGCACCTCCTGCGTCGCGATCGCCCACATCAGCAGTGCCAGCGCGTCGGCCTCGTTGTCGTCCGCGGGCCGGAAACCCAGGGCCTGCATGGCGGCCACCATCTCCTGCTTGGCGGCGTTGCCCTTGCCGGTGGCGTGCTTCTTGATCGCGCCCACCGGCACACCCTGGTACGGGATGCCGTGGTGCTCGCACCAGGCGGTCAGCTGGGCCATGAAGCCGCCGTAGGCGTGTGCGGCATCCACTCCGGCGTGGCGGCGCACCTCCTCGAAGTACACCGCATCCAGCCCGTCCGCCGATTGTTTGACCTCGGTGAGCCAGCGCTTGAAGCGCAGGTAACGCATGCCGCCGCCCTCGAAGCGCTGGGGCTTGAAGGACTCCGAGCCGCTGGTGATGGAGCCGTCACGGCCGAGCAGCGCCCAGCCGGTCCGGGTGCCGAGGTCGAGGCTCAGGATCGCTGCACCGGGTTCTCGGCCCCTATCACCCAAACCGGGCAGACCCCTTCGGGTCGGGGGAGAGGACACGACGTGGTCCTCTCCCCCCGAAGGGGGGAGGGAGTTTTCGCCAACTGGGAAATCCCCGAAAGGTAAGTAAAAACATGGTGTTAGCTCAGTTGGCAAATTGGCAGGCGTTGCCAACTGCCAACTTGCCGACTGATCTGTAATGCATTGATTTTTTTGATTTTCCAGTTGGCAGACGTTTGCCAACTGAATCCAGTTGGCAAAATTCGGGTTCCAGTTGGCAGAATTTTTGCCAACTTGCCTGCGCGTGTTCATGCGTCCTCCTGCGGGTCGATGAAGTCGTCTTGGTAAACCCACACCTCGGGGTTCTCGACCGGCAATGCGGCCCCCGATTGCGGGCATTTGAAGTGGGTAGGTAATACCGGTAGCTCGCGCAGCGGCACTTCGCCGGTGTCGGGATCGGGCTCGCCTAGACCCAAGCGCAGCACCATCGCCTCGACGCACAGGTAGCCGAACTTGGTGCGGGCTGGCGGCAGGCCGTAGTCCTGCGCGTTGCGGAAGTACTTGATATAGCCCTGGGTCGAGAGCGCGGAGAGGCGCTCGCGGATGGTGCGCTCGCCGCCCAGACCGGCCTTGCCTTCGAAGGATTCGGCGAACTGGTTGGCGGTGTAGCAGCGCCCCTGGGCCGCCTCGTCGAACAGGATCTGCAGGATGGCGTCGCGCTTGCGCCGGCGCTCGGCATCGAGGCGCTCGCCATAGTCCCTCATCACCAGCCGCGCGTTGGCATCCACCTCCCGCCACTCGCCGCGGATCTTGTCCACGTGCATCGACGGGATGGCGGCACCGTTGCGCAGCTCGAAGAAGAGCTGGCGCGTGGTTCGCGTTTCGTCCGGTCGAAACAGCAGCATGCCGGTGGTGTAGTAACCCCGCAGGCTGCCGGCCCCGGCCAGCGCCTGGAACGGGTCCTCCTCGAACTGCTTCTTGCCGAGCTTCTTGGTGTGGTGGGCCAGCACGATGCCGGCGTCCGGGTTCACCGCATCGCGCAGGCGCTCGACCCGCTGCGACAGGAAGAACAGCATGGCGGCGTTGTCGTTCTCGCCGCCGGCGTCCCCGCCGTCGAAGACGTTGCGGATGGGGTCGATGGCGATGATGTCCGGCAGCTCGTCGCCGAAGGCCTGCTTGATCGCGGGGATGACCTGGGCGAGGCCGGCGTCGTCCAGGATCAGCCGCAGCTGCGGCGTGGCGACGAAGTTGACGCGCGCTTCACCGATGCGACTGGGCGGTAGGCGGATCTCCTTCACACGCTCGCGCAGGTAGTGGTACTGCACCTCGGCTTGCAGATAGAACACCCGCAGCGGGCGCGGCGGCGTCATGGCGAGGAAGGTGGCGCCCGCCGCCATGTGCGTGAGCCATGCGAGCAGAAAGTCACTCTTGCCGACCTTGGGCGCGCCGCCGAATACCAGCATCCCGCCCGGGGTGAGCACGCGCGGCGCGACGAGGTCCGGCGGCAGCGGCGAGTCATCATCCAGCAATGCGCC
The DNA here is from genome assembly GCF_004001245.1 of Sulfurivermis fontis. Lineage (NCBI taxonomy): Bacteria > Pseudomonadati > Pseudomonadota > Gammaproteobacteria > Thiohalomonadales > Thiohalomonadaceae > Sulfurivermis > Sulfurivermis fontis. Next base: position 2,963,122 of record NZ_AP018724.1, read on the forward strand.
CAAGGAGAACGTCGGGAGCACGGGTGGTGCGGCCTTGACCACCCTGCGCTCGCCCTCACGAAGGAAGGCGGCGCAATCGAAGCCCTCGGCCACGGCATCGGCCGCGTCCCATTTGTCGGGTTTGTCGGGCGGCGGCACGAGGATGGCGACCGACGCCGCGCCCGCCATGACGCAGGCGCGCGCGGCATTCTCCGCGTAGTCCCAGCCGGGGGCGTCACGATCCGGCCAGATGAGCACGTGCTTGCCGGTGAGCGGCGTCCAGTCGGTCTTCTCCACCGGGGCCCGCGCGCCGTTCATGGCCGTGGTCGCCGTGATGCCGGCGCCGATCAGGGCGCAGGCGGCCTTCTCGCCCTCGACCAGTATCACCTCGCGCGCATTGGCCACGGCCGGCAGGTTGTAGAGCGGACGCGGGTCGGGGGCGCGCCATAGGCGGGCGCGCACGTCCCACGGGCGGTACTCCTTGCCGGTGGGCGGATCGAAGCGGTAGACGCAGGCGATGAGGCGACCGTCCGCCGTGAGGTAATCCCACTTCGCGGTGTAGGGGCCGAGCTCGTCGACGGGGGTGCTGCGGACATCCGATGGCTTCGCTCGGCCGATGGGCGGTGCGAGCCCGAGCCATCGGCGGATCTCGTCCGCGAGCCGGGGAAAGTCGTGCCGCGCGGAAAGCCCGCGCGAGCGCGCCCAGAGATCGATGACATCCCCACCTTCGTCGGTGGCGAAGTCCTTCCACAGACCGCGCCGCTCGCCCTCGAGCTCGACCACCAGGCTCTTGCCACGGTTGCCGTCGACGTCACCGACGTAGAACCTGTCGCCGCGGAGGCGGCCCTGCGGGAACAGGTAGAGCAGCACGGCCTCCAAGCGGTCGAGCAGGCCCTGGCGCAACGCCTCGGTGTCGGAGGGCGTCTCGCCATGCTGATCCGGTGCATCATTGAAATCGAGCCAGACGATGTTTTCCGCCATCAAGCCGGTCTCCAACAGCGGTCCTGCCACGCGCAGGTCTTGCACTCGTGGTGCGTCGGCGTGGTGGCGAGGCGCGGCAGTAGTTCCTGGCTGTCCGTTGCCGTGATGATCCGAACCGCGCGGTCGGACATACGCTGCGCGAGCCCGCCGTCGAACGGCACGAGTTCGAACCAGAGTTCCTCGCTGTCCTTGTTGATGGCGGTGAACAGCGCGGGATTGCTCGCGATGCCCGGCACGGCACCTTCCATGTACGCCTGGTAGACGGCGATCTGGGCAGCGTAGACCGGCTTGGCCCGGGCCACGCCGCGCTTGACGGTCTCGCGCCAGGACTTGTCGTTCATCGTCTTGCACTCCCACAGCGCGGGATAAGCAAGCTCGATGTCGGCAGGGCCGGCGGCGAGAATCCCGTCGACGTGTCCTTGGATGCGGCCGCCGGCGACGGAAAAACCAAACTGCCCGCCGTCCGCCTTGCGTGTGTAGAGATCGAAGCCGGCGAGGCGCAGCCAGCGGATCGCCAGATCCTCCAGGGCATGGCCGACCTCGAACACCCGCAACACCCGCCCGGGCAGCTCGCGCCCCGGATCGACCGCGGCCTGGGCGTACTCGTACTGCAGGGCGCGCTCGCAGGCCACGCCGAGCCGGGAGGCACCGAGGTAGGTCCGAGATACCTGTGCTGCCCGTTCACGCGCCAGCGCTTCGTCGATGACAGCGTTGACGCGCTCGTGGAACCTGGGGCGGTGGTTGTAATCGAGCATCACCGCCTCCTCAAAACGGCACATCGTCGGGCGTGCGCTCCCGCAGGTTGTCGAAGTAGGCGGTGAGCACCACATCGACCAGTTGCAGGACCTCTTCCCGGGTGTAGCTCGCGAGCGACCGGTCCATGCCGATGGACGCCACGTACTCGCCGAGCGAGGGCAGGACCGCCTCCATCGCGGCCTTCTCGTTATGGGTGGGATCGATCACGACACCGCCTCCCGCCTTCAGTCGTTGCAGATGAATGTCCTGGCAGCGCATGGAGCAGAAGCGCTTGAACAGGCGCTTGCCGTCCGGCGCACGCGAGCCGTTCCTCGGCGACAGCCAGCAGAAGCCGCGTCCCTCTCGTCCGCAGATCGCGCATATCACGCCGCCCTCCGGTGTTCGTCGTTGGCTGCCAGCACGAGGCGATGGATCGACGACTTGTTGAACTGGAACGCGAGCAGCGCCGAGGCCTGGTAGCGGGTGAGCCCGAAGTCGGCGCGCATGGCCTGCGGCAGGTAGCGCAGCTGCTTCTCGGTGGGCGGTTCGTTGAGCCAGCGGCGGGTCTTGTGGGCGGTGTCGAGGGACTCGTTGTCGTTGAGCCAGTCGTCCGCCTTGGCCATGCAGACGCTGCGGTCGCCGACCGCCAGCAGACGGGGCGGAAGACTCCGGCCGCCACCGACCGCGTGCCAGCGCCCGTTGAGGAAGAAGATGCCGCCCCAGGCTTGGAGGCCGGTGGCCATCAAGGCATCGTCGCAGCCGAAGAGATCGCACCAGCGGAAGTTGGAGCGCTTGAGCAGGTCGATCTCCGTCATGACGAAGTCGTCCATGGCTTCCGCCTGCTCGGCCGGATCAATGGTCCACTCGAAGCCGCACAGTGGGCATTCGCGGCAGCCGAGCGGGACCAATGCCTCGCAGGAGGGGCACTCCTTGGTGGGCGCCTGCCCCTGGTGCTGGTGGCCGTCCAGGTTGGCCTCCTGCTCCAGCGAGCCGTGCATGAGGGTCGCGGTGCCGAAGTCGAGGACGATGCAGTCGGTCTTGACCACGCCGGGATGCTCGGTCGGATCGATAGTCCGCAGCCCACGACCGATCATCTGGGTCAGCGTCGACTTGTGCGAGCTCGGGCGCAGCAGCACCACGCAGGAGGTGGGCGTGTAGTCGTAGCCTTCGGTCAGCACCGCCACGTTGACCACGACCTGGGCATCGCCGGTCTCGTACTCGGCCAGGCGGGTTGCGCGCTCGGCATCCGACAACTCGCCGTGAATCAGTACGGCGCGGATGCCTGCGGCGACGAACGCCTCGGCCACGCACTGCGCGTGGGCCACGGTGGAGCAGAACACGATGGTCTTGCGGTCGCCGGCCTTCTCGCGCCAGTGACGGATCACCGCGTCGGTGATCGGCGTCCTGTTGAGGATCGCCTCCACCTCGGTCATGTCGAAGTCGGTGGCGGTGCGGCGCACCTGGGCGAGCGCAGACTGCGCGCCGACATCGATGACGAAGGTGCGCGGTGGCACCAGATGGCCGGAGGCGATGAGCTCGCCCAGCGTGATCTGGTCGGCGACGTTGCTGAACACCTCGCGCAGCCCCTTGCCGTCGCTGCGCGCGGGTGTGGCGGTGGCGCCGAAGATCAGCGCCCTGGGGTTGCGCGACAGCACACGATCGATCACGCGCCGATAGGACTTTGATGCGGCATGGTGCGCCTCGTCGACCACCAGCAGATCCAGCGTGGGCATCGCGTCGAGATGAGCGTCACGCGAGAGCGTCTGTACCATCGCGAAGGTGGCGCGCCCGGCCCAGGACTTCTCCTTGGCATCGAACACCGAGGTCGCGACGCCCGGATTGACCCGGCCGAACTTCTCCCGGTTCTGGGCGGTGAGCTCATCGCGGTGCGCGAGGATGCAGGCCTTCGCGTCGGGCTCCTCCAACACGCCGCCGGCGACCGCCGACAGCATGATGGTCTTGCCGGAGCCGGTCGGGCCGATGGCCAGGGTGTTGCCGTGCAGGTAGAGCGCGGCGAGCGAGCGCTCCACCAGCAGGGCCTGACGGGGACGAAGCATCATGCCCGCAGCCCCCCTTACTGCGCCCAGCTCGGGCGGCCCGTGACCGGAGCGCGACCCGTAGCCTGGGCATAGGCGTTCGGGGTGGTGGTCGACGGCACCGGTGCACGCGCTGCCCCCATCAATGCGGCGTAGTCCTTGTGATCGGGCTGGATCGCCTGCTTGATGACTGCCTTGTCCTGGCCGTTCTGGTCCTTCTCCCAATCGACCTTGCCGAGGAACTCGATGCCGTCGAGGTCGGTGAACCCGGCGATGCGCCGCGCGTTCTGGGCCTGGGGACTGGCATCGCCCGGATGGACGCCGCGCGCGGAGTTGAGGATCGCCTTGACGAAGGCGCGGCCCATGTTCGCCCACTCGGGGCCCTTGGGGCTGTAGAGGCCGATCAGCGACCACATCTTGCGGCGGGCGTACTCGCCCTCCATCACGACGAACTCGCAGTTGAGGTACACCGAGCCGGTGTTGTCGTTGCGGGTGGCGTAGCCGCCGGTCCAGCCCTGGCTCGCATCGTCGAAGCCGCCGGGGCGGATGGTCATGCGCACGCGCACCAGCGTGCCCTTGGGGATCAGGTTGAACGAGGACTGCTCGTTGGCATCGTTGAAATCGAAATAACTCATGGTCGTGGCTCCTTATTGCTGTACGGGTTCACCAAGGCCATCCATGGCCTTGGCCCGGTGGGCGTCGCTACGCGACGTGCAAATCGGCTGTCCTGCCGATTTGTCGGAAGGCGCGGGGCGCGCGAAGTCGAGGCGTTCGAGGGCGGGGCGCGCGGGGCCGGCGATCTTGGCCATCAGCCGGCCAAGATGCGGCTCCTCGATCTGGTCCAGGCGGCCGGAGCGGTCCTTGGCGGGGTAGCCCCAGGGATTGAGCGTGTGGCAGACGAAGGCGCGGTAGGCGGTGCCGTCGTCGGCCTTGAGCTCGGCCAGCGTCACCACCTCGTCGACGATGCCGGGCAGCTCGAGCCCGGTCTTGGAGCCGTCGATCTGCAGCTGGAAGACGCGGCGATTGAAGTCGTCGAGCCGCTCGTCGAGGATGCCGACGAACCAGACGTTCTTGCCCCGGGTGTGCTGCAGGTGGGTGAGCCAGGCGATCATCTCCTGGCCCATCAGGCCGTAGGCCCCGCGCGTGTCCGGCTTGCCGGTCTTCTCGGAGAAGGCCTGCGGCTGGCCCTTGCACCACTGCAAGCACAGACGCCCGGCGACGGTGATCGAGTCGACGAACACGGTGTCGTAGCGATCGAGCACGGTCGGGTCGCCGAAGCGCGCGCAGACGGCATCGAAGTGGGCCTGGCTGAAGGGCTGGTCCTCGCGCAGCGCCGGGTTCGGACCGCCGATGAACACCGCGAAGTCGCGGCACTCCTGCCAGGTGCGCGGGCGGATGGTGTCGCCGGCCCACCCCTCGACGGCGAGGTCGCCCGCCTCGAGGTCGAAGAACAAGGTGGACTCGGGCACCAGGGTCCAGAGCTGCGAGGTCTTGCCGATGCCGCTCTTGCCGACCAGCACGCCCTTGACGCCGCGCTTCTCGGCCAGGCGCTGGTCGGCGGAGATGATGGGAAGGGTCATGAGCGGCCTCCTTTGTCGGCGAAGGCGTCTCCGATCCGGTGCGCGCCGAGTGCGCCGTGTTTGCGGGCGAGGTCGTAGAGCTCCCGCAGAGCGTTCATGCGGCGGCTGATGGGCCGGACCTCGTTTTCGAGGGCGATGACGGCGAAGGCGATCTGGTCCAGGGTGGCGCTTTCGAGCGGCATCTCGATACCATCCACGCGGACCGTGGCCGGCAACTCGTCCAGCAGGTAGGGATGCTTGTTCTTCAGCTTCTCGAGCAAAGTGCGGTTCTTGAACATGGCGGTCACTCCTTCATCAGGGCGAGGCGGAAGCCGGGCTTGCCGGTCTTGAGCGTGCGTGCGGGCGCGAAGGCGCTCTTCAGCGACTCCGGCCAGGCGTTGAACTTGGTTTCCGAGACGCGATAGCTGATCTCGACGTACTCGGCCGGGTCCTCGCCGCCGTTGGCGATGCGGCGAACGACCTCGGCAAGGCGCCGCTGATCCCACTCGACCCGCTTGGGTAGGTCGGCAGTGACGCGCACGTGGCCGTCATCGAAATGCACGATGCCGGTGTCCTTGCCGGCGGCCAGGCGCAGGGCATGGGCGCGGTCGGCGTATTTCAGTTCGAGTGCCCGGTCGATGTGCTCGACGATGGCGCGGGCCACCGAGAGCAGATCGGCGGCATCGTTCTTCAGCTGGAACAGCGCCTCGCTTTGCAGCGCGGCCAGCTCGCCGGCCGGCGTGGCGAGAACCTGGTCGGGGGTGAGGCGGTTGCTCGCCCCGTCCATGGGGCTCGCCGCTACGCGGCCCGCTTCGCGGTCCAAATTCGTTCCCGACGAATTTGTCATGCCACACCTCCCGCGCCGACGCGCTCGGAGGTGCTCTTGCGCAGGCACTCCGCCTCGTAGGACTCGACGTCCTCGACGCGGTAGAGCACGCGGCCTTGGATCTTCAGAAAGACCGGCCCGATCCCTTCGGAGCGCCAGCGTTCCAAGGTGGCTTCGCTGACGCCCCAACGGTCGGCCAGTTGGCGTTGGTTGAGGTGTTTGATACTCACGTTTTTCTCCTTTCGGGTGATTGCGAAAACGTGAGGTCAGTGTCGGATTCGTGATGTGCGGGCGTCCGCCACCGCCATGTACGGGCGGATGTACGGGCGCGGCCGAAACGGGGAAATACGGGCCACAGAAAACAAAAAACCGCCCGAAGGCGGTCATGCGGAACAGCGACGGGAAGACGCTGGGGTCAGTCGAGCAGGAACCCGTACTTGCCCTTCTCGGGGTTGGCGATGTAGTCCTCCCACTCGGTGTTGCCGCTGAAGAGGTTCTGCATGCGCTGGCTGCGGGCGGTTTTCTTGTCCGGGTATGCGGCCCCCAAGATTTCGGCGGCTGGCAACAGCCAACGGTCGTTCATTGCCTGCTCGTACATGTAGCGGACGGCCGCCGCTTGGCGTTCGCCCTTGATCACCCAGGGCTTGTTGCTCTTGCTGCGGATGGTGAGCGTGTTGGTGTACTCGTCGAAGTGGACCGGTAGGAGCGGGCGAAGCATCCCGTCCGCAGGCGTCGCCAGGATGCGATGGAGCAGGTCCATGTCCACGGTGGGTGTTGTCACGTAGTCGACGAGTACCTGGCGCACCGCCGCGAATCGGTAGTTCCTGGGGGGACGCACGAACTCGGGCAATGGCTGTCCCGACGTCAGAATCAGGCCCTGGTCCGGCAGTGTCGGGAAATGCAAATGCCGGAAGACGTCGTCCACCGATTGCGCGAGCCCGCGAACGAACCACACCTCTGTATGTGCCAGGCCGATCCGCGCCTTGCCGAGATGCCACAGCACGCCGTCGATGGCGGGCGATTCGATTCCTTTGCGCATAGCCTGTGGAATGTCGAGCAGATCGGCAACGGTGCCGAGCAGGATGGCGGGGCGAACGGCGTAGACCGCTACGTCCACGGCATCGACGAATCTCAGCCGGAAGGATTCCGGGCAGCGATACCGGTATCGGGCCGGATCGTCGTCCTCCTCCAGTTCGACGGGGACGTGTTCGTCACGGCATGGCGCCGGGAAGGAGCCGGCGTAACCGACGCGTTCGAGCCACGCATCCCGCGCCTTGGGCGGCATCGACGTGATACGGGAGAGGTCCCAGCCGGGAACACCGCGCAGGACTTGGCCATCGACATCGGCGAGCGGCTGGCGAGAGCGCTCGAACAGGTCGAGCAGCTCAAGCAGCGACTTCGTCGAGAGGTGCTTCGACGACATCACCGATCTCCTTGACCAGCTTCCATTTGGCGAGCAATCGATCGCACAGCGCCCGGTCCTTCTCGCGCTTGGTCTTGATGTTGCACTTGTTGTCGTCGCGCAGAATGACGGAGATCGTTCGCGCCCGTTCCCGGCCGACCTTCTTCAGGCGAATGGACAATCTGGCGTAGGTCAATCGGTGGTGGCGGAAGTCGAAGGACGGCCCGATCAGCGACTTCGCAGCCGTGTGGATGTCGTCGGGGTCCTTCGCCCAGATCTTCACCAGCAGCGAACGGTGGTTCGAGTCCGTGTAACCGAGCTCAGCCACCTTGACCGAAGCGACATTCTCGCCTGTGAGGTCGAAGGCGCGCGGCGCCGCGAGGCTCTGGTAGTCGTACTGCTTGAGCGGGATCCTCTCGCCCGAGAAGGGAGACTGCAGCAGACAGTCCGCAGCGATACGCGCCAGCGCCTCGCGCCCGTCGGTCTCCCTGGACAGCACCTCCAGGTAGCCGTTGGCCGGCTCGTAGGTAATGTGGGAGGATACGGCGCGAACCACTTCCTGGGCCACCAACTCGCTCGCCTGCACGCAGTCGATGATCTCGGGCGGGCGGTTGTTGTGGACGCTGATCTGGTAGAGATCGACGTCCTCGCCGGTCTGCGAGTTCGGCCGCAGCCGCTTGAAGATCTGAATGGCGACGTCGTCCTTGGCGCAACCGAGCTGCCGCGCCACGTTCTCGTGGAACGCGTCCTTCGCCTTCTCGTCGGTCGCCATGACGAGAGCCTTCGGCGCGACGAAGCCCGAGTAGCACGTGACGCTCTGGCGGAACACGTCGGCCTGCCGGGCATCCAGCGCTTCCTTGAAGATCTCGGCGGCGTTCGCGTACAGCCACAAGGCACGTTCGTATTGGTCGCGCAAGGCATCGAAAGCTTCACGATCCGCATCATCGAAGATGCCGTCCCGGAATCCGTCGACGACATCCTGACCTGCACCGTCAGTCAACAGGATGATCTTCTCGGCGACCTCCTCGATCCTCTGCCGCTCCAGTACGGGCAAGGCGGCCAGCACAGCCTCCATGACTTGGCGATGTTCCGTCTTGGTCTTCTTCTTTTCGAGTTCTGGCATGACGAGCCCGAACTCCTCCGCCATGAAGGCGCGAAACAGCTCGGGCTTCAGGTGCCCGAGCAGCTTGGCCAAGTTTTCAGCATCGTTCATTCGTTCTTGTTCTCCCATGTGACGAAGAATCCTTTCCGGGCGTCAGTGCCGGCCGCTCAATCTTGCTTCGCGGTGAAGAGGGCGAGCCGCTTATTGATCTCGGCATTCGGCAGCCGTGTCCGCGGGTCGTCCAGCATGCCGCGCAGCGCCTTGGCGAGCGTGGGCTTGCGCACGATGCGGTGCTCGGCAAACCGGTCGATGACCCACAAGACGCCGTGCACCTCGAGGTGCTCTTCGTCGGCGAGGGCACGCATGCGCTTGTCACCCGTCAGCAACGGCCAGTCGTTCGTCACGGCCAGGGTGACGGCAAGGCAGTCGTGGAGGGTGAGCTTGGGCCGGGCCGTCTGATAAGTGACGGCCCGGGCCATGCCTTCCGCATCCAGGGACTCGACCCGCAGGCCCAACCCCTTGAGCTGCTCCCGATCGATCTCACCGAGATCGATGAGCTCGTCCTCGTACAGGGCGTCGGGTACCGCAAACTCGAACGGCAGCTTGAACAGCGCCTCCAGGAGGGACCACTTCGCCAGCTCAATCAGAATCGAGGCGTCGCTCACCAATACCCGCACGATAGGTCACTCCGCGGGCCCCGACATGATTCGGCTCACCTCGCCCGTGCTCTTGCGCAGCAGCTCTGCGGCTTTGGGAAGCGAGATGATGTCCTCAGCAAGGGCGCGGAGCACCAGGCGCTGGAAGCGCCGGGGTTCCTCGTTTTCCGGGAGCGGCTCGGGCTCGGCCTTGCGCCAGGTGCGGCCGATGCCGCGAAACACGGCCTGCAAGGTCCCCTCGGTGATGACGCCGAGATCGCGCAGCCGGACGATCAGGGCGGCGGCGCTGACGCCGTACATGCGCTTGATCTCGATGATCTCGGCATAGCCGAAGGCATGGCGGCGCTGCCCGACCTCGAACAGCAGGTCCTCCCGGGGCATCAAGAGGGCGCTGGCGAAGCGCTGGCACGCTTTCTCCTCGTCCAGGTCGCCGTCGATGGCCATCACCATATGGCCGAGCTCGTGAGCCAGGGTGAAGCGCCGGCGTTCCACCGATTTCGCCACCGAACCCACGATGACCGGTACCTTCTCCTGGCCCGGCCGCGCCACCCGGCAGGTCAGTCCGTCGACCGAGAGCGGGAAGTCGAGCTTGAGCACCTTGATGCCGTGCTCTTCGAGCAGCTCGGTAACGTTGGGGATCGCGTCGCCACCCAGGTTCCAGGCCTTGCGGACGCTCTCGGCGGCGGTCTCCGCATCATCGAGGTCGGAGACCTTGAAGGGAGCCCCTTCGGGCTTGTCCCACACATGGCTGCCGATCTCCAGCAGGTCTTCGACGAGCAGGTAGCGGTCGAGGCTGTCCAGGACGGCGGCTTCCACCATGGCGCGCTCCTGGGCCCGGGTCGCAGCGGTCTTGCGAAACTCCACCCCCTCGAGGCGGATCTCCGAGGGGCTGAACAGGTAGCTCAGCGGGACGCCGAGCGCCTTGGCGAGTTTCAGGGCGGTCGCCGAACCGGGCAGCATCTCGTTGCGCTCATAGCGGCCGATCGCCTGGGCACTGACCGCATGGTTGATGGCATCGGCCAGTCCCCGAAGGGACAGGCCGGAGCGCTTGCGGGCCAGTTTCAGTCTTTCGCCAAACATTGGGGAGCGTCCTCTTTTGTTTACAGTTTACGTATGAAGCTTTGTTTTGTAAACATCGCCAATTCTGTTCGCTTGGCGCAACCCGATCCCGCGAACTCCTTCGCACCAGCCCCCATCGGTTCGCACCGGCCCGAAACTCCCTGATGGCCTCGGTAGAGGCCTGACCGGACAATCTCGTCATCGAGCGAGTTGGACGTTCAGGACCGATACCGATGTGCACGATCAACCACCTTCCCCCCGACCGGATGACGCCGGAGCAGCGCCGGCAAGAGGTCGCGTCCTTGCTGGCGCGCGGCCTCGTCCGACTGCGCGACGCCGCGGTCGCGCAGTCCGCAGGTCACCCCACGGAGAGCGAGTTTGAGCTTGGCTTCTCCGGCCGGAAGCAGCCTCATAGCCACCCCGTCAACAACACTTTGGAGGAGGCTCCATGAAGGCAAGCACCGTCCCACCCACCCCGCCGAGCGTCGTCGCCCGGATCGCCGGGCTCCCGGATCTCTCGATAGAGGAAATGAGGGCGCTTTGGCGAGAACTCTTCGGCAGCGACAACCCGCCGCCCAATCGCCAGTTCATGGAGCGGCGGATCGCGTACAAGCTGCAAGAGATCGAGTTCCGCAAGGTCGATCCCAGCCTCTTGGAGCGCAACAAGCGGCGCATCAAGGCCCTGGTGGAGACCGGCAAGGCGCGCAAGCTCGATCGCGACATCCGGCTGATGCCCGGCACCGTGCTCACCCGGGAGTACCAGGGGATCGAGCACCGGGTGACGGTCGCCCAGGACGGACAGTATGAGTTCGAGGGCAGGCGCTACCCGAGCCTGTCCATGATCGCCCGCGAGATCACCGGCACCCGCTGGTCCGGGCCGCTCTTCTTCGGCGTGAAGGCACCGGCCAAGGCGAAGAATCCGAAGAAGCAGGGAGGTCGGCGATGAACGAAGCCCTGAAGCGCCGCCTGCGCTGCGCCGTCTACACTCGGAAGTCCACCGACGAGGGGCTCGACCAGGAGTACAACTCCATCGACGCCCAGCGTGACGCCGGCCACGCCTACATCGCCAGCCAGCGCGCGGAGGGCTGGATTCCGGTGGCCGACGACTACGACGATCCCGCCTTCTCCGGTGGCAACATGGACCGGCCGGCGCTCAAGCGGCTGCTGGCCGACATCGAGGCCGGCAGGATCGACATCGTGGTGGTCTACAAGATCGATCGCCTGACGCGATCGCTGACTGACTTCTCGCGAATGATCGACGTCTTCGAGCGCCACGGGGTCTCCTTCGTCTCGGTCACCCAGCAGTTCAACACCACCACCTCGATGGGGCGGTTGATGCTCAACATCCTGCTCTCCTTCGCGCAGTTCGAGCGCGAGGTTACCGGCGAGCGCATCCGCGACAAGATCGCCGCCAGCAAGCGCAAGGGCATGTGGATGGGTGGCGTGCCGCCGCTCGGCTACGACGTCGAGAACCGGCGGTTGGTGCCCAACGAGCGCGAGGCCAAGATCGTCCGCCACATCTTCCAGCGCTTCGTCGAGCTCGGGTCCTCGACCCTGCTCGTGAAGGAGCTGCGCCTCGACGGCGTGACCTCCAAGGCCTGGACTACCCAAGACGGGCGGGTGCGCGATGGCAAGCCCATCGACAAGAGCCTCGTCTACAAGATCCTCAACAACCGCGTCTACCTGGGCGAGATCCGCCATCGCGATCAGTGGTATCCGGGCGAACACCCGCCCGTCGTCGAGCGCAGGCTGTGGGATGCCGCCCAGGCGATCCTCGCGCAGAACTCGCGTGTGCGAGGCAACAACACCCGCGCCCGGGTGCCGTTCCTGCTCAAGGGGATCGTCGTGGGGATCGATGGCCGGGCGCTCACGCCCTGGTCCACGCGCAAGAAGAACGGACGTATCTACCGCTACTACCTGCCGACGCGGGAGAACAAGGAGCACGCCGGCGCCTCCGGGCTGCCGCGCCTGCCGGCCGGTGAACTGGAGGCCGCCGTGCTGGAGCAGATGCGCCGGGTGCTGCGCGCCCCGGCCATGGTCGCCGGGGTGGCCGAGCGCGCCGCCCGGCTCGACCCCTCCCTGGACGAGGCCCAGGTCACGGTGGCCATGACCCGGCTGGATGCGATTTGGGATCAGCTCTTCCCGGCCGAGCAGCAGCGCATCGTGCGGCTCCTCATCGACAAGGTGATCGTCTCGCCGGACGACATCGAGGTGCGGTTCCGGCCCAACGGCATCGAGGTGCTCGCCCTGGAGCTGCGCCCCGAGCCCGCCCCGGAAACCCTTGAGGAGGCCGTGGCATGACAAATTCGTCGGGAACGAATTTGGACAGCCGCAAGGCTGGTCCCGTAGGGACGGGCTCCAGGGATGGAGCCCGCAGCGAAATCTTGATCGACAAGACCGGCCAGCCAGAGGTGATCACCGCGAGCGACGGCAGCCTCACCGTGACCGTGCCGATCCGGATCAAGCGCCGCGGCAGCCGCAAGGCCGTGACGCTGCCGGACGGTGGTGCCGTGCAACCACGCCCCTGGGACGACACGCCGACACCGATCCAGCTCGCACTCGCCCGCGGCCACCGCTGGCTGGCGATGGTGGAGTCCGGCGAGGCGCGCACGCTATCCGAGGTGGCCGAACGCGAGGGGATGGATCGCGCCTATGTGAGTCGGATGGTGAACCTCACCACCCTGGCGCCGGACATCGTCGCCGCCATCCTCGACGAGACCCTGCCGCCGGAGGTGACCCTGTTCGATCTGGCGTCGGGGACGCCACTGCTATGGGACGAGCAGCGGCGAAGAATCCAAGCCTGATCTCGCGGATCCCCGATTCCCCGCCCCGGGTTGGGAGGGTGGCCGATTTCCCGTCCGAGTGTTGCGTCGTCGCATAGATGCGTTATCATGCAACTATGCATACGATCAACGTACAACCACACGAAATCTTTCAGGCCCTCGCCGACCCGACGAGGATCCGTATCGTCCGCCTGCTGGCCGAGACCGGCGAGGAGGCCTGCCTCTGCGAACTGGTGGACAGCCTGCTTGAGCCCCAGTACAAGCTGTCGCGCCATGTAAAGATTCTGCGTCAGGCTGGGCTGCTGTCCGCAGAGAAAGATGGGCGCTGGGTCTATCACCGCCTCGTGCGCGGCGTGCCTTACCTGGAATTGGCCTATGACATGCTGCGGGCGCTGCCCGACGTCGGCGGGCTCTTTGCCCAGGACTTGCACCGTTTTCGCGAGCGCATGTGTTTACGGGAAGGCGGGCGCTGTCGTATCGGCATCCAGACCGCATCGCTTGCGGCGGTGGAGGGCGAGTGATGGGCTGCGCCTGCGCCGCCGAGGCCCCGGTGGTCATGCCGCGACCCTGGCGCAACGCCAAGGTCGTCACCTCCGTATGCTCCGGGCTGTTGCTGCTCACCGGCTTCGTCGGCGGCTATCTCGGCCTGCCCGCCGGGTTCCAGGCAATTCTCTATATCGCCGCCGTACTCGTCGGCGGCTACTATTTCGGCCGCGAGGCGCTGGAGGAACTGGTCAAGGAGCGCGAGATCGGCATTGAGCTCCTCATGTCCACCGCCGCCATCGTCGCCGGGGTCATGGGGCAGTGGGCGGAGGCCGCGACGCTTGTGTTTCTCTACTCGATCTCCGAGGCGGCGGAAGGCTACACGGCGGAGCGCGCCCGGCACGCGATCCGCGCCCTCATGGACTTGGCCCCGAAGACCGCGCTCGTGCGGCGCGGAGACGAGGAGATACGGATCCCGGTCGAGCAGATCCGGGTGGGCGATGTCTTCATCGTGCTGCCGGGCGAGTCGGTCGCCACTGACGGCGAGGTGGTCGACGGTCATTCCAGCGTGAACCAGGCGCCGGTGACCGGCGAATCCGTGCCGGTCGAGAAACTGCCGGGCAGCCAGGTGTTCGCCGCCACCCTCAACGGCGAGGGCGCGCTCACGGTGCGCGCCGCCAAGACCTTCGCCGACAACACCCTCTCGCGCATCATCCATCTGGTGGAAGCCGCGCAGGCGAGCAAGGGCCGCAGTCAACGCTTCATCGAGCGCTTCGGCAAGCGCTACAGCCCCTCCGTCCTGGGCGTGGGCATCCTCATCGGCCTTTTGCCGCCGCTGTTCGGCCTGCCTTGGGAGGACTGGCTCACCCGCGCCACCGTGTTCATCGTCGCCGCCGCCCCTTGCGCCCTGGTGATCTCCGTCCCCATCACGCTGGTCGCCGCCATCGGCACCGCCGGCCGCAACGGCCTGTTGATCAAGGGCGGCGTGCATCTGGAGAACCTGGCCAAGGTGCGGGTGGTGGCCCTGGACAAGACCGGCACGCTCACCCTGGGCCGGCCGCAGGTCACGGATGTGATCCCGCTGGACGGGCAAAGCGAACGCGAGGTACTGGCCGCGGCCGCCGCCCTCGAACTGCGCTCGCAGCACCCCCTGGCGCAGGCCGTGCTGGAGCGGGCCAAGAGCGAGGGCATCGCGGTCAACCCGGCCCAAGATTTCCTGTCCCTCACCGGCGCGGGCGCCCGCGGCCGGATCGAAGGCGTCGACCACTATGTAGGAAACCCACGGCTCTTCGAGGGGCTGGGCGTTCCGGTGGCCGCCGCGATGCCCCGCATCGAAGCCTTGCAGCGGGAAGGCAAGACCGTGGTGCTGGTCGGCACCGATCGAGCCCTCGACGGCCTGATCGCCATCGCCGATCCGCTGCGGCCGGAGGCGGTCCGGGCCGTCGCCGAGCTCAAGCGCGCCGGCATCGAGCGGGTGGTCATGCTGACCGGCGACAATCCCTTGGCGGCGGAAGCGATCGCCAGGCAGGTGGGTGTGGACGAGGTGTTCGCCGAGCTTTCCCCGGAGGGCAAGACGCGCAAGGTCGCCGAGCTGGAGGCGCGCCACGGCAAGGTGGTGATGGTCGGCGATGGCGTGAACGACGCGCCCGCACTGGCGGCGGCCCACGTCGGCGTCGCCATGGGCGCGGCGGGCACCGACGTCGCGCTGGAGACGGCGGACGTGGCGCTGATGAGCGACAACCTCGCGCGGCTGCCCTATCTGATTTCCTTCAGCCGCCGAACCTGGCAGGTGATCCGGCAGAACCTCGCCCTGTCCGCGGTGGTGATCGGCGGCCTGATCGCGGGCGCGGTGGGCGGCTATTTCACCCTGCCGATCGCGGTGCTGGCGCACGAGATCAGCGAGTTCGTGGTGATCGGAAGCGGCCTGCGCATGCTGCGCCGCTGAACAGCAATTCCAACCCAAGGAGCGTTGTCATGGATATCAAGTACGGTTTCGGCAAGACGGTGGAGCTGACCTTCGATCAAGCGATCGAGCGCGTCACCCAGGCCCTGCAGGCCGAAGGCTTCGGCGTGCTGGCCGACATCGACGTCGCCGGCGCGATGAAGAAAAAGCTCAACCAGGACATGCCGCCCTACCGAATTCTCGGCGCATGCAATCCGCCGCTCGCGCATCGGGCCCTGACGGTGGAGCCGTCCATCGGGCTGCTCCTGCCCTGCAACGTGGTGGTGCGCCAGGATGATGCAGGCAAGGTGCATGTCGAGTTCATGGACCCCAACGCCGTGCTGGACCTGGTCGGCAAACCGGATATCACTCAGCTGGCCGGTGAGGTGAGGCAGCGGCTGCAGCGGGTGATGCAGGCGCTGTAGCCCCGGGCGAAAAGCGTCTTTCAGCCCGGGGCGAACGAGGAGCGTGGAGATGAGAACAACTCGACGAGGCATTTCAAGGCTAACGGCCGGTGCAGCCGTCGCGTTCTCGTTGCTCGTCTCATCCCTCGCTGTTGGCCTTGCCCGTGCGGAGGGGGCAACAAAATTGGCGCAAGACATGATGGGGCCGGGAATGATGGGCCCCATGCACAGGAACATGATGCAGCGGATGATGGGGGGCGCGCTGCCGCCCGGCATCGATCCCGCGCTGCTGCCCGAGCCGGATTCGGCAGGCGCGAGGATACTGTAGTATTACTGCGTGCAATGCCACAACCTGCCCGGCCCGGGCATGCACACCGCCGCCGGATGGCCGCGGGTGCTGGGCCGCATGAACATGCGCATGCGGATGATGGGCGGCATGATGGGTGGAATGATGGGGGTGGTGGCCCCGAGCAGGGTAGAACTGGACATCCTGCTCGACTATCTGCAGAAGCACGCCCAGGAACCGATCGACGCGGCCAAATACCCGGACCTGAACACGCAGGCGGGCCAGGCGTTCAGCACCTCCTGCGTGCAGTGCCACGCGCTGCCGGACCCGCGTCAGCACACCGCGCAGGAGTGGCCGGCGGTGGTCGGCCGGATGCGCGGGCACGAGGCGGCAATGGGAAAGTTCGTCCCGGACAAGACGACGACGGCCGAGATTATCGACTTCTTGCGGCGGCATGGCCGCACCCGGGAATGAAAGGCTAAGAAGATGATGATGGATTACGGCATGGGCTGGGGATGGGGATTCGGCTGGATCTGGATGATCCTGCTCTGGCTGGTGCCGGTACTGCTCGTGCTGGCCGCCATCAAGTATCTGTTGGGCGGCAGAAGCCGAACGGGCACGGGCGCTCGCCAGGGCGATGACCGGGCCTTGGCTATCCTTGAAGAAAAATACGCGCG
Source organism: Sulfurivermis fontis (assembly GCF_004001245.1). NCBI lineage: Bacteria > Pseudomonadati > Pseudomonadota > Gammaproteobacteria > Thiohalomonadales > Thiohalomonadaceae > Sulfurivermis > Sulfurivermis fontis. The sequence continues at coordinate 2,980,032 of NZ_AP018724.1, forward strand.
GGGGGAAATCGATCGCGACGAGTTCTTGCAGAAGCGCGACGACTTGAAGGGGGGATAGGCCCCGGTCCAAGGACCGGGTTGTGCAATTTCCACCAGTAAAGGAGATGCAAATGAACACCAAGCAAAAACTCGTTGGCGCGCTTGCCGCGATGGCGCTTTTGGGAACCGTGGCCAGCGCTTCGGCTCAGCAAGGGCAACCGTACTACGGCTACGGCATGGGACCCGGCATGATGGGCGGATGGTGCCCGATGTGCGGCATGGGGCCGGGGATGATGGGCATGGGACCGGGCATGATGGGTCCCGGCATGATGGGCATGGGTCCCCGCGGGATGTGGGGGGATTGGGATGACTGGGACGACCGCTACATGGGCCGTGGCATGATGGGCCCTGGCATGATGGGCCCCGGAATGATGGGCCCCGGAATGATGGGCCCCGGAATGATGGGCGGATACGGCTATGGCCCGGCGCTCGACCTCACGGAGCAGCAGCAGGCCAAGATCGCACAGATCCAGGAGGACTTCCGCAAGAAGCAGTGGGACCTGGCGGCGAAGATGGATGCCGAGCAAGCCAAGCTCAACGAAATCTACTACTCCGGGAAGCGTGACCCCGCCGCGATCGACAACCAATACAAGAAGATTTACGACCTGCGACGGCAGATGATCCAGATCCAGGTCGATGCGCAGAATCGCATGGACGCGGTGCTCACCCCCGAGCAGAAGGAGCGGCTGCGCGGTTACTACGGCGGGCGGGGCGGGATGATGCGGTAGCCGGCCACAGCCGGCCACGTTAACGGTGACTGGGCCGTGCTCGAGCCGGTCGACGCCGACTACCGGCCGACTCTACCGGGCACGCCGTCGCACACGGTCCTGCTGAGTAATCTCGCCAGCCGGGTACAGCCGATCCTGCGCTACGACCTCGGGGACAGCATCCTGCAGCGGCCCGATCCCTGTCCCTGCGGCAATCCACTGCCCGCGATCCGCGTGCAGGGCCGCTCCGCCGATGTGCTCTCATTTACGACAGAACGCGGCGAGCGTGTCTTTATCCCTCCGCTGGCGTTGGAGCTTGACCATATCTCTGGCGTCGAGCTGTCGCAGATCGTGCAGACTGCACCGATGCGTCTGCGCGTGCGCCTGCGTCCCGCGCCCGGCGCCGACCCGGAGCGCATGTGGGGGAGGCTGTGCGTAGTGGGATCGCGTGCCTGCTCATCGAGCACCGGCTCGATCAGGTCGCGGTCGAGCGCGCCGAGGAGCCGCCTGCGCAATCCAGCGGCGGAAAGTACCGCACCGTCATTCCGCTACCTCCCGAGGGCGCCCCGACCACGCAGGGTTGAGGCTATGTCTGGTTTGGGTGAGCGATGCACTCATCCAACCGGTTGAACGGTCAGCACGTAACTTGTTGATATTGAATGGTGCCGTCGGCGCTCCCTGTTGACTTCGACCTTTCGCCGGGGAGCAGGGCCGGAGAGAAAAACGGCGCGGAGAGAGCGAAATGGGGCCCGAGGCAGGCGAGACGGCCGGGGAAGGAAGTCCGCAGGAATCCGCAGGAGTCCCCGCGAACGCGCGGGAGCGCGCAAGAAAAAAGGCCAACCGAGAACGGTTGACCTTTATATATTGGTGGCCAGGGGCGGAATCGAACCGTCGACACGCGGATTTTCAGTCCGCTGCTCTACCAACTGAGCTACCTGGCCGAAAGGCCGCCTATTAAAACGGCAGCGGCCCGGCAAGTCAAGGAATAATCGTGGCTTTTACCGGGTCGGCGGCACGTATCCTTCCGGCCGGGTGGAACCGCCGCTGAAGAAAAACTTCTCCATCTCCTGTTCCAGCATCTCGCGGTGCTTGGGGTTGATGGGCGACAGGCGGTATTCGTTGATCAGCATGGTCTGCTGGCGCAGCCACAGGCCCCAGGCCTCTTTCGAGACGTTGTCGAAGATACGCTTGCCCAGCTCGCCTGGATACGGCTGACGTTCGAGACCTTCCGCCTGCTTGCCCAGCTTGACGCATTGCACCATACGGCTCATCGCTTGTTCCTCATTCATCGCGGCCCAGCCGCGCCAATAACCTCTTGATCGGCGCGGGCAGGCCCAGTTGATCGCAAAGCTCGGTTTTATACCAGACTGCGCCGGCCGCTTCCATGACCGCGCTGTCGGCGGCCGCCACCTGCACATGACGCGGCGCTATGTCGAGGTGGAAGTGGCTGAAGGTGTGGCGCAGGCTTGGCCAGGCCGTTTCCTCCTGCGCGCCGAGGCCGCGGCGGCGGCACCATTGCGCCACCGACTCGTCCCCCAGCTCGGGCAGGGTCCACAGGCCGCCCCAGATGCCGCTCGGCGGGCGCTGCTCCAGCAACACCTCGCCGCGGTCATTTGTCACCAGCAGCAGGGTGGTCCGGCGTTCCGGCAGGGTCTTGCGCGGCCGCGGCGCCGGGTAGCGCAGCGGCTCGCCCGCGGCATGGGCGGCGCACGCCGCCGCCTGCGGGCAGTCGCCGCAGCGCGGCCGGCTGCGGGTGCACAGGGTCGCGCCGAGGTCCATGATGGCCTGGGTGTAGTGGGCCACCCGCTCCGCCGGCGTGTGCTCCTCCGCCTTCTGCCACAACAGGCGTTCCACCTCCGCCTCGCCCGGCCAGCCGCCGATGGCATGGTAGCGGGCGAGAACGCGGCGCACGTTGCCGTCGAGGATGGGATGGCGCTGATTGCGCGACAGGGCCAGGATGGCGCCGGCGGTGGAACGGCCGATGCCCGGCAGGGCCAGCACCTGTTCCAGTTCGGACGGAAACACGCCGCCATGTTGCGTAGCGATCTGCACCGCAGCGCGGTGCAGGTTGCGGGCACGGCTGTAGTAGCCGAGGCCGCTCCACAAGGCGAGGACTTCGTCGACGGAGGCGGCGGCCAAATCGCTGATTGCGGGAAAGCGCGCCATGAAGCGCTCGAAATAGGGAATGACCGTGGCCACCTGGGTCTGCTGCAGCATCACCTCCGACACCCACACCCGGTAGGGTGTGGGGTCGTGTTGCCAGGGCAGGTTCTTGCGGCCGTGGTCGTCGTACCAGGCGAGCAGGCGGGCGGCAAAACTCATCGCAACTTGAGGGCGTCCTTCAACTTCTGCTCGGCCGCCTCCCTGGCCTTTTTCTTCTCTTCTTCGAGCTTTTGCTGCGCCTTTTTCTTTTCCGCCGCCGCGGCCTCTTTCGCCTTCCGCTGCTCGGCGGCCAGGGCCTCCTGCACCTTCTTCTTCTCCGCCTCCAGCGCCTGCTTGGCCTTTTCGTCCAACAGGGCCCCCAGTTCGACGTTGAACTTGGGTTCGGTGAAGCTGCCGGTGATGCGCAGCGGCACGGTCAGCCCCTTCAAATCATCCAGCGCCTTGCCGCCCTGCCCCTCCAACGTGCCGACGATGGCGGCGCGCACCAGATAATCCAGCGCCTCGGTGGCGAGGTGCGCGGTGCCGCGGCCCTCGACACGGAACAGCGGCGAATTGGCCTTGAGATCGGTATTGGTCACCAGGCCGTCCTTGATGGTGACACTGCCGCTGATGGCGGCGAAATCGGTGCTGCGCACTTCATCCTTGGGCGCTGGCTGCTTTTGGTAAGCGGCGTAAGCGTTGCGGATCAACTGCGCGATATTGATGCCGTTGACGGCGCCGTCAGTGAAACTGAACGAGGCGTTACCATTGAGGCTCTTGCGCACATCCATCGGATCGACACCGCGCGCGGTGAGCCTGGCGCTGACGTTGGCGGTGCCGGTGACGTAATCCTTGCCCATGAAATCCTTGAGCAGGGGGCCGGCCTGCACGCCGGCCAGCTTTTCGTCCATGCCGATGAGCGGCACATTGCCGCGCACATCGAAGCTGAGATTGCCGTCGTAACCGCCACCGTACAGCTTGGCGCCCACCGGATACACACGCAGCAGGCCGTCTTTGGCCTTGACTGTGGCATGGATGTCGCTGGAACGCAGGTTCATCACCTTGAGTTTGCCGATGCGCGCGGTGCCTTCCACATCGAGGGCGCGCAACTGGGCGAGGGTCTCCGGCGGCAACTGCGTAGCGCCGGCGGCCGCCGCGGTGGCCGGTGTGGCGGGCACGGGCTGTTCCTTGGGCGGCGGCAGATAGCGATCCGCGTCCACTGTATCGAGGGTGAGATCATAACGCAGCGCCGGCTGCTGGAAATTGCGCACCGAGGCGGTGCCGGTCAGGGTCGAGTCGTCGAAGCGCAGCTGCAGTTTGCTCAGCGCCGCGTGATCGAGTCCGGCGGCAAAATCGAAACCGAGCGCGGCCTTGGTCAGTGCCGAGGGATCGGCCATCTCCGGCAGGGCGATGCCGAGGCTGGCGAGCAGGTCCTGCGGCACGAATTCATCCAGCTCGATGCGGCCGTTGAACTGCGGCGCATCGATGATCCGGCTGCCCTCCAGCTGCCCCTTGATGGCCAGTCCCAGGGCCTGGATGTTCAGCGTGCTGACCTTGACGGTCTGCTGGCCGAGCGACAGATCGAAGGCGGCATCCACCCGGGTACCCTGCAGTGATGCCGGCAGCATCCCCGGCGGCAATTGCGCCTGGAACGGTGCCAGCAGGGTGGTGGCATCGCTCACGGCGATCTGGAGGCTGCCCCTGGCGTCGGGCTGCGCAAGGATGTTGGCGGCGTCCACCTTGCCCTGCACGGTGACGCCCTGCGCCTCCAGCCTGAGGCCGGCGATGCCGGCGGTCTGCGCCTTGAGATCGGCCTGCACATCCGCCTGCAGGCGGGCACTGGCCTTGCCGCCGGGGATCAGCGCGCTCTGCACATCGGCGGCGAGGGTGGTGGTATCGAGGCGGTATTTCTGCCCCTGCAGATCCAGCGTGACATGACTGGCGAAGCGGAGGTGGCCGCGCAGCTGCGGCTGGCTGCTGTCCACGTCGAACTCCAGCGCGATATCGAAGGGCTCGTTGAGACGGATGGCGCTGATGGCCAGATTGAGGTGCTCGACGGCATAGCGTGCGCCGGCCTGGCGATCATCCCACACCACCTTCGCATCGCGCAGTTCCAGACCGCCGAGGGCCAGCGCAGCGAGGGCCGCGGCAGGCTCGGCCGGTGCCGCTGCGGTCGGCTTCTTCTCCGCCGGTGCTGCCGGCGCAGCGGCGGCGGCGCCGACCAGATCATCCCAGTTGCTGCTGCCGTCGGCGCGGCGGCCGAGATTCGCCTCCAGGCCGTGCAACACGATCTTTTCCATCTCCACTTCGCGGCGCAGCAAGGGCAACAGCTTCACGCGCACATCGGCCGTGCCGATGCGCGCGAACGGCGCCGGACCGAAACCCTCGGCATTGCTCAGCTGCATCGCACCAAGACGCACGCCCAGCCAGGGAAACAGCGACAGCTCGATCTCGCCCTCGATGGTCAATTCGCGGCCGGTATGCTCCTTCACCGCCGCGCTGATCTCGTCGCGGTAGTCGTTGGGGTCGATGACCAGCGGAATGATGATCGCGGCGGCGACCACCGTGACAACCAGGGCCGTCACCAGCCAGGCAATGATCTTGAGGGTCTTTTTCATCGGAAGGCGTCCTGATCCATGGGCGATATGCGCATCATCTTACACCGTAACACGATGCACTGCAGACACGGAAAGGCGCGGGGATGACGGGGAAATTGGAGCGGGTGAAGGGAATCGAACCCTCGTCATCTGGTTGGGAACCAGAAGCTCTACCATTGAGCTACACCCGCGACGGGCGGCCATCATACTACCCCCGCGCGGCACGCCTCAAGATAAAAGGGTGACAGGGTACGCGGCGCATCCCCCTCGCCTTGTCAGGGTGAGGAGGGCAGCAACCTGCTACAGGATATCCCACACCGATTTGTACTTGTCGAACGGATCGGCGGCGGCCTGGGGTTTCGCCTCCGATGGCGCGCGCCGCGCCTGGTTTTCCACGCAGCGGAACATCTGGAACACCGTGGAGAATTCCAGCGGCTCGAACAGGGAGATCGGTATCTCGCGCCCGCCCGAGGTCAGCAGCAGACGCTTGTTGGCGAGCCCGGTCATGCACGGCAGCACCACGCGCAACTGCTCCTGTGCGTGACCGAGGAGGCAATCGATGGGGGCGCTCTGCTGGCCCTCCTGCTCGACACGGATCGCCGCCGGCACCACATGCTGCTGCAACTGCTTGATGCCCAGCTCGATGCTGCCGTCGGCGGCCACATGCAGCCAGCGCACCATGCCCAGGCTCCAGTCACCGGTGTCTTCCGACGTACTGACCGCCACCAGGTCGCCGTCGCGCACGGCCCCCAGCCGCCCGGCGGGAAAACGCAGGCCGAACCCGCCGCTGCTGCGATTCACCAGATCACCGCGCACCAGGGTATAGCTCCTGGCCACCTCCACCTCAGACCAGGACTTGACCTGCTCCCGCGGCCGCACGGTGTACACCATGTCCCAGATGTCCGCCTCTTCGTCACGCTCGCCGACGAAACCGAGAGTGCGGGCGAAGGACTGTTTTTTATCCGCCTGGCCATCAAGAATGCGCAGCTCGGGAGATGCCGTAGCCGGTGCCTCTTCCGCCTGCGGCGTCGTGACCCCTGACAGCAGGGCATGAATCTCGCGCAGGCCCAGCACCACGTGCACCACACCGCGCGCCGTCTCGCGCGCATCGCTGCGCTGCGGCGGATGCAGCCAGGACGACAGCAACACGGTCGCCAGATCGCGCGGCAGGGTTGCGCCATCGGGCAGTGTGATATGTGCCGCGGCACGCTGCTGCCTCACCTGCCGCTCGATCTGCTCCAGCAGCGGCACCATGTGCAGCAGGCGCAGGCTGCGCACGTTGGGCTCGCGCTCCGGCAACAGCTTCCACAGCGGCCCCGGCGGCTGATCCTGATCGAGGTCTATGCAATAGGCTTCGTTGCACAACTGCGGATTGGCCGGCTGCACCAGCGTCAGCCCGGCGGTCCACTGCGCCATGTGGCGGCGAATCTCCTCCAGCTGGACAGGCTGCATGCGCTGCCGGGGCAGCATGGCGAGCAGCAGCAACTGCTTGTATTCGAAACCGAGGGTGGTGGACTCGCCACCGCCCAGGGGTGGCACGGTGACGTCCAGCAGATGGTTCTCCTCCAACAGGCGATAGGCGCTGTGGATGATCTGCCAGGCCCCGGCCGGGGGCGGCAGGTGCAGCTGGTAGCGGATGCAGAAGATACCGCTGAAATAACGCAGCATGCGGTGCAGGGCCGTGGTCCACACCCGTTCCCACTTGCGCTGGCGGAACCAGTGCAGGCTATCACTCTGCTGCATCACGATCTGGTAGCCGATGATCATCGCCGCCTGCAATTCGGTGGCCAGCTGCGCCACCCGCGCCGCCTTGGGGGCCAGGGGGAAGGGCTTGCCGCTGTAGTGCGGCTTGAGCGAGGCCAGTACCCCCTGCAGCGGCGGCGCCAGCTGTTCGAGAAAATCGAGACGATGATGGATATTGATGTCGAGGCGGTTGACCTCGTGCAGCGCGAGATAGAGCAGGCGTGCGGTTTCACCGACATGGCCCAGGGGCAGCTGCTCCAGCCAGGCACGCACCGCCTCGGGCCGGGTATCAAAGGCGCCGGGGCCAGGTTTGTTTTGCGGTGGGATGACGAGATTGAGCGTCGGATTCATGGGCCATTAACGGTGATGTATGCCTGACATCCCGTCATGTCCAGATGCATTCCTTTACCAGCCAGGATTGGAATGCCTGACATGCAAATGGTTCCGCGCGACTTTACCACAAATACAGCGTGGTTATAGCGTGTTCCACACCTCGCTGTAGCGATCGGCCTCGGCGGCGGCGGCCTCCGGTGCGGCGGCGCGGTGGCGCCAGGCCTCCTGTGCGGCGAGACCGGCCTGATGGGCATGGGCCGGCGTATCGAACAGGAAGGCGGCAAAGCCGCTGGAGGCATCCAGCCGTTCCTGCAACACGATGGCCGCGACGTGGCCGCGATAGCCCAGTTGCAGCACCTTGTGCTCGACACCGGGCAGGTTGGGCATGAACAGCGCCGTCTCGCCGGTGGCGGTGGTACCGAGCAGGCTGCCCAGCGGCGCGCTGTGTCCGCTCTCGACACCGACCATCACCTCGACCGGCAGGGCCTCCAGGGCCAGATGCTGCACGCCGAGAGAGACCGGCTTGCCCTCCACCGCCCGCAGCCAGCACACATAGCAGATCTCCCAGTGCGGCACCGTCTGACTGCGCAGGCCGACGATCTCACCTTCACGCAGCGGCTGCAGCGGCGCCGTCGTCAGCTCCAGACCATAACCGCTCTCGCTCTGATCCACCACGCGGGCGATCACTGGCTGCGGCGGCGCGGTCGGCATCGTGTTATGGACCCACGCCCGCCCATTGTCGTTGCCGTCGGTTCGCGTCAGATCCAGGGTTTCGGGCAGCGTCGGCAGCTTGCCGCCCAGCGCCTGATACAACGCACCGACACCCACCAGCAGTTGCATTTCCTGGCCGCGGCCGCGCCGCCGCTCGGCATGGCGACCGCGCGCACCGCTCCAGGCATTGCGCAGAGTTTCGATGCTGTCGCGCGTCAGCCCGGCAGGAAAGGCGACCGATGGGTCCATCAGCAGATGCTCCAGTTGCTCTATCAGCGGACGGGTGTTGAGCACGGTGTACTTGCCGCGCCGCCCCATCGCGGCGGTGAAGTCCATGGGCAGTTCGGTGGGCGGGCTGTCGCTGTCGATGCGCACCCAGAAGCCGTATTCCACCGAGGTGGGGTCGAGCCGGATCAGCGGCAGCCATTGCTGCAGATGCCGTCCGAGGGCGTGCCACTGCTCGATGCTGATGCGCGAGGGCGGCACCAGTGCGCACAGCAGCACACGCTTGTACTCCTCCAGCACCGTCGTGGTGCTGTCCGTGCCGGCCAGGGGCGGTACCGGCCAGCGCATGCGCCCGGCCTTGCCCTCATGGCGGAAGATGCGATGCACCGTGCGCCACACGCCGCGCGGATAGGGCAGGTGCTGCCACTGATAATCGATCAGGATGTTGCCCAGATAGTGCAGCATGCGGTGGGCGGCGAGCGCCTTGCGCGGCTTGCGTCCCCACGGCTTGTACCACGGCTGGTGACGCACGCCCTCCAGCACCAGGCGATAGCCGATCACCAGCTCCACCTGCAGGTCGACGGCGAGGCGCGCCACCTGCTGCGCCTTTTCCGGCAGGGGAAATGGCTGGCCGAAGTAATGATGCTGTAGTGCCGGCAGCACCAGTGCCAGCGGTTCGGCCAGCCGCTCCAGAAAGGCCAGCCGCTGACTGGGTGTCACCTGGGTGCGGTTCACCTCGTACAAGGCCATGAAGATCTCGCGGCAACTTTCGCCGATGCTGCCCATGGGCAACTGCGCGAACCAGCGGTCGAGGGCGGTCGGCCGGGTATCGAACGAGTCCGCCGTCGCTCTGCGCAATACGGGAAGATCAAACAGGAGACGGGGCTTCATGGTGGCGGCGGCTCAGCGATGAGATATCGGCATACGATAGCGCGGCGCGGGGACAGGCGCCAAGAACGCTAAGGAAGGTCTGAATAAGTCCATCCTGGACTTCTCAGACCACGCCAAGCGAAACGTGTGATTTTCGCTCGGCTTCATTTTTCAACGACTTATCGTCGTTGAAAAATGGCGGCACATCCCTGTGCCGCGGAAGCTCTGAACTTATTCAGAGCTTCCCTAATGGCGGAACAGCGCCGCGATCTCATCCCGATAACGCGCCTGCACCTCGCGCCGGCGCAGCTTCATGGTCGGCGTGAGCAGGCCGTTGTCGACGCTCCACGGCTCCAGCGTCGCGGCCACGCGACGCACCTTGGCATAACCGGGGAAATCGCGCAGCAGCTCGCCGATGCGCTGGTGCAGGGCACGGTGCAGGGCCGGCGCGTGCAAGCTGTCCGGCGCCGCCGGATCGAGGCCGAGCTGCTGCGCCAGCGCCGGCCACAGATCGGGATTCAGCACCACCAGCGCCGCCAGAAACGCCTCGCCCTCACCCAACAGCATGGCGTGATCGAACAGCGGGTCGAGCAGGATCGCCCCCTCCATCTCCGACGGCGGCACCTTCTCGCCGTTGGACAACACCAGGATGTCCTTCAAGCGCCCGGTGATGTGGATGCGGCCCGCGGCGTCGATCTGCACCTGATCGCCGGTGTGCAGCCAACCGCCGGCATCGATGATCGCCCGCGTCGCCTCCGGCTGATTCCAGTAGCCCAGCATCACGTTGGGACCGCGCACCAACAGCTCGTCGTCGCCGCCGAGGCGCACCTCGATGCCGGGCAACGGCCGCCCCACGCTGGCCGGCTCGTTGTCACCGGGCAGGTTGACGCTCACCACCGGACTGGTCTCCGTCAGGCCGTAACCCTGCACCAGGTCCAGCCCCAGCGACAGGAAGAAGCGCGCCACCGTCGGCGCCAGCGCCGCACCGCCGCTCACCGCCAGACGCAGCCGGCCGCCCAGGCGCGCGGTCACCTTGCGCGCCACCAGGCGGTGCAGCAGCGGCCAGAACAGGAGCTGCCAGGACCAGCCGCTGCGGCCCTGCCGCCACAGAAAGCGCCGCCAGCCCACCGCCAGGGTGGCATGGAACAGGGCCCGCGCCAGCGGCGGCCGCTGCGTCAATCCGTCCTGGATCCGTGCATAGACGCGCTCGAACACCCGCGGCACGGCGATGAGGATGGTGGGACGCTGGGTTTGCAGATCCTCGGCCAGTTGCTGCACCGAACGGGCATAGGCCACGCCGCAGCCGGCCATCATCGGCAGGTAGTAGCCAGCCATGCGCTCCAACATGTGGGACAGCGGCAGGAAGGAGAGAAACAGGTCGCCGGTGCGGAAGCGTTCCAGGCTGAGGGCCGCCTCGGTGTTGCTGAGGATGTTGCGGTGGCTGAGCATCACCCCCTTGGGGCGGCCGGTGGTGCCGGAGGTGTAGACGATGGTGGCGAGGTCGTCGCCATTGCCTTGCCGCTCCGCCAGGGCATGCTTGCCGGGCGGCAGCCAAACGGACAGGGGCACGACGCGCGGGCCGCAGTCCGGCCCCGCGCCGTCGCCGGCGAGGACGATGCGCTGCAAACCGGGCACGCTCTCCAGTGCGGCGCGCAGGCGGCCGTAGCGTTCCTCCTGCACCAGCAGCACGCGCACCCCGGCGTCCTGCACTATATAAGCGATGTTGTCCGGGCGATCCTCCAAATACAGCGGCACCACCACCAGGCCCAGCCCCAGGGCCGCCTGCTCGAACCACACCCACTGCGGACCGTTGCGCAGCAGCAGGGCCACCCGCTCGCCCGGCGAGAGCCCCTCCGCCGCCAGGGCCTGCTGCCAGCGCGCCACCTCGCGCCCCGCCTCGCCCCAGCTCCAGTCGCACCACTGCCCGGCGGCACGGTCAAAACTGCGGTAGGCCAGTCCCTGCGGCGTGCGCCGCACACGTTCGCGCAGCAGGCCGTCCAGGGTGACCGCCTGTTGCGGGGAGATGCAATCGGTGGTGGACGCCATCCTCGCCTCCTCGTTCCGGTTCATGGCGGCATGGTAGCCCGGGTTTGACGGGCACGGCCAGCAACCGCTAGGCTTGCCCCCCATGAAAATTCACGTCAACGGAGAGGCACGCGAGGTGCCCGACAGCTACACCGCCGCGCAACTGGTCGAGGCCATGAACCTCACCGGCAAACGCATCGCCATGGAAGTGAACCTGGAGATCGTGCCGCGCAGCCGCTATGCGACACACCGCTTCCAACCCGGCGACAAGGTCGAGGTGGTCCAGGCCATCGGCGGCGGCTGAGCGCCGCCGCGCGTATAATCCGTCATTCATTCACGCATCACACTGCCGCAGGAACACCCCATGCCCAACATCGATGACCCGCTGGTGATTGCCGGCAAGACCTACCGTTCCCGCCTGCTCACCGGCACCGGCAAGTACAAAGACCTGGACGAAACGAAGCGCGCCACCGAGGCCGCCGGCGCCGAGATCATCACCGTGGCGATCCGCCGCACCAACATCGGCCAGAACCCCGGCGAGCCCAACCTGCTCGACGTGCTGCCGCCGGATCGCTACACCTACCTGCCCAACACCGCCGGCTGCTACAACGTCGACGACGCGGTGCGCACCTGCCGCCTGGCGCGCGAACTGCTCGACGGCCACGACCTGGTGAAGCTGGAGGTGCTGGGCGACGAGAAGACGCTGTACCCCGACGTGGTCGCCACCCTCAAGGCCGCCGAAATCCTGATCAAGGACGGCTTCAAGGTGATGGTCTACACCTCCGACGACCCGATCGTCGCCAAGCGCCTGGAAGAGATGGGCTGCGTGGCGGTGATGCCCCTGGCCGGTCCCATCGGCTCCGGCCTCGGCATCCAGAACCGCTACAACATCCTGGAGATCGTGCAGAACGCCCAGGTACCCATCCTGGTGGACGCCGGTGTCGGCACCGCGAGTGACGCCACCATCGCCATGGAGCTGGGCTGCGACGGCGTGCTGATGAACACCGCCATCGCCCAGGCCAAGGACCCGGTGCTGATGGCCTCCGCCATGAAGAAGGCCATCGAGGCCGGCCGCGAGGCCTTCCGCGCCGGACGCATGCCGCGCAAGCGCTACGCCAGCGCCTCCTCACCCATCGACGGCACGTTCTTCTGATTATTCGAGCCCCTCGGCGAACAGGTGCTGATGTGGGCATCTGTCCGCCCGCGGAGCGGACTCCTACAATAGTCCACCATGGACATCATTCAACTCAGCAACGGAACACCACAACGGCTCGACCGCCTATCCGATCTGCCGCAGGAAGGATTTCTCTGGCTGGATTTCACCCGCGATCTGGAACCGGACTGGTACGCCACGGTGGAACAGCTCACCGAACGCAAGATCCACGAGCGCCACATCAACGACAGCTTCAACACCGCGCACCCGTCGTTCTTCGATGCGACTTCCGACTATGACATGGTGATCTTCCGCAGCCTGGCACCGGAGCTGGAAGAGGGCGAGTTCGCCACCCGCCCCATCGCCTTCTTCCTGTTCGAGCGCCTGCTGGTCACCATCCAGCCCGGCGACAGCCGCTCGCTGCAGGGGGTGAAGGAACGCCTGCTGCGCCACACCGGCCGTGTACCGATCGATCCGGCCGGACTGATGCACATGCTGCTCAGCACCATGGTGGATCGCTTTCTCGCCCTGCGCGAACCGCTCACCCTGCAGATGGAGGAGTGGGCCACCAAGCTGCTCAATCCGCGCCACCCCTTCGACGACTGGTATCTGGTGATGGGCCATCGCAGCCAGCTGCGCCGGCTGGAGATCCTGTGCGATGAGCAGGAAGATGCCGTGCTGGCCTGGCGCGACAGCGCGCGCGACGACATCAGCGAACACCTCAACGTGCGCTACACCGACCTGTTGGAGCACATCCGCCGCGTCACAAAATTCGCCCTCACCCAGCAACACGAGGTGGAATCACTGGTGCAACTGCACTTCTCCGCCGTGGCGCACCGCACCAACGAAATCATCCGTGTACTCACCGTGGTCACGGTGATCTTCATGCCGCTCACACTGATCGCCGGTATCTACGGCATGAACTTCGACAACATCCCGGAACTGCACACCCGCTACGGCTATTTCGTGGTCATCGGCGGGATGCTGCTGCTGGCCGCCGCATTGCTGCTGCTGTTCCGCCTCAAGAAATGGTTCTGACACAGGCTCAATGCAGGGTGGGTTTGCGCCGTGTGATCCACCGACACAGCGATGGATCGTGCCTCACCCCTGCATGGGGGAGTTTGCGTAACGCCAGAACGGCGGTTTCGTAGGGTGCGCAATGCGCACCTTGCGGCTATGGCGTGACGGATAGCCTCAGCCGCGCGGCATCTCCTTGATGTACAGGTCGCGCTGCGGATAGGGAAAGGAAATGCCGGCCTGCCGAAAGGCACGCCAGATCGCCAGATTGATCGCCGAGCGCACCGTACCCACACCCTCCTCCGGATCGTCGATCCACACGCGCAGCTCCAGCAGGATGCCGTTGTCGGCAAACTCCATCAGGCGTACCGATGGTGCCGGTTCGGCCACGACACGATCGGACGCCTTGACCGCCTCCAACATCAGCGCCATCGCCTGCTCCGGATCATCCTTGTAGCTGATCTGCACCGGGATGCGCACCCGCACATGGCGATCGGTGTAACTCCAGTTGATCACCTCCGAGGTGATCAGGTTTTCATTGGGGATCAGGGTTTCCACACCATCGCGGTTGCGCACCACCACATAGCGTGCGCGCAGCTCCTCCACCCAGCCGAACCTGTCGCCGACGGTAATCACATCGCCCGGCTTGATGGAGCGATCCAGCACCAGAATGAAACCGCTGATGAAGTTGCTGGCTATGCGCTGCAAACCGAAACCGATACCGACACCGAGGGCGCCGCCGAATACCGTCAGCGTCGTGAGATCGATGCCCACGGCATTGAGCGCCAGCAGCACGGCCAGGGTCAGCAGGAAGAATTTGCTGAACTTGATCAGGGCCACCTGCAGGGCCGGGGTGACGTGGGGTGAAGCCTTCATGCGCCGTTCCAGCACGCCGGACAGCCAGAACGCCAGCGTCATCAACAGGCCCACCAGCAGGACCAGCTTGAGCGCGGACAGCAGCGAGATGCGATTGCTGCCGAAGGTGATCGCCAGATCGTCCAGCGCCTGCAGCACCGCCGGCAGCCAGCCCAGCAGGTGCAGGGCCACCAGCGCCCAGACGGTGAAGCCGATGATGTTCTCCCATGCCTTGAGCATGGGTGTCACCGAAAACCCCTTGCGCAGGCCGTACACCAGGACGCGGATGGCCGCCAGCGACAGCAGCAGCGGCACCGCCAGGTTCAGCACGGCGGTGGTAATGCCCAGCGCGTGCAGGATGGCCCGGCCGATGAGCACGCCGAGCAGCATGGTGAAGGGAAACATCACCCGCTGCACCGAGCGCAGGGTGAAACGCTGCAGGCCGCGGAGCGCTTCCAGATCGCGCCCGCCCAGGGAACGGTGCACCGCCCAGGCACCCGCCGCCGCCAGCAGCAACACCGCCAATTGATACCAGGCGGACAGGTGACCCAGCTCGCGCCACCAGACCGTCAATTCCGCAATGATCGAGTCTTCCACAGTGTTTACCGTTGTATCGACATGGGCATCCAATCTACTCCAGGCGGGGCACGGCACCAAGCGCGGGGTTTTGCCGCCGCACAACAGCGCCTAAAATGTGCGCCCCGCCCGAGGAAACCGCCGTGACCGAAGCCGAACGCCCGCACCGTGCCATCCGCTCCTACACCCTGCGCCAGGGTCGCCTGACCCCGGCCCAGCAGCGCGCCATGGACGAACTGTTTCCGCGCTTCGGCGTGCCGTGCGGCGAGACGCCGCTCGACTTCGCTACGATCTTCGGCCGCAGCGCGCCGCGCGTCCTGGAAATCGGCTTCGGCAACGGCGATTCCCTCGCCGCCATCGCCCAGGCCCATCCCGATATCGACTACCTCGGCATCGAGGTGCATACCCCCGGTGTCGGCCACCTGCTGCTCAGGATAGAAGAACTCGCACTGACCAACTTGCGCGTGATGCGCGACGATGCGGTGGAAGTGCTCACCCGGCGCATCGCCGACGCCTCGCTGGACGCGGTGTATCTGTTCTTCGCCGACCCCTGGCCCAAGAAGCGCCACCACAAGCGCCGCATCGTGCAGGAAGAGTTTGTCCAGCTGCTGCGCCGCAAGCTGAAAATCGGCGGCCACTTCCACATGGCCACCGACTGGGAAGACTACGCCCGGCACATGCTCGAAGTGATGAACGTCGCCGCGGGCTTTCGCAACACCTCGCCCAGCGGCGATTACGTGCCGCGCCCCGACTATCGCCCGCTCACCAAGTTCGAGCAGCGCGGCCAGCGCCTCGGCCACGGCGTGTGGGATCTGATCTTCGAGCGCATCGACTGACCTGCTTGCGCTTCCCCGCCACGGGGAAGCTATACTCGCGCAGGGACAGGATCGTCCCCGTCATGGCTATCAAGGAGGATGCCCATGCCCGCACGCATTCACAGTACCGTCCTGCTCACCCTGCTCCTCGCCGGCACTGCTCACGCCGCCACCTTCCAGCGCTGGACCGATGCCGAGGGCCGCATCCACTACGGCGATGCCGCCCCGGCCGGCGCCACTGCCGAAGAGGTGGAGATCGATCCCGATCACAACGTCCACGAAGCGCCGCCCGTGCCGCGCTTCACGCCGGCCGCACCGAAGAAACGCCCGCCCCCCCGCAGCGACGCCGCGGCGCAACGTGAAACCCGCGAGCGGCGGGAGCGGGCGGAGAAATGCGCCGACTACCAGGAGAAATTCGAACACCTGCGCGCGCGCATGCGCGCCGGCTACAAGGCCAGCGAATACAACCGACTGATGGAACAGGAAGAGACGCTGCGCCGGAAGATCAAGACCTACTGCGACTGATCGCCCGCAGCACGATACCGGGGCCGGTGCTAGTATCAGGCCATTGGGAAAATCCGTACGCAGAGACGGTGGCCCACGCAACGCCCCAGGCGCAAGGGAGAGGGAACATGAAACGCTCCGGCTACAACCACGCATGGCTGGTGCTCGGCGCACTCGGCCTCGTACTCGGCGGCCCGCTCCAGGCGGCCGAAACAGACAGCAAACCGACCGTGGAAGACGAAGCGCCGGTCCGCACGCTCAAACGCCCCCTCCCCGCCACCGTAACTCCGCGCACCACGACGCCCGCCGCGCCCAGGACGGTCGCGCCGGCCGCACCCAAGGCAGTGGCACCGGCCCACACCGCACCCAGGGCTGCGCCAGCACCGGCGGCCGCACCGAAGGCCACCACCCGCACACCGGCCCCGGACAAGGCAGCGGAACGCGCACCCTCCCGCGCAGCGCCCGGCACCGCCACGCTGACCGTGCAAAGTCCCAACGGCGGCGAGACATTCGCGCCGGGCAGCCGCCTGCAGGTGCAGTGGCAGGCCAGCGGCGTGTCCGGCCCCGGCACCATCCAGCTGCTGCGCGACGAGCGCCAGGTGGCGGTCATCGCCGCCTCAATCAACCTGTCGCAGGGCAAGACCAGCTGGCGCATACCGCAGGACCTCAAGGCCGGCAGCTACACCGTGCGCATCCAGAGCCGCGACCGCAAATACAGCGACACCAGCGATCGACCGTTCACCATCGGGGCCGCCAGAAGCAGCGGGGCAAAACCCTCCGCCAAGAGTGAGCGGGAACGCGGTCAACGCCCCACCGCCGCCGCGGCCACGCCGGACGACGGCAGCGCACAGGCGGCGCCGGACAGCGATACGACACCCGCCACGCCCGGACTGGACTTCATCGCACCGACCACCGACACGGCGTGGTGCACCAACCAATCGCATGAATTCCGCTGGAACTCGACGCTGCCGGCCAACAGCCACGTCGCCATCGACCTCATGCGCTCGGACGGCACGACACTGTGGCAGGCCGTCGCGGCCAACGCGCCCGACACCGGCAGTTACACCTGGCCCGGCCTGACCAATGCACAGTTCTCCTCCGGCATGATCAGCCTGCGACCGCGCATCAAGAGCAGCGACAACAGCGTGGTGCAGATGGGCGGGACACTGCATTTCGGCAAGCCGCTGATGCTCAACGCCCCGCAGAGCAATCACACCTGGCGCAAGGGGTCGCAATACACCATCCGCTGGACCCAGTTGTGCGACCTGCCGGCACCGGCCACCCTCGAACTGCTCAACGCCGCACAACAACCGGTGCTGACCATCGCCGACGGCCTGCCCACCGCCGGGCACCACATGCCGCGCTGGTATGAGTGGACCGTGCCCGACGACCTGGCGCCGGGGACCTATCACATCCGCGTGCGCACCGCCGACAACCAGCTGGCCCGCACCGGCTCGTTCAAGATCGCCAATCCGGTCAGCGTCGCCGTCAGCAGCAGCCTCACCTTCACCCAGCCGGCCAACAACGCCGCCTGGTGCACCAACCAGCCGCACGAATTCCGCTGGAACAGCACACTGCCCGCCAACACACGGGTCAAGATCGATCTCATGGAGGCCAACGGTGAAACCGTCTGGCGCAGCATCGTCGCCGACATCCCCAACAGCGGCAGCTATGCCTGGAGCGGCTACACCGACGTCCACTTCGGCTTCGATATGGGCAGATTCCGGCCGCGCATCGCCACCCTCGACAACAGCGCCGTCACCGTGGGCGATCGCTTCCACATCGGCAAACACCTGTTCCTCGAAGCGCCGAAGAGCAACTACACCTGGCACCACGGCGCGTCCTACGACATCCTCTGGACCCAGCTCTGCGACCTGCCCGCACCGGTCAGCGTGGAGCTGCTCGACGCCGGCAAACAACCCGTCGCAACGTTGGCCAGCGGCCTCGGCCCCGCCGGCTCCTCCGGCCGGCAGATCTACAAGTGGACCGTGCCCAACACCCTCACCCCCGGCACCTACCACATCCGCGTACGCACCGCCGACGGCCAATACATGGAAGAAAGCTCCTTCACCATCGCCGCGCCGTCGCCGTTCTGATCCTCGAAAAACAAAGGGCGGCGAGGTCAACAACCTCGCCGCCCATATTATGTTGGGCTGACAAAGGACACCCAATAATGGTGCCTCTATGCCCATCAAACTATTGCAATAGTTTTTACTCTGACCCCGAACTCCTATTGCAATAGTTTTTACTCTGACCCCGAACTCCTCACGAACTCCTTTTACTCTGACCCCGAACTCTACCCCGAACTCCTCAAACGGCCCATCAGTGACGGCAACACCAGCACTGCCAGCAGGAGCAGCATGAAGCCGTCGATGGCACCGCCGCCACCGCCGCTGGAGTGGCTCGGACGCGGGGTGGTGTACATCGGCTGCTGGGTATCGAGGCGGCGCGAGACCGGGGCGCTCTGCGCGCGCTGCTGCTGCGCGGCCTGTTCGATGGCGACGCGCTGCTGGTTGCTGCGCTGGATGTGGCGGGCGGCGAACTGTTCCTCGCGCAGGACGATCATCGAGGTGTAGTCGGTGACCAGCCCGTACTCTAACGCGATGTCGGTGGCCGCGCGCTTGAGATCGGCGTTCTCGCCGAAGTCTTCCATCTCGCTCTGGATGTCCTCGATGGCGGCGTAGGCCCACAGGCGTTCCAGTTCCGGGTTGTCCCTGCTCTGGTGGGGGAAGGCGAACTCGGTCTTGTAGGTCTTGGGCTGGCCGGAGATGCGGCCGGTGATTTCGACCCTGGCGTTGCCGCCGTCGAAGTAATGGCCCATGACGATCAACTGCTGGCCGCGATACAGGCTGCCGATTTCTTTCGGCGTCAGGTCGGCCACCTTCACGCCGCCGATCTTCACTTCCACGCCGTGCAGCGCCTCGTGGCTGACCTTGCTCACGGCGGTGAGCAGCTGGCCGACGATGTCGTCGCTGTTGGAGATGCTGACGGCGAAACCGCCGGAGGCCTTGGTGAGCGCATCGAGCAGCGGACGGTTGGCGCTGTTGCCCATGATGAAGGTGAACAGGCGCGTGTCCTTGCGCTTGATCATCTCGATGAACTTGCGCTGCGCGGTCTCGCCCACATTGGCCACACCGTCGGTGACCAGCACGATGGCACTGGTGCGATCAGCATCGATGGAGTCGAGCCCCATCTGCACGCCGGCATACAGGTTGGTGCCGTTGTGCGGTTGAATACGCATCACCTCGGCGCTGTAGCGCTTGACCATCTCCGCCGTGGCATTGACGTAGCCGCGGGTCAGCTCCCGCGCGCGGTCGTTGAACAACACGATGCGGAAGCGATCATCGGGACGCAGCTTGCCCAGGGCGCGCTGCACGCCATCGGCCAGGGTGGCGTACTTGCCCTGCATGGAGCCGGAGATGTCGAGCACGAAGATCCAGTCGCTGCCTTCGCTGATCGGCTTGAGGTCCTCGCCGGGGGTGACGGTGAGCATGAAGGTGCCGCGCTTGCCGGCGTCGGGCTTGTAGGTCACGAGGTCGACGCTGCCGGGCAGGCCGACCTGATGACGCCAGTAGACCACCAGGTCCTGGTCCAGGGTGAACACCGCCCCGGCCTGTTGCCCCTGCGGGTTGAAGGCCGGGGTCTGGACGCTGCCCTCTTCCTGCACCGCGGCGGCGCCATTGCCGATGCTCACTTTCCATTCGCCGGGACCGACCTGGCGCACCTGGGCATTGGGCTGGTTGGGCAGGCGCACGGCATCCACCGGATAGCCGGACTTGAGGTGCAGGTTGAAACTGAAGGCTGCGGTCACCTTGCTGTCGGCGGTCCAGAACGCCAGCTTCTCCTCGTCGACGCCGCCCTCTTCCAGCGGATAGACATAGCGGCCGATGCCGGTGTCGACGTGGGCCGCCTGCACGTACACCAGGCGGGTGCGGGTATCCTGCCCGGCGCGCACCGGGGACACGCTGATGTCGAAGGTCTTGTAGCTGTCCTTCTCGGTGATGCCGGCATCGCGCCCGGCGGCCTTTTCCTCCTCATAGACGCGGCGCGCCTCCTTCTTCTCCAGCACCTCGCCGATCACCGGCTTGCCGTCGATCCACAGGGTGAACTCGCCCACCGCGCCGTGCTCCGGCACCGGGAAGGAGTAGATCGCCTCCAGGTCGCGGTCGTGGGGGTTGTGAAACACCTGTTCCACGGTGGTGACCGCGTAGCCGTCCTCCACCACCACGTTGACGTGGTGCTCCTTCAGCGCCAGCGCCGGCAGACTGCCGTCCGCCGGGGTGAGCAGGCCCGCTGCCTGGGCCAGACCGCCCGCCAGCAGACCGAGGCACAGGGCCAGCGCCCTGCCCGTGACCGTCCAAACCTTGGTTGTTTCCATGATGGACCTCCTTAAATAAACATCGTTCAATTAATCCGCTGTAAAAACCCGCCGGGGCGGGTGATGACGCTGTCCAGTCCTCGTTTCTTGCCAACTGAACATCGTTCAATTATTTTGTAGCACACAATTGAACGGTGTTCAATACTCCGCTACACTGGCTTCCAACATTCAGCAGCAGGGCAAGACAGATGGCACGACGCAGCGACCACAGCCGGGAAGAAATCCGCCAGATGGCCCTCAACGCCGCCGAGGCCATCGTCGCGGCCGAGGGCTACAAGGGCCTGTCCGCCCGCAAGGTGGCCACCGCCATCGACTACACCGTGGGCACCCTGTATCTGGTATTCGAGAACCTGGACGACCTGGTCTTGCAGGTGAACGGCCGCACCCTCGACGCGCTGTACGAGTGGATGCGCGCCCGCCGCGCTCCCGGCGCCGACACGCGCGCCAGCCTGCTGGCCCTGGCCGATGCCTACATCGCCTACGCCGAGGCGGAGACGCCGCGTTGGAACATGCTGTTCGAGTACGTGACCGACAAAGGCAACGCCCTGCCCGACTGGTATGTGATGAAACTGAGCAAGGTATTCGGCCTGGCGGAAGTGGCGCTGAAGCCGCTGGCGGATCACCGCAGTGAGCAAGAGATCCAGCAGGCGGCGCGCGTGCTGTGGGCCAGCGTGCATGGCATCTGCACCCTGAAGATCCGCCACCGCATGGACCTGGCCGGCGGCCAGTCCACCGGCGAGATGGCGCACATGCTCATCGACAATTTTTTGCATGGATTTGAGGCATAACCCCCTCCCAGCCTCCCCCGAGGCGGGAGAGGAGAATCGGAACAACAGGAAAAAAGGAGAAAAACGATGGAATGGTTCAAACGCGCGCTGCGCTGGCTGCTCAAGGCGCTGTACCAGGTGGAAGTGAAGGGACTGGAGAATCTGGAGCAGGGCGGCAGGCGCGTGCTCATCGTCGCCAACCACACCTCCTTCCTCGATGCCGTGCTGCTGGTGGCCTTCCTCCCCGGCCCGCTCACCTTCGCCGTCAACACCTTCATCGCGCAGAACAAGCTGCTCAAGCCCTTCCTGGCGCTGGCGAAGATTTTCCCCATGGACCCGACCAACCCGCTGTCGGCCAAGTCGCTGATCCGCTACCTGCAGCAAGACAACCGCGCAGTGATCTTCCCCGAGGGGCGCATCACCGTCACCGGCTCGCTGATGAAGATCTACGACGGCACCGGCCTCGTCGCCGACAAGTCGGAGGCGATGGTGGTGCCGGTGCGCATCGACGGCGCGCAGTACACGCCGTTCTCGCGCCTGCGCGGCCGCGTGCGCCTGCGCTGGTTTCCGCAGATCACCCTCACCGTGCTGGAGCCGCGCCGCATCGCCCCGCCCGCCGAGATTCGCGGCCGCGCCCGCCGCAAGGCGGCCGGCCGTGCCCTGGCCGAGATCATGACCGAAATGATGTTCGCCACCAGCAACTACCGCCGCACCCTGTTCCAGGCACTGCTCGATGCGCGCAAGGTTCACGGCGGCAGCCACGTCATCGTCGAGGACATCCAGCGCCGGCCGCTGACCTACAACAAGCTCATCGCCGCCGCCTTCGTGCTGGGCGACGTCATCGCGCAGAAGGCGAAGCACGGCGAATACGTCGGCCTGCTGCTGCCCAGCATGACCAGCACCGTCGCCGCCTTCCTCGGCCTGCATGCCTACGGTCGTGTCCCGGCGATGCTCAACTACACCATCGGCGCCAACGGCATGCGCTCGGCCTGCGAAACGGCGCAGATCAGGACCGTCATCACCTCGCGCCGCTTCATCGACGCCGCCAAGTTGGGCGACGCCGTGCGCCAGCTGGAGGAGCAGGTCAAGCTGGTCTACCTGGAAGACCTGGCCAAACACATCACCCCGCTGGACAAACTCAACGGCCTGGCGCTGTCGCGCCTGGCCTCCTGGGCCTACTACAGAAACGGCGGCGCCACCGATCCGGACGCGCCGGCGGTGGTGCTGTTCACCTCCGGCTCCGAGGGCGCGCCCAAGGGCGTGGTGCTGTCCCACGCCAACCTGCTCGCCAACCGCGAACAGCTCGCCGCGCGCGTGGACTTCTCGGCGCAGGACATCATTCTCAACGCCCTGCCGCTGTTTCACTCCTTCGGCCTCACCGCCGGCACGCTGCTGCCGCTGTTCTCCGGCATGAAAACCTTCTTCTATCCCTCGCCGCTGCACTACCGCATCGTGCCGGAGATCGCCTACGACGTGAACGCCACCGTGCTGTTCGGCACCAACACCTTCCTCGCCGGCTATGCGCGCTTCGCCCATCCCTACGATTTCTACTCGGTGCGCTACGTCTTCGCCGGTGCGGAAAAACTGCAGGAGGAGACGCGCCGCGTATGGGCGGAGAAATTCGGCGTGCGCATCTTCGAGGGCTACGGCGCCACCGAGACCGCGCCGGTGCTCTCCGCCAACACACCGATGGATCACGCCGTCGGCAGCGTCGGCCGCCTGCTGCCGGGCATCCGCTATCATTTGCAGCCGGTGCCCGGCGTGAAGGAAGGCGGGCGCCTGTTCGTGCACGGCCCCAACGTGATGCTCGGCTACCTGCTGCACGCCAATCCCGGCGTGCTGGTGCCGGCGGAGTGCGAGCTGGGCCAGGGCTGGTATGACACCGGCGACATCGTCACCATCGACGGCGACGGTTTCATCCGCATCCAGGGCCGTGCCAAGCGCTTCGCCAAGATCGGCGGCGAGATGGTGTCGCTCACTGCCGTTGAAGAGCTGGTGGCGAAGACCTGGCCGGGGCACGCCCATGCCGTGGTTGCCCTGCCCGACAAGGCCAAGGGCGAACAACTGATCCTGCTCACCGAACAGGCGAACGCCGAGCGCGGCGCGCTGCTCGCCGCCGCCAAGGCGGCGGGCATCGCCGAAATCAACGTGCCGAAGAAGATCCTGAGCGTGCGCCAGCTGCCGCTGCTCGGCACCGGCAAGATCGACTACCCGGCGGTGAAGACCATGGCCGAAGAGCAATTCATCGACGAGGAGGACGTGGCATGAACCGCTCCATCCATACCCTGCTGTTTGCGCAGTTCCTCACCGCCTTTGCCGACAACGCCATCCTGTTCACCGCCTTTGCGATGATCACGCAGAGCGGCGGTTACGGCGAATGGTACAAGCCGGCCTTGCAGGCTTCCTTCCTCATCGCCTTCGTGGTGCTGGCACCGTGGGTGGGCCGCTTCGCCGACCGGCACGCCAAGGGCCGCGTACTCACCTGGGGCAATGGCCTCAAGGCGGCGGGCGCGTTGCTGCTGCTCGTCGGGATCGACCCGCTGCTGGCCTACGCTGTGGTCGGCATCGGCGCCGCCGTGTACGGTCCGGCCAAGTACGGCATCCTGCCCGACCTCGTTGGTCATGAGAATCTGGTCAAGGCCAACGGCTGGGTGGAAGGCTCCACCATCGTCGCCATCGTGCTCGGCGCGGTGATCGGCGCCGGCGTGGCGGATCGCAGCATCGGCGGGGCGCTGGCGCTGATCATCGCTTCCTACGTGGTATCGCTGCTCGCCACCCTGTTCATTCCGCAGACCGCCACCAAGCCGCGCGACGAACGTCCCGCCGTGCGCCACTTCTTCGCCATGATGGGCGGCTTCTTCACCACCTCGCGCGCGCGCTTCTCCATGCTCGGCGCGGCGATCTTCTGGGCCGCCGCGGTGGTGCTGCGCGTGATGTTGGTGACCTGGGCACCGGCGGTGCTGCTGACGCACAACACCTCCGACATCGCCAACCTCACGGTATTCATCGCCATCGGCATCGCGCTCGGTGCCGTGGTGGTACCCTGGCTGGTGCCCATCGAACGGCTGCGCCGCGCGCGCCTCGCCGCCTATCTGATGGGCTGCTGCATCCTGCTCCTCGGCATCACCTCCGATCCGCTGTGGGCCAAGGTCGTGCTGCTGCTCATCGGCGTGACCGGCGGCATCTTCGTGGTGCCGATCAATGCCGCGCTGCAGGACATCGGCCACCGCACCATCGGCGCCGGCGGTGCCGTGGCGATCCAGAACTTCTTCGAGAATCTGGCCATGCTGGCCGGCACCGGCCTCTACACCCTGGCGCTGACGCAGCACATCGACCCGGTCGCCGCCGTGCTCAGCCTCGGCGTGCTGGTGGTGCTCGCCACCACCATCGTCGCCTGGCACCTGCCGAAGGAACCGGAACCGCTGCCGCCGGCGCTGACCGAACAAGCGTAGGCATCGAGGCAGGTGGGTACGGCGTCCGGTCTTCCCCTCGAGCAAACCCGAGTACATCAACTGCTCGGTCACAATACAAGGATGGGTGGAGCGCAGCGCAACCCATCCTGCCGACATCAAACATTGCATCGATGGGTTACGCGTTGCTTCACCCATCTACATGGCACGTCTACTCCCTCCCCCTCGGGGGAGGGCTGGTGAGGGGGCATCCGCGCCTGATCAACAGCACCGACTATCCGCCGCCCGTCATGCTGCGGCCGTCATCACTCGATACGCCCGGCATCCAGCAACGGCATGACCCAGTAGTGCAATCCTGCCCCCTTGAAATCACGGCGCAGGGCATCGAGCAACGGGTTCACCGCCGTGCAGTCGGTATGGACATGGAACATCACCTTGCGCTGGCGCCCCATCACCTGCTCGGCCAGCGACAGTTCCGACTGCCGGCTGCCGTGACCGTCGATACGCGAGCTGCTGAAGCCCGACAGCTGTTCCTGTGCCAGCAGCCAGTCCACCACCGACTCCTCGATGGAGGGTGTCGTAACGATTACCAATAGACACTCTTGCATGTGGGACTCCTAGCGTTCCACGCCGAAACGACGGTACAGGATCGGCAGCAGGATCAAGGTCAGCAGGGTGGAGGTCACCAGGCCGCCGATGACCACGATGGCCAGCGGCCGCTGGATCTCCGAACCGGGGCCGCTGGCGAACAGCAGCGGCACCAGTCCGAAGGCGGCGATGCTGGCGGTCATCAACACCGGCCGCAGGCGGCGGCGTGCCCCCTCGATCACCACGTCGGCCAGGGCCATGCCATGGGCGCGCAGCTGGTTGAAATAGGTCACCATCACCACGCCGTTCAGCACGGCGATGCCCAGCAGCGCGATGAAGCCCACCGATGCCGGCACCGACAGATATTCGCCGGCCAGCCAGAGCGAGAACACGCCGCCGATCATCGCAAACGGGATATTGGTCAGCACCAGCGCCGCCTGACGCACGGTGCCGAAGGTGGAGAACAACAGCAGGAAGATCAGGCCGATGGCCACCGGCACCACGATGGACAGACGGCGCGCGGCGCGCTGCTGGTTCTCGAACTGGCCGCCCCACTCGACGTAGTAGCCGGTCGGCAGCTTGATCTGCTCGGCGACCCTGGCCTTGGCCTCGTCGACGAAACCCACCAGATCGCGGCCACGCACATTGGCCACCACCACCGTATAGCGCGCCGCCTTCTCGCGCGCCACCTTCACCGGCCCCTCCACCCGCTGCAGGGTGGCGATGGTGGTCAATGGGATGTTGCGCCCGTCCGGCAGGGTCACCTGCATGGCGGCGAAACGCTCCGGCGCGGCGCGCAGGTCCTCGCTGCCGCGCAGGATCAGCGGCGTACGGCGCGCCCCCTCATGCACGGTGCCGATCGTGATGCCCTCGACCTGTGCCCGCATCATGTTTTCCAGTTCATTGATCGACAGGCCGAGGCGGCCCGCAGCCAGCCGGTCGATGACGACCTGCAGATACTGCACGCCGGAATTTTCCGCCGTGCGCACGTCCTCCGCGCCGGGGATGCCGTTCAGCAGGGCGGCGATCCGCCGCGCCTGGGCATCCAGCTCGGTGACATCGGTGCCGAAGATCTTCACGGCGACATCGCCGCGCACGCCGGTCAGCATCTCGGAGATGCGCATCTCGATGGGTTGGGTGAAGCCATAGTTGAGGCCCGGAATGTCGTTCATCACCTGGCGGATGGCATCGATCAGCTCTTCCTTGGTTTCCATGCGCCACTCGTCCTGCGGCTTCAGCACCAGAAAGCTGTCGGTGTCGTTCAGGCCCATCGGGTCGAGGCCCAGTTCATCGGAGCCGACGCGGGCGATCACGCCGGTGATCTCCGGAACCTTCTCCAGCAGCGCACGCTGCACGCGCAGGTCCAGCGCCACCGACTGCTCCAGGTTGATGGACGGCAGCTTTTCCAGCTGCACCAGCAGGCTGCCTTCGTCCATGGTGGGCATGAACGTCTTGCCGATGCGGGTGTAGACGACGCCGGTCACCAGCAGCAGCACCAGGGCGCCGATGATGATCGGCTGCGGCTTGGCCAGACACCAGCGCAGCAGCGGCATGTAGTGGCGGTTCACCTGCCGCACCACCCACGGGTCCTCATGGCCGACCTTCTTCAGCAGGAACGACGCCAGCACCGGAATCGCCGTCAGCGATAGCAGCAGCGATCCGGCCAGGGCGAAGACGATGGTGAGGGCGACCGGAATGAACAGCTTGCCCTCCAGACCCTGCAGGGTCAGCAGGGGCAGGAACACGATGATGATGATCAGAATGCCGGAGGTCACCGGCACGCTCACCTCGCGCACGGCGCGATAGATCAGGTGCAGGCGCGGCAGGCGCTGCTGCTGCTCGCCGTGGGCGAGATGGGTGACGATGTTCTCCACCACCACCACCGCCGCGTCCACCAGCATGCCGATGGCGATGGCCAGGCCGCCCAGGCTCATCAGGTTGGCGGACATGCCGAACTGGCGCATCAGGATGAAGGTGGCCAGCGCCGCCAGCGGCAATACCAGTGCCACGGTCAGCGCGGCGCGCAGATTGCCGAGGAACAGCACCAGCAGGACCAGTACCAGGACGATGGCCTCGGTGAGCGCCTTGCTCACCGTGTGCACGGCTTTCTCCACCAGGTCGCCGCGGTTGTAGAACACGTTGATGGTGATGCCCTGCGGCAGCGTCGGCGCCAGCTCGTCCAGCTTGGCCTGCACCCCTTCCACCACCGTGCGTGCATTGGCGCCGCGCAGGCCGAGCACCAGACCTTCGACCGCCTCGCCCTCACCATTGCGCGTCACCGCGCCATAGCGCGTGATGGCGCCGATACGCACCGTGGCGATTTCGCCCACGCGCACCGGCACGCCCGCCGCCATCTTGACCACGATGGCGCGCACGTCTTCCACGGAGCGGATGCGTCCCTCGGCGCGTACCAGCAGGGCCTCGTCGCCCTCGCTGAGGCGGCCGGCGCCGTCGTTGCGGTTGTTTTCCTCCAGCGCCGCCACCAGCTCGGTCATGCCGACACCGCGCGCGTTCATGCGTGCGGCATCCGGCACCACTTCATAGGCGCGCACCAGACCGCCGAGGGCGTTGACGTCCGCCACACCCGGAACGGTGCGCAAGGCCGGGCGGATGGTCCAGTCGAGCAGGCTGCGTTTTTCCATCGCATCCAGCGTGTCGCCTTCGATGGTGAACATGAACATCTCGCCCAGCGGCGTGGTCATCGGCGCCATGCCGCCGCTGATGTCCGCGGGCAGATCCGCCCAGATGGCATTCAGCCGCTCGGCCACCTGCTGCCGCGCCCAGTAGATGTCGGTGCCGTCCTCGAAATCGACGGTGATGTCGGTCAGGGCGTACTTGGCCACGGAGCGCAGCATCACCTGATGCGGGATGCCCAGCATCTCCACCTCGATGGGCGCGGTGATGCGCTGCTCGACTTCCTCCGGCGTCATGCCCGGCGCCTTGATGATGATCTTCACCTGCGTCGAGGAGATGTCCGGAAAGGCATCGATGGGGATGTTCTGGAATGCCAGCGTTCCCGCACCGATCAACACCAGCACCGCCAGCAGCGCCAGCAGGCGCTGGGTCAGGGCAAACTGAATCAGGCGCGCCAGCATCACTCACCCCCGCCGAGGCCCATGGCGGCGCCCTTCACGGCCGCCAGGCCGGTAACCGCGACGCGCTCGTGCGGCGCGAATTTGGCGACGAATACGGTCTTGCCGTCCTGCGTGCCCAGCACCTCGACGATGCGCGGCGAGAAGCCCGTCGCCGTCTGCACGAACACGATGCTGTGCTGGCCGCTGCGCACCACGGCGGCGGCGGGCAGCTGATAGCGATCCGTGCCGGCCACGCCGGCGATGGAGGCCTGCACATACTGGCCGGGCCGCAGGGCGCCGGAACCGCTGGTCAGTTCGGCGCGCACCCGCACCGTCTGGCTCGCCGCATCGACGTCGCGGCCCACGCTCAACAGGCGCCCCGCCGCACCCAGCCCCGCCACCTTGACCTCGGCGCCGGCCGCCAGGCTGGGCAACTGCTCCAGCGGCACGCGGATCTCCAGCCACAGCGGGTCGAGATTGGCGAGGCGGTAGATGGGATCGCTCATGGTGAGGCGCTGGCCCGGTTCGGCGAGACGTTCGATGACCACGCCGGTCATCGGCGCGCGCACCTGCAGCGTGGTCGTCAGGCGGCGATTCTGTTGCAGCGCGGCGATATCCCGCGCCGCCATGCCCGCCAGCAACAACGCCTGACGCCGCTCCTCCAGCGCCGCACTCATTTCCTCGAACGCGCTCTGGGTTTCCAGATAGCGACGACGGGCAATGACGCCTTCCTTGAACAGCATCTCGTCACGTGTCATGGCGGTCTGGGCCAGACGCTGCTGACTCAGCGTTTGCAGGAAATCACGCTGCAGGCTGACCAGCTCGGGACTCTTGAGGCGGGCGATGACCTGGCCTTCTACCACCTCGTCACCCACCGCGCTGGGCATGTATTCCAGCAGGCCGGCCTGCGGTGCCGTGATCAGATGCACCTGATCCGGCGCCACCGTCACCAGCGCCGGCAGTTCCTGGCCGGCCACCGTGCTCACCGCCTCAGGCTCCAGCGTGGTAATCCCCAGCGTCTGCTGCTGGGCCGGTGTCATGACCACATCCTCGGCGGGCAGGTCGGCGGCATGAAGCGACAGAGGCAGCATTCCGGCCAGGACGAAGAGAGACAACAGGGACTTCATAACGTTTCTCCAACAACTTGGTTGTAGCGGGCGATCGCCTGCTGCACTTGCAGCTTGCGCATGTTGAGGGTTCGTTCGGCGGCATCGGCGCGGGTCTGTACGCGCAGGCGCTGCACCAGATCGATTTCGCCCAGATCGAATGCCAGGCGCGCCATGCGCAGGTTTTCCTGCGCCATCTGGTGCTGCTGCCGTGCCAGCTCCAGCTCGCTGCGCAACGTCGTCAACGCCTGCTGCGCGTCGTGCAAGGCAAGTTCCAGTTCGCGTTGCAGCGCCAGCTGTTCGCTCTGCGCCTGCACCAACTGATTGTTGGCCGCCGCAATGGCCGGTCCGGCGTGAGCGCCGCCGCCGAAGGGCAGGCGCAACGACACGCCGATGCTGTCGTGGGTGGTCTCCGTCACCGGTTCCTGATCACGCCGGGTTCCCACGATGAGCATGGGATTGTCACTGCCTGACGCGCGCGCGCGCTGCAATTCCGCCTGCGCCTGCTCGACACGGCGCTGCGCCTCCAGCAGCAAGGGGTGATCCGCCTCGATGCGGCGACGGGCGCTTTGCACTTCGCTGAACTCGGCCGGCCGCTGCGGCAGACCGGACAGCAACAGATAGCGCTTCTCCGCCGTGCGTACCTCGCTCACGGCGAGCAGATACTCGTCCTGCCTGGCCAGGGTTTCATCGCGCGCCAGCAGCAGATCGGCCTCGGCCAGATCCCCGGCCTCGACCCGGCGCTGCACGTCCTGCTCCAGGGCCTGCGCGGTGTGCCAGGCCTGCTCGGCCAGATGACGCTGTTCTTCGGCCAGCGCCAGCGACCACAGCACATCGCGCACACGACCGGCCACCTCCAGCCGCAGCGCCTGTCCCTGGGCGCCGGCCAGCTCACCCGTGCTCAGCGCCTGGTTGCGGCTCGCCGCGCGCTGGCCCCAGCGCCACAGCGGCAACTCCAGATTCGCCTCCCACTCGCGCAGGCCGCGGTCGGTGCCGGCCTGATCGGTCTGGTGTCGCACGACCAGCGCCGGCGCGCCGGCCAGCAGGCTGTCGGCGCGCGCCGCCAGCGCCGCGGCCTCCTGACGGGAGGCCTCGGCGATGCCGCTGCGCGGGTCGCCGCCCAGTGCCGCCACGTAGACATCATTCAGGCTCAGCTCGGCGCTGATGCCCACCAGCGGCGCCGCAAGCGTCTCATCCGCGGCAGCCTGGCCGCTGGTGGCGGCCAGCGCCAGGCACAGTGCCAACACGACAGGGGTTAATTGCATGACATATTTCCCGCAACCATTTCAGTGGCGGGAAGTATGGCGAGTGAAACTTAAACCGAGATTAAAGGAAGCTCTGAACAAGTTCAGAGCTTCCGCGGCACAGGGATGTGCCGCCATTTTCCAACGACGATAAGTCGTTGGAAAATGAAGCCAATCGAAAATCACACTTTTCGATTGGCGTGGTTTTGTCCACGGATGGACTTATGTCGCGCAGCCCATGGAGGGGCGGGAGCGACCTGAGAAGTCCAGGATGGACTTATTCAGACCTTCCTTAAAGTGGCGACGGAAGTGGCGTATGTGCCGTCACGCCAGGCCCGCGGCAAGCGCTGCGAAACAACCACGATATTCCTGGGCCATTTCTGCCGCGTGTTGTCGCAGCATGGCCTGTGGCACGGCCGATGCTGCAGACCAGGCGGCGGCGATCTCTCCCGCCGCCACCTGCACGGGCAGACCCGGCAGCTCCCAACTGGCGCAATAAGCCTTCTGCTTGGCGGGGATTTCTGTCGGCGCCGGCTGCCGTACATTGATGCGCGGCAGGCCATGCGCCATGGCGACGATCCGGCCGTGCAGACTGCTGCCGCAATAGCCACGGCTGTGCGCGATGAGGGCGCAGATATCCCACAGGTGCAGCGAACTGAACAACCAGATCGCGGGGGCGTGCATCCAGGCGGCGAGGCGACGGTAACAGGCGAGGTCATCGTGCCAGGGCGCGGCACCGGCGCGAAACAGGACGATGGTGAATCCGCTGGCGCGGGCGATCGCGTCGAGTTGCGCGGCAATGATGCGCAGCGTCGCGTCATCACCGAAGTCGGCGCTGAATTGCACGGCGAGATAACCCTGCGGAAAGGCGGCGCGCACCTGCGCCGCTTCGCCGTGGCGGGCATGCCGCTGGATTTCAGCGTCGAACAATTCCCGCACCATCACTGCCGGGTCGGGCAGCAGGATGGCGGCGATGCCCGCCGCCGCGAGATGGGCGTGCGTCACCTTGTCGCGCACACCCACGCCGTCTGCCGCATGCAGCTTCGCCAGCACTTCCCTGCGCAGTTCAGCCGGACGATCCGCGAGCTCCACACCGCCGACCGCGCAATAACTCACCGGCTTCGCCGCAGGAAACAGCTCACGGGCGATGCAGTACGGCGCCTCGTCGCCGAGACCGAGGGTCCGCGCGGCCCAGGCGCGGCGCTGCGCGGGATCATGCTCGCAGCGGGCGATCATCTCCTGCGCCTGCTCCGGCGTCTGCAGCATCACCGCCGCCTGCCAGGCATCGCAGGTGAGCAGTTCGCCGCCGACGTGGAGGATATGGAGCGGCTGGTCGCGCAGCTCCAGCGCCAGTGGCGCGATGGCCCGGGTCTGGTGGCCGCCGTATGGGCGCAGATCGCGCGCGGCGAGGCCGGCGTGAATCAACCGGCGCCCCGGCAACAGGGCGGCGGCGATGTGGGGGAACAGCAGATCGCCGAAGTTGTGGCGGTCGCAGGCGCCGAACAGCAGGAGGGGGGTGTCGTCTGCCATGGCTTAACTATACGCGCCCTCCCGGCTCCCCCGCTGTGGATAAGGAGCGCGCAGAGGTTTCCGGCTATCATGCGCTCCCCATGCGTATCGACGATCTGCGCCAGCTTTTACGCCATCACGGCGCCAGGCCCGCCCACGAGGCGCGCTTCCTGCGCGCCTGGCTGCAGGCGCTGCCGCTCGGCACGAAACGACAGGCGGTGGAAGACGTGATGCCGCTGACGCTGCGCCGGGCCTTGCCGGAGATTCACGCGGCACTGGAACACCTGGCCCGGGTGCGCTCCTCCCATCCCGGCGCCGACGACTCGGTGCGCCTGCTGGTGGAACTGGGCGACGGCCAGACGGTGGAAAGCGTGCTGCTGCCACGCGGCGGCGTGTGTGTGTCGACCCAGGTGGGTTGCGCCGTGGGCTGCGTATTCTGCATGACCGGGCGCGACGGTCTGCTGCGGCAGCTGAGCAGCGCGGAGATCGTGGCGCAGGTGGCGTTGGCGCGGCGGCGGCGGCCGGTGAAGAAGGTGGTGTTCATGGGCATGGGCGAGCCGGCCCACAACCTGGACAACGTGCTGGAGGCCATCGAACTGCTCGGCACCCTGGGCGCCGTGGGTTACAACAATCTGGTGTTTTCCACCGTGGGCGATCGGCGCGTGTTCGCACGCCTGCCGCAGGGCACGGTGAAACCGGCGCTGGCCCTGTCGCTGCACACCACCAATGCCGAATTGCGCGCCCGCCTGCTGCCCAAGGCACCGCGCATCGACCCGGCCGAGCTGGTGGAAGAAGGCGAGCGCTACGCCCGCGCCACGCGCTACCCCGTCCAGTACCAGTGGACCCTGCTCGAAGGCATCAACGATACGCCGGAGGAGATGGAAGGCATCGTGCGCCTGCTCAGGGGGAAGTACGCGGTGATGAACCTGATTCCCTACAACAGCAACGAGGGCATGGGCCACCGCCGTCCGACGGCGGAGCACACCGCGGCGATGGCCAGCTACCTGCACCGCCACGGCGTGCTCACCAAACTGCGCAACTCCGCCGGGCAGGACATCGACGGCGGCTGCGGCCAGTTGCGCGCCCGGCTGACGCCGCCGGGCGACGTTCAGCCCCGCCCCTTTCCGGCTCCCCCTTGATCGGCGCCACCACCGGCTATACTTGATACAAAAGGTAGGTTTTTTGGCTGACGGATAACCCGGGAGGTGTGCCATGACCACCGAACATGAAGTACTGCGCAATGTCCGCCCCGGCATGGAGTGCGACAGCGGACGCTGGACCGAACAGATGGCGCAGAACCTGGCCATCGCCGACGGCCTGGGGCGTCTGGGAGAAGAGCATTGGCGCGTGATCCGCTATTTGCGCGAACACTTCGTGCAGTACGGCGCGCCGCCGCCTATGCACCTGGCCTGCCTGAACAGCGAACTGGATCAGCACTGCGTGGAGCGGCTGTTCCATGGCGCACGCGAGGCCTGGCGCATCGCCGGCCTGCCGGACCCGGGTACCGAGGCCATCAGCTACATGGATTGAGGCGGGCGGGGGCGCCGTGCGCCCCCGTTGCCCACCGGGTCAATGCCGCGGGGCAATCACAGCACGTCGCCGACACGCAGCAGGGCATAGATCACCGACAGCGCGATGAGCAGATAGCCCAGCGGCGGCAGCACCTTGTTCAACACGGTGAAGATGCGCGGCATGCGCTCCAGCCTGCCACGCACGCTGCGCGGGTAATACCAGGCGAAGTAGGCGCCCACACCGATGTTGATCAACAGGGAAAGCAGTTCACCGCCACCCATTATTTCTCTCCTGCAAGATTTTCGATTCTGATGATGCGATCCAGACGGATGCAGCGTTCGGCACCGCCATCGGTGACCGCAAGCATGAACTCCTGACCCTGGCGCGTTTGCAGGTCGGTGGGGCGCAGGGTCTCCAGGTGATCGTTGCCGGTCTCGTCGCGCCAGTGCATGCGCCAGCGTCGGCGCTGCATGATGGCCACCTCGTACTCGGAATACAGGCCACATTCGATGGGCTGGTAATCGCTTTCGTCACTCATCGCCGTCCAGAAACAGCTCGATCAGGTCGTTGAGAAAATCGCGGCCCCGCCCGGTCGGCCGCACGCGTTTGGCATCCCACTCGATCAGCCCGCGCCGCTCCGCCTCCTGCAGGGCTGGCGTCACTGCGCTGATGGCCAGGCCGGTACGCTGGCCAAACAACCCGGTGTCGAAACCCTCCACCAGACGCAGCGCATTCATCATGAATTCGAACGCCGCGTCGCTGCGGCGCAAGGTCGCACGTCCCTCCACCTTGTCTGCGGCCGCCAGGTAATCACGCGGGTGGCGCTTCTTCCACAACCGTTCGATGCGCCCTTCCGGCGCATGGGTGATCTTGGCATGGGCGCCGGCACCGATACCGAGATAGTCGCCGAAGTGCCAGTAGTTCAGGTTGTGACGGCACTGCCGCCCGGCGCGCGCATAGGCGGACACCTCGTACTGAGCATAGCCGGCAGCGGCCAGACGCGCCTGGCCCTGGCGCTGGATGGCCTCGATCTCCTCTTCCGGCGGCAGCGCGGGCGGACGGTGATGGAAGGCGGTGTTGGGCTCCAGCGTGAGCTGATAGTAGGAGATGTGCGTCGGCTCCAGCGCCAGTGCCGTGGCAATGTCATCAATGCCACGCGCCAGCGACTGCGCAGGCAGACCGAACATCAGGTCCAGATTGAAATTGTCAAAACCGGCGTGGTGAGCGGCCTCCGCCGCACGCAACGCCTCGCGCCGGCCATGGATGCGACCGAGACGCTGCAGTGTGTCATCATCAAAACTCTGCACGCCGATGGACAGGCGGTTGATGCCGGCGGCGTGGAACTCCTCGAAGCGGCCCGCCTCCACCGTGCCCGGATTGGCCTCCAGGGTAATCTCCGCGTCGGGCGCCAGCCTGAGGCGCGCGCGCAAACCGGAGAGCAGGCGGTCCAATGCCTCCGGCGACAACAGGCTGGGCGTACCGCCGCCGATAAACACGCTGGACACCGGCCGCCCCCACACCGCCGGCAAATCCTGTTCGAGATCCCCCAGCAGCGCATCGACGTAGGCCGCTTCCGGGATATCACCCTTCAACTCGTGGGAGTTGAAATCGCAATAGGGACACTTGCGCACACACCAGGGCACATGCACGTAAAGACTGAGCGGCGGCGGGGCGGAAAAACGAAACATCAATAACCTCGATCCCGGCACTGGATTCCCGGCAATCCTCTGTATACTGTAGGAAAAATTGTTATATCCCGATGATGCCCATACGCCATCCAATGCGCATCGGCCTGTTGCTGGCCCTGTCCATCGCCCTGCTCAGTTGCAGCCCGGCGCCGACCTTGCGCATCGGCAGCAATCCCTGGCCCGGTTATCTCGCTTTGTATCATGCCCGCGATCTGGGGCTGTTCGACGGGCACCCGATCCGGCTGGTGGACTTCGACAACACCGAAGACGTACTGCGCGCCTTCCGCAACCGTGCCATCGATGCCGCCGCCGTCACCCTGGACGAGGCGCTGCACCTGGCAGAGAGCGGCGCAGACCTGCGTATCATACTGGTTTTCTCCATCTCCCATGGCGCCGACGTGGTGCTCGCACGCCCCGGCATCGACACCCCGCAACAGCTGCGCGGCCGACGCCTCGGCGTGGAGACCAACGCCCTCGGTGCCTACATGCTGGCACGCCTGCTGGAGCAGGCCGGCCTGTCCAGCCAGGATCTCACCATCGTCCATGTTCCCCTGCAGGAGCATGAGGCCGCCTACCGCAGCGGCAAGGTCGATGCGGTAATCACCTTCGACCCACAGCGCAGCCGCCTGCTCGCAGCCGGTGCGCGGGAGATATTTTCCAGTCGCGCGCTGCCTGGCGAGGTGGTGGATGTGCTGGTGGTGCGGGAAGAAACCCTGCGTTCCCATCGCACGGTGCTGGCAACGCTCGAAACGGCCTATTTTCAGGCGCTGACCCAGTTGCAGCGTGACCCGCAGGCCGCAGCAGGGACATTGAGCCGCCGCATACAGATCGACAGCGCCGACCTGATGGCCGCCTGGAACCTGATGGAGCTCGCCGAGCAGCCACGCCAACATATCTTGCTCGGCGATGGGCCCGGCAGCCTGCACCACACCATGCAGCGCATGCAGCAGGTAATGCAGCAAGCCGGCCTGTTGTCGCAGCCGGTACTGCAGTCGATCCGATTGGGCACGGCACCGTGAACTGGCTCTATCCCCTGCGCCGCACCATCCCCCTGGCACTGATCCTTTCCAGCCTGCCGCTGCTGGCCGTCCTCTACCTGCTCGAACTGCGCCAGGCCGACACGGGCATCCAACAGGAGCTCAGCCAGCGCGCCGCCCATTCCGGCAACCAGCTCACCATGCTGCTGCGCGATGCGCTCACTCACGAGGACTGGGAAAGTGTGCGGCGTACCCTGCAGAGCGTGGTGACGCAGCCGGATCTGCGCTGGGCCGTGCTGGTGGATGAAATGGATCAGGTGCTGTACAGCACCGACTACCGTCTGCTGCAGCGTTCCCTGACGACACTCCCCGATGCCCCCGATACCGCCCTGCTGGCACGGACGCGTCAGACCCTCGCCGGCGCAAGACGGTTCGACGACACAAATACGGTGCTGCATGCGGTCTATCCACTGCGCCTGCCGCTGAAGTCGGGAGAGCTGCGGGCGGCACGTATCGGCGCGCTGGTCTTTGTCTATGACGCTGCGCCGCAACTGGCACAGGCCTACCATAATGCCACTTGGCACGCCATCTACAGCTTCATCGGCGCAGTGTTCATTGCCGGCCTGTTCTGGCTGTATCTGCACTTCTTCCTGGTACGCCGCATCGAGCAGCTGACTACGGCCATCCAGCTCGGACACGCCGATGCCGCTCCACTGCCCCACATCAGCGGCCGCGACGAAATCGCCCAGTTGTCACAACAATTCACCCGCCTGATGCAACGCCTGGCGGCACAAAACCTCGATCTGCAACAGGCCGAAAGGCACAGTCGCCGCCTGAGCGATTTCTATGCCACGCTGAGTCATACGAACACCGCCATCGTGCGCAGCCAGTCGCTGGATGAATTGTTGCCACGTATCTGTACCATCGCGGTGGAGAACAGCGGCCTCTCGGCTGCCTGGATCGGCTTCGCCGACGAGCAGATGCAAATCCGCCCCGTCGCCAGTGCCAACATGCCGGAGGATTACCTGGCCAATCTGCACATCTCGCTGGACCCGGCGCTGCCGCAGGGACAGGGTCCGACGGCCACGGCCATGCGCAAGGGGGAACACTACCTGTGCAACGATTTCCTGCATGACCCGCACACCGCGGCCTGGCACGAGCGCGCCCGTGCCGCCGGCTTCCTTGCCTCCGCCGCCTTCCCCCTGCGCCGCGAAGGCCAGGTCATCGGTTCCCTCAATCTTTACGGCGGAGAGGCCAATCTGTTCAGCGCTGATCTGGTGCATCTGCTGGACGAAATGGCGCTGGATATCTCCTTTGCCCTGGACAACTTCCTGCGCGAGGAGCGCCGCCATCAGGCCGAGCAGGCGCTGGAGCGGAGCAATCACGAGCTCAACAAACGAGTCAAGGAGATGCGCTGTCTGCTCGACACCTCGGAGATCATCGCGCAGCACGATCTGTCACTGGAAGAGATGCTGCAACAGATCGCCGCACGCATCCCGCCGGCATTGCAGTATGCCGAACAGGCCTGGGCGCGCATCACCCTCAACGACAGGAACTACGGCGTCGGCGGCCACGGCAATGGCCCGGCCATCACTGCACCTATCATGCACAATGGCCACAGCATCGGCGCCATCGAAGCCGGCTACCTGCAGGTGCCCGTGGCTGTCGCAGACCACCCATTTCTCGCCGAGGAGCACAGTCTGCTCGGCCTGTTGGCCGCCCAGATAGGGCGCCTGTTTGGCCAGAGGCAGGCCGACGAACAATTGCAGCTCGCTGCCCTGGTATTCGACAACAGCCGCGAGCTGATCGTGATCACCGACGCCGAGGAACGCATCATCAGCGTCAACCGTGCCTTTACGAAGGTGACCGGATACGAAGCCGACGAAGTGATCGGCAAACATATCCGCACCATCAAGTCCGGCCGCCAGGACCAGCCGTTCTATGCCGCCATGTGGCAGGCCATCAATGAAACGGGTTACTGGCAGGGCGAGCTGTGGAACCGACGCAAGAGCGGTGAGCTGTATCCAGCACTGGCGTCCATCTCGGCCGTACACGATACCCAGGGCAAGGTGTCGAAGTACATCTCCGTTTCCACCGACATCACTGCCTACAAGCAGGCCGAGGAGCGCATTCGCTATCTCGCCTATTACGATCCGCTGACCGAGCTGCCCAACCGCACCCTGCTGCGCGACCGCGGCGAACAGATCCTGAGCAAATCGGAGCGCGCCCATACGGCGGCAGCCTTCCTGTTCCTCGATCTCGATCACTTCAAGACCATCAATGATTCCTTGGGCCATTTGCGCGGCGACACTTTGTTGCAAGAAGCCACCCAGCGCATACGCGCCGCCCTGCGCCATACCGACACCGTCGGCCGGCTGGGTGGTGACGAATTCCTGATCGTCCTCGGGCACACGGATGCGACCAACGCGGCCCATGTGGCGCGCAATCTGCTCATGCGCCTGGGTCAGCCCTTCGTGATCGACGGACACACCCTCAACATCACGGCCAGCATCGGCATCGCCATCTATCCCAACGATGGCGCCGACTTCGACGATCTGATGAAGAGTTCCGATATCGCCATGTACAAGGCCAAGGAACTCGGCCGCAACCGCTATCACTTCTTCACGCCGGAACTGAACGAGGCGGCCATGGAGCGTCTCACCTTGGAGAGCGCCCTGCGCACGGCACTGGAGCAGAACCAGTTGTCCCTCAACTATCAGCCGCAAATCGATCTTGCCAGCGGCAAGGTCATCGGTGTCGAGGCACTGCTGCGCTGGCGGCATCCGCAAATGGGCTTCATCTCGCCGGCCAAGTTCATCCCCATCGCCGAGGAGAGCGGTCTGATCAGCCAGCTAGGCACCTGGGTCTTGCAGGAGTCCTGCCGACAGAACAAGGCCTGGCAGGAGGCCGGCCTGCCGCCCATGGTGATGGCGGTGAACGTTTCGACACGGCAGTTTTCC
The DNA here is from genome assembly GCF_004001245.1 of Sulfurivermis fontis. NCBI lineage: Bacteria > Pseudomonadati > Pseudomonadota > Gammaproteobacteria > Thiohalomonadales > Thiohalomonadaceae > Sulfurivermis > Sulfurivermis fontis. The sequence continues at coordinate 3,019,557 of NZ_AP018724.1, forward strand.
CTCGGCGATATTCTGGCAGCGGTGCAGCATGCACTCCATGCAAGCGACCTGCAGCCCGAATATCTGGAGGTGGAGATCACCGAGAGCCTGCTGGCGCAGGATCTGGAAAACACCCTGAGGGTATTGGAACAACTGGATCGGCTCGGCGTGCAGATCGCCGTGGACGACTTCGGTACCGGCTACTCCAGCCTGGCCTACCTGAAGCGCTTCCCGCTGCACAAGCTCAAGCTGGATCAATCCTTCGTGCGCGAACTGGAGAACGATGCCGACGACCGCGCCATCGCCTCCGGCGTGGTCAACCTGGGGCACAGTCTCGGGCTGGTGGTGATTGCCGAGGGTGTGGAGACCGCGGCGCAATTGGCTATCCTGCGCCGCCTCGGCTGTGACGAGATCCAAGGTTATCTGTACAGCCGGCCGCTGCCGCCGGAGGAACTGGCGTCCTGGCTGCGCCAGCGTTCAGACTGATTGCCGAATACCGGCACGCGTGCCATTGGGCAGCAGATCCGCCGGAACGGCCTGTCCGGAACGAAACAACTGCAGGCGGGCGCAGCGTTCGCGCCGTGGTCCCTTGCAGTAATTGTTGATCCAAACATTGGCGGCGAGCGTGCCGAAGTTCTTCCACACCGGGCACTGCTGCAACTGCTCACATTCAATCATTTACGGCTCCCTCCGTTTTTGCATCCCTGGCAACCAACCACAGCGGACGATACAGCCCGCACTGCAAAGCGCTACCCCTGTCGCAACGCCGCCAACAACTTGCGCAACGCCTGACCGCGGTGGCTGAGCTCATGCTTCAGCGCCGACGGCAGTTCGGCCACCGTGGCGTTGTGTGCCGGTACGAAGAACACCGGGTCGTAGCCGAAGCCACCCTCGCCATGGGGCTCGAAGGCGATTACACCTTCCCAGCTGCCCTGGCAGATGATCGGCGTCGGATCGAGTTCATGTTCCATATACACCAGCACACACTGAAAGCGCGCCGTGCGCTGATCCGCCGGGACATCGCGCATATCGGCGAGCAGCTTTTGCAGATTGGCGGCGTCGCCGGCCCCGACGCCGGCATAGCGCGCCGAATAAATGCCGGGGGCGCCCCTGAGTGCATCCACCTCCAGGCCGGAATCGTCGGCGATGGCCGGCAGGCCGGTGTGGCGCGCGGCATTGCGCGCCTTGAGGATGGCGTTTTCCACGAAGGTCAGCCCGGTCTCCTCCGCCTCCGGCACGCCCAGCTCGTTCTGCGGCACGATACTGATAGCGGCACCGGCGAGGATCTCGCCGAACTCGCGCACCTTGCCCTTGTTGCCGCTGGCCAATACGACCTTTCTCATACCGCCTCCGAAAAAAAGAAGGTTAAACGCAAAGGGCGCCAAGTTCGCAAAGTGGGTATCCCCGGAACGGCGTTCAGTGCGCCTTGCCCGGGCAACGTACGCTGCGTTTATGTTCCGGGGGCAAATACCGCTTTACCTTTGCGTTCTTCGCGCCCTTTGCGTCTTTGCGTCTTTGCGTTTAACGCTTTTGCTTTTACTGTCCCAATGCCTCGCGCTGTTTTTCCAGCAGCTGGCGGATGCCCTGGTCGGCCAGGGCCAGCATGGCGTCCAGTTCCTCGCGGCGGAAGGCATGGCCCTCGGCGGTGCCCTGCACCTCGATGAAGGCGCCGCCGTCGTTCATCACCACGTTCATGTCGGTTTCGGCACTGGAGTCCTCGGCGTAGTCGAGGTCCACGATGGGCACGCCCTGATAGATACCGACGGATACGGAAGCCACCTGGCCATGCAGCGGGCTTTTCTTGATCAGCTTCTTGTCGAGCAGATGGCGCACGGCATCGGCCAGCGCGACATAGCCGCCGGTGATGGAGGCGGTGCGGGTACCGCCGTCGGCCTGGATCACGTCGCAATCGACGGTGATGGTGCGCTCGCCCAGCGCGGCCATGTCCACCACCGCGCGCAGCGAACGGCCGATGAGACGCTGGATCTCCATGGTGCGGCCGCCCTGCTTGCCCTGCGCCGCCTCGCGGCTCATGCGCGAGCCGGTGGAACGCGGCAACATGCCGTATTCGGCGGTGACCCAGCCCTCGCCCTTGCCCTTGAGGAAGCGCGGCACGCCTTCGCTCACGCTGGCGGTGCAGATCACCTTGGTATCGCCGAACTCGACCAGCACGGAACCTTCGGCATGCTTGGTGTAGTTGCGGGTAAGTTTGATGGCGCGCAGTTCAGCGGGCGCTCGTCCACTCGGGCGCATGGGATTTCCTTCGTTGGCTGGGTGTAATGGGCGGCCCGACCATTGTACCGGGCATCGGCAACGAGGCGAAGCCCATTGCCGCAATTAAGGAAGGTCTGAATAAGTCCATCCTGGACTTTTCAGGTCGCTCCCGCCCCTCCCTGGGCTGCGCGACATAAGTCCATCCGTGGACAAAACCACGCCAAGCGAAAAGTGTGATTTTCGCTTGGCTTCATTTTTCAACGACTTATCGTCGTTGAAAAATGGCGGCACATCCCTGTGCCGCGGAAGCTCTGAACTTATTCAGAGCTTCCTTAAGCGATTCAGCGCTTCAGCTCGTCCTGGTAGGTGCGCAGCACCTCTTCGATCTGGGCGATGGCACTCTGCAGCTTGGCATCGTCCACGTGGGGCGTCGCCGGCTTGGACTCCGGCACGGGCTTGGGCGGCTCCGGCGGGCGCGGTCGCGGCTCAGCCGCCGCCAGCGAGGTGAGGCGCAGGGCTATCACGCTGATGTTGTCGCTGTGCGGATAGCTGATCTGCTCGGCGCGCATGGCCATGTGTTCGAGCACCTCGTCCAGGCTGCCCTCCTGGCGCAGCATCAGCCCCAGTTGCGCATCGTCCAGTGCGCCCCACAGGCCGTCGGAGCAGAGCAGCACGATATCGCCCACACGCAGCTTCTTGCCCTTGCCCACCTCCACCTCCGGCGCCTGCGGCAGGGCGCCGATGCACTGGGTGATGTGGTTGCGGCGCGGGTGAGTGTCCTGCTCGGAACGGCGGATGATGCCCTGCTGGTAGAGCTGCTCGACGTAGGAATGGTCGGTGGTACGGAACACCGGCAGGCCGTCGCGGAACAGATACAGGCGCGAGTCGCCGACATGGGCCCAATCGATTTGACCGTTTTGGACCAGGCACAGCACGGCGGTAGTGCCGGGAATGTTGTCGCTGCCCTGCTCGGCGGCGTAACTCACCAGGGCATCGTGGGTGGCCTGAATGATGGCGGTGAGGAAGCGGCCCGGCTGGGCCACCGGACGCGTGCTGTTGAGATAGCGGTCGCGCGCGATATCCACCAGCGCCTGCGCCGCAATCTCGCCGCCGATATGCCCCCCCATGCCGTCGGCCAGCACCAGCAGCACGCCCTCATCGGTCTCGACGATGTCGAAGCGGTCCTGGTTGCTGTTGCGATTGCCGAGATGATTGGCAACGCCGGTTTCGTAATGCATCAGTCTTGGCCTGTGATTCAACCCTTGGACCAGGGCAAGGTAATGTCGCGGGTCAGCAGATCGAGGAAGGAGTCGCCGCGCGAGGTCGGCTCCTCCGGCGGATCCTCGCGGTTCATCGCCTCCAGCAGCTGATCGACGGTCTGCGGACGCAGCAGCGGGTCCACCTCCATCGCCCAGTCGATGGCGTTGAGCAGGGCGGCGGAATAGTGTTTCTTGAAGGCCTGTGTTGCCGGCTTCAGGGTGTCCTTCATGCGCCGCTCGTCCGCCGGCGGCGGCGTGGTGCCATCGATACAGGCGCGCATGGAGGCGCCGATGGCGTACAGGTCGCTCCACGGCCCGACATAGCCGCCGGGGGTGAGCTGCTCGTAGGGCGCGAAGCCGGGCGTCACCACCTGGGTCGGCTGATACTTGCGGCTGTTCTGCATCTGATGCACGGCGCCGAAGTCGAGCAGGATCGGGTTGCCGCCGGGACGCAGGAAGATGTTGCCGGGCTTGATGTCCAGGTGCAACAGGCCCATGCCGTGGATGGTCTTGATGCCGTCCAGCAGGGGCGGAAACACGGTACGGATGAACTTCTCGCTCAAGCCGCCGCCGTGGCGCTTGATGTAATCCTGCAGGTTGATCCCCTTCTCGTAGGCCATGACCATGTACACCGTGCCGTTGGCGCGGAAAAAGTTGATCACGTTGACGATGTTGGGGTGCTTGATGTTGGCCAGCGTGCTGGCCTCCTGGAAGAACATGCGGCGGCCGTGGGCGAAATTGTCGCCGTTCTCGGAGTCGGGCAGGGTGTGTACCGACACACCGTCCTCGCCACGGAAGGCCAGCTTGCGTGGCATGTACTCCTTGATGGCGACCAGGGTGCCGTCCTTGGCGTCATGGGCCAGATAGACGATGCTGAAACCGCCGCCGCCGATGGTCCGGTCGATGACGTAGCTGTCCAGCGGGGTGCCCTTTTGCAGGCAGTAATTGTCGCGCGCGTCGTTCATCCGCTATCTGTTTGAGGGGAAACCTGTTTTATAGCGCCGCGCAACCGGGTTACCATGACCGACCCGAGCCGCAGCGTTAGCCCGAGGAGTGTACATGATTCACAGCATGACGGCATTCGCCCGCCGCGAATCCCAGGGCGACTGGGGCGCCTTCACCATCGAACTGCGCTCGGTCAACCACCGCTATCTCGAACTGGGCCTGCGCCTGCCCGAGGAGGTGCGCGTGCTGGAGCCGCGCATCCGCGAACGCATCAATCAGACCCTCGGCCGCGGCAAGGTAGACTGCACCGTCCGCTACCAGGCCCCGGCAGAGTATGCCACGCTGGAGCTCAACCGCGACCTGGTGACCCAGCTGGCCCACGTCAGCCGCGAAATCGACGGCATCATCTACAACCCGGCGCCGGTGAACTCCTTCGACGTGCTGCGCTGGCCCGGCGTGCTGCAGCTGCCGACACCCGACCCCGAGCGCCTGCACGCCGAGGCCATGACCCTGCTCGACGCCGCCCTGGCCGACCTCGTCGCCACACGCGCCCGCGAGGGCGAAAAACTGAAGGAACTGATCCTGCAACGCTGCACGGCCATGAGCGAGATCGTCGCCCAGGTCAACGCCCGCCGCCCCGAGGTGCTGGCCCGCGCCCGCGAGCGCCTCGACGCCCGCCTGGCCGAGCTGAAGGGCGAGTTGGACCCGGCCCGGCTGGAACAGGAACTGGTGCTGCTGGCCCAGCGCCTCGACGTGGAGGAGGAGCTGGACCGCCTCAGCGCCCACCTGGAGGAGGTGCGCCGCGTGCTGGCGCAGAAGGAGCCGGTGGGCCGCCGCCTGGACTTCCTGATGCAGGAGCTGAACCGCGAGGCCAACACCCTCTCCTCCAAGTCCCAGGACGTCGACACCACCCGCTATGCCGTGGACCTCAAGGTGCTCATCGAGCAGATGCGCGAACAGGTGCAGAATATCGAATAGCCCGCCCCTTTGTTGACCATAAGTAAACACGGAAGTAAACTTATGCTCCAACTGGTATACAAGAAGGCCGCTCTGAAGGAACTGGCAGAGATGCCGGCCCCGGTACGCCGGAAGATGCAGGAAGAACTGGCGGCGATCGCCGCCAATCCGCATGGCTATAGTGGCGACTGGAGGCCGCTGACCGGTTCACCCTATTGGCGCCTGCGGGTGGGTGGCTACCGCGCCATCTGCCATATCCAGGACGAGGCGCTGGTATTGCTGGTGCTGAGGGCCGGGCCGCGAGGGGACATCGACAAATGAGCGCACAGGTCCAGATCATCGAGAAGGACGGCAAACCCGAATATGCCGTCGTACCCATCGAACTGTACCGCCAATTGCTGACCCTGGCGGAAGACGCCGAGGACCTCCGCGCCGCCAATGCCGCCCTGCGCGAACTGGAGAACGGTGCAGACGAGGCGGTCCCGGCGGAAGTGGCACAGCGCCTGCTGGCCGGGACCGAACACCCGCTGCGCATCTGGCGCGAGCACCGCGGCCTGACTCAGGAGGCCCTCGCGGCCCAGGCCGGTGTCGGCAAATCCTATCTGTCGCAGATCGAGGCCGGTAAAAAGACCGGTTCGGCCAGAACACTGCGTACCCTGGCGCAAATACTGCGGGTGGAGATGAACGATCTGCTCATGCCGCCCGCGCAGGATTGAACCCCGTAAACCACAGGTCCGCTATGGAACACCAGCACGAACAAGGCACCCTCTACATCGTTTCCGCCCCCTCCGGCGCCGGCAAGACCAGCCTGGTCAAGGCCCTGCTGCAGAACACCGATCGGCTGCAGGTCTCGGTCTCCCACACCACCCGCGCCATGCGCCCGGGCGAAGTCGACGGCAAGGATTACCACTTCGTCGATGTGGACACCTTCCGCGGCATGGTGGCCGACCATGCCTTCCTGGAACACGCCCAGGTGTTCGACAACTACTACGGCACCTCGCGCTCCGCCGCCCTGGACCTGCTCAAGCACGGCATCGACGTCATCCTGGAGATCGACTGGCAGGGCGCGCGCCAGGTGCGCCAGATGATCCCCGGCACGGTGTCCATCTTCATCCTGCCCCCCTCCCGCGCGGCCCTGGAGCAACGCCTGCGCAACCGCGGCCAGGACGGCGACGAAGTCATCGCCCGGCGCATGCGCGACGCAGTGAGCGAGATGAGCCACTGCTTCGAGTTCGATTACCTGGTGATCAACGACGATTTCGACACCGCCCTGGGCGAGCTGACCGCCATCGTCCGGGCCAACCGCCTGCGCGAGCCGCGCCAGGCCGCCGTCCACGGCGCCCTGATCAAGGCGCTGCTGGCCTGACCCAACACCATGGGTCCGCAAATGAACATGCATGGCCGCAACTGGTGGACTGAAAAGGTTGGAATGGCACCGGCCCTTCGCTTATCTCCGGTGAAACCCTCATATCCGACAGTCGCTTGTGCGTTTTCAGGACTAGTCGCGTCCCTGCGCGTTTATTTGCGGACTGCGGTTTTTAAGATAGAATTCAACCCCTTTTCGTCCGCCCCCGCCTCGGGGCGGGCCCGGATTATCGGAGAGTAGCAACATGGCCCGCGTCACCGTCGAAGACTGCCTGGACAACGTAGACAACCGCTTCCAGCTGGTGCTGGTCGCCACCAAGCGCGCCCGTCAACTGGAAAAGGGCAAGGAACCCCACCTGGCGTGGGAAAACGACAAGCCCACCGTGCTGGCCCTGCGCGAAATCGCCGCCGGCCTGGTCGGCCGCGAAATACTCGACGCCGTCGATCAGGAGCCCGAGGAAGAAATGGAAGAAGAGGTCGCCGCTCCGGTGGTGATCTCCATGGACAACGACTGATGTCCGGGCCGGAGGGCGCGCGGTGTTTCTCATCAGCGACCTGTGCGCCCTCCTCGAAGGCTATCTCGAACCGGACCAGGTAGCGGAAATCTACCGCGCCTACCTGTTCGGCGCCGAGGCCCACGAAGGCCAGAAGCGTCTCTCCGGCGAACCCTACATCTATCATCCCCTCGCCGTGGCGCGCATCCTCGCCGAGATGCGCATGGACGCCCCCAGCATCATCGCCGCGATCCTGCACGACGTCATCGAGGACACCCCCACCGCCAAGGAACAGATCGCCGAGAAGTTCGGCAACGAGGTGGCCGAACTGGTGGACGGCGTTTCCAAGCTGACCCACATCCAGTTCGAGAGCAAGGCCGAGGCACAGGCGGAAAACTTCCGTAAGATGATGCTGGCCATGGCACGCGACCTGCGCGTCATCATCATCAAGCTGGCCGACCGCCTGCACAACATGCGTACCCTGGAAGGCCTGCGCCCGGACAAGCGCCGCCGCATCGCGCGCGAGACCCTCGACATCTACACCCCCATCGCCTCGCGCCTCGGCATGAACCGCCTGCGCCTGGAACTGGAGGACCTCGGCTTCGCCGCCTACTACCCGATGCGTGCCCGCGTGCTGGCCGAGGCGGTAAAGAAGGCACGCGGCAACCGCCGCGAGATCATCAGCAAGATCGAGATCGCCCTGCAGGAGCGCCTGCGCCAGGAAGGGCTGGAAGGCCGCGTCATCGGCCGCGAGAAACACCTGCTGTCGCTGTACAAGAAGATGCGCAGCAAGAACCTGTCCTTCAACGAAGTGATGGACGTGTACGCCTTCCGCGTCATCGTCGACAAGGTGGACACCTGCTACCGCGTGCTCGGCGCCGTGCACAACCTGTACAAGCCGGTGCCGGGCAAGTTCAAGGACTACATCGCCATCCCCAAGGCCAACGGCTACCAGTCGCTGCACACCGCCCTGTTCGGCCCCTACGGCGTGCCCATCGAGGTGCAGATCCGCACCGAGGAGATGGACAAGGTGGCCGAGGCCGGCATCGCCGCCCACTGGCTGTACAAGACCGGCGAGGGCGGCGGCGTCAGCGCCCAGGCGCGCGCGCGCGAATGGCTCAAGGGCCTGCTGGAGATGCAGCAGAGCGCCGGCAATTCGCTGGAGTTTCTCGAGAACGTCAAGGTCGATCTGTTTCCCGACGAGGTCTACGTGTTCACGCCCAAGGGCGAAATCATGGAACTGCCGCGCGGCGCCACCGCCGTCGACTTCGCCTACGACGTGCACACCGACGTCGGCAACTCCTGCGTGGCGGTGAAGATCGACCGCCGCCTGATGCCGCTCGCCACGCGCCTCGCCAACGGCCAGACCGTGGAAGTGATCACCGCGCCGAGCGCGCGTCCGAATCCCACCTGGCTCAACTTCGTGGTCACCGCCAAGGCGCGCGCCAATATCCGCAACTACCTCAAGAACCAGAAACGCGACGAGGCCATCGGCCTCGGCCGCCGCCTGCTGGAGCAGGCGCTGGCCGACCTGGAAGAAACCCTGCTGATGGTGCCGCACGAACGCGTCGTCGCCGCACTGAAGGAAATGAACCTCGCCAGCCTCGACGACCTGCTGGAACAGATCGGTCTCGGCAACCGCATGGCGCCGCTGGTGGCGCGCCTCCTGGTGCCTTTGGAAACGGCGTCGCCGGAACAGGAAGCGGGCAGCCGCCCGCTCTACATCAAGGGCACCGAAGGCGCCGTGGTGTCCTTCGCCAAGTGCTGCCGCCCGATCCCGGGTGACGCCATCATGGGTTTCCTCTCCACCGGCCGCGGCATCATCATCCACACTCAGAACTGCAAGAACATCGCCGACTACCGCAAGCAGCCGGAAAAGTGGATCACCGTGCAATGGGCCGATCTCATCGACGCCACCTTCCAGGTCGACCTGCGCGTGGAGGTCACCAATCAGCGCGGTGCCCTCGCCACCGTCGCCGCCGCCGTCGCCGACGCCGACGCCAACATCGACAACGTCAACCTGGAAGACCGCGACGGCATTCACACCGCCATCAACCTCACCGTCGCCGTGCGCGACCGCGTGCACCTCGCGCGCATCATGCGCAGCATCCGCGCGCTGGACAAGGTCGTGAAGGTAGGCCGCGGCCGCGGCTGAGCAGCCGTCATCAAGGAAAAATCGGTGAACTTTATCGCGGAGCAGCTATCTCGATCCGCCAGCCGCCACCGAGCGCCTTGTACAAATCCAGCGCCGCGCCGAGGCGGGCGAGGCGCAGTTGCACGCGCGTATCCTGGGCCTGGAACAGACTGCGCTGGGCGTCGAGCACGGTGAGCAGATCATCGGCGCCTTCGCGGTAGCGCAGTTCCGCGAGGCGCAGGGTGCGCTGGGCGTGGGTGACGATCTGTTCCTGCATCGCCGCCTGCTGCGTGTTGCGTGCGGCGTTGCCGAGGCTGTCTTCCACTTCCTGCAATGCGGTGAGGATCGCCTTGCGGTAATTCTCCACCAGTTCGCGGCGGCGTGATTCGCTGCTCGCCACCTGCGCGCGCAGGCGGCCGCCGTCGAACAGCGACTGCACGATGCCGGCGGAAAGGCCGAGGGTGGTAACGGGATTCGACAGCGACAGCAATTCCGTCGTCGCCACGCCGGCAGAGGCGGACAGCGAGATCGACGGCAGCAGCGCGGCGCGGGCAGCAGCGACGTTGGCGTCGGCGGCAGCCAGTTGCGCCTCGGCGCGGGCGAGGTCGGGGCGGCGCAGCAGGAGTTCGGCGGGCAGGCCCGGCGCGACGGCCGGGATGTGCAGTTGCGCGAAATCCTCTTGCATCAGGGCAAGACCCTGCGGCGCGCGGCCGAGCAGGATCGCCAGGGCGCGCACGGTCTGCCGCTCCTGCACCTCCAGCGGCAGCAGCGCGCTGCGCTGGGTCAGCACGGCGGTCTGCTGCCGCGTCAAGTCCAGCGCCGAGGCGGCCCCGTTGCGGTAGCGCGCCTCGACGATGCCGAGCACGCGTTCGGCAATGACGAGATTCTCACGCGCCAGCGCCAAACGCTCGCGCAGGGCGAGGGTCTGGAAATAGGCATCGGCCACGGCCGCCACCAGGCTGAGGCGTGCGGCGGCGAAATCATAGTGCGCCGCGGACAGCGTTGCCGCCGCGGCGCGCACGTCGGCGTCGATGCGGCCCCACAGGTCCACCTCGTAACTGGCGCCGAGGCTGATGCTGGTGGATTCGCTGTTCGTGGCCGGTCCGTCCGCCGGTTCATTGCGACGCACGCCGGTGCTGCCGTTCAGGCTGAGGGCGGGGAACAACGAGGCGCCGCTCTGGCGCACCTGTAACTCGGCCTGCACCACCTTCTCTTGCGCCGCCGCGAGGTCGGGGCTGGCGGCCAGCGCCTCCTGCACCAACGCCTCCAGTTGTATCGAGTTGAAGTGTCGCCACCAGCTGTCGCTCAGCGGTTCGGCCTGGGCAGTCACCGCTTCGCTCCAGGTCTCCGGCAATGCCACCTTGGGCCTCTGGATGGTGTCGGTGGAGGCGCAACCGGACAGCGCGGCGACCAGGGCGAGGCCGAGCAGGGTTTGTTGGCAGCGGGACGGCTTCATGTGGTGTGTTCCCTTTCCTCTTTGCGGTGTTGCATGGTGCGACCGGCTGAAGCCAGCCTACAAAATTGACGCATTGTGCACACCAGGCCTTTCTTTCGTAGCCGCCGAGTCCTCTCGGCGTAGGCAGCCCGCCGTTCCGGCACCTGTTCGCCCACGGGGTGGGCTCCTGCAGTTGCATCACTCCGACGCCAGCGCCACCACCGGGTCGAGCCGTGCCGCCTTGCGGGCCGGCAGGTAGCCAAACACCAGGCCGGTGGCGAAGGCACAGCCGAAGGCCAGCACCACCGGCGCGACCGAGTACAGGATCGGCGTGTCGAAAGCCGCGATGATCGCCGCCGCGCCGAGCCCGACGCCGACGCCGATGAGGCCACCCAGCGCCGACACCACCAGCGCCTCGATGAGAAACTGCTGCAGGATATTGCGCATGCGCGCGCCGGTGGCCATGCGGATGCCGATCTCGCGGGTGCGCTCGGTGACCGACACCAGCATGATGTTCATCACACCGATGCCGCCGACCAGGAGCGAAATGGCGGCAATGGAGCCGAGCAGGATGGTGAGTGTGTTCTGTGTCTCCGATACGCTCTCGATGATCGCCGCCATGTTGCGGATCTGGAAGTCCTCGGTGCCGTGGCGCGCCAGCAGCAGCGCATGCACCGCCTCCTGCGTCGCGTCGATGGCCTTCACATCCTCCACCGCTATGGTGACGTTGCGCAGGTGACGCTGGCCGGTGATACGCAGGCTGCCGGTGGTGTAGGGCACGAAGATCACGTCGTCCTGATCCATGCCCCAGGCGGTGGCCCCTTTGGGCGCCATGACACCGATGACCTGGAACGGGATGTTGTTGATCAGAATGTACCGGCCCAGGGCGTCGCCGCCGGGGAACAGCGCCTTGCTCACCGTCTGCCCCAATACCGCGACGGTGGCGTAGCTGCGCTCGTCGTCGGCGCTGAAGAAGGTACCCACCGCCGGCTGCCAGGTACGGGCGCGGATATAGTCGGCGGAGGTGGCGTTGATCTCGGTGCGGTGATCGGCCCCGCCATAGCGCACGGTGACACCGCTGCCCTGCTCGGGCACCGCCGCCAGCACGTTGGGCAGCTCGCGGATCGCCGCCACATCCTCGGGCACCAGGGTAGTGATGCCGCCACGGCCGCGCATGTTGGGCGCGCCGGGGCGGACGGTGAGCAGATTGCTGCCCATGGCGCTGATGCTGTCCACCACCGCCTGCTTGGCGCCGTCGCCGATGGCCAGCATGGCGATCACCGAGGCGACGCCGATGACGATGCCGAGCAGGGTCAGGATGGTGCGGAACACATTGGCGCGCAGCGCGCGCAGGGCGGTGCGCGTGGCCTCGACCAGGTCGGTGAGGCGGGAGCTGCGGTCCACGTGCGGCATGAAGTCGGCCGCCGGGGTGGCGCGCGGCTGCGGTCCCGGATCGGACAGGATGTTGCCGTCGCGGATCTCGATGATGCGGCTGGCGTGCTCCGCCACCTCGCGCTCGTGGGTGATGAGGATGATGGTGTGGCCCTGCGCCGACAGGTCGGACAGCAGGCGCATCACCTCGGCGCCGCTCTTGCTGTCCAGCGCGCCGGTGGGCTCGTCGGCGAGGATGATGCGGCCGCCGTTCATCAGGGCACGGGCGATGGACACGCGCTGCTGCTGGCCACCGGACAATTGATTGGGGCGATGGTGCAGACGCTCGGCCAGCCCGAGCTCGGTGAGCAGGCGGCTGGCGCGCGCGTGGCGCTCGTGTGGCGGCATGCCGGAGTACACCGCCGGCACCTCGACATTCTCCAGCGCCGTGCTGCCGCCGATGAGATGGTAGCTCTGAAACACGAAACCGAACTCTTCGCGCCGCAGCCGTGCCAGCTCGTCCGCCGCCAGCGCGGACACGTCGCGCCCCATGAAGCGGTAACCGCCGCTGCTCGGCCGATCGAGACAGCCGAGGATGTTCATCAGCGTGGACTTGCCGGACCCGGAGGCGCCCATGATGGCGACGAATTCACCCGCATGGATGACAAGATCGATACCGTGCAGCACCTCCACCGCCAGCTCGCCGCTGTGGAAGGTCTTGCTGATGCCGCGCAGCTCGATGAGCGGCGTGCTCATCAATGCAGTCTCGCCGGCCGCGGCATTCCGCCCGCTGCGGCGCGCGCGCCCAGGGCACTCGGCGTCGACACCACGCGCTCGCCTTCCTGCAGGCCGGAGAGGATCTGCGCCTGGATGCGGTTGCTGATGCCCACCTCCACCTCGCGCGGCGTGATGCCGCCATCCTCCGCCACCACCTGCACCGTGGCGCGGCGCGTGCGGCTGCGCCCGTCACCGATGTCGGCGGCGGGACGCGCCGGCTGCATGGTCAGCGCCGACATCGGTACCAGCAACGCCTCCTTCGCCTCGGCGACGACGAAGAACACCTGCGCCGTCATCTGCGTCATCAGCGCGCGGTTGGGGTTGTCCACATCGAACAGGGCGTTGTACAGCACCACGTTGTTCTGCACCGTCGGCGTCGGCTCGATGCGGTGCAGCTTGCCGTACCAGCGCCGCTCCTGGCTGCCCAGGGTGGTGAAGTAGGCCTCCATGCCGAGGCGCAGGCGCGACACGTCGGCCTCCGACACCTGGGTCTGCACCGTCATGGTGGAGAGGTCGGCGATGCGCAGGATGATCGGCGCCTGCTGGTTGGCATTCAGGGTCTGACCCTGGCGCGCGGTAATGGAAACAACGGTGCCGGCCATCGGCGCGAAAATGCGTGCATAGTTGAGATTGGCCTCGTCGGCACGCAGGGAGGACTCGGTCTGCTCGATCTGCGCCTTGAGCATTTCGATCTGGGCACGCGCCGACTTCAGTTCCGCCTCGGCATTCTGCAAGGCCTCCACGGTGGTCGCCTCCTCGGCCAGCAGATTCTTCTGGCGCCGATGCCGGATCTCCGCCAACACCAGTTGCGCCTCGCGGTCCTGCAACTGGGCGCGCTGGTAGCGCAACTGGGCGCGGCTGGCATCCACCCGCGCACGGAACAGGGTCGGGTCAATCTCCGCCAGCAGATCCCCTTCCTTCACCTCGCTACCCACATCGACGTGAATCCTGTGCAACTGTCCCGACACCTGGGCGCCGACATCGACATAGTCGCGCGGCTGCAGCATGCCGGTGGCGGTCACCACCTCTTCGATGTCACCGCGCTGGACCACGGCGATGTTCTGCACCGGGCCGGCGGCGGCAGCGAAGAAATATCGCCAGGCAAGGTAAGCGCCTGCACCGAATGCGACCATCATTAACGCAACGATGACGCCGCGCCGCGTTGCCGCGCGACGCGGAAAAAAGTGTGTGGCCATGGCTATTCCGTCAATGGATGTTCATGCATCAGTCTGACGCTTCGACGGCGGTGGCGCAATGCGGTTCAATTTTTCTGCCTGCCAGCGCACCATCAAGCCGTGGCAGAAAAGGGCAAGACCGGCACCAAGGCCGGTCACCGCGAGGAAGAGGAGAGAATACAGAATGAACGACGCTTTTTCAGGCATCAGTCCTGGCCGCTCCCGCCTGCACCCGTTTGACCGCAGCGTCCCGCCGCCTGGTTTGCGCCCGCCACCACAGCCACAGGCCGGTGAAACCGAGAAATACCCAGACCAGGGCCAGCAGATCAATCCACACCCATTCGCCCGTCTTGCCCATGAAGGCCTTGCCGGTATGCAGGTCGGTGACAAGTTTACCCAGCGTGACACGCTCCCGCGGCAGCTCCGTGTCACGCATCCCGGCAAAGGCCCCGGCCACATCTGCGCCCTGCCACGCCAGCCAGTTCAGACCATCGTGGCTGATGAACAAGCCTTGCTCCTTGAGCGCAACCGTCACACTGCCATCCGCCGCAGAGTTGGCATTCCATGCATCGCCGGCCAGTACCTGCTGCCATGCGCCGGCACGCTCCAGCCAGACACCCTCCTTGGTAGCGGCCAGCAGCCCCTCTCCCGTCATGGCAAGGTTACGCACCTGCATTCCCTCCAGAGCCTGAACGCTCACCGGTCCCGCCGCCGTCAGCTCGAACAAACCGACATTGGTACCAACGACTTGGCGACCATCCGGCAGCTGCAGCACACTGCGCAGTTCCAGATGCTGACCCTGCATCGCACCCTCACCATACCCCGGCAACCAGGCCACGTAAGGCGTCATATCTATTTCGTTCAGGCCAAGGTCTTTTTTATGGGCCAGAAAAAATGAGGTAAAACCGATCAGCAGCATGGGTACTACCAAGATCACCGATACCCAGTTGTGCCAATCACGGGCCTTGAGATTGATCTGCATGCTTCACCCTCCGCTCAGAATCTGCCTTCCAGCGCCACATACAGTGCCCGACCGCCACGCTCCGACTCCCGGATGAACTTGGTCTTCTGACCACTGGTGTCGTATTCATACTTGTCCTTGTCCTTGACCATGTCGAGCAGATTGGCGGCCGTGATGCGCAGCGACAGATCCCTGCCGAACTGCTTCATCACGTACATGTCGAGCAGTTGCTGTTCCGCCTCGTCATCCGCCTTCAACGGCTCGGTGGGGTTTTTGAGGTATTTCGGTGTGTAGTTGTAGTTCACGCCCCAGGCTGCATCCCACTGCGGCAGTTGCCAGTCAAAGCCGATGTTGTACACGTAGGGCGGCTGGTCGTTTATGCGGGTGGTCGTGCCCGTGATATCGTTCGTGATCTCGGACTCCAGCCGCGTGTAATTGAAACGCAACATCACCTGCGGAAGATTGAAGATATCCAGACGTGCACGCGCGTCCAACTCCGCACCCCAGACTCTGGCATCACCGATATTGTACGGACGCTCGACATAGCGGCCATCTTCCAGGCCGACACGCCGCGCCACCATGTCGGAGATAGCGCGATGGAACAGATTGACGCCGAACACACCGCCACCCTGCGGCAGGAAATGCTCCCATCCCAGTTCCAGCCCCAGGGCCTGTTCCGGCTGTAGCGCCGCATTGCCGGACTTGTCCGGATCGGTAAGCGTGCCGGCCTTGGTTTCCGTGACAGTGGAGATGTCATCGTATTTCGGTGGTTTGATGCTTTCGGTCACGCTGGCGCGCAGATTGTTGCGCGCGCTCAACTGCCACAGGTAGTGCAGTGAGGGCGACGCTATCGTGTAGCGGCTTCCGCTGCGCTGCCCCAGGCTGTCCATGGCACTCTGCTCGCTGCGCAACATGCGCACACCGGGGGTCAGAACGTGGCCGCCGCCCAGATCCATTTCATCCTGCAACCACGCCGTCCAGAGCCTTTCGTCAATATCGAAGTTGTCACCGCGTCCCGGCACCTTGGGCGCACCGTTCTCCATCACCTCCTTGTGATCCCTGCGCTCCAGTTCCTTGTATTCGATGCCGGCACCAAGCGTGTGATTGCCCAGCGGCCGCTCCAGACGCACCCCGCTATACCACTCCTCTTCATGCTTGCGATCCGTCTCCAGCGTGGTCTTGCTCAACACGCCCAGCGCGTTGTATTCCAACATCGTTTTGTCCTTGTCCTCGCTGCCCTGCTGTCTGGCGGCAAAGAAGGCGAGCTGACCACCGGCCTCCAACTTGTGCCGCCACTCGCCGCGCAGGCGGCGGGTCTCGCGCAGCTTGTCCTCTTCCTCGACCCTGCGACCATCGGCAACATAATCGGTGCCGGTCAGCGGCGAGTTGTACTTGAATTTGTCCACCACCTTGTCCTTCTGCTCATCGTTGCGCGAGAGCCAGGGACTCAATATCAGCTCGTCTCCCTCATCCAGGCGGATATTGATGCGCGGGGAAAAATCGATGGTAGCGGAGCTAACGCGCTCGTCCTCGAACTCATCCTTCCAACTGCTGCGCTCGCCGCTGGCGACATTGAATCCCTGCTCGCTCTTGCGCTTGGTCTTCAGCGCGCCGATCTCGCCCGCCGCAACGTTCAGTAACCAGCGCACATGATCCGTCGCACCGCCGTACTGGCCGGACAGATTCCAGGTGTCCTGGTCGGTCTTCTCGCCGAACACACGGCCGGTAACGATCCGCGCATTGGCCACACTGTGCTCCGGCGCCTCACGCAACACGATGTTGATGGTGCCGCTCAGCCCGGCGTTGGGCATGTCGGCGGTAGGGGCGCGGATGATCTCGATGCGCTCCACCATGTCCAGCGGAATGCGGTCCACCTGGATCTGGCGCTCCTTGGTGCCGGACAGCACCGGCTCGCCATCGATGAGGATCTGGGTATAACCCTTGTCCATGCCGCGCATGCGCACGTCCTTGGGCGTGCCCGGCGGGCCGGTGAAGGTGACGCTGGGCAGGCGGCGCAGATAATCACCGACACTCAGTTCATTCATGCGGTCCAGTTCCTCGCGGCCATAGACCAGCCGGGTGGAGGAGGCCTCGCGGCGGACGTCGAAATCATCCTGCTCGGCATGAACGGTGACCGCCTGCAACCGGGTGGCATCGGCCAGGTGCAGGGTGGAATCGGCATAGGTGTGGGTGCAGGCCGCCGTAATCAGGGCCGCCAGGGTGGGTTTGCGCAGGGATGGCATATGTCAGCTCCAAAAAATCGGTACGGGATTTCCTGGCTGGCTGGACACATACCGCAGTGGACGGTGTCGGGCTGGCGATGGATTGGCGATGCAGCTTATTTCGTCAGTATCAGTTTGCCCTGCCGGGTCAAGCGCAGGCGGTACTCCTCGGCGCCGTGGGCAATGATCAACTCGGTGTCACGGCCCAGCAGCTCCGTGCTTTCCATCCGGCGCCGGCCTTCGCCGGCCTCCCGGACCATTACCACGCTTCCGGCAGGGGATTTTGTTTCACTCATCGTAACCCCCATGAATGCTGCAGTGATTGCGGCAGGAGCAAATGATAATGATTCGCAATAACAAGTCAACAGCTTGATGGAGGAGCCATGTGGACGGGGGAGGGACTCAGGTTTGGCGCCGCTGACCGGCCTGCTCCAGCCGGGCCAGATAGTCGGCCCAGCGTCGGGCATAGTTGGCGCCGAGGTCGTAGAGGTAGTCCCAGGTATACAGGCCGCTGGTATGACCGTCGTCGAAACACAGCTTTACCGCGTAGTGCCCCACCTGGACGATGTCGCTGATGTTGACCCCGGCCTTGCCCACCTGCAGCACCGGGCGCTTGCGGTGGTAGCCGGCCACCTCGGAGGAGGGGGAATAGACGCGCAGGTATTCGCAGGGCAGCTCGAAGCGGGCGCCGTCGGCAAAGGTGATTTCGAGCAGGCGCCGGTCGCGGTGCAGGACCAGTTCGGTGGGATGACGGGATGAGGTCATGGGACGTGGCTCAGCGGCGGAACCGCGCCACCAGTTCCTGCAGTCGTGCCACCAGCCCCTCCAGGTCGGTGCCGGCGGCCACCAGCCGCTCGACATCATTGGCGGTGGCCGTGGCATCGGCGCTGATGCTGGCGACATTGCGGTTGACCGTGGCCGTCACCTGCTGCTGATCGTCCGCCGCGCCGGCGATTTCGCCGGTGCTGCGGGCGATGGCGCTGATGGCGCCGGCGATGGCGGTGAGGGCGTCGGCCGCCTTGCGCGCCTGCTCCACGCTGGCCTGCGCCTGGCTGCGCCCGGCGTTCATGATCTGTACCGTGCCGTGGGCACCCTGCTGCAGCTGCTCGATGATGCCCTGGATTTCGCGGGTGGATTGCTGGGTGCGGGTGGCGAGGGTGCGCACCTCGTCGGCCACCACCGCGAAACCGCGCCCCTGTTCGCCGGCGCGCGCCGCCTCGATGGCGGCGTTGAGGGCGAGCAGGTTGGTCTGCTCGGCGATGCCGCGGATCACGTCCAGCACCACGCCGATGTTCTGGCTCTGCTGTTCCAGCTGTTGCAGCGCCGCCGCCGCCTGCTCCACATCTCCGGCCAGGGCATAGATGGCGTCGATGGTCTGGCCGATGATCAACCGTCCACCCTGTGCCTCACTGTCGGCCTGCTGCGCTGTCGCAGCCGCCTCGTGTGCCCGCCGCGCCACCGCCTGCACCATCTGCATAATGTCGCCGAGCGCCTGCGCCGCCTGCTCGGTATCGGCCTGCTGGCGCCGCACACGCTCGCTGACCTCCTGGCTGGTGCGGGCAAGAGAGTGGATCGCGCCGCTGAGCTGGCCGGTGGAGTCACTGATCTGGCCGACCATGCCGCGCAGATTGGCGGTCATGCGGTTGACGCTGTCGACGATCTCGCCGATGACATCGGCGCTTTGCAACGTGCATTGCTGCGACACGTCGTTCTCGCTCACCGCCTGCGCCACCGCGGCGATACGGCGCACCTTGTTCATCAACACCACGTTGACCAGGAAGTAGTTGAACAGGCCGATGGAGGTGCCGGCCACCAGACAGCCGACGATGAACCAGCCGCGCATCCCTTCCTTCCATTCCACGAAGAACTGGGCATACACCGGGAATACCAGCCCCATCGCCAGGCCGAAGGCCAGGAAGGCGAGAAGCAGCGTGCGCAGAATGCTGGGTTTCATGGTTGTCCTTCCTGTATATGCCCGGGAGCGCCGGGCGCCCTCCGTGACAGTCATTCGGCCGGCGGCGGGTACAGCTTGAGCAGCCCGTCCGGCACCTCCCCCTTGCCCGCCATCTCCAGACCGCTGTTGGCCAGCACGAACAGCACCAGCACCATGATGATCGTGGGCATCACACCCACGCGCGTGGCGATGGTGAAGATGATCTCGCGCATGCTGTGCTTCTGCGCGGTGAGCGCCAGCAGCGAACCGCCGCCGATGATCAGCGCCGAGGCGGCATACCCCATCAGCAGCAGGCGGCAACGGCGCCAGGCGAGACGCCAGTGCATCAGCGCAAACCAGGGCGCGCCGGTGGCGGCGCGATGGCTGCGCAGATAGATATAGGCGATCACCAGGGAAGAAAACAATGGCGGCAGGGCCAGACCCCAGGCGCCGATGTCGAGGGCGATGGAGGCCGGGGCGAGGAGCAGATGAAAGGCCGCCAGATTGATCATCAGCAATTCGTGGGGAGTGCGGGCCTGGCGCTTCAGGGCTTCGTCGATGGCGTAGATCATGTCGGTCCTCGTGGGAGTGGGCGTGAAGATGGGGGAGGCGGACGCTGTGATATGCTTGCTGAAGTTCAGGTCCATTTTATCCAAAAACTTCGCCCGGACCTTTGCGAAAACGCAATCGTCGTCGCAGATTCCCGCACGGGCGGCAGGAGAAAGACCGGCGTTTGCGGGAAGCCGCTTGACCAGCCACAAGGTGGGCCATGGAAAGCAACGATCCGCGGGTGCTGATTCGCGTCGCCGAGGCCGTCTACCCGGTGTGTGAACTGGGCGACGAAGCGCGCCGTCGCCTCGCCGAGCAGGGGCGCCTCGAAGTACTCAGGCCCCACGGCCGCATCGTCGCCGCCGCTGATTCCGCCTGGCTCACCTACCTCATCCGCGGCGAGGTGACGCTGGTCTCCGACAAGGGCGAAAACGAGGAGGTGCACGCCAACTCGCCGCGCGCCCGCCTGCCGCTGTTCCGCATCCACCCACCCGGCCTCCATGCCGAGGCCAGGGTCGCCAGCGTGGTGGTGCGTTTCAGCCGCCCGTTGCTGCACAGCCTGACCGCCGCGGAACGCAGCACGGGCAGCGGTGAAGAAATCGTGATGGCGGGCAATGCCGCCGATGACAGCCCGCTGTATCAGCGCATCTACCAGGCCTACCAGCGCGACGAACTGGAGCTGCCGTCGCTGCCCGACATCGCACTGCGCATCCGCGAGGCCATCCGCAATCCGGATGTCAGCGTCAAGGATGTCGCCAAGATGGTGCTGGCCGATCCCGTACTCTCCGCCCGGTTGATTCATGTCGCCAACAGTGCCGCCTACCGGCGCGACAAGCCGGTCACCACCGTCTATCAGGCCGTCACCCGGCTCGGCCTCGCCGCGGCGCAAAGCATCGCCATCAGTCTGGCGCTCAAGCATGTGTTCACTGCCGACGCGCCGCTGCTCAAGCAGCGCATGCAGGCGCTGTATCAGCACAGCAGCCAGATCGCCAGCCTCGCCTATGTGCTGGCGCGCCACAGCCACGGCTTCAACGCCGAGCGCGGCATGCTTGCCGGCCTGTTGCACGACATCGGTGTGATCCCCATCCTCACCTTCGCCGCACAACACGACAACCTGGAACATGACGCCGCCGAGCTGGACAAGACCATCAGCCGTCTGCGTCGCATCACCAGCCATCTGGTGCTGAGCCGTCTCGGCTTCGAAGAGGATCTGGTCACCGCCGCGGAACAGGCGGAAGACTGGATGCGCGATGCCCACGCGACGCCCGATTATGCCGACCTGCTGGTGGTGGCTCAGCTGCACAGCCATCTCGGCACGCCGCAGATGCAGCACCTGCCGCGCATCGACACCACACCGGCCTACCGCAAGCTCGATCTGGGCGAGTTCGATCCGCACCACGGCCTTGCCATTCTGCGCGAGGCGCACACCGTCAGTGCCGCCATCCAGCAGATGCTGCATTGACCCAGGAAGCGCTGAACTTGTTCAGCGCGTCCCTAAGGTGCGTTTCCTGCGGCAATGTCGCGCAGGGCATCACCGCGCAGACGATACACCGTCCACTCATCCTTGGCGGTGGCGCCCATGTGTTCATAGAACGCCACCGCTTTTGCATCCTCCGCCAGCACCCACCATTCCAGACGCGTGCAGCCGCGCTCCAGCGTGATGCGCGCCAGTTCGGCCAGCAACCGGCGGCCTATGTTGAGGCCGCGCGCCACCGGACGCACGTAGAGATCCTCCAGATGGATGCCGCAGCGGCCACGGAAGGTGGAATAGTTGCCGTAGTACAGGGCGAAGCCCACGGCGGCGCCATCGAGTCGCGCCAGCAGCACCTCCGCCTGCCGCTGCGGCCCGAACAGGGCATTGTGGATGTCGCCCTCGGTGGCGACCACCTCGTGGGCCAGACCGAGATGCTCCGACAGCTCAGTGATCATTTCGTGGATGGCCACCACGTCATGGGCCGCGGCCGGGGTGATATGCAATTGTCCCATGTCCCGCTCCTCAAATCTGGCGCCAGCCCTGCACCATGAACTCCACCGCGATCACCGCCAGCAGCAGCCCCATCAGGCGCGTGACGACGCGGATGCCGCTGACCCCGAGCAGGCGGCGCAGGGTCCCGGCAAAGCGCAAAGCCAGATAGACGATGAGGCAGGCGAGGAGTATCGCCGCCAGCAACTGCAGCTGCTGCACGGGTGCGGTGAGCTGCTGGCGCCAGACCAGCACCGCGGTGATGGCGCCCGGCCCGGCCAGCAGCGGAATGGCCAGCGGCACCAGGGCGATGTTGTCCTTGCGAATGCCCTCCTGCTCCTCCTCGGCCGAAGTCTTGATGCCGCTCGGGATCAGCGCCAGCATTTGCAGGGCGTAGATGAAGAAGATGAAGCCGCCGGCCAGCTGGAAGGCCGGCATGCTGATATGGAAGAGGCGCAGCAGGACGTCGCCGCTGAGGGCGAAGGTCATCAGAATGACGGCACTGGCCACGGCAGCCACCAGCGCCATGCGCCGCCGCTCATCCTGCGTGTTGTCGCGGGTGAACAGCAGGAAGAAGGGCAGGTTGCCCAGCGGGTCCATGATGATCAACAGCGGCACCAGTACGCCGATGAAATCCTGCATTCCCTTTTCCCCCGCTTGCCGGCCGCCCGCCGGGTGCTACAGGAACAGCGTCAGCACCCCGGTGTAGCCATACAGGCGTCCATTATAGAGCTCGCCGTTGGCAAAGAAACCGGCCAGGGGGAACTCGCCCAGCACCGCACCGATCAGGCGCAACTCCTCGGCGTCGTCGCCAAACTGGTGGCGGCCGCGCCCCAGGCAGGTGACGTAGATGCCGCCACGGATGGTGCGGCCGGCCACCCGTGCCTTGATGCGCGCCAGCATTTGGCGCATATCCTCGCGCGCCGTGTTGCCGTCGCGGCGACAGAACATCAGCCGCTCATGGCCATCGAGATAATCACCCACGGCGATGAGTCCGTTGCGCGTATCCAGCCCCATCAGGTGGCGCACCAGATAGTCGCCGGTGTCGGCATGGGCGATGGGCAGAGCGACAAAGATGTAACCGGCAATGCGCTGCAGATCGCGCGCCAGTACCTCGCCGATTTCCTCCTTCATCACCTCCAGTGCCGGACGGTGATCAAGACGGATGGCGATGTTGCCCTCCGCCTCGGTGATGGCATGGGGACGCCCCAGCGGCGTGCAGCCCTGGGTGTGATCGGTGACTACCGCCACCGCGGGGCCGAACAACACGCCCGACACGCCGCCGCTGATCACCGCATCACCGACCACCTGATGATGCATGCCGTTGGATGAGGTGAGGCCGCCGTTGATGAAGGCCGCCGGCAGCGCCGCACCCACCGCCTCCACCAGCCGGGGCGTCGCGGCATTGGTGGGATCGCCGTGCAGCAGCGCAAAGCAATAGCCTTGCTGCTCCGCCCAGGCATGCAATTCCGGCGGCAGCACCGCCTCGGCCTGCAACGCCGACGGCAACAGGCGGAACTGCTCCACCGGCACATCGCCCAGCAGCAGCACCAGCGCCGGCCCGTCGTAATATTCCTCACCACTGGCGCACACCGCCATGCCCAGGGTGCCCACCCACTGCACACGCGGCAGCACCGCCTGCAGGCGCTGCACGATCTGCGGCAGCTCGGCCGCCAGCGTGTCGCTGGCATAGACAAAACCGAGTGTGGCCTCGGCCGGCACGCTGCCCAATTGTTGCAGGCTCTTCCCCGTATCGAGTGGGTAGCTTACCCTGTTGAGTCATGAGAGACATAGACCTATACGCCCAGATTCTTGGCTTACGGTCGCCGTGGAAGGTGGCCGATGTGCAGTTGCTGCGTGATGCCGAGGAGGTTCGGATTCACGTGGTCCCGGAGCCGGGAGTGACGTGGAGCTGTCCGCACTGTGGACGCCCCAGCCCCGGCTACGACAGCAGGCGTCGGCAATGGCGCCATCTGGACACCTGCCAGTACAAGACGGTGCTGGAAGCGGACGTGCCGCGGGTGCAATGTGCAGAGCACGGGGTGGTCACGGTGGCGGTCCCGTGGGCAGAACCGGGTTCGGGTTTCACGGCGCTGTTCGAGGCGCTGCTCATTGACTGGCTGAAGGAGGCGAGCACGCAGGCGGTGGCGCGACAATTGAAGCTGAGTTGGGGCGCCATCGACAGAGTGATGCAGCGCGCGGTGAAGCGCGGGCTGTCCCGACGTGAGAGCCAAGCGCCGGAATACTTGAGCGTGGACGAGACCGCCTTCGCCCGGCGCCACGAGTACGTGACCGTGGTGACTGACCAGGAACGTGGCGTCGTGCTGCACGTGGCGGACGACCGCAAGACGGAGAGCCTGTCGGCCTACTATGCCGGGCTGAGTGATGAGCAGAAGGCCAACATCAAGGCGGTGGCGATGGACATGTGGCCGGCCTATATCAGCGCCACGGAGGCGCACATCCCACAGGCGCGGGAGAAAATCGCCTTCGACAAGTTTCATGTCGCCAAGTACCTGAATGATGCGGTGGACAAGGTACGGCGACAGGAGCATCGCTCCCTGTTGGCCGTGGGCGAGGACTGCCTCAAGGGCAGCAAATATGACTGGCTCACCAACCCGGCCAACATGACGCGTGCGCAGCAGAACCGCTTTCGTGCACTGCGCGATGGCAGCCTGAAAACGGCGCGGGCCTGGGCCATCAAGGAATTCGCCATGGGCCTGTGGCACTACGACAGCCGCACCTGGGCGGCCAAGGGCTGGACGCGCTGGCTGTCTTGGGCTGTACGCAGCCGACTGGAGCCGGTGAAGAAAACCGCCGCAACGATCAAGAAGCACCTGTGGGGCATCATCAATGCCGTGGTGTTGAAGGTACACAATGGCCATGCCGAAAGCATCAACAGCCGCATCCAGCACATGAAGAGCCGGGCGCGGGGGTTCCGCAATCGGGAGCGTTTCCGTACTGCCATCTACTTCCATCTCGGCGGCCTTGACCTATACCCCGCTCAGATGAGAAATCGGTGATTCAACCCACTCGATCAGGTGATGACCCTTGTTGCAGGCAGCGCTCCAGCAGGGTGGTGCCGTCGGCGCCCGCCGCGTGGGCGAGCAGAAATTGCTGCATCGTTATATCCCTATGCCAGGCACACGCCGGTGCCGCGCAGGCCGCAATAACCGCCGGGGTTCTTTGCCAGATATTGCTGGTGATATTCCTCGGCGTAATAGAAGGTTGGCGCGTCGACGATCTCGGTGGTGATCGCACCGAAACCCGCGGCGCTCAGCCGCGCCTGGAATGCCGCGCGTGTCGCCTCGGCGGCGGTGCGCTGCGCCGCATCGTAGACATAAATGCCGGAACGATACTGGGTACCGACATCATTGCCCTGGCGCATGCCCTGGGTCGGGTCGTGCGCCTCCCAGAACAGGCGCAGCAGATCTGCGTAGCTGATCTGCTGCGGGTCATGGATCACGCGCACCACCTCGTTGTGTCCGGTCATGCCGCTGCACACCTCGCGGTAGGTGGGGTTGGGCGTATAGCCACCCGCATAGCCCACGGCGGTGGCATACACGCCGGGTTGCTGCCAGAAAAGACGCTCGGCGCCCCAGAAGCAACCCAGGCCGAACAGGGCCTGCGCCATACCCGGCGGAAACGGCGGGAGGATCCGGTTGCCGTTGACGTAGTGATTGAACGGCACCGGCATCGGTACGGCGCGGCCGGGCAGGGCCTCGGCGGCGGTAGGCATGACGGGGGTGCGGGAATGAAGTGACATGGCGGCAGTCCTCGCTGCGGTATCTCCTAAGGATGCGTCCGCACGATGGAAAAACAAGGCCGCACGAAGCATGCCTGTGGCGAACGCAGATTGTTTCCGCAACGAATCTGCCGCGATGGTGCGTCCTACGGCTGCAAATGAAACACCACCTCGTCGAGGCGCGTCAGACCGCGTTCGCGGAAACGGGCGTTCTCGGACAATACATCATGGGTGTACAGCCGCGCGATGTCATAGTGCCCGGCATACAGACGCTGCACCTCGTCCGCGCTGACGGAAAACGGCGGTCCATCCATCTCCGCCTGCTCATAATCCATGGTAACCAGCAACATCGGCACGCGTGCCGGCAGCACTTTGTGCAGGTGCCGCGCATACTCCGTGCGCATCTCAGGCGGCAGCGCCACCAGCGAGGCGCGGTCATACACCGCCGCCACCTCCTTGAGGTCGGCTGGCTCCAGTTCGAAGAAATCGCCACACAGCAGGGTCACGCCGTCACAACTCCAGCTGTCGAAGGCGCCGTGGCTGCGCACCTGCGGCTTGAGTTCGTTCTCCAGAAAGAAATCTTCCACCGCCAGCGGACTCAGCTCCACGCCGAGCACGCGATGGCCCTGGGCACGCAGCCAGAGCATGTCGCGGCTCTTGCCGCACAGCGGCACGAACACCTCCGCTCCCGCAGGCAATTGCAGACTGCCCCAGTAGTCCTGCAGGTGGGCATTGATTTCCTCCTGATGGAAACCGATTTCGTTGCGCTGCCAGCGCTCCAGCCAGAACTCCGCCTTCATCACTCCTCTCCCAGCCAACGCACCAGATAGAACAACCTGAATCCCTCGGAAGAACGGAACGGGCCGCATACCCGCGCGGCAAACAGGTGTTTCGTCGCATCGGAGCGGGCCAGCGCCTCCTGCTCCGTGTCCACCACCTGCACCGTATTCTCCGGATAGCGCTGGCGCTGCCGGCGCGGCGCATAGATCACCGCATAGCTTTCGCGCAGATCGGCCGGCAGCAATCCTTCCTGTTCGTAATCCTCATCCGACATGCCTGGTATCCTTGGTCCTGTGAACGATGCCGTTCCATCATAAGCGCTCGGTACCGGCGGCGGTAGACAGTTATACTTCACTTCCCGTTCTGCCCCGGAGACCCCATGGCCCGTCGCCACACTGCCGTTCATGTCGCTGCACTGCTGTATCTGCTGCGCCGCCATCCGTTGTTGCTGCTGGTATTGGCAGTACTCACCGCCGGTTGGTACGGCCACGAGGTATTGCACGCGCGCCCGGCAATGGCCTGGCAGGGTATCCCCACAGCCATGGACTGGCGTGCCCTCACCTGGACCCGCGTGCTGCGCAACGACGCCTTTCTGGTGGGCTGGTCCGACCTGCGCGGCAATCCGCTGTGGGTCGAATACCGGCTGCAACCCATACCGGCGGATGCACCGTTTCATCGTCGCCCGGAGCGGTTCACTCGCGACTGGCGCGCCCTCAACTCCCTCGGCCACGACGACTACAGCGGCAGCGGCTACGACCGCGGCCACCTCGCCCCCAACTACGCCATCTCGCGCCTGTACGGCCCGACGGCGCAGCAGCAGACTTTCCTGATGACCAACATCACGCCGCAGCGGCCCCGGCTGAATCAGAAGGTGTGGCAGCGGCTGGAGGAGGTGGAGATCGATTTCTTCGCCCCGCGCTACGGCGAACTATGGGTCATCACCGGACCGGTGTTCGATCAGGACATCCAGCGCCTGCCCAGCACGAATCGGGTGGAGGTGCCGGACGCGTTTTTCAAGATACTCGCCGCGCCGCACGGCGGCCCCGGCGGCGAGGCCAAGCTGCTGGCCTTCGTGGTACCGCAGACCGTCAAGGGCAATGAGCCGCTGGACCGCTTCGTCACCAGCGTCGACCACATCGAGGAGCTCACCGGCTTCGATTTCTTCCCGCAGATGGCGCCGGCGTTGCAGGCGCGGCTGGAGGCGGCGGTCGATCCCGCCGCCTGGCGGCTGGGGGACGTGGCGCGACGCCCGGGACGGTATTGACCGTGTTTTTTCCTATGCCGAAACTATGGTTTTGCGGCAGTGCCGCTGCTACTTGAACAGTTTCGTGATTCGTATGCACTGACGGAGCGTGTCTACCATGAGCGAAAATCTCGACGCCATCAAACAGGAAATGATCCAGCTGGAAACCGAGTATCTGGCCCACATCAACAAGAACGGCTTCAGCTACCGGGAGTACGCCAACCCCCCGGCAGGCAGCTTCATGGAGAAGTACAAGAAACGCATGGCCGAACTGACCGCCGCCAGCGGCGTCAAGCCACTGGAGTATTACAAGGGCTATTGATTCCTTTCCTGCCGCAAACAAAACCCCGCGCTGCGGGGTTTTGTTTTTGACGGGCTCTCTGCCGGTCGGCTGATGCGCGGCTCCGCCTGCGCTGTTCACCCTCGCTTCGCGTATGCTGTCACCATCATGACCACCGCCCTGCTCTGGTTCCGCCGCGACCTGCGTCTGGCCGACAATCCGGCCCTGCGCGCGGCCCTCGCCCATGGCGAGCGGGTGATCCCGCTCTACATCGACACGCCGGAAGCCCATAACGAAGGCGCCGCCGCGCGCTGGTGGCTGCATCACAGTCTCGCGGCCCTGGATGCAAGCCTGCAACAAAAAGGCTCACGCCTGCTGCTGCGCCGCGGCGACGCACTGGAGGTGTTGCGCGCCGTGGCACGGGAAGGCGGTGCCACGGCGGTGTACTGGAACCGCGTCTACGAGCCGGCCGCCATGGCGCGCGACAACGGCATCATGCAGGCCCTGCGCGCCGACGGCATCAGCGTCGCCAGCAGCAATGCGCTGCTGCTCAACGAACCGTGGCACTTGCTCAAGGCGGACGGTGCGCCCTATCGCGTCTTTACGCCTTACTGGAACGCGGCACAGAGGCGCGGCTTCGATCTCGCCCTGCATGCGGCACCGGCGGCGCTGCCGCCGGTGCCGGCGGGATTGCGCAGCGAACCACTGGAAGCCTTGCAACTGCTGCCGCGCATCCGCTGGGACGGGGGACTGGCCGCCCAGTGGCGGCCCGGGGAGGCCGGCGCCGTGCAACGACTGACGGCGTTCCTCGGCGATGCCCTCGCGGCCTATGCCGTGGAACGTGACCGCCCCGACCACACCGGGACCGCGCGCCTGTCGCCACACCTGCACTACGGCGAGGTCAGTCCGCAACGTCTGGTGACTATGGTGCAGCAGCGCCTGGCCATGCAGCGCGATGCCGGCCTGACACAAAATGCCGAGAGCTGGCTGCGCCAACTGGCCTGGCGCGAATTTGCCCACCAGTTGCTGTATCACTTTCCGCACACCGTCAACGAACCCCTGGACGCGCGCTTCGCCCGCTTCCCCTGGCGGCGCGATTACACGGAAGACCTCATCGCCTGGCAGCATGGTGATACCGGCATCCCCATCGTCGATGCCGGCATGCGCGAGCTATGGCACAGCGGCTGGATGCACAACCGCGTGCGCATGATCGCTGCCTCGTTTCTCACCAAGAATCTGCTCATCCCCTGGCAGGAAGGCGCACGCTGGTTCATGGACACGCTGGTGGACGCGGATCTGGCCAACAACACGCTGGGCTGGCAATGGGTGGCCGGCTGCGGCGCCGATGCCGCGCCGTATTTCCGCATCTTCAATCCGGTGAGCCAGGGGGAAAAATTTGATCCCCTGGGGAACTACGTACGCCGTTGGGTGCCTGAGCTGACAAAGCTGCCGGATAAATATGTCCATCAGCCGTGGAACGCACCACAGCCACCGACACACTACCCGCCGCCGCTGGTCGATCTCAAGGCGAGTCGGGAACGTGCCCTGGAGGCTTACGCCGGCATCAAAACGTAACACTCGGCGGTTATGGTCTATGCTGAGTGAAACCGCCGCCGGCCATGTCGAGGGCGGACCCAGCCAATACCCGCACCCCTTCCCGTTGTACAACGACATGGACCTGTTTGCTGTTCCGACCACCCGCGCATGAAAATCCTGGTACTCAACTGCGGCAGCTCGTCGCTCAAATTCAAGGTCTTTGCCGCTCCTGATCTGCGCTGGTTGGCCGGCGGAACGGCGGAGCGCATCGGCCAGCCCGACAGCCTGCTGCGCATGGCCTGGCTGGATGGCGCAGGGGAATATCCCGGGGCGGCCCCTGATCACCAGGCCGCCCTGCGACAGGTATTCCGCCTTCTGGCGCAGCACGGCGTCGTTGCCGATCCGGTGCAACTCAGCGCCGTTGGCCATCGCGTGGTCCATGGCGGCGATCGCTTCCGCGCACCGCTGTTGCTCGATGCTGCCAATCTCGCGGAATTGCGCCAACTCACGCCGCTGGCACCACTGCACCATCCGGCCAATCTGCGCGGCATCGAACTGGCCGGCGCGCTGTGCCCGGGCGTGCCGCAGGTCGCGGTGTTCGACACGGCCTTTCATCACACCCTGCCGCCCCGCGCCTGGCGCTACGCGCTGCCGGAATGGACCTGGCGCGACTACCAGGTGCGCCGTTACGGCTTTCACGGTACCTCGGTGCAATACGTCTGCCGCCGCGCCGCCGAGCTGATGGGGCGGCCGCTGGATCAGCTCAACCTGATCGTGCTGCACCTGGGCAACGGCGCCAGCGTCACGGCGGTGCAGGGCGGTCACAGTGTCGACACCTCCATGGGCATGACGCCGCTGGAAGGGCTGGTGATGGGCACCCGTACGGGCGACCTCGATGCGGCGGTGCCGTTTTATCTCATGCGCCACGCCGGGCTGGATGCCGCCGCCGCCGAACACCTGCTGTTTTTCGACAGCGGCCTGCATGGCCTGTGCGGCAGCAGCGACATGCGCGCGGTGCATGCCCGCGCCGAAGCAGGCGACGCGGATGCGCAACTGGCGCTCGATGTCACCGGCTACCGCCTGAAGAAATATATCGGTGCCTACAGTGCCGCCCTGGGCCGGGTCGACGCGGTGATCTTCACTGCCGGCATCGGCGAAAACGATGCCGACATGCGACGACGCGCCTGCGGCGGCCTGGAACGGTTCGGCATATGGCTCGACGCCGGACGCAATGACGCAACACACAGTGAGGCGCGCCGCATCTCCAGCGACGACAGCCCGGTACAGGTGTGGGTGATCCCCACCGACGAGGAACTGGAGATCGCCCGCATCACACTCGAACTCACCACAACGGCCTGAGGAATCTGCCATGACCACACACAATCCCGCGGCACCGCTCGACGCCACCGAACTGGCGCAGATGGACGCCTGGTGGCGCGCCGCCAACTATCTTTCCGTGGGACAGATCTATCTGCTCGACAACCCGTTGCTCAAGCAGCAACTCACCGTGGACCACGTCAAGCCGCGCCTGCTTGGCCATTGGGGCACCACACCGGGCCTGAATTTCATCTACGTCCACCTCAATCGCATCATCCGTCAGCGCGACCTCGACATGATCTACGTCTGCGGTCCCGGCCACGGCGGGCCGGCGATGGTGGCCAACGCCTGGCTGGAAGGCAGCTACAGCGAGACCTACCCCGATATTTCGCTCGACGCCGAGGGCATGAAACGGCTGTTCAAGCAGTTCTCCTTTCCCGGCGGCATTCCCAGCCACGTGGCGCCGGAAACACCCGGCTCGATCCATGAGGGTGGCGAACTGGGTTATGCCCTGAGCCACGCCTTCGGCGCCGCCTTCGACAATCCCGATCTGCTGGTGGCCTGCGTGGTCGGCGACGGCGAGGCGGAGACCGGGCCGCTGGCCACCGCCTGGCATTCCAACAAATTCCTCAATCCCATCAGCGACGGCGCGGTGCTGCCGATCCTGCACCTGAACGGCTACAAGATCGCCAACCCCACCGTGCTGGCGCGCATCCCGCATGACGAACTGGAGGCCTTGATGCGTGGCTACGGCTACGAGCCGTTTTTCGTGGAGGGCTCCGACCCGATGCAGATGCACCAGCAGATGGCCGCCACATTGGACACGGTGTGCGAACGCATCCGCCTGATTCAGCATCATGCCCGCAGCGCCAATGATCCGACGCGCCCGCAGTGGCCGATGATCATCCTGCGCTCGCCCAAGGGCTGGACCGGCCCGAAGAGCGTGGATGGCAAAAAGACCGAAGACTACTGGCGCTCACATCAGGTTCCCTTCGGCGAGCTGCGCGAGAAGCCGGGCCACATCACCCTGTTGCAGGAGTGGTTGCAAAGCTACCGGCCGCAGGAGCTGTTCGATGATCACGGCCGTCCCAGCCCGGAGATCATGGCACTGGCACCGCAGGGCACGCGGCGCATGTCGGCGAACCCCCACGCCAACGGCGGCCTGTTGCTCAAGGCCCTGCGTCTGCCCAACTTCCGCGACTATGCCTTGCCAGTCACCAAGCCCGGCACCAGCAGCGCCGAATCCATCCGCGCCCTCGGCCGCTTCCTGCGCGATGTCATGCAAAAGAACGCCGACCATCGCAACTTCCGCGTGTTCGGCCCGGACGAAACCGCCTCCAACAGACTGGGCGACCTGTTCGAGGTGACCGAGCGCACCTGGCTGGCCGATCGCTGTAACGACGACGATCACCTCGCCCCCGATGGCCGCGTGATGGAAATCCTGTCCGAGCATACCTGTCAGGGCTGGCTCGAGGGCTACCTGCTCACCGGACGCCACGGCTTCTTCTCCTGCTACGAGGCCTTCATCCACCTCGTCGATTCGATGTTCAACCAGCACGCCAAGTGGCTCAAGGTGACGCGCCACATCCCCTGGCGCCGTTCCATCGCCTCGCTCAACTACCTGCTCACCTCCCATGTCTGGCGCCAGGACCACAACGGTTTCTCGCACCAGGACCCCGGCTTCATCGATCACGTGGTGAACAAGAAGGCGGAGATCATCCGCGTCTACCTGCCGCCCGACGCCAACACCCTGCTATCGGTGGCCGACCACTGTCTGCGCTCACGCGACTACGTCAACGTCATCGTCGCGGGCAAACAGCCGCAGTTGCAGTATCTGGACATGGACGCCGCGGTGAAGCATTGCACCGAGGGCCTGGGGATCTGGGAATGGGCCAGCAACGATCAGGGCGGCGAGCCGGACGTGGTGATGGCCTGCGCCGGCGACATTCCCACTCTGGAAACCCTGGCCGCGGTGGACATCCTGCGCCGTGAGTTCCCTACGCTGCGTGTGCGCGTGGTCAACATCGTCAACCTGATGCGTCTGCTGCCGCCGTCAGAACACCCGCACGGCCTGCCCGACAAGGAGTTCGACACCCTGTTCACTGCCGACAAGCCGATCATCTTCGCCTATCACGGCTATCCGTGGCTGATTCATCGTCTGGCCTATCGCCGCACCAACCACAAGAACCTGCACGTGCGCGGCTACAAGGAAGAGGGCACCACCACCACCCCTTTCGATATGGTGGTGATGAACGACCTGGACCGCTTTCACCTGGTGATGGATGTCATCGAGCGCCTGCCCCAGCTTGGCGCTGCCGCCGCCTACGCCAAGCAACGGCTGCGTGAGAAGCTCATCGAGCACAAGGAATACATCCGCCACCACGGCGAGGACATGCCGGAGATCCGTGACTGGGTGTGGCCGTATTGAAGTCGACAGCTGCAAGTGCAGGCCGGATATAGCGCAGCGGTATCGGGCAGGAGCGTGCGCGCCCCTACGCTCGGTTCACGGGCGCACGGGCGCGTAGTGCGCTGCCATAACTGTCGGATTAGCGGCCGCGCAGGCCCAGCGGATCGTCGGGATTGACGCCAGCCTTGAACGGCAGGCGGCGATCGTGGTGGGTGAGCTGGTAGACCATACCGATCCAGTTGTTGATCACCGCCTCGGCGCTGTCATGCCAGGTATTGTCCAGCTGCGCCGCCACGATCTCCTCCGGCATCTCCGGGATCGGCAAGCCCCTGGCCTTCGCCGCCTCCAGCTGCTCGCGGTATTCGTCGAGGATCGCCTCGCTCTGCGCGGTGAAATAGTTCTCCACGAAGGGCGGATAGTCGGCACGATCGCCGTTGGCATAGTGCAACACCTCGCGCTTGTATTCCTTCAGCAGCGAGATCACGTCGTATTCGGGATGGCCCTGGAAGAACACCAGACGGAACAGGTCGGGACTCACCGCCAGGTGCACACCGGCCTGGGCACTCTCCACCAGCACGCGGCAACCGACTGTCTCGAACTGCTCACGATCGATCTGGTTGAAGCGCGAATGCGGCACATCGAAGCGGGTATTGACGCCAGTGACCAGCGGATGACGGCGGTCCATCACCCGGTGCGAATACACACCCCAGCGCTTGAAGCCGAGCGGACGGCGCTTCTGGCCGTAGCGGAACTCCATTACCGCATGGGTGGTGAGGCAGGAACACAACGTCGAGGTCACGTTTTCATAGGCCCAGTCGATCACCTCGATCAGCGGCCGCCAGAACGGCTGCTGCGACAGCTCGCTACCCTGCACATTGGCACCGGTGATGATCAGCGCGTCGAGGCCCTGCGCCTTCACCTGCTCGAAGGTCTCGTAAAACCTGTCGACGTGTTCCTGGCCCTTGGCACCGCGCTTCAGCTCCTTGAGGGTGAACGGGTGCAGATAGAACTGAGCGATCTGGTTGCTCTCGCCGATGAGGCGGAAGAACTGCCGCTCGGTGGCCTCCAGCGCGGCGTCCGGCATCATGTTGAGCAGGCCGACGTGCAGCTCACGGATATCCTGCTGCAAGGCATAGTCGCGCGGCAGCACGTTCTGCCCCTCCTGCTTCATGCGCTCGAAGGTGGGGAGATCAGTATGGGCGACCAAGGGCATGGGTGATTTCCTCGATAATCAAACGGCGTGAAAACAGTCCGCGAATAAACGTGAATGGACGCAAATATTGCTCAGAATATGTCGTCGTTGGATTTGCGGGTTCCTTGCCGTTTCTCATTCCTGCCTTGCAATGGCGCGCTCGATCAGGGCGAGGAAATCCCCTTCGCTCTGCACTTGGGCCAGTTCGGCGGTGGTGATGGTGTAGCCGTACTGCCGGGCGATCGCCTCGTAACGCGGCACCCGCGCCCGGAACAGGCGCGAGAACACCCAGCGCACGAAGTCGTCCGGGTCGATCTGCGCCACGTAATCCAGCGCGCGCTCTCGCATGTAGATGGCCAGTTGCTCGTCGAGAAAGGCCTCGCGGTAATACAGCGGCTTGGGGTCCGCCTCGGCGCGACTGATCAGCGCGCGCTCATCCGCTTCCGAGGCCTGGATGTAAAGAAACAGGGTGTGCTCGGCCAGTTCATCCAACAGACCCGGTTCATCCAGCTCGCACAGCGAACCGCCGGCATCGTTGATGAAGTGCTGATAGCCGTACAGCGACTGCGCCTTGCGGATGAACTCCGGCACGTCGCGGAAGGTGGCCACCTCGGCGACGCGGTGCAGTGCCTGGCGGCGCTTGAACTCGGTGAGCGACAAACCGCCCAGTTCGGGATTGCCCAGCTTGCCCATGAAGGTGGACACCGGCTTCAGATGATCCACCGTGATGTTGTTACGGATATAGATGGAGTCCGAACGCAGCAGGTCACGCAGAAACGGCACCTGCATGGCCTGCTGCTTGATGTTGTCGAGGATCGCCTCGTCCAGGTAGCGCGTGCCGATGCGGTAGTCGGCCGAGAAGTGAAACCAGTTGCTGGCGCGCAGCAGGGTGGAGATGCGCGTCTTGCCCACGCCGGACATGCCCAGCAGGGTGATGCACTTGTGCTCCCAATGACGGAACTGCTCGGCGCTCAGTTTCACGAAACCCGCTCCCCGGGGTAAACGAAAAGAGCGTCATTGTAGCGCGGTGCGCCGCTGCCGTCAGGGCAGCGGCCTGGTGCCTCACCGCCCCGGCGCCGGCTGTCTGATGGGGGCCGGCTGCGTGTGCAGCGGAGTGGGCCGCTCCTGGGTTTCCTCTCCCGGGTCTGCGCCATAGCCGACACTCGATGCCTTGTCACGGTCGGTGGTGGCCTGGGGCCGCTCTGCCGGCACTGCCGACGGCCGCACCGTTGCCGCCGGCCTGGCCGGTGTCGCCGGTGCCGGCGCGCTGGATGGCGTCCCCGCGCCTGGGCGCGGCACCGTGCGCGGTGCCTGCATGGCGGCCGGATCGGCCGGGTCGCGTGCCTCGAAGATGCGCACCCCCTCGTTCCACTCGTAGCGGCCGTGGGTGCCGGCATGGGGCGGCAGGGCGATCTGTCCCAGCGGCAGGGTGAACACATCTATCCAATCGGTGGCCACATCACGCTTCACCGGCCC
Source organism: Sulfurivermis fontis (assembly GCF_004001245.1). Taxonomy (NCBI): domain Bacteria; kingdom Pseudomonadati; phylum Pseudomonadota; class Gammaproteobacteria; order Thiohalomonadales; family Thiohalomonadaceae; genus Sulfurivermis; species Sulfurivermis fontis. The sequence goes on from NZ_AP018724.1 coordinate 3,055,263, forward strand.
GGCCCTCACCCGCATCACCACACGCAGGCGCGTCGCGGCGCTGACATCCATCAGATAGGTCGGCGCACCCAGGCGCAGGCCGTAGCCCTGCTGCACCACCGTGCCGGGCGTTGCCGTCAGCGGTGGCAGGCGCAGGGTCTCGGTGTGCTGATTGGCATTGTTCAGGGTGATGCGCTGCTCCACCGCCGGCCGGCCGTCCACCAGCAGGGCATACGGCACCAGCACCTTGCCGCTGCCATTCAGACCCAGTCCGACCTCCAGCGCGCCGCTCAAGGCGCCGAGTTCGATGGCGGTATTGGTCAGTTCCGGCGGCACGGCGAAGGTAAATATCTCGCGCGGACTGCCGCCCAGCGGCGGGCGGAAGCTGCGGCTCTTGTGCCAGGGCGAATTGACCGGCGTCAGCTCCGCCCAGGTCTTGCCCAGGGCGTACAGCTTGAAGCCGAACCACGATCCGGCGGTGAAGACGAACTCATCGCCGCCAAACACCTGTCCCGGCGCCAATCCCACGCGACTGTAATATTCTTCCTGCGCGTCGCTGGTCACGGCCTGCAGACGCAGGGTCAGATCGCGGCCCGGATCATCGATGCTGCTGCGCACACTGCGCGTCGGCTCCAGGCGGCCGTTGAGGGCGACGGGAATGCGCAGGCCGAAACCGTAGCCCATGCCGTAATTGACACGCAGGAAACCGGCGCCGAATTTCCACTTGCGCTCCCAGGCCAGTTCCTGCCCGAGGGTGAAGCCGGCGAGAAAGGGCTCACTGAACTCCAGCCTTCCTTCGTGGCGCTCGCCGGCAGGATAGTGATAGTCGCGGCCCTGCATCGCCGGACCACCCAGGCTCGCCGGCTCACGCGCCGCCGCCGACCGCCGCGCCACGGTCGGCTTCAGCACCGGCCCCACGGTCTGGGCCAGGGCATGAAATTCCCCGGTCAGGCGCGGCACGCCGTCATTGTACAGCCGCCGCTCCACCGCCACCTGTTCGGTGACATCGAACTCGCCCACGCCGCTCAGCACGGCACGCAATACCGCATCCTCACCGCCCGCGGCCAACGCCTGACGCAGCGGATCATCGGCATCCAGCAAGGGCAACTCTGCGGTGATATAGCGGCGGAAACTCTGCTGCACATCCGGCGCCAGATCCGCCACGCGGGCCTGTGCCGCGGCCGCCTGATCCACCGGCGCCAGAAACCTTGCCAGTTCGGGTGCCGCAGCCGCCGCCTGCTGCGGGTCACGCACCACGACCCGTACCTGGCGCACCATGAGCAGCCGATCGGGAAACTCCACCACCGCCTCGTTGATCTGCGGCCGACCGACCAGCGCGGTGGCGGGGATGCGCCGCATTTGCTTGTCCAGTGCGCGCTGGGCCGTGAAGGTGCTGTCGAACAGCTTGTCCAGTGCGACCTTGTCGCCGCCGGCCGTCTCGATGCGGGTGCGCTGCATCGCCGCACGGTTCAGCACCTGGCGCGGCGCCTGGCGTGCCACCTCCATGGCCAGCACCGACTGCTCGTCCCAGTCGCGCAGCAACCGGGCCAGTTCGGGCGCTTTCTTCAGCACCGGAGGAACGGCCACCGCCGCCGCGGCCGGCGCCATGCCGGGCGGTGGCGCCGCCAGCACCGGGACAGCCGCCAGCAGCAGGATGAGCAGGGGAAAGGGAGATGTGCGCCAGGTTGATTTGGTCATGGTTCCATCCTTTCGTTTGTACGGTTATGACGCCACTGCGCCATAAGTGTGCTCCTTATGCCCGTGAATGCAACCCAGCGCAGCACCGGGTTGGAAACGGCGCAGGAAGGGACGTGGCGGCCGCAAGCAGGATAGGTTATTTCTTTATATCACCTTGTGCTGCCGCCGCCGCAGAGCATCCCACCGGACGCGCGGGGACGCCGCCCCCTGCCGGCCATCGCGGAAGGAGAGATACATGTTCGAAGCCGTGGAACTGGGCAACCGTCTGGCCAAAAAGGACTTCAACGACCGGCTGCCGCAACTGCGCACCCGCCTGCTGGAGATTCAGGCGGCGCTGCGCGAGACACGCATGCCGGTGATCGTCATCGTCTCCGGCGTCGAGGGCGCGGGCAAGCCCAAGGTGGTCAACCGCCTCAATGAGTGGCTCGACACCCGCGGCATCCAGACCCACGCCTTCTGGGACGAAAGCGACGAGGAACGGGAGCGGCCGCGCTACTGGCGCTTCTGGCGCAAACTGCCGCCGCGCGGCACCATCGGCATCATGTTCGGCTCCTGGTACACCCAGCCGATCATCGACCGCGTCTATGGTCGTATCGATCCCGGCCGGTTCGAGTACGAGCTGCTGCGCATCAATGAATTCGAAAAGATGTTGAGCGATGACGGCGCCCTGGTCATCAAGCTGTGGTTCCACATCACCAAGAAGGAACAGAAGCGGCGCCTCACGCCGGACAAGAAAGGCAAGCTGCATCCGGCCACCGGCATGGTGGCCTCGCCGATGCAGAAGAAGTTCCTCAAAAAGTACGACGACTTCCTCACTGTCTCGGAAGAGGCGATCCGCGCCACCAGCAGCGGCACCGCCCCCTGGCACCTGATCGAGGCGAGCGACGAGAACTACCGCGACTTTACCGCGGCCAGCACGGTGCTCGACGCCATCAGCCGGCGGCTGGAAGAGATGCAGGCCGCCGCCAAAGGCAAGGAAAAACCCAGCGCGGCCAAACCGGAAACCCCCGCGGCGTCCACGCCGCAACGCCAGGTGCTGGACAGCGTCGACCTGGGCCAGGCCATCAGCGACAAGGATTACAAGAAACAGCTGGCCAAATACCAGGAACGCCTCAGCCGCCTGGCCTGGGCGGCGCGCGAGAAGCGCCGTTCCAGCATCTTCATGTTCGAGGGCTGGGATGCCGCCGGCAAGGGCGGCGCCATCCGCCGTCTCACCGGCGCCATGGATGCGCGCCTGTACCGCGTCATCTCGGTGGCGGCGCCGACCGATGAAGAACTGGCGCAGCACTATCTGTGGCGCTTCTGGCGTCACATCCCGCAGGCCGGCTACATCACCATCTACGACCGCTCCTGGTATGGCCGCGTGCTGGTGGAGCGGGTGGAACAGTTCGCCCGGGAGCATGAGTGGCAGCGCGCCTACATGGAGATCAATGCCTTCGAGCAGCAACTGAGCGAGCACGGCATCATCCTGTGCAAGTTCTGGCTGCACATTTCGCCGGAGGAGCAGCTGCGCCGCTTCCAGGAGCGCGAAAAGATTGCCTACAAGCAGTACAAGATCACCGACGAGGACTGGCGCAACCGCGAGAAGTGGGAGCCGTACAAACAGGCGGTGAGCGACATGGTCACCCGCACCTCCACCTCCTACGCGCCATGGCACCTGATCGCCGCCAACGACAAGCACCTGGCGCGGGTGACGATCCTCAAGTCGGTGTGTGAGCGGATCGAACAGGCATTGGATGAGTAGCAGGTCGCGGGCCCCCTGCTGAATTTTCTGCCGACCTACAGGGCGGCATTACGACACTGCGCCACCGCAGTGCGCAGTGCCGCCAGTGCCTGCGCACGGCCGCTGTAGCCCAGCGCGGCAATCACCGACTCCCACGGCTCGCACAGCAATACCTTGTGTTGCAGCAGTTCACGCTGCACGGCATCCAGCACTGCCTGGTCGATGGCGGCACGCACCAGCTTGCGCACGGCCACCTGACACACCTCGTAGCCACGCCAGCCCTGCACGAAGCTTTCCACGTCGCGCCAGTCCTGCGCGTCCAGCTCCGCGCCGTCGTCGGCGTGCGCCCCTAGCAGCAGCATTGCCGCCACATCGGCATCTACCTCTTCCATGCCGTCGCGCAGCAGGGCCGGAAGGTGGGCCAGAAAACGCGCCCGCACCGCCGCAAACAGTTGTTCCCCCGCAACCGACAATGGCCGCAGCACGATCACCGAATGGGCGCCGCTGCTCGCCTCGCGCGTCAGGCCGAGGCGCACCGGCACAAATGCCGCACGCTGCCAGAACGCCAGCAGTTCGGCGCTGGCACCGAAACTGGAGCCGACGAAATCGAGGCCGTCGTCTTGCGCCTGTTTGACGATGGCCTGCACCAGGCGCGTGCCGAGGCCGCGCCGCTGTGCGGCGGGATGCACGGCGATGCGCATGATGCGCTCGCCCGACAGCCGCGGCGCCGCGACAAAGCCGCTGTGCAACGCCAGTGATTGCGGAATGAGATGACCGCGCGGCCGGCGCTTGCCCTGATAGATCTGCTCTGCCAATGCCTCATCGAAGCCGCCCTCGCGCACCGTCAATGCCGTCGCTGCCACCTGCCCCTGCCAGCGCATCAGCCACACGCTGACATTGGGGCCATCGAGCAGGTGGCGCAGGTCGAGGGGGCTGGTGCGGTAATGGGCCGACACCAGCAGGCCGAACAACTGGCGCAGCAGGGCATCATCGGCCAGCAGGACGTCGCGCTCCACCCGCTCGATACTGCACGCGTCCACGACCACACCACACAGCTGTGCATCATCGGCCGCCTGCGCATCGAGCAGCAGGGCATCGAACACGAACCGCTCCAGCGGATCGTGCTCCGGCCAACGGATCGGTTCCATCAGATGCACGCTGCGCCAGCCTGGCGCGCGTTCGTTCAGGACGCGCTGAAAGCGCACCGCAAAACCGCGCCCGGTGCCCTCGTAACCGTGCAGCGTGGTGGCGAACACGCTGCGCGGATAATGCGCCAGCAGGCGCTCCAGCAACGGCGCCGGGATCGCCGCGGCCTCGTCCACCAGCAGCAGGTCGGCGCCTAGCAGGGTGTGCAGCAGCTCGTCGGGGGCAACGAAGCGAATGCCCGCACTCACGTCCGGAGCAGATCGTAGGGCGGCGTGTTCGAACAAGGTCGCCACCGCCGCCAGGCGCGGCGCCGTCACCACGATGCGGTGCGTGCCCTGGCGCAGCAACTGCGCCGCCGCCATGCCCAGCACCGCCGATTTGCCGCGGCCGCGATCGGAGGTGAGCACCAACGGTATGGGCGCGGCCGCCTGCGCCATCGCCATGATCGCCGCCAGCGCCGCCTGCTGATCGGCGGTATGCCAGTTGGCTGGATGGTTGCCTGGCGTCGCCTGCCACGCGGGCAGCGCATCGGCCTCAGTCACTACCCTGATGTCGTGGCTCTGCAAAAGATGCACGAAGCGCGCAAGAAAGCGCCCGCTCACCTGTTCCGGTTTGAACGGGTGCACGGCGATACGCGCGTATTCGGGATCGGCATAATGCGGCCACCCCGCCAGCGGCGGCGTCAGCAACAACAGCAGGCCGCCGCCGCGCAGCGCACCGCTGGCCGCGCCGAAGGCCTCCACATCGAAACCGGTCCAGGCGTCGATCACCAGCAGGTCCAGTTCGCGCCCCAGCCACTTGTGTGCCTCGCGCGCCGCACCACCGGGCGCACCCGCTGGCGGCTCGCCCAGCCACAGCATCCCGTCGCAGGCATATCGCCGTGCCACTTCGCACGCCCATGCCCGCGCACCGGCCAGCACCCACATCTGTCGCGGCGCCGTCATGCCTGATCCCAATACGGCATATCACCGAAGCGCTGCGCCAGAAACTCGATCAGCACGCGCACCCGCTGCGGCAGATGACGGCGCGAGGGATACACCGCATAGGCGGTGGTGCCCGGCGCCCGGTAATCGGGCAGCAGCGGCACCAGTTCGCCCGCCGCCAGGGCGCGATGGGCGATGAAGGTGGGCGACACCACCACGCCGAGGCCATCGAGCGCGGCGCGCAGCAGCACGTCGCCGTTGTTGGCGCGCAGCCGTGCCGGCACCTTCACGCTGTGCACCTTGCCGGCGGCATCGAGGAAGCGCCACTGCTGCGCCTCCGGCACGTTGCCGTACACCAGGCCGGCATGAAAGGCCAAATCTTCCGGCGTGCGCGGCGTGCCGTGACGGCGCAGATAGTCGGGGCTGGCGCACAGCTGCATGCGGATCGGTGCCAGCGGACGGGCCACCAGGCTCGAGTCGGCCAGATCGCCGATGCGCAGCGCCAGATCGAAACCCTCTTCCACCAGATTGATGCGACGGTCGTCCAGGTCGAGGTCCAGCACCAGCTCCGGATGCTGGGCCAGGAACTCGGCCAGGGCCGGCGCCAGATGCTGCACGCCGAAGGACAGCGGCGCCGCCAGGCGCAGGCGGCCACGCAGGGCGCTCTGCTCCGCCGCCACCGACAGCTCCGCCTCCTCCAGGTCGGCGAGGATGCGCTGCGCCCGCTCGTGGAATTCCCGCCCCGCCTCGGTGAGCGACAGGCGGCGGGTGGTGCGGTTGAGCAGCTGCACGCCGAGGTGCGCCTCCAGTGCCGCCAGCTGCCGGCTCACCGCCGACTTGGCGCGATCGAGGCGCACGGCGGCGGCGCTGAAGCTGCCGGCCTCCACCACGGCGACGAAGGTGTGCAGGGAATCGAAGCGGTCCATTGTTCCTATATTCGCAACAGTCTTTTGCTGATTATCGCCTTTATCCCTGATTCAGCAACTCTAAACTTGAGCACAACAGACAACATCTGGAGGTAAACCATGCCCCTGCGGCCCCGTTCGGTACAACAGGTAATACACGGCCAGGAAACCGCCGACGGCGACGGCGTGCGCCTGACCCGCGTTATCGGCGGGCCGGCGCTGCCGCTGCTCGACCCCTTCCTGCTGCTGGATGACTTCCGCTCCGACGACCCGGACGACTACATCGGCGGCTTCCCGCCCCATCCGCACCGCGGCTTCGAGACGGTCACCTACCTGCTGCACGGCCGCCTGCGCCACGGCGACAACGCCGGCCACAGCGGCGTCATCGAGCACGGCGGCGTGCAGTGGATGACCGCCGGACGCGGCATCGTCCATTCCGAGATGCCGGAACAGGAGGAGGGCCTGCTGGCCGGCTTCCAGTTGTGGGTCAACCTGCCGGCGGCGCACAAAATGATGGCGCCGCGCTACCAGGAGTTCGGCGTCACGAATATCCCCGTGGAAACACGCGACGGCGGCGTCACGGTGAAAGTGGTGGCGGGAACCACCAGCGGCGGCACCACCGGCCCGGTACGTGAGCTGATCACGCCGGTGAGCTACTTCGACGTGACGCTGCCCGCCGGTGCGCGCTTCGCGGAGCCGGTGGACGCGGAGCGCAACGCCTTCGTCTATGTATTCGACGGCGCGGTACGCATCGACGGCCGCCGCATCGAGACCTACGCCCTCGCCCAGCTCGGCGCCGGGGATGCCGTGGAGATCGAGGCGGAATCCGACAGCCGCCTGCTGCTGGTCAGCGGCGCGCCGCTACGCGAGCCGGTGGCGCGCGGCGGGCCGTTCGTGATGAACACCGAGGCCGAGCTGCGCCAGGCCTACAACGACTACCGCGCAGGGAACTTTTGAAGCGAGGTCATCATGCGGATTCGTAACGACAGGGAGCGCTACGGCCTGGTCGCCGTCCTGCTGCACTGGCTGGTGGCGCTGACGGTGTTCGGCCTGTTCGGCCTCGGCCTGTGGATGACCAGCCTGACCTACTACGATGCCTGGTACCGCCAGGGGCCGGCACTGCACAAGAGTATCGGTGTCGTGCTGTTCGTGGTGATGCTGGCGCGCCTCGCCTGGCGCCTGTATTCGCCGCCGCCCGCGCCGCTGGCCAGCCACACACCGCTGGAACGCCGCACCGCGTACCTCGTGCACGGCCTGCTCTACCTGCTGCTGTTCGCCATCATGGCCAGCGGCTACCTCATCTCCACCGCCGACGGCCGCGCCGTGGAGGTGTTCGGCCTGTTCAGCATCCCGGCCACGATCACTGCCCTCCCGCGGCAGGAAGACATCGCCGGCGCCGTGCACCTGACCCTCGCCATCACGCTGATGGCGCTGGTGCTGCTGCACATCGCCGGCGCCCTGAAACACCACTTCATCGACCGCGACCGCACGCTCAAACGCATGCTCGGCCGCTGACATGCAACGACCTCACCACAAAAGGAGCCTCACCATGAAGAAAACCATCATCCCGCTGTTGCTGCTGATCCTCGGCGCCGCCGCCCCGCTGCACGCCGCCGACTATGTCATCGACACCAAGGGCGCCCATGCCTTCATCCAGTTCCGCATCCAACACCTGGGCTACTCCTGGCTGTATGGCCGCTTCAACGACTTCGACGGCAGGTTCAGCTACGACGAGAGCAATCCCGCCGCCGCCAAGGTGGAAGTGAACATCCGCACCGCCAGCATCGACACCAACCACGCCGAACGCGACAAACATCTGCGCAGCAAGGATTTCCTCGACGTGGGCAAGTTCCCCACTGCCAAGTTCGTCGGCACTGGCTATGAGGACAAGGGCAACGGCAAGGGTACGCTCAAGGGCAATCTCACCCTGCACGGCGTCACCAGGCCGGTGAGCATCGAGGTCGAACACATCGGCGCCGGCGCCGACCCCTGGGGTGGCCAGCGCCGCGGCTTCTTCGGCACCACCAAGCTAGTGTTGAAAGACTTCGGCATCGACTACGACCTCGGCCCCGCCTCGCGCGAGGTGTATCTGGACCTGTCGGTGGAAGGCGTGAAGTTGTAGTGAGTTTCATCAAAATCCCCCTCCCCACAATGTGGGGAGGGTTGGGGAGGGGATACGCGGCGCTTCCGGCGCCCCTCCCTCGACGCAGTTTTGCCCTGATTTCCCGCCTGTGGGTGAAATCCGTCCCCTGGGGCTCGAAACCACTGCTCCTGTACTACCCTTACAAACTCCATGGCCACTGACCGCACTGCGGAGCGGCTCGTCCGCATACGGCGGGTTGACCGAGATTTAGACTTGGTCTAGGTTTATCCTGTATCACTTAGGGAAGCTCTGAATTAAGGAAGCTCTGAATAAGTTCAGAGCTTCCGCGGCACAGGGATGTGCCGCCATTTTTCAACGACGATAAGTCGTTGAAAATTGAAGCCAATTGAAAATCACACTTTTCGCTTGGCGTGGCCTGAGAAGCCCAGGATGGACTTATTCAGACCCTCCCCAACATGGTCCCCCACACAAGAAGGAGGTTTGTTTCATGGCAACCCTGAAAGGCAGCAAGACCGAACAGTGCCTGAAAGAGGCATTCGCCGGCGAATCCCAGGCCAACCGCCGTTACCTCTACTTCGCCGCCAAGGCCGACGTGGAGGGCTACAACGACGTGGCCGCCGTGTTCCGCTCCACTGCGGAAGGCGAAACCGGCCATGCCCACGGTCATCTGGAATACCTGGAACAGTGCGGCGACCCCGCCACCGGCCTGCCTTTCGGCAGCACCGAGGCCAACCTGAAGACCTCCATCGCCGGCGAGACCCACGAGTACACCGACATGTATCCGGGCATGGCCAAGACCGCCCGCGCCGAAGGCTTCGACGAAATCGCCGACTGGTTCGAGACCCTGGCCAAGGCGGAGCGCTCTCACGCCAACCGCTTCCAGAAGGCCCTGGACTCCCTCGGTCAGTAAGTACTCGCTGTACCGGCCGGCCACCAAGGCCGGCCTTTTTTTGCCGGACACTTAGGGAAGGTCTGAATAAGTCCATCCTGGACTTCTCAGACCACGCCAAGCGAAAAATGTGATTTTCGCTTGGCTTCAATTTTCAACGACTTATCGTCGTTGAAAATTGGCGGCACACGGGGTATGCCGTGTTCCGTCTGCTCTGCAGCCAAACGATGACGACACAACAGGGAGGCAGCATGTCAGCACCGACCGAGTCCCGCCGCGAAGGCAATCTGGAAGCCCCCACCCGCCACCCGCTGGACTGGCGCAAACCGGGGTTCTACGACGAGGGCGCGCTGTTCCAGGAGCTGGAACGTATCTTCGATATCTGTCACGGTTGCCGCCGCTGCATCAGCCTGTGCAACGCCTTCCCCACCCTGTTCGACCTGGTGGACGAGTCGGACACCATGGAAGTGGACGGCGTGAAGAAGGAGGACTACTGGCAGGTGGTGGATCACTGCTACCTGTGCGACCTGTGCTACATGACCAAGTGCCCCTACGTGCCGCCGCACGAGTGGAACCTCGATTTCCCGCACACCATGCTGCGGGCCAAGGCGGTGAAGTTCAAAAAGGGCGAGTTCAAGACGCGTGACAAAATCCTCACCGCCACCGACGCCGTCGGCGCCCTCGCCGGTGCGCCGGGCCTGGCACCCGTGGTCAACGCGGTGAACAAGATCGGCCTGTTCCGCCAGGGCCTGCAATTCGTGCTCGGCGTGCATCCCGGGGCCCTGCTGCCGCAGTATCACAGCCACACCGCGCGCAAGCGTCTCGCCGGCCATCGCAGCACGGTGAGCCAGCCCGAGGCCGCCGGCCGCACCACCGGCCGCGTCGCCCTGTTCGCCACCTGCTACGGCAACCGCAACGAGCCGCACATCGCCGAAGACCTGTTCAAGGTGTTCGAGCACAACAACATCGAAATGACCCTGGTGGAAAAGGAGCAGTGCTGCGGCATGCCCAAGTTGGAGCTGGGCGATCTGGAGGCGGTGGAGCGGGCCAAGGACGCCAACATCCCGGTGCTGCTCGCCGCCATCGACGCCGGCTACGACATCGTCGCGCCGGTGCCGTCCTGCGCGCTGATGTTCAAGCAGGAACTGCCGCTGATGTTCCCCGAGGATGCCGGCGTGCAGAAGGTGAAGCAGCATATGTTCGACCCGTTCGAATATCTCGCCCTGCGCCACAAGGAAGGCAGGCTCGACACTACCTTCAAGCAGTCGCTCGGCAAGGTGAGCTATCACGTCCCCTGCCACCTGCGCGTGCAGAACATCGGCCTGAAGACGCGCGATATCCTGAGCCTGGTGCCGGACACCACCCTGGACGTCATCGAGCGCTGCTCGGGCCACGACGGCACCTACGCGGTGAAGAGCGAGTACCACGACATCGCCATGAAGATCTGCCGCCCGGTGGTGAACAAGGTGAAACAGGCCGAGTGCGATCACTACGCCAGCGACTGCCCCATGGCCGGCCATCATATCGAGAACGGCCTGCAGGATGGGCGCAAGCCGGAGCATCCGATGACGCTGCTGCGCATCGCCTACGGACTGTAGACATAACCACGCGAGGCCACCATGAGTTCGACCAAGCTGAAGCGCGAAGACCTGTATTCCCTGGAAAAGTACGCCGAGATCCGCCCCGAATTCCGCCAGCGCGTGATGGCGCACAAGAAGAACCGCCGCGTCCAGGTCGGACCCAACGCCACCTTCCACTTCGAGGATCGCCTCACCATGCACTATCAGGTGCAGGAGATGCTGCGCGCCGAGCGCATCTACGAGGCCGCCGGCATTCAGGAGGAACTGGATGCCTACAACCCGCTGATCCCCGACGGCAGCAACTGGAAGGCCACCTTCATGATGGAGTACGAAGATGCGGATGAACGGGCGCGCGAGCTGGCCCGACTCATCGGCATCGAGGACAAGGTGTGGATGCAGGTGGGCGACCATGACAAGGTCTACGCCATCGCCGACGAGGACCTGGAGCGCGAGAACGCCGAGAAGACCTCGTCGGTGCATTTCCTGCGCTTCGAACTTACCCCCGCCATGGCGGCCGATGCCAAAGGGGGCGCCGCCATCGCCCTCGGCATCGACCATCCCAACTACAACCACGCCACCGCGCCACTGCCCGACAACGTACGCGCCTCGCTGGTGGAAGACCTCGCCTGACCGCACTGTTGCGCCTGCGCAACATCTCTGCGTCATATGACGCAACCCATTGTATTGACTAATAATTTTTATCTGGCACATTGATAACCATCAATGCCTCCGTCGTCCGCGCCTCTTAGACTCCCTTCACTTCCAAAGCGCCGCCACCCATGCCTGGCCCATACGCTACTGTCAAAACGAGCTGCCCGGCCCGCGCCGGCACCGTCCCGCTGCTGCTGCTCGGCGCGGGCCTGCTGCTGTTTGCCGTCACCCTGCTGGATGCCGCCTGGCGCGGCAATGACAACGGCCTGGCCAGCTCGCTGGCCCTGGTGGCCGAGCTGGGCCTCACCGACCTCGCCCTGTTCACCGAGGCGCGCTACACCCGCCACCTGAGCCAGGCCGATCGCCATACCGCATTCCAGGATCACCCGCTGGCCCTGGACCACTTCCCCAGCGGCTCGCTGGTGCCGCCGCCACAACGACTGCAACAACCATGAGCCACTTCGTCCGCCGCCAGCGTTACCTCATCGACTTCACCGTCGCCTCCCTCGGCCGGCGCAAGGGCAAGAACCTCGGCCTGCTCGGGGTCTACACCCTGATCGTGTTCCTGCTCGCCTCGGTGATGCTGTTCAGCCAGTCGTTGCGCCGCGAGGCCGGCCTGTTGCTGGAGAACGCCCCCGAGGTGGTGGTGCAGCGCATGGTGGCCGGAAGGCACGACCTCATCCCGGCCGACTATCTGGAGCGCATCGGCAAGGTGCGCGGCGTGGTCGCCAAATACGGCCGTCTGTGGGGCTACTTCTACGACCCGGCGGTGCAGGCCAACTACACGCTGCTGGTGCCACGTGATCGCGACATCAACAACGGCGAGATGATCGTCGGCCACGGCATCGCGCGCACCCGCGGCCTGGGCGCGGGCGACTTCATTTCCTTCCGTGCCGCCAGCGGCACCACCTTTTCCTTCCGCGTCGCCGAGGTGCTGGCAGCGGATGCCGAACTGGTGAGCGCCGACCTGCTGCTGGTGAATGCGGCCGACTTCCGCGCCTTCTTCGGCATCGCCGCCGGGATGTACACCGACCTGGCGCTGGAGGTGCGCAATCCCAAAGAGGTGCGCAAGGTGGCGGAGAAGCTCACCGTGCTGCTGCCCGACACGCGGCCGATCCTGCGCGAGGAGATCCTGCGCACCTACGACGCGCTGTTCCAGTGGCGCCAGGGCATCGTCTTCGTGCTGCTCGCCGGCAGCCTGCTCGCCTTCGTCATCTTTGCCTGGGACAAGGCCTCCGGCCTGTCGGCGGAAGAGCGGCGCGAGATCGGCATCTTGAAGGCCATCGGCTGGGAAACCGCCGACGTGATTCGCATGAAGTTCTGGGAGGGCGCGCTGGTGTCGCTCGGCGCCTTCCTGCTCGGCTATCTCGCCGCCTATGGGCATGTGTTTCTTTTCGATGCGGCGCTGTTCGCGCCGGTGCTGAAGGGCTGGGCCGTGCTCTATCCGCAGTTCCGCCCGCAGCCCTTCGTCGACGGCCTGCAGGTGGCGACGCTGTTCTTCTTCACCGTCTTCCCCTACACCGTGGCCACCGTGGTGCCCATCTGGCGCGCCGCCACCACCGACCCCGATGCGGTGATGCGATGATCCGCCTCAACGACATCAGCAAGGCCTTCAATCAGGGCCGGCCCAACGAGTTCTGGGCGGTGCGCAACGTCAGCCTCGACATCGAGGACAACCGCATCACCGTGCTGCGCGGTCCGAGCGGCTCGGGCAAGACCACCCTGCTGTCGATGATCGGCTGCCTGTCGCGGCCGACCAGCGGGCGCATCCTGCTTGGCGAGCGCAACCTGTCCGGCCTGCCGGAGCGTTTCCTGACGCAAATACGCCGCGAGACCTTCGGCTTCATCTTCCAGCGCTTCAACCTGATTCAGGGACTGACCGTGCTGGACAACGTCATGCTGCCGGCCTATCCGCTGGCGCCGGATCACGGCGAGCTGGTGCAGCGTGCGACGACGCTGCTGGATCAGTTCGGCATGGCCGGCAAACGTGATGCCAAGGTGGAGTGGCTGTCCGGCGGCGAAGCGCAGCGCACCGCCATCTGCCGCGCCCTACTCAACGATCCGCAGGTAATCATTGCCGACGAGCCCACCGCCAACCTCGACACGCGCCTGTCGCAGGAATTCATGCACATCATCGCCGAGCTGAAGGCGGCGGGGCGCACCCTCATCCTCACCAGCCACGACCCAGTGGTCTCCGACGCCGGCTGCGTCGACCGCGTCATCACCCTGCGCGACGGTCAGGTGCAGGACCACTGACATGCTGCTCAGCCCCGCCATCCTCGCGCTCATCGGCGTCTCCGCGGTGGTGACGGCGCTGCTGCTGCTGGCGGCCGTGTTCGCGGTACGTGTGCTGCGCCATTGGGATATCCGCAGCGGCAGCGAGCTGCAACTGCGCCTGGAGCGCAGCACCTATCTCATCTCCACCCTGGTCACCTTCGCCATCGCCGCCGAGGTGGTGGCGCTGCTGCTGTTCGTCTACAACGCCGAGAGCATGCACACCCAGTTCATCGGTGCCATGTGCGCCACCGGCGTGCTCAACGTCAACGCCTGGGGCTGGCCGGCCCTGCTGCTGAAGATCGCCGTGTTCTTCGCCGGCAGCGTGTGGCTGCTGCTCAACCGGCTGGACAATCAGGGCTACGACTATCCGCTGATCCGCCTCAAGTACGCCCTGCTGCTCATCCTGCTGCCGCTGGTGGCGACGGCGGCCTTCGTGCAGCTGCAGTATTTCCTCAACCTCAACCCGGACGTGATCACCTCCTGCTGCGGCAGCCTGTTCTCACCCGATGCCCAGGGCGTGGCGGCCGAGGTCTCCGCTGTGGCACCGCGCGATGCCATGCTGGCGCTGTACGGCAGCGGTGCCCTGGTGCTCGCCAGTGGCGCCGTTTACCTGTGGCGCCGCCGCTTTGCCACATGGTTCGCCGCCAGCGCCGCCATCGCCTTTCCCGTGGCGCTGGTGGCCATCGTCTCCTGCATCGCGCTGTACGTGTACGAACATCCGCACCACCACTGCCCGTTCTGCATTCTGAAAAGCGGCCACGACTACATCGGCTACTGGCTGTACATCCCGCTGTTCATGGCCACCGCACTGGCCCTCGGCGTCGGTGCGCTGGCGCCGTGGCGCGACATCGCAAGCCTGCGTGCCGCCGTCGCCGCCGATGCGCGCCGCTACGCCGCGATCGCCCTGGCCGGCTTCGTGCTGTTCTACGCCGTCGCCACTTTGGCGATCGTGCGTTCCAACCTGACCATGGCGGGGACGTGGTGGTGATGCAGATGCGCACACTTCGTTTTTTGGGTCATCACCTGATCGAGTGGGTTGAATCACCGATTTCTCATCTGAGCGGGGTATAGGTCAAGGCCGCCGAGATGGAAGTAGATGGCAGTACGGAAACGCTCCCGATTGCGGAACCCCCGCGCCCGGTTCTTCATGTGCTGGATGCGGCTGTTGATGCTTTCGGCATGGCCATTGTGTACCTTCAACACCACGGCATTGATGATGCCCCACAGGTGCTTCTTGATCGTTGCGGCGGTTTTCTTCACCGGCTCCAGTCGGCTGCGTACAGCCCAAGACAGCCAGCGCGTCCAGCCCTTGGCCGCCCAGGTGCGGCTGTCGTAGTGCCACAGGCCCATGGCGAATTCCTTGATGGCCCAGGCCCGCGCCGTTTTCAGGCTGCCATCGCGCAGTGCACGAAAGCGGTTCTGCTGCGCACGCGTCATGTTGGCCGGGTTGGTGAGCCAGTCATATTTGCTGCCCTTGAGGCAGTCCTCGCCCACGGCCAACAGGGAGCGATGCTCCTGTCGCCGTACCTTGTCCACCGCATCATTCAGGTACTTGGCGACATGAAACTTGTCGAAGGCGATTTTCTCCCGCGCCTGTGGGATGTGCGCCTCCGTGGCGCTGATATAGGCCGGCCACATGTCCATCGCCACCGCCTTGATGTTGGCCTTCTGCTCATCACTCAGCCCGGCATAGTAGGCCGACAGGCTCTCCGTCTTGCGGTCGTCCGCCACGTGCAGCACGACGCCACGTTCCTGGTCAGTCACCACGGTCACGTACTCGTGGCGCCGGGCGAAGGCGGTCTCGTCCACGCTCAAGTATTCCGGCGCTTGGCTCTCACGGCGGGACAGCCCGCGCTTCACCGCGCGCTGCATCACTCTGTCGATGGCGCCCCAACTCAGCTTCAATTGTCGCGCCACCGCCTGCGTGCTCGCCTCCTTCAGCCAGTCAATGAGCAGCGCCTCGAACAGCGCCGTGAAACCCGAACCCGGTTCTGCCCACGGGACCGCCACCGTGACCACCCCGTGCTCTGCACATTGCACCCGCGGCACGTCCGCTTCCAGCACCGTCTTGTACTGGCAGGTGTCCAGATGGCGCCATTGCCGACGCCTGCTGTCGTAGCCGGGGCTGGGGCGTCCACAGTGCGGACAGCTCCACGTCACTCCCGGCTCCGGGACCACGTGAATCCGAACCTCCTCGGCATCACGCAGCAACTGCACATCGGCCACCTTCCACGGCGACCGTAAGCCAAGAATCTGGGCGTATAGGTCTATGTCTCTCATGACTCAACAGGGTAAGCTACCCACTCGATACGGGGAAGAGCCACGCAGGGTCATCACCTAATCGAGTGGGTTGAATCACCGATTTCTCATCTGAGCGGGGTATAGGTCAAGGCCGCCGAGATGGAAGTAGATGGCAGTACGGAAACGCTCCCGATTGCGGAACCCCCGCGCCCGGTTCTTCATGTGCTGGATGCGGCTGTTGATGCTTTCGGCATGGCCATTGTGTACCTTCAACACCACGGCATTGATGATGCCCCACAGGTGCTTCTTGATCGTTGCGGCGGTTTTCTTCACCGGCTCCAGTCGGCTGCGTACAGCCCAAGACAGCCAGCGCGTCCAGCCCTTGGCCGCCCAGGTGCGGCTGTCGTAGTGCCACAGGCCCATGGCGAATTCCTTGATGGCCCAGGCCCGCGCCGTTTTCAGGCTGCCATCGCGCAGTGCACGAAAGCGGTTCTGCTGCGCACGCGTCATGTTGGCCGGGTTGGTGAGCCAGTCATATTTGCTGCCCTTGAGGCAGTCCTCGCCCACGGCCAACAGGGAGCGATGCTCCTGTCGCCGTACCTTGTCCACCGCATCATTCAGGTACTTGGCGACATGAAACTTGTCGAAGGCGATTTTCTCCCGCGCCTGTGGGATGTGCGCCTCCGTGGCGCTGATATAGGCCGGCCACATGTCCATCGCCACCGCCTTGATGTTGGCCTTCTGCTCATCACTCAGCCCGGCATAGTAGGCCGACAGGCTCTCCGTCTTGCGGTCGTCCGCCACGTGCAGCACGACGCCACGTTCCTGGTCAGTCACCACGGTCACGTACTCGTGGCGCCGGGCGAAGGCGGTCTCGTCCACGCTCAAGTATTCCGGCGCTTGGCTCTCACGTCGGGACAGCCCGCGCTTCACCGCGCGCTGCATCACTCTGTCGATGGCGCCCCAACTCAGCTTCAATTGTCGCGCCACCGCCTGCGTGCTCGCCTCCTTCAGCCAGTCAATGAGCAGCGCCTCGAACAGCGCCGTGAAACCCGAACCCGGTTCTGCCCACGGGACCGCCACCGTGACCACCCCGTGCTCTGCACATTGCACCCGCGGCACGTCCGCTTCCAGCACCGTCTTGTACTGGCAGGTGTCCAGATGGCGCCATTGCCGACGCCTGCTGTCGTAGCCGGGGCTGGGGCGTCCACAGTGCGGACAGCTCCACGTCACTCCCGGCTCCGGGACCACGTGAATCCGAACCTCCTCGGCATCACGCAGCAACTGCACATCGGCCACCTTCCACGGCGACCGTAAGCCAAGAATCTGGGCGTATAGGTCTATGTCTCTCATGACTCAACAGGGTAAGCTACCCACTCGATACGGGGAAGAGCCCGTTTTTTCTCCTCCCCCACGACAGTGGGGGAGGCCGGGAGGGGGCTTGCATCGGCACCGCAGATGGCCCCTGGAGATGCACACTGCACAAAGCGAGTTACGTCATGACCAGGGCCGCACTGATCCTTGTTCTCTCTCTGCTCCTCGCCGCTTGCAGCAGCGACACGCCGCAACTCGCCAACGGCTCATCCGCACCAGGCTTCACCGTGCCGCGCCTGGAAGGCGGCACCGCCACCTTCCCCGACGACTTCCGCGGCAAGGTGGTGGCGATCCGCTTCTGGGCCGACTGGTGCCCGTTCTGCAAGGACGAAATGATGGCCCTGGAGCCGGTGTATCAGCGCCTGCATGGTGAAGGCCTGCACATCCTGGCGGTGAACGTGCGGCAGGATGCCGACACCGCCGGTAACTTCGTGCGCAAACTCGGCATCAGCTACGAAACCCTGCTCGACGTGTCCGGCGAGGTGGCACGCAGCTATGGCGTGCAGGGACTGCCGACGACCTTCTTCATTGACCGCAGCGGCAAACTGCATGCGCGCATCCTCGGCGAATCCACACCCGAGGTCACCGAGCGCATCGTGCGCGAGATGCTGGCCAAGCAATGAACGGCGAATTCACCTATGCCCTGGCCTTCATGACCGGCCTGCTCGGCGCCGGCCACTGCCTCGGCATGTGCAGCGGCCTCGCCGGCGGCCTCGCCGTGCATCAGAGTCACTGGCGCAAGCCGCTGCCGCTGCTTGGTTATCACGGCAGCCGCATCGCCGTGTACGTCGTGCTCGGCGCGCTGGGTGCGGCACTGGGCAGAACGCTGGTACAGACCGGCGCACTGGGCAAGTTTCAGGGCCAGCTCATCATCCTTGCCGGCGCCGTCATCATCGTCCTCGGGCTCGGCATCGCCGGGTTGCTGCCGAAACTCGCACCGCGCCGCTGCCCGCCAGGGACACCCTCGCAGCCGCCGCACCGCATGGCGCGGTGGCATAAACAACTGGCGCCGATTATTGCCGGTGTCGTCAATGGACTGGTGCCGTGCAGCCTGGTGTTTTCCGTGGCGCTACGCGCCACCGCCACCGCCGATCCAATGCAGGCCGGACTGCTGATGCTGTGCTTCGGCCTCGGCACCTTGCCGGCGATGGGTGCCGTAACGGCACTGAGCGGTCACATCGGCTGCCGCGCCCACGGCATCGCCCAGCGCCTCGCCGGTGTCGCTGTCATCGCGCTCGGCGCCTGGACCGTATACGAAGGCGTGATCTTCTACCAGGTGATGAGCGGCCTGGCGAACTGACTTAGTTGGACCAACGTAGCAACACTCAAGGAGAGCAACATGACTGACAAATTGACCCGCAGAAACGTACTCAAGGCACTGGGGCTGGGCACCCTGGCCGGCCTCACCTTCACCCGCACCGCCAACGCGATGTCGAACACCGACGGCACGCCGATGCAGTTCATCCCCAAGACCGCACCCGACGCCAATCCGCTGGAAAACGAACTCAGCAAGTATCCCAAATGCCCCTACTGCGGCATGGATCGCACCCAGTGGCATCACAGCCGCCACCTGGTGCACTACGAGGATGATCTGGTCGACGGCACCTGCTCGCTGCACTGCGCCGCTCTCAGCCTGTCCATCAACCTCGATCGCGGCCCCAAGGCGATCTACGCCGCCGATTTCGGCTCCGGCGACAAGATCAAGCCGCTGATCAACGTCGACCAGGCCACCTACCTCATCGGCTCCCAACTGCCCGGCACCATGAGCAAGACCAGCAAGATGGCCTTCGCCTCCGCCGACGCCGCCAAGGCCGCGCAGAAGGAAAACGGCGGCGAGCTCGGTGACTTCAACGCCGCACTGCGCCAGAGCTACCTCAACATGGCCGAAGACACCATCATGATCCGCGCCCGCCGCGCCGAGCGCCGCAAGAAGATGATGATGGACCAGCAGCACAAGATGTAATGCACCCAACTCCTCCCCCGCGGCAGTTGGGGAGGCTGGGAAGTAAGAATCTCCTCCCCCACGACAGTGGGGGAGGCTGGAAGGGGGCGCCGGGGCTGACGCCATGCCCATCCCCCTCCCCGCTTCTCTCCAGAGGGAGTTTTCACGGAAACAGAACGTAAACGCGACGCCAGACTGATTTCTGCATATCGACAGCAACAACAGGGCGCGCAATGCGCACCCTACACACCGGAACCGCCACCATGCACACCACCAAACACAGACTCGCCGCCCTGCTGCTGCTCACCCTGGCCACCGGCCTCGCCCACGGCGGCGAATTGAATCTCCCCAGCCCCGGGCCCAAGGACACCTGCCCGGTGTGCGGCATGTTCGTCGCGCTGTATCCCGAATGGATCGCCACCGTGCTCTACCAGGACGGCCACGCCCACCACTTCGACGGCGCCAAGGACCTGTTCAAATACCTGCTCGACCTGCCGCACTGGGCCCCCGGCCATCGCTTGGATGACATCCAGGCCATCGGCGTCACCGAATACTACGGCCTCACCCGCATCGACGCCCGCAGCGCCTGGTATGTCATCGGCTCCGACACCCTCGGCCCCATGGGTCACGAACTGGTGCCGCTCGCCACCCAGGAGGACGCCGAGGAATTCATGAAAGACCACGCCGGCAAGCGCATCCTGCGCTTCGACGACGTGAAGATGGGACTGCTGAAGGATCTGGATGCGGGGAAGTTTTAAGCCCTGTGGGGTCAGATTCCTCAGGAACATGGTGTATACCGTCCCCAGGTTGCGATATACGCCATTGGAGTATATGCTTTAGCGCATGATCACGGTGGCGGAAACCGCGCCTTTCCAAAGGAAGATCAGTTCGTTGCTCACGGAGGAGGAACGCGCTGACCTGATCGCTTATCTCGCCGAACACCCTAACGCTGGCGTGCTGCTGCAAGGCACAGGCGGTATCAGGAAACTACGCTGGGGCCGTCAGGGCGGAGGCAAACGCGGTGGCATACGCGTGATCTACTTTGTCTACAATACCGACATGCCGCTCTATCTGCTGGCCGCATTCGGCAAAAACGAAAAGGCGAACATCTCTGCGGAAGAACGCAACATGCTCGCCAAAGCGGTCACGGATTTGGTGGATTACTGGAAACAAAGAAATGCGCAAGGCTTACACTGACATCTCTGCCGGTCTGAATGACGCCATTGCCCATGCCAAGGGTGAACGTTCCGGTGTGGCGGAACATCGTCACGAACCGTTGGACGTGAAAGCCATTCGGGAAAAGACCGGCATGAGCCAGCAGCGTTTCTGCGCCACCTTCGGCATTTCCCTGGGCACACTCCGGCACTGGGAGCAGGGCCTGCGCACACCACGCGGCACCGCAAGGGTACTGCTCAAGATCGTGGCTCAGAACCCCAAGGCCGTTATCAAGGCCGCCTCCGAATAGGCTGACTCATTCGGCTTACAGCGGCATATATCCGGATAACCGTGGCCTGCCCCCGGTTATTTATCTACGTGTGAGTTCGGGAGTTCGGGGTCAGAGTAAAAATTCCCAGTTATCGACGAACAAACGGGCATCCCTGCCCGCCACTGCTCAATACCCCCGGCTGGTATGACCTTCGCCCAGCTGCTCATCACTGATCACCGCCCACAGCATGCGCGCCATGGTCTCCGGCGCAATGATGGTGTGACGGTTGCCGGTGGCCTGCATCTTGGCGCGCAGGTCTTTGCGTACTTCGGGGTTGCCGGTGAGATCGAAGATCACATCCACTGCTCCGCCGAGGGCGACGATTTCATCGGTGGTCTTGATGGGTATGCCGGCGGCCTGGGCGCGCTGCTTGCCCGGAGTGTCGGAGTTCTGCGCGGCGCAGACGATGCGGATGCCGCGCTCGCGCAGGCGCAGCATTTGGTCGAGAAAGCGGCCGCCGATTTCACCCAGGCCGACGATGGCGATGTCGGCAACGGTTACGCTGCTTTGGGTCATTGTTCTTCTCTCCTTTGGTGTTTGTTGTTGTAGTGCCTTCGGAGCATAACCAATCAGATCGCGTAGTGGAAATGCCGCATATCGAAACACAGCGGAGTGGTCAGGCATGCATCATCACCACACCGAGCCCCGCAAGTCCCCTCCCCGGCCCTCCCCCAAGTCTGGGGAGGGAGACATGCGCCAGGGCAGAGTTACAGCGGTAGTCGAATGGTGACCAGCAGACCACCGTCAGGATGGTTTTCGGCACTGACGCTGCCGCCGTGGGCCTGGACGGCGCGGCCGGTGATGGCGAGGCCGAGGCCATAGCCGCCGCCGGCGCGTTCGCGCGCCTCGCCGACGCGGGTGAAGGGTTCGAACATGCGACCGATGGCCTCCTGTGGCACGCCGCCACCGTGATCGCGCACGGTGATGACTGCCGCGTTGTTCGCGCTGTGCAGTTCGACCGTCACCGTCGTTCCCGGCGCGGTGTGGCGTACGGCATTGCGCACGACGTTTTCGATGGCGGAGCGCAGCAGCACCGGATCGCCGGCCAGGGTGGCGGCGTCGTTGGCGCCAAGGTCCACGCTGCATCCCCTGGCCTCGGCCTCGAAGTCGGCATCGGTGACGATCTGCTGCATCAGCTCGTGCAACGCCACCTCGCGCCGTTCCAGCACCGACTGCCCCGACTCCAGCCGCGCCAACGACAGCACGTCGGCGATCAATGCCTCCAGTTCGTCGGCTTCCTTGGCGATGCGCTGCAATGACTTTTCCTTGTCGCGCTCGGCCAGTTCCAGCGCGATGCGCAGACGCGCCAGCGGCGAGCGCAGTTCGTGGGAGACATCGCGCAGCAGGCGCTTCTGCGCGTCGAGCAGGTCGCGCAGGTGATCGGTCATTTGATCGAAGTCGCGCGCCAGCGCCTCCACCTCGTCGCCGCCGGGGCGACCGACACGCACGGAGAGATCGCCGGCGGCCAGGGCCTGGGCGGCGCGGCGCAGGCGGCGCAGGCGGCGCGTGAGCAGGGCGGCAAGGCCATAGCTCACCAGGCCGGTCACGCTGGCCGCGATCAGCAGGCGCAGCCACCACGGCGTCAGCGGCAGTTGTCCCGGCTCCAGCTCCTGCACCAGAAATACCGGCGGCTCCACGTGCGGCAGCGCCGCCGCCAGGATCACGCGGCCCCGTCCGGCCGGATGCACGCCCGGCGTGATCACCTGCGGCAGGCGCGGATGGCGCGGCATGTGCGGGCGCAGGACCGGCTCGCCGCTTGCATCGAGCAGGCGCAGGCTGTCGGGCTGGCTGCGCAGCCAGCGCGCGGCGGCCATCATGCCGCCCTCCTGCCACAGCGCCGCCGCCGTCACGGCCTTGCCCTCCAGCTCACGCTGCGCGTCGGCGATCACCTCGCCGCCGAACAGGCGCGACACGCCGAACAACGTAAAGCCGAGCAGCACGGCGGCCAGCCAGAAGGCGAGGAAGATCTTGGTGAACAGGGAATTCATCAGCGCGCCACGTATTGATAGCCGGCGCCGCGCACCGTCTGGATACGTGCACTGCCGTCGGGCAGCGGACCGAGCTTGCGGCGGATCTGCGCCATGTGGGTTTCGATGCGGCGGTCGAAGGCCTGCAGCGCGCGGCCGAGACCGTCCTCGGCCAGCACGTCACGCGACACCACATGGCCGGCATGGCGCAGCAGCAGGGCGAGCAGATTGAACTCGGCGCCGGTCAGCACCACCTCGCTGCCGCCGACGCTGACGCGGCGTCCGGCCTCGTCGAGAACGACATCACCGACACGCAGCACACCAGCAGCCGCATCCTCACCCTTCCGCCGCAACAGCGCGCGTAACCGCGCCACCAGCACACGCGGGCTGACCGGCTTGGCCACATAATCATCGGCACCCAGCTCCAGGCCGAGCACGGTGTCGGTGTCCTCGCCGCGCGCGGTGAGCATCAGCACCGGCGTCGCAGTCTTCGGCTTGATGCGCTTGAGCACATCGAAGCCGTTCATGCCGGGCAGCATCACGTCGAGGATGATGGCGTCCCACTCGCCGGCGATGGCGAGCGCCTCGCCCTGCACGCCGTCATGCACCGCCTGCACGGCAAAGCCCTCGCCGGCCAGGTATTCGGCCAGCAACTCGCACAGCGCCTCGTCATCGTCGATCAGCAGGATTTTTGACATCGTGGTTCGCCGCTAAACCTACGCGTCCTTCTTCGGTAGGGCCGGCTTCAGCCGGCCAGGCCGGTCGAAACCGGCCCTGCCATGTTTTGAATTGTCCTCTCCTGCATCACGTCGCGAAAGGCACATCACGCCTGCCTTTGCACTTCTTTGCACTCCCTTGCGTGTCTCCACCCAACTGCAACCGGCGCGGGGCTATCGTTTGCTCACCCTGATATCGCAGGCAGACCAATAACCCAAGGAGACAGCATCATGAAGCGTACCAACAAAATTCTCGTCACCGTACTGGCCGGCTCCCTGCTGCTCGGCGGCGGCGCCGCCCTCGCCTTCGGCGGCCATCCCGGCATGGACGGCTGCGACCGCGGCGGCATGATGTCGCTGCGCGGCATGCCGCAGATCGACAACCTGACCGACGCACAGCGCAGCCAGCTCGACACGCTGCGCAAGGAACAGCGCGACGCCATGCGCAAGCAGATGGATGCCATGAGCGACGCCCGCGATGAACTGCGCACTGCCCTGGACAAGGGCGCCGATACCGCCACCATCCGCAAGCTGGCCGAAAAACAGGCGGCCCAGATCGCCAACATGATCGTGGCCCGTGCCGAGATGCAGCAGAGGCTTGAGGCGATCCTGACCCCCGAACAACGCGCCCAGTTCAGGGAACAGGCCCAGCAGCGTTTCGGCGGCATGGGCCAGCCGCGCCACGGCTGGTAACCCTCCGCACCCCCGTCGCCGGGCCCCACGGGCCCGGCTTTTTTTCGCCCTTCACGCCTCCCGTGGCGTAGGAACGGGGCTGGACATAGTCCCGGGCATGGCCGACCCTACGGGGGACCTCGCGCCATCAGGACTGCCTCAAAATTGGGTAATCCCTTCAGCAGAGGCCAGTAAATGATCAATGTCAGTTTCTCTTATGCCGAATCGCAGCATTTACTTGATCGAGGTCAATGACTGAATATCTGTAATCGCTAATATTCTTATTCACCAACGGCGACCAAGGAGGTTCAGCATGTGCATCAAGGCAGGTAAGGACGAACTGGATTCGGTAAAAAACCTGATGAGCATGGCGCTCAAGGCGGTGGTGGCCGAGGCGCTGCAGGTCGAGCTGGATGAGGTGGTGGACGAGGCGCGCCTGGTGGAGGATCTGCACATGGGCGCAGCGGGGGCTGCCGCCCTGCGTGAACTCATCGCCGACACCTTCGACGGCTGCACCGTCGATCCGGCTGCGATACCCACCTACGCCGGGTTGCTGGAGCGCGTGGTGCTGAACGAGTTCCGCGACGTGGAACAGCGCGAGGTATGCGACCTGGCGGCCTGATGGCCTACAGGTCGTACTTGCGCTCCCAGATACTCCCTTCCACGACCCCTCTGGCCAACTTCATCATCGCCAGCAGCTCCGCGGCGGTGAAGTTGGCCATCATCTGCAGCACGTCGCCCGGTGCCAGGCGGCGCTTCTCGATCATCTGATCCATCACCTCCTTGTCGTCCACGCCATCCTCCTGCAACAGAAACGGATTGGCATGCATGGTTTCGATATTCTCGATGCCGAGCGCCCGATCCTGCGCCTTGTATTGCCGTGCGATGTGCTCGTCCTCGAGGGCCAGCAGGAAGGCCTTGTAGAGCGCCCAGGAGTCCGCCGCGGTCAGGCGCGCGACCTTCAGCCAGGCCGCCACATCCGAATCGGCGTCGGCAAACAGCTTTTGCCGCTGCGCATAAAGTTCATCGATGTCTTCCTGCATCGCATGTTCCTGCATGCGGTTCTGGATCTTTTCCGACAGGTCCACGGCGCGCGCCAGGAATATGTGGAGCTTTTTTTGTGCGCTCTGACCGGCTCCTGCTGTCATGTCTTGATTCCTCAGTAGGCAGTGGCACACCAGCGGCGACAAGCCAACCCCAGCCGCCTGCTGCATTACGACTTACAACGCATTACCCAGGAAATCCTCCACCGCACGCGCCACGCTGATCTCGCCGTTCTTCACCGCATCGTGATACTGCTGCATCCACGGCCCGACGAACATGCGGGCGTGGCGCAACTCCTCCAGCATCAGCCGCGTCAGCGGGCCGCCCGCGGCGAGAAAGCCGCTGGCAGCGAAGTCGCGTTCGGTCTGTGCGTAATCATACGCGACGCGCACCACCTCGGCCTGCCAGCGGCGGCCGTCGAAGAGAAAGCGACCGTAGCAGGCGCGGTGGTCCACGTCGAAGGGCGCCCCTACCGAGCCGGTGTTGACCACCAGGGTACCGTCGAACAGGCGCCACAGCGGCTTGTGGGTATGCGAGGTGATGAACAGGTCGCGCCGCTCGCCCAGCTTGGCCGGCAGATCCGCCTCCGCCGTGCGCGCCGAGATGCCGTCGCGGCTGCCCAGACGCGATCCATGGGTGATGTGCAGGGCGCCGCCGTCCAGTTCGGTGAGATCGATGTGGTTGTCCCAGCGGCGCAACTCGGCCACCGCGGCGCCGAGCTGGGCATGGGTCCAGTGGGCGAAGCGGCGCAGGTCGAACAGGGGATGCTCCGGGTCGTAGGCCTTTTCCTCGCACGACAGCACGAAATCCTCGTGGTTGCCGCGCAGAAAGCGGACGGCCGGAAAGCTACGTTGCAGCAGATGCAGGCAGACCAGGCTGTAGGGACCGCGATTGACGAGGTCGCCGTTGACGATCACCTCATCGGGCCGCCAGCGCGTCACATCCTCCAGCACCGCCTCCAGCGCCGGGACATTGCCGTGGATGTCGGAAAGGACCGCAATCTTCATGGTGCAGCGACGTTAACCCGATTGGGGTAGACTTGAACACCCCACACAAAACCACAACAAACACCATGAAACGCTACGTCCTGCTGTTGCTGCTCCTGGCCGCTCCGGCCCTGGCCGACTCCATCGACGAGGCCGCCGCGGCCCTGGATGCCGGCGACCACAGCCGCGCACTGCTGCTGCTGCGCCCGCTGGCGCGCGACGGCAACATGGACGCCCAGTACCTGCTCGGCAGCCTGTACAGCAGCGGCGGCAACGACGTGGCGCAGGATGGCGCGGAGGCGGTCAAGTGGCTGACACGCGCCGCCGAGCAGGGCCACCAGCAGGCGGCCAATACCCTCGGCATGATGTATGTCAGCGGCCTTGGGGTGAAGATGGACGAGACCGAGGCGAAGAAATGGTTCGCCCTCGCCGGCAAGATCGCCGAGGCCAGCAACAAGTCCAGCGATTGCGAATAGTTTTCAGGCATCAAGGTAGGAATCGTATCCGCGATTTGGCGTAGCGGGGTGCGCTATCGCGAATACGATTCGCTCCTACGAAAGGGTATCAGGCCATCAACTGCTTCACCAGCGCCTGCTTGGCCGCCGTCGCCGCGCCGGTGAGGGCGAAGCCGCGCAGCTGCGCGCCGTCGACGAACTCGGCCCGCACACCGTCGGCATCCACCTGCACGCGCCATTCGCCCGGCGCACCCGGCGCCGGCGGCGCCACCACCACCGGACAGGCCGGCGTCTTCACCGCCACCGGCATGGGCGGATAGTTCACCGCCGCCTCACGCCCCGCCAGCACCGCCGCCAGGGTGCGCGCCTGCTCCATCAGCGGCAGCACGAAGGGCCGCACCGTGCCGTTGACCTCGGCGCAGTCGCCCAGCGCGTACACATCCGCTGCACTGGCGCGCAGCTGTACATCCACCACGATGCCGCGATTGACGGCGAGTCCCGCCTGCTGCGCCAGGCGTGTGTCTGCCTGCAGGCCGATGGCGGACAGCACCACATCGGCCTCCACCGCGCTGCCGTCGGCCAGCAACAGAC
This sequence comes from Sulfurivermis fontis, assembly GCF_004001245.1. Taxonomy (NCBI): domain Bacteria; kingdom Pseudomonadati; phylum Pseudomonadota; class Gammaproteobacteria; order Thiohalomonadales; family Thiohalomonadaceae; genus Sulfurivermis; species Sulfurivermis fontis. The sequence continues at coordinate 3,082,612 of NZ_AP018724.1, forward strand.
GATAGGCGCTGCCGTTGCGCTCGACGCGCGACACCACGGTGCCGAGATGCCACCCAATACCGATGGCACTCAATGCGCTACGCACCGCGTTGCCCGCCTCACTCGGCAACAGTCGCCCGAGCGGATGCGGGTCGGGGCCGATGATGCTGACCTTATGCCCGGCACCGGCGAGGTCATTGGCGAACTCGCAGCCGATGAGGCCGGGGCCGATCACCGCCACGCGCCGCGGGCCCGGCAACTGCGCATGGAACTGCGCGTAGTCATCCAGGCTGTTCACCGTCAGCACGTCGACCGCGCCATCGCCCTCCAGCGGCAGGCGGATCGGGCGTGCGCCCACGGCGAGCACCAGGCGCGAGTAGGCGATCACCTCGCCATTGGCCGTCACGGTGTGCGCCGTCGTGTCGATGGCTTCCACACGCGTGCGCACCTTGATCACGGCATCGAGGTCGGCGGCCATCTTGGCCGCATCAGCACTCACCAACTCCGCCGGCGTCTTGCCGCGCAGCAGCGCGTTGGACAGCATCGGCTTGGAATAGAAGCCGCCATCGTCCGCCGTGATCATGACCAGCGGCGTGACGCTGTCCAGCTTGCGCAGCTCCCGCGCCAGGGTGTAACCGGCCAGGCCGGTACCGATGATGACGATGGGGTGCATGCCGTTCTCCTGTATCAATTCAGCTATGTCTACAGCGTGCCGTCGTGGGAGCCCGGCTACGCCGGGCGATCGCGGGCTGTCCGGCACCGCTGTCGCCCGATCCATCGGGCTCCCACATCACGGCGCATCAGATCTCCACCATCTCGAAGTCGGCCTTGGCCACGCCGCACTCCGGACACTCCCAGTCTTCCGGAATGTCTTCCCAGCGGGTGCCGGGGGCGATGCCTTCGGCCGGGTCGCCGGCCGCTTCATCGTAGATGTAGCCGCAGACGATGCACTGATACTTTTTCATGTCGTCTCTCCTGAAATAGTGAATACGGGTTCGTTATCGGGCTCAGGCGTTCACGCGCGCCAGGGCCTCGCGGTAATGGTTGGCGTGGCGCTCTTCCACCTTGGCCAGGGCGGCGAAGCGCTTGGCCGCCTTCTCCAGCACCGCCTTGAACTGTTCGGCGTGCTCCTGCGACTCGGCGATCTGCTCGTCGAATTCGCGCACGGCGTCGGACTGCTGCTCTTCCAGCGCGGTGTGGCGGAAGCTCGGGTACATCTCGGTGTACTCGTAGGTCTCGCCCTCGATGGCCAGCTCCAGGCAGCGCGCCGGGTTCAGGGTCGCCTTGGGGAACAGCAGGTCCATGTGGCCGAAGGCGTGCTGGACTTCCTGCGCGGCGGTGGCCTCGAAGACCTGGGCGCTCTCTTCGTCGCCCATGGCGCGGCAGATGCGGGCGAAGTACATGTACTTGATGTGGGCCATGGATTCGCCGGCAAGCGCGGCTTCCAGGTTGGCGAGGGTCTTGATGTCTTTGGGCTGCATTTCCGGTTCTCCGTCTGTGGGTTGAATCCGCTGGGCGGCGGCACGGAGAGCAGGTTACGGAAACGCGACAAATAGCTCTAATCGTTTGTTGCTATAAAATTGATAGTCAATACCCATTAGCGTAGACCCGATACAGCGCAACGACATCGGGCACGGCAGATCAAAGGCTTGATCCGCAAATGAACGCGAATGAACGCAAATGGGATAAATGATTGCATGGGGACCGAAATCGTCCCATAGCGGCAACGAAACGATTTGCGTTCATTTGCGGACCGAGCCTTGCGACTGGTCCACAATCCAGCGCTCGCCCAGCACCGGCGTCACCGCCTCGCGTACCGCCTGCGCCACGGCGGCAAAGGCCTCGGTGCGGTAGCTGCCGCTGCGGTGGAGCAGGCCGACGCGGCGCGTCGGCACCGGATCGGCGAAGGGGATGTAGCGGATGCTCTTCTCCCTGCCCTGGGCCAGTTGCGGCATCAGGGTGATGCCGATGCCCTCCGCCACCATCTGGCGCACCGTCTCCAGGCTGGTGCCGCGGAAGCCGCTGTATTCGCTCGCCCCGCCCAGCAGGCAGACATCCAGCGCCTGGCCGCGCAGGCAGTGGCCCTCCTCCAGCAGCAGCACCTCCTGGCCATGCAGGTGGTCCAGCCCCGCCGTCTTCACACCGGCGAGGTCGGGATGTCCGGCCGGCACGCTGAGCAGGAAGGGTTCCCGATACAGATCGATCTCTTCGAACTCGTCGGTCTCCACCGGCAGGGCCAGCAGCAGCAGGTCGAGGTCACCGTTGCGCAGCTTGTCCAACAGCACGGCGGTCTGGTGTTCGTGCAGAAACAGCTGCAGGCGCGGGTGACGCTTGTGCAGGCGCGGCACGAACAGCGGCAGCAGATAAGGAGCGATGGTGGGGATCACGCCCAGCTGCAGGCGACCGGCCATGGGGTCGCGGAAGGTGGTGGCGATCTCCTTCACCCCGCGTGCCTCGGTGAGCACGCGCCGCGCCTGTGCCGCCACCAGCCGGCCGGCCTCGGTCATGCGCACCTGGCGGCCACGCTCCACCAGCATCACGCCGAGGTATTCCTCCAGTTTCTTGATCTGGCCGCTCAGGGTCGGCTGGCTGACGAAACAGCGCTCGGCGGCGCGGTGGAAATGCCGCTCCTCGTCCAGGGCCACCAGATATTCCAGGTCACGCAGGTTCATCGCCGCCTCTCCAATAAATAGGTTTCACCTATCAAATCAATATAAACAAACGATTTCAACACCCATTAGCAAATGCTGATACTGCATCCACCCCAAGCAATCAACCCAACCGAGAGGAAACTGCAATGTCCGAGAATACTGAACAGGCTGTCCGCGGCATGCCGCGCATCAACGAACCCGCCCCGGCCTTCGAGGCGAAGACCACCCACGGCGTGAAGAAGCTGGCCGACTACAAGGGCAAGTGGCTGGTGCTGTTCTCCCACCCGGCCGACTTCACCCCGGTGTGCACCACGGAGTTCACCGCCTTCGCCAGGGCGTATCCCGAGTTCCAGAAGCTGAACACCGAGCTGCTCGGCCTGTCCATCGACAGCCACTACGCCCACGTCGCCTGGGTGCGCAACATCAAGGAGAAGTTCGGCATCGACATCCCGTTCCCGATCATTGAGGACCTGTCGATGAAGGTGGCCAACGCCTACGGCATGATTCAGCCGGGGGCCTCCGACACCTCCGCCGTGCGCGCCACCTTCATCATCGACCCCAATGGCATGCTGCGCGCCATGGTGTACTACCCGATGAGCAACGGCCGCTCGATTCCGGAGTTCCTGCGCCTGGTGCAGGCCTTGCAGACCTCCGACGCCCACAAGGTGGCCACGCCGGAAGGCTGGCAGCCCGGGGACAAGGTGATCGTGCCGCCGCCGCAGAGCGTGCAGGAGGCCGAGGAGCGCATGGCCGCCGGCTACGAGTGCACCGACTGGTACTTCTGCAAGAAGGCGCTGTAATACCACGTCTCTGACCAGCACGGGCGAACCGGGAACCCGGTCCGCCCGTGCCGCTTTTTTTGCTGCGACACTGTTACGATGCAGCTCAACCGGACGAACCTCGGTATTGCTCCATGGACTCCCCTCTGCACGGCTACAGCAAACTTTCCTGCACCGAGTGCCGCAACGGCGCCGGGCTCGACTTCGATTTCACCATGGCCTTCCAGCCCATCGTAGATGTGGCGACGGGCTCGGTGTTTGCGCAGGAGGCGCTGGTGCGCGGAATGAATGGCGAGGGCGCCGGCAGCGTGCTGGCGCGGATCACCGATGCCAATCGTTACCGCTTCGATCAGGCCTGCCGTGTCAAGTCGGTGCAGCTGGCCGCGCAGCTCGGTATCACCAGTCACCTCAGCATCAATTTTCTGCCCAATGCGGTGTACCGTCCCGAGCTGTGCATCCGCACCACGCTGGAGGCGGCGGAGACCTATGGCTTCCCTCACGCGCGCATCATCTTCGAGGTCACCGAAGGCGAGCAGATCACCGACCACGCCCATCTGCTGGGCATCTTTACCGAATACAAGCGACTCGGCTTTCTCACCGCCATCGACGACTTCGGCGCCGGCTATTCCGGCCTCAACCTGCTGGCGGAATTCCAGCCCGACATCATCAAGCTGGACATGGCGCTGATCCGCGGCATCGACAGCAACCGCCCGCGCCAGGCCATCGTGCGCGGTATCGCGCAGGTATGTGCGGAACTCGGCATCCGTGTCATCGCCGAGGGAATCGAAACCGCAGAGGAACTGAAACCGCTGCGCGATTTCGGCATCACGCTGTTTCAGGGCTATTACTTTGCACGGCCGCAATTCGAGGGGCTGGCCGCCGTCAAGACGGCCTGACTGTGTCAGCCCTTGGGCACCAGCTGCCAGCCGGTATCGCCCTGCTCGCCGGTAACCTCGCGCTCCTCCAGCCAGAGCAGTTTCTTGTCCTCGCTGAGACGCACCTCGCTGTGCGGCGCGCGGATCACCGTGCCCTGATAGGTCATCTTTTGTACCTTGAGTTCCGGTTTGGCTGCCGTTTCACTCATCCAGTCATGCAGGCGGACAATCTCCGCACGCAGGCGCACCATCTCCTCCTGTGCCGCATTTTGTTTTTCCTGCAACTCCGCCAACGCGGCGGCGGCGGCGTCCTGCGCGGCAAACAGCGCATCAAGCTCCTGCTCGGTGCTCGCCACCTGTTCATGCAGCATCTCCAGCAGGTGTTTTGCCTGACCGTCACCGGCGCTTGCCGCCTGCTCCAGCTCGCGCCTGCGCACCAGAATCTTGTCCTGCACCTGCGCCAGGGCGCCGATGCGCGGTTCCAGTTCCTCACGCTCTTTGCGCCGTGCCGTTATCTCCTCGGCCAGCGCCGCCAGCGCCTGCTCCTGTGCCGCAATCGCCGCCTCGTATTGCTCGATCTGGTGCAGCACGCGCTCGTCCACACCGACAGTGATGTGACAGGGCGGCGAGGAGGGCGAGCCGATCTCCTGCACCACCACGCCGCCCTTGGCCGACACGGTGGAGGCGAGCAGGGTGCAGGTCTCACCGTGAAACACGCCGCTGGTTTCCACGGTCGACTCCACCACCTCGCGCTGCACCAACACGTCCCCCATGGCTTCGACATGGGTAGTGTGCAGATACTTGGCCTTCACCACACCATCGGCGCGGATGCGCGCACCAATCACGCCGCCGGCCACCATCACGTCGCCGCTGGCCTCCACCTCGCCGCCCTCGATCTCCTTGGCCACCAGTTCGCCGCACTTGACACGAAAGCCGTGCTGCACGGTGCCGCTGACGATGACCCGTCCGGCAAAATCCACGTGGCCGGTGTTGTAGCCGAGATTGCCATCGATGCGGTACTCCGGATGCACGGCGATCACGCCCGAGGCGGTCAGCACCGGATGACCGGCCACCTGGGCGAGCACCGCCAGACGGTCCGGTGTCAGCTGCGCACCGTTACCGGCCTGCAGGCGCGCGTCCTTCACCTTCGCCACCTTGAGCACGCGGCCATGTACGTCGCGGCCCGGCACACCGTCCACCGCCGGCTGTTTGCGCGCCAGCACGGCGCCGGCCTCCACCTGCGGAATGTCGCCGCGATCCTTGAAATCGATGGCATCGTCGATCTCGCGGCCGGCCTTGAGCGGATGAAGATCAAACAGATATTCGATGCTGGCATCCTGCCCCGGCCGCGGCGCCAGACCATGGGCCAGCGGCAGGGGCTGGCCAGTGGGTGCCGCAGGGTCGCAGGCCTGCTGCAGCGCCTCTTCATCGATACCGTATTCCACATGGGCCAGATGCAGGGCCTGGCGCAGGTCTTCGACACCCGGCCGCGACACCCCCTCGGTCAGGGTCACATAGGCGGTAAGATGATCGGGGGCAATGCTGATGGCATAACTGCCGGCGGGTGCCGGTTTGCGCGCGGCGGCAGGGATGGGGGGTGCGGCAGGCGCCTCGACCGCTGTGGCGATTTCTCCCTGCGCAGCGGGCGCGGCCGCTGCAACCGGTGCAGCGGCCTTGCCGGCAGCCGCCTCCTGCCGCGCGCGATGCTGCACCTTGAGCAGGATGTCGCGCTGGTCGGCGGTGAGGACGTGTTGGCGTACCAGCATCTCGCCGATCATCACCTCCTTGTGCTCCTTCATGAACAGGATCTTCTGCACCTCCATGGCGGCGTTGACCTGTTCCCAGGTGGCCCAGCCGCGGGCGATGGCAAGGTCACCGAAGCGCTTCTCCGCGATGCGCACCGACTTGAAGCGGCGCACCGTCTCCACGTAGTCGAGCTGGGCGCGGCTGAGCAGCCCCTCCTCCACGAACACCAGGCCGGGGTCGTGCTCGTCGTCCAGCGGCTTCATGGCGCGCGCGGCCAGCGCCGCCTGTACCTGCACCGCGGTGAGCAGGTGCAGGCGCTCGGCCACCTCGCCGATCTCGCGCGTCACCTCCAATGCCTTGCTTTCCATGCGCCTTCCACCCGGGAACCCCTGTGATTACTGCGTCTTATAACAGAAATGCCCCCGCAGCGCCCTTGACCTAAACTTGGCGCACACAGCACGGAGACAGAGTCATGAGCGAAAAGATACGCAAGAGTGAAGCGGAATGGCAGGCACAGCTCACGCCGGCCCAGTATCGGGTGCTGCGCCAGGCGGGCACCGAAATGGCCTTCAGCGGCGCGCTGTACCATCACCAGGAATCCGGCGTGTACCGCTGCGCCGGCTGCGGCGCGCCGCTGTTCCGCTCGGAGCAGAAATACGACTCCGGCAGCGGCTGGCCCAGCTTCTGGGCCCCCATCGACGGCGCCTTGGAGACCCGCACTGACACCGGCCACGGCATGGTGCGGGTGGAGGTGCGCTGCGCGCGTTGCGAAGGCCACCTCGGCCACGTCTTCGAGGATGGCCCGCCACCCACCGGGCTACGCTACTGCATCAACTCCCTGGCCCTGGAATTCACCCCCGAGGAATGAGCAAGGCGGCGTGGACTATAGTTGATAACAGGAGTCGGACAAAGGAGGGTTCATCATGCACAAGCTCATCATGCTGCTGGGCGCGACCCTGCTGTGGGCCGCCGTCCCCGCGCTGGCGGACAACGCCGAGCGCTTCAACGGCTATACCGTGCACTACAACGCCTTCAACGCCAACATGCTCGATGCGCGCGTGGCGCAGACCTACCGGCTGCGGCGCGGCTGCAACGACGGCGTACTGACCGTCGCCCTGCGCAGGGATGACGGCAGCGCGGTAGCGGCGAACGTGCAGGTGAGTGCCGTCACCCTGGTCGGGCAGCACAACACCATCGCCATGCAGGAGGTGAGGGACGGCAGGAGCATCTACTACGTGGGCGGCTTCGCCATCCCCGCCGCGGCGGAGCCGCTGAAGTTTGTCGTACGCCTGCGTGTCGGAGGGGCGGCCGAAGAACAGCGCTTCGAGTTCAGCCGGCAGATGTTCCGCTGTTAGGGATCAGCGCTTTTTCCCCGGGGCGTAGTTGCCGTAGCCGCGGTTGACCAGCCGGCCCTCGCGCACCAGCCGCTCCAGAACCTTGCCCAGATCGGTGCCGCTGTGGCCGCGCGAGCGCAGTTGCTCCTTGAGCAGACTCTCGCTGATGGACTGGCGGCCGGCCATGATCTCCATGATCAGGTCGCCCAGATCATCGGCGGATTCCGCCTTGTCGGTGGCGCGACGGGCCGGTTTCTCGGCTGCCGGCTCGACCTTGGCCGGGGCAACGGCCTTGGCGGACTGGGCGGGGGCCTCACCAGCCGCGATATCCTGCTCCAGCTCCGCCAGATTCTTGTCGATGAGCGCCAGGGCCGCCTGGTGCTTGGTGATGAGCTGTTCGCGCTGCTTCTGCAACGCCTGCATCTCCTTGTCGTTGGCGGCCAGGGCCTGCTCGAACTCGCGCATCAGCTGTTCACGACGTTTGCGCACCTCGCCGATGCGCGCCAGCGCCGCGGCACGTTTGGCGGCCTCTTGCTCCGCCTGCTTTTTCCTGTTGGCCAGTTCGAACAGCTCCTCGGCCGACATCTCCTCGATATTCACCAGCATATGAACAGTCCTTGGTTCCACAGGCCCCGCAGGGCCGTTTGCGTCGGCGCCGATTCTACCTCAGCCGGCGGAGTCGCAGAACGGCACGGCGCCACACTCCGCGGCATTGCTCTTGATCAAGGCGGCAGCGACGCCCTTGCAGATATAGTAGGCGGCAAAACCGTTCCCTGCCCTGTAAACAGACCTCTCCCGGACGATCCGCCTCTGATGATGAAACGGTTCTGGCGCATGGCCGGAGTGCTGGCCGGGCTGCTGAGTGCAGCGCCCGGACACTGCCTGCCGCCGTTGCAGATGTTTGTCGACGTCACCCCGCCGGGCGGGGTGCTGCGGCCACCGCCGGGAACCTATGCCGGTCCGGTGGTGATCCGCCGCCCCATCACCCTGGAAGGGGAGGGCCGCATCACCATCGACGGCGGCGGCCACGGTACGGTGCTCAGCGTCATCACCGACGGTGCCACCGTGCGCGGCCTGCGCCTGACCAACTCCGGCGAGGCCCACGACTCGGTGGATGCCGGCATCCTGGTCGAGGGCAACAACAACCGCGTCGAGGACAACACCATCGATGACAGCCTGTTCGGCATCCACCTGCGTCAGGCGCGCGACAATACCCTGCGCCACAACCGCATCAGCTCCAAACCCTTCGACGTCAACATGCGCGGCGACGGCATCCGCCTGTGGTACAGCAGCGGCAACCTCATCGAGGGCAACACCCTGCGCAACGTGCGCGACATCTTCCTGATCAACTCGCCCGACAACCGCCTCATCGGCAACGACACGCGCCACAGCGGCGTCGGCATCCAGCTGGTCTATGCGCCGGGCAACCTGCTGGAGGACAATACCGTCGAGGCCAACACCACCGGCATCGTGCTGGTCTACTCCGACGACAACACCATCCGCCGCAACCGCCTGCGCCACCTGCGCAGCGCCTCCGGCTCCGCGCTGGCGGTCAAGGAAAGCTCCGGCATCCTGATCGAGGACAACGACATCCTGCACTGCGCCATCGGCATCCTCGCCAACTCGCCGATCCATCCCGAGAACACGCTGGAGCTGAAGGGCAACCGCTTCACCTACAACGACGTCGCCATGTATTTCTACGGCGAGAAGGGCGGCCACACCATCCAGGGCAACCGTTTCGAGCAGAACCTGCAGGACATCGCCGTCACCGCCGCCACCAGTGCCCGCGACAATCACTGGAGCAAGAACTACTGGGACAGGTACGAAGGCTTCGATCGTGACGGCGACGGCATCGGCGATCAGCCGCACGAAATCCATCTCTATTCCGATCGCCTCTGGATGGACCGTCCCATGACCCGCTTCTTCCGCGGCGCGCCGCTGCTCGAACTCATCGACTTCATCGAACAGCTCGCCCCCTTCAGCGAACCCCCGCTGGTGCTGCGCGACCCGACGCCGCGCGTGCGCTGACGCTCCGGTGGATCAGCGCAACAACGGTTCCAGCACCGGCCACACCGTATCGAGCAGCAGCGGCTGCGCCGCCGCGTTGGGATGCAGCTGATCGGCCTGGATCAGCGCCGGGTCGAGGGCGACCTTTTCCATCAGGAACGGCACGAAGGGCAGACGGTGGCGTGCGGCCAGCTCCTGGTAGACAGCCGCAAAACGCTCGGTATACACACGGCCATAGTTGGGCGGGATCTGCATGCCGATGAGCACCACCTTGATCCCGCGCGCCTGGGCCCGCATCACCATCGCATCGAGGTTGTCGCGCATGGCCTTGAGCGATAGCCCGCGCAGGCCGTCATTGGCCCCCAGCTCCAGCAGCAACCAATCGGGCCGGTGCTGGTCCAACACCGCGTCGAGGCGGGCCAGCCCGCCCGCCGTGGTGTCGCCGCTGATGCTGGCATTCACCACGGTATGCTCCAGACCGCGCTGCTCCAGACGCTGCTGCAACAGCGCCACCCAGCCCTCACCGGCCGTGAGGCCATAACCGGCACTGAGGCTGTCGCCCAGCACCAGCACTGTCCCGGCCTGGGCATGACAGGCGACAATGAACAACAGGATTGCCAACAGGAAATTTCGCATCGTGGAATCGATTGTCACTGCCGAACAGGTCGGCAAGCAAGTGGAGGTGGCGGGCGGCACGCTCACCATTCTGCAGGACGTGAGCTTTCGCGTCGGCGCCGGCGAGAGCCTGGCCATCGTCGGCGTGTCCGGCTCGGGCAAGTCCACCCTGCTCGGCCTGCTCGCCGGTCTCGACCTGCCGAGCAGCGGCCGCATCCGGCTGGCCGGCGAAGAACTCAACGCGCTGGACGAGGACGGCCGCGCCCGCCTGCGCGGCCAAAAGGTCGGCTTCGTGTTCCAGACCTTCCAGCTGCTGCCCGGCCTCACCGCGCTGGAGAACGTCATGCTGCCGCTGGAGCTGGCCGGCAACGGCGGCGCGGCCAGCCAGGCCGGCACGCTGCTGGAACGTGTCGGCCTGGGCCAGCGCCTCGACCACTATCCGAGGCAGTTGTCCGGCGGCGAGCAGCAGCGCGTCGCCATCGCCCGCGCCTTCGCCGGCGATCCGGCGCTGCTGTTCGCCGACGAGCCCACCGGCAATCTGGATGCCGCCACCGGGGCGCGCATCATCGACCTGCTGTTCGACCTCAACGCCGAGCGCGGCACCACCCTGATCCTGGTCACCCACGACGACAAGCTGGCCGCCCGCTGTGGCCGCCGCCTGCACCTCGATGCCGGCCGCGTGGTGGCCGATGAGCGCAGGGATTAACGTCATGCTGCACCGACTCAAGCTGGCCTGGCGTCTGCTGCTGCGCGACTGGCGCGCCGGCGAGCTGCGCATCCTGTTCGCCGCCCTGGTGATCGCCGTGGGTGCCACCTCGGCCATCGGCTTCTTCACCGATCGCCTGCAACGGGCCATGGGCAGCCAGTCGGCGGAACTGCTCGGCGCCGATCTGATCCTGCGCGCGCCGCGGCCGGTGAGCGCAGACTGGCTGAGGCGGGCGGAACAGCTGGGACTGCGTCACGGCGAAACGCTGGAGTTTCCCAGCATGGTGCTGCACGGCGACGAAATGCGCCTCGCCGGCATCAAGGCGGTACAGGACGGCTATCCGCTGCGCGGCAGCCTGCGCATCAGCGACGAGCCCTACGGCGCGGAGCGCGACAGCCGCAGCATCCCGCCCCCCGGCGAGGCCTGGGCGGAGGCGCGCCTGCTGCCGCTGCTCGGCATGGCGGTGGGCGAGACCCTCGCCCTCGGCGACATCGAGCTGAAGGTGACGCAGATCGTCGCCTTCGAACCGGGCGCCGGCGGCAACTTCGCCGCCCTGGCGCCGCGCCTGCTGGTCAACCGCGCCGACGTCGAGCGCGCCGGCATCCTCGGCCCCGGCAGCCGCCTCAGCCGCAACTACCTGTTCGCCGGCGAGCTGGCCGCGCTGGAACGTTACAAGCGCTGGCTCACGCCGCAGCTGGAACCCAGCCATCGCCTGGTGGACGTGCGCGAGGACCGCCCCACGGTGGGCGCGGCGCTGGAACGCGCCGAGCGTTATCTCGGTCTCGCCAGCCTCACCGCCGTGCTGCTCGCCGGCGTCGCCATCGCCATGGGCGCGCGCCGCTACAGCGAGCGCCACTTCGACGTCAGCGCCATGCTGCGCTGCCTCGGCGCCAGCCAGCGCGACCTCCTCGCCCTCTACCTGCCGCAACTGCTCCTGCTCGGCCTCATCGCCAGCGGCCTCGGCGTCGCCATCGGCGCCCTGGTGCAGGCCGGGCTGTTCGCCCTGCTGCACGAGCTGCTGCCGGTGCGCCTGCCGCCGCCGGGCTGGCTGCCGGCATTGCTGGGCCTGCTCACCGGGCTGGTGGTGCTGGGGGGCTTTGCCCTGCCGCCGATCCTGCGCCTGCGCCAGGTGCCGGCGCTGCGCGTGCTGCGCCGCGACCTCAACCCCCTGCCGCTGCGCGCCTGGCTGGTGTACGGCGCCGCCGTCGGCGCCATGGCCCTGTTGATGGCGCGCTATACCGGCAGTCCGGCGCTCACCCTCGGCGTGCTGGGCGGCACCGCGGCGGCACTGTTGCTGCTTGGCACCCTCGCCTGGCTGCTGCTGCGTGCCAGCCGCGGCCTGCACCGCCGCGTCGGCGCCGCCTGGCGCTACGGCCTCAACAACCTGTGGCGCCGCCCCTGGTCCAGCGCCGGCCAGATCCTCGCCTTCGGCCTCACGCTGATGGCGATGGCGCTGATCGCCCTGCTGCGCAACGACCTGCTCGACACCTGGCAGGCGCAGCTGCCGGAACGCGCGCCCAACCACTTCGTGGTCAACGTGCTGCCCGACGAGGTGGTGCGTTTCGGCGCCTTTCTGCAACAGCACCACATCGACAGTGCGCAACTCTATCCCCTGGTGCGCGGCCGCCTGGTCACGGTGAACGGCAGGCCGCTGGAAGAGGTGCTGGCGCCGGGCGACGACGGCGGCGGCGCGGTGCACCGCGAGCTGAACCTCACCTGGAGCGACACGCTGCAGGAGGACAACACCATCGTCGCCGGGCGCTGGTGGACGGCGCAGGATCGTGGCCAGCCGCTGGTGTCGCTGGAGGCCAAACTGGCGCAACGGCTCGGTGCCGGGGTGGGTGATGAGCTGCGCTTCAGCTTCGGCAGCGGCAACGAACTGGCCGTGCGCATCGCCAGCCTGCGCACGGTGCAGTGGGACTCCTTCAAGCCCAACTTCTTCGTCATCTTCGCCCCCGGCGTGCTCGACGGCCAGCCGGCCACCTGGATGACCTCGCTGTATGCGGCGCCCGGACAGCGCGCCGCCATGGCGCAGATGGTGCGCGACTTCCCGGCGGTGACGGTGATCGATCTGGAGCGGCTGATGGCGCAGGTGCGCCGCATCATGGAACAGGTGACGCTGGCGGTGGAGTACGTGCTGATCTTCGTGCTGCTGGCGGGCTTTGCCGTGCTCTACGCCACCCTGCAGGCCAGCCTGGACGAGCGCCTGTACGAGGGCGCCCTGCTGCGCACCCTGGGCGCCAGCCGCTACCAGTTGCGCGCCGGCCACCTGGCCGAATACGCCCTGCTCGGCCTGCTCGCCGGCCTGTTCGCCGCCGCCGGCAGCGAGCTCATCGCCTGGCTGCTCTACACGCGGGTGTTCCAGCTCGATTACACCCTGCACTGGACGCTGTGGCTGGCGCTGCCGCCCGTGGGCGCGCTGTTGATTGGCGCCGCCGGCTACTGGGGCACGCGCCATGTGGTGCGGCGCAGCCCGCTGGCGGTGCTGCGGGCGCTGTAGGGGAAACGCCGTCGGGAGATATGAGGCACAAGGTACGAAGACCGTGCGCAGCACACGCCTTCTTCGTATCTCGTGCCTTGTCCCTCGTGCCTGGCGACCGTGCCCGCGCTACGCGGCCCTGGCCGCCGCCAGCGACAGGCGCGGCGCCTCCGGGGTGACGGCGTGGCGCATGGCGAGGGCGTAGATCTGCAGCAGATCCTCCTCGCTCACGTCGATATAGGAATCCAGTTCCGACAGGGCATACACCAGGTCGCTGTGGGCGATGACGCATTTCTCCCCCACCGGGCAGACCACTTCGGGCGTCGGCCGCGCCGGCAGCAGGGCCAGGGGATAGCGGCGCCAGGCGAAGGCATAGTTGACCAGCATCGCCGCCAGCAGCAGCACCACGGCATTGAGCAGCACCGGCTGCAGCAGGAAGCCGTAACCCAGGTCATGGATCGCCGGTCCGCCCACCACCGCGACCAGGGCGGTGGCCCCGCCGGGCGGGTGCAGACAGCGCAGGTAGTACATCACGGCGATGGCCAGCCCCACCGCCAGCGGGGCGGCGAGCAGCGGATCGGCCACCCACTGCGCGCAGGTGACGCCCACCGCCGCCGACAGCAGGTGGCCGCCGAGCAGCGGCCAGGGCTGCGCCAGGCTGCCGTGGGGCACGGCGAACAGCAGCACCGCCGAGGCCCCCATGGAAGCGACCACCAGCGCGGCACCGTGCAGATCCAGCAGATGGCTGCTGACCCCGAGGACCAGCAGCATGCCGGTGAAGCCGCCCAGGGCCGAAACCAGCCGCTCCCGATGGCTGGCCGGGTGATCGTCGCCCTGGCCCAGCCAGGTCATGAAACGTTGCCACATAAATCCGCCCCCATACCGTTCAACCCGTACTCCAGGCACGCGGCCGCTTCATGCCGGCGATCTTGCAGGCCTGCTTCACGTAGCCGTAGGGAAACAGCTTGAACAGGTGGTTCTGCGCCTTGCGGCCATAACCCAGCTCATCGGCGATGAACTTGATGGTGAAGCGGGCATCGGGCGCGATCTGGTGCTCGGCGAAGTAGCCGCGCATGAAGCGGAACACCTGCCAGTGCTCGTCGTTCAGCTCCAGCTGCTCCTGCCAGGCCAGCTGCCGGGCGATATGCTCGTCCCAGGTCTCCGGGTCCACCAGATACCCCTCGTCGTCCGTCGTCACGGCCTGTCCGCTCTTGTCGCTGATCATGATTTGCCCCTCCGTTCCGTTCTGTCGGCGGCGGTCGCCACCTGCCAGGTACGGGATCATGGTATGGGCCGGTCATGCATCGAACAAACGATATTTTTTGTCTGTTAATATTTGAATATCCGATAGATTGGACACCAAACCATGGATATCGAGTTTGCCCGTACCTTTCTCGCCGTGGCCGCCGCCGGCAATTTCGTCGGCGCCGCCAACCGCCTGCACGTCACCCAGTCCACCGTCAGCGCCCGCATCCAGGCGCTGGAGACCCAGCTCGGGGCGCGCCTGTTCCGCCGCGGCCGCAGCGGCGCCGAACTCACCATGGCCGGACAGCGCTTCCTGCGTCATGCCAAGACCCTGGTGCAGACCCTGGAGGCGGCACGCCACGACGTCGGCCTGCCCGCCGGCTTCCAGGGCAGCCTGACCCTCGCCGCCCGCATCGCGCTGTGGGAGGGCTATCTGCCGCGCTGGGCGGAGTGGATGCAGCAGGAGGCGCCGGACATATCCCTGCGCATGGAAACCGGCATGGAGGGGGAGATGATGCAGGGGCTGGTGCAGGGCAGCATCGACATCGCCCTGATGTATACCCCGGAGAGCCGCCCCGGCCTCGGCATCGAACGGCTGTTCGATGAAACCCTGGTGCTGGTGAGCAGCAACCCGGCGCGCGGCTGGCCCGATCCGGGCTATGTGCACATCGACTGGGGACCGGAGTTTCACGCCCAGTTCAGCACCCGCTATCCCGACATCCCGCCGCCTGCCCTCACCGCCAACATCGGCTGGCTGGCGATGCAGTGCCTGTTTCACAGCGGCGGCGCCGCCTTCCTGCCGATCCGCATCGCCCGCCGCTGGCTGCAACAGGAACGCCTGTTCCGCGTCGAGGGCGGTCCGCAGTTCACCCTGCCGGCCTACATGGTCTATCCCACCGATCGTGCCGAAAAGACCCTGGCCACCGCGCTGGACGGCCTGCGCCTGCTGGCAGTGGAGGAACAGCGGCTGGCGCAGTAGGACCGCTGTAGGGCCGACTTCAGTCGGCCAAACACCGCCGAACGCAGCAAGGTCGGCTGAAGCCGACCCTACAACCTGTCCGAGCCGCCCCTACCGCTGCGCGGCGCGAAAACGCACCTCGGTGTACAGCCTGCCCTCGAACAGGGCCTCCAGCGTGACCCGGCCGGGCTCGTGCCGCACCGCAAAGCCCGGCTGCCCGGGCGGCGCGACGCTCACCACGCGCAGCCGCTCCGCCGGATACTCCAGGGTCAGGCTGACGCGCAGCGGGAAATAGCCGTCGAGGAAACGGCGCTGGAACGGACCATTGCGCAGCACGTACTCATCGCCCTCGCGGCGCAGCAGGCGTGCGGCGGCGGCGACGCACAACACGGCGCCGTGGCCGATGTTCTCCATCTGCACCGACTGTCCTTCCACCCAGGCCCGCTCGATCCCGCTGGCCGATACCACGCGCAGGTCGCGCATCTCGCGGTACGTGTACACCACCTCCGCCAGCGGCACCGGATCGAGATTCTCGTGACACTGCGACTGCTCCAGCCAGCCGTCGTCCAGGCTGGTGGGCAGGATGCGCAGACGGTTGCGCGAGTGGGGCACGCGCTTGTCCGGCATCACGGCGAGAAACTCCAGTTCGCCGCTGTTGACCTCAAAATCGTAAGGCTGGGCACGCGTGTCATCCTCGAACCAGCGCTCCAGTTCCTCCGGTGTCGGTTCCTGTGCCGCCAGGAACGGCGCGCACAGCAGCAACAGTGCGCAGAGCCCGCCTCTCATCGCCGTATCCCCGGCGTCTCGATGGGCAGGCCGTTGCCGCGGGCGTTGAGATACACCTCCAGCGCGATGAACTCCTCCGAGCCGACCGCATAGGGCAGGGCGCGCAGCGTGGCATAGCAGTCGCGGAACTTGCCGTGCAGGCTGGAGATGGCGCCGGTCTGCAGGCGGTGGGCGGGGAAGGCGTTGCTGTGCCCCTGATTGAGCACCTGATCGCGCAGGCGCAGATCCACATAACGGTCATGGCAGTGATGGCAACTCATGTCGAGCTGGCCGATGCGCGTGTGGTACAGCGCCTTGCCGCTGTCGTACCACGGCTTGAGCGGCCCGCTGACATCGACATTCACCTTCTCGCCGCGCGCCAGATGACGCACATAGGTCTCCAGCGCGATCAGCTCGGCATCGTCGTAGGGCAGCGGAAA
This sequence comes from Sulfurivermis fontis, assembly GCF_004001245.1. Classification (NCBI taxonomy): domain Bacteria; kingdom Pseudomonadati; phylum Pseudomonadota; class Gammaproteobacteria; order Thiohalomonadales; family Thiohalomonadaceae; genus Sulfurivermis; species Sulfurivermis fontis. The sequence continues at coordinate 3,099,191 of NZ_AP018724.1, forward strand.
CTCATCGAGCTGCCGCTCGCGGCAGTCGTTGATGCGCTGTTGCAGGGTAAGCGGTCCCTGATGCACCGCGCTGTAGACCGGATAGCGCGCGATACGTTTGGGGTCGAGCCTGCTGCCGTTGTCGCCGTGGCAACCGGCGCAGGACCGGCCGTTGTAGTCCGGCGCATGAAACAGCGCGCTGCCTTCCTCCACCGTGTACATGCCGGGGTTTTCAAATTCGTCATCCTGCATCGCCTGCATCTGCTCGGGCAGATAGGCATAGCCCGACACCGGCTTGTCCCAGGCCAGCAGCGGCACGGGCAACAGCAACAGCACGACGCACACGACAGACTTCATCGCAGCGTCACCAGGTAGGCAACCACGTCCTCCACCTCCTGCGCGCTGAGTATGGTGCTGGCGTAATCGGGGTGCGGCCGATGGTAGCGCGCCGGGTCACGATAGAAGGCCGGCATGATGGTGTCGGGATTGACCAGCTTTTCATCCACCACGCGCAGGCGCAGCTCGCCGGCCGAGAGACGCGCACCGACGCCGAACAACGGCGGTGCCAGCGTGCCATGCATGGGATGCTCGGGGATGGGCAGCATGTGGCAGGAGATACAGTTGCCGCGCTCGCGTGAGGCGACGATTTCGCGGCCGCGGGCGGCATCGCCGCGCAGCCCTCCCAGCGGTTGCGTAATGGCAAAGTTCTCCGCGCGCCAGGGCAGATAGGCCTCCTGTGCCGCCAGCGGCGCCATCAGGAGGCAGGAGAGGAAAATGAATGCAGCGGGTTTCATCGGCAGACTTGGACTGGGTACAAAACGCAGTGTAGTGCATATGACACCGTCATGATCGCACTGTAATTCTGCTTATGCGCCGATAACGATAATTTGCCGTCATCTTCGCCGCCCAACCGTTAGAATCCCGGTTCAGCCATCGGCTATACACACAATAATTCATATTCTCGGAGACGAATGACATGCGACTGATTCTTCTGGGCGCCCCCGGCGCCGGCAAAGGCACCGTGGCCAAGATGCTGACTGCCCTCGACGGTTCGGTGCAGATTTCCACCGGCGACATCCTGCGCGGCGCCGTGAAGGACGGCACCGAGCTGGGCAAGAAGGCCGATGCCTACATGAAGGCCGGCGACCTGGTGCCGGACGACCTGATCCTCGGCATCATGGCCGAGCGCCTGCAGCAGCCGGACTGCGCCAACGGCTTCCTGCTCGACGGCTTCCCGCGCACCATTCCCCAGGCCGAGGCACTGGGCGGCATGCTCGACAAGCTGGGCATCAAGCTGGACTTCGCCGTGAACCTGGACGTGCCGCGCGAGGTGATCCTCGATCGCCTGACCACGCGCCGCACCTGCTCCAACCCGGCCTGCCAGGAGATCTACAACGTCAAGAGCAAGCCGACCAAGAAGGAAGGCGTGTGCGACAAGTGCGGCAGCCCGGTGATCCAGCGCGACGACGAAACCGAGGAAGCGATCAGCAAGCGCCTCGATACCTACAACGAGAAGACCGCACCGCTGGCCGATTACTACCGCAAGAAGGGCATGCTGCTCGACATCAACGCCACCTCCAGCGACACCGTGGTGAACACCATCAAGAGCAAGCTCGGCATCGGCTGCTGCGGCAGCTGCGCGTAACAAGCCGTTAAACGCAAAGACGCGAAGGCCGCAAAGAACGCCAAGGGAAGCTCTGAAAAAGTTCAGAGCTTCTTAAGGAAGGTCTGAATAAGTCCATCCTGGACTTCTCAGACCACGCCAAGCGAAAAGTGTGATTTTCGCTTGGCTTCATTTTTCAACGACTTATCGTCGTTGAAAAATGGCGGCACATCCCTGTGCCGCGGAAGCTCTGAACTTATTCAGAGCTTCCTTAAGTACGCTTTGCGGTCCTTTGCGCCCTTTGCATTGAAGGCTGTTTGTTCAGATAAAAGAAAAAGGGGCAACCTCGCGGCTGCCCCTTTTTCATTTCACTGCGCGGCGCGCTTACTTGGCGCGGCTGCGGTATTCGTCGGTGCGGGTATCGATTTCGATCTTGTCACCGATCTCGACGAAGGCCGGCACGGAGATTTCGTAGCCGGTGTTCAGCTTGGCCATCTTCATCACCTTGCCGGAGGTGTCGCCCTTGACGGCGGGTTCGGTGTAGACGACCTCGCGCACCACGGTGGTGGGCAGCTGGACGGAGATCGCCTTGCCGTTGTAGAAGGTCAGCTGGCAGGCCATGCCGTCTTCCAGGTACTTGAGGGCGTCTGCCATGTTCTCGGCCTCGACCTCGTACTGGTTGTACTCCTCGTCCATGAACACATACATGGGGTCGGCGAAGTAGGAGTAGGTGACGTCCTTGGTTTCCAGGATGACGGTTTCGAACTTGTCGTCGGCGCGGTACACGGTTTCCGTGCCGGTGCCGGTGAGCAGGTTCTTCAGCTTCATCTTCACCACGGCGGCGTTGCGGCCGGACTTGTTGTACTCGGCCTTCAGCACGACCATCGGGTCATTGCCAACCATCATTACCTGGCCGGCGCGGATTTCCTGTGCGGTTTTCATAGTAGGGGTACTGTCTGGGTGGAAAAGAGGCCGGGATTATACCCGAATATCCGGCAAATTCGCACGCCCTTACCGGGCCTTTCCCTGGCGGCAAAAGGCGACCAGATTGGCCGCCAGATCGCCCAGATCCGCCATTTGTCGCGCCCACAGCTCGGCATGCACCGTATAGGCGGCGCGGTGGGCGAGAAAGCCGTCCCAGTGTGGTGCCATCCCTTCCTCCCGGTTCCAGGCCTGCCACAGGTCGCGCAGCACCGCCCCTTCCTGCACGCCCAGTCCGGCGCAGTAGCGATGCAGAAAGGCACGCAGCTTGTCGCTGTGGGCATCCTCCGCCTGGCGGTAAGGCTGCCAGACCAGCGGCCGGCCGGCCCACTGCGCCCGCACGAAGGAGTCCTCGCCGCGCACGAAGTTGACGTCGCAGGCCCACAGCAGGCGGTCATAGCGGTCCTGCTCCACGAAGGGCAGCACGTGCACCGTCAGCGCCCCCGCGCCCAAGACGGCACCGGCGGCGGCCTCCGCTACGCCATAGTGGCCACCGATGCGCCGCGCCAATGCCCCCTCCGGCACCAGCACGCGCAGCGGCCGGGCTGAACGTTCCCATAGCCGCAACAGGGGCACGACGCCGGCACAGTCATAGGCGAACAGCGACAGGCGCAGCTCGCCGTGCGCCGGCGGCAGACCCAGCCCGGCCCAGAACTCGGCCTGCGCCACCGCGTCGCCCTGGAAGGCGCGGCGCGCCTCCAGCAGGCCGCGCTCGCGCAGCAGGCCGCCGGTGCCGGCGGTGAACCCGGGGAAGAAAAAGTATTTGGTCAGCGGCAGGCCGGGCTGTGGCGAAGGCAGGCCGTGGCAGCCCGCCACCCAGTCCTCGGCGCTCAGGTGTTCGACGTTGACCCAGCGCGGTTTCGGCTCACAAGCGGCCATGGCCCGCAGATAGGCCTCCGGCGGGGTGCAGGCGAAGGTGTCGAGCACCACCGCCGCCACCTCCTGCGGCGTTACCGCGGGAAACGGCGTCAGCCAGCGCCGCACCTCGACGCCGCGGCTGCGCTGCACATCCTGGTCCGGGTCGATCGCCGGGTTGATGCGGCGGAAGGAGGCGAGGTCATCCACCCACAGGCGGACATTCAGACCATGCTCACCGGCGAGCTGGCGCGCCAGACGCCAGCAGGTGCCGATGTCGCCGAAATTGTCGACCACCGAGCAGAAGACATCCCAACGGGAAGCGGGCATGAGGAAAACCGCAGCGGTCGGATCAGAGGGCGATCATGGCACAGGCGGGCAGGCCAAACGAAAAAACGCCGGCGGTGATTTATTCGATGTCGCTGCCGGTGAGCTGGCGCAGGGCCTCGCGGTAACGCTCGGTGGTCTTCTGCACCACCTCGGCGGGCAGTTCCGGGGCGGGCGGCTTCTTGTTCCAGCCCAGACTTTCCAGATAGTCGCGCACATACTGCTTGTCGAAGCTGGGCGGATTGGCGCCGGGCGCATAGGAATCCACCGGCCAGAAGCGCGAGGAATCGGGGGTCAGCACCTCGTCCATCAGCACCAGGTCGCCGGCCTCGTCCTGACCGAACTCGAACTTGGTGTCGGCGATGATGATGCCCTTGGTCAGCGCATACTCGGCGGCGAAGGTGTACAGCCTGATGCTGATGTCGCGCACCTGCTCGGCCAGCGGACGCCCCACCAGCTCCACCATGCGCTCGAAGGAAATGTTTTCGTCGTGGTCACCCACCGCCGCCTTGGTGGAGGGTGTGAAGATCGGCTGCGGCAGCTTGTCGGCCTCGCGCAGGCCGGCGGGCAGCGGCATGGAGCAGACGGTGCCGGAGGTCTTGTACTCCTTCCAGCCGGAGCCGACGATGTAGCCGCGCACAATGGCCTCCACCGGCAGCGGCTTGAGCCTGCGCACCACCACGGCACGGCCGGCCACCTGCGCCGCCTCGGCGGCGGAGACGACGCTGGCCGGGTCGATGCCGGTGAGATGATTGGCAACGATGTGCTGAGTACGCGCGAACCAGAAATTGGACATGCCGGTGAGCACCTTGCCCTTGCCCGGGATCGGCGTCGGCAGCACCACGTCGAAGGCCGAGAGGCGATCGGTGGCCAGGAACAGCATCTTGCTGTCGTCGATGGCGTAGATGTCGCGCACCTTGCCGCGCTGGATCAGTTGGAGACTCTTCAGTTCGGAGTTGAAAACGACTTCGGACATGGCTGGTTCCCGTGGGCTGTGGCGCCGGGTCGCAATGACCCGGCCGGAAAGGGTTTAATGATGCGGATTTGCAACCGCGCTGTCGATAACCGTCAAATTAAAAGGCGGCGCCTCGTTGCCGATGCGCCGCCCCGGGCTCCCTCACAGATATTCTGTCTGCCGCGCCGGTGCCAATCTGTTTTTTGCTGCGGCCACCGCGGACTGCACTCTCGCTTTGAATCGTGCAGTGAAACTAGTGTAGACTTCATTGATATAATGTAAATTAAATTGTTGTAATGGAATACATAAGAAGATACTTATGAATATAACCCTGCGCCAACTCCGGGTCTTTTCCGCCGTCGCCCGACATCTCAGCTTCACCCGTGCCGCCGAGGAGCTGTGCCTGACGCAGCCCGCGGTGTCCATGCAGGTCAAGCAACTGGAAAACCAGCTCGACGTGCCGCTGTTCGAGCACCTGGGCAAGAAGATCTTCCTCACCGAGATGGGCAAGGAAGTCTACCACTACAGCCGCGCCATCCTGCAGCAGATCGATGAACTGCAGGGCGTGCTCAACAGCCTGAAAGGCCTCGGCAAGGGTCGCCTCAAAATCTCCGTCGCCTCCACCGCCAACTACTTCATCCCGGTCCTGCTCGCCGGTTTCTGCCAGCGCTATCCCGGCGTCACCGTCAGCCTCGACGTCACCAACCGCGAAACCCTGCTGACCCAGCTGGCGGAAAACGAAGTGGATCTGGTGGTGATGGGCCAGCCGCCGGAGGACATGGACCTCGGCTACGAGGCCTTCCTGGAAAACCCGCTGGTCATCGTTGCCCCGCCGGAGCATCCGCTGGCCAAGGAAAAGAAGATACCGTTGAAACGCCTGGAACAGGAGGTGTTCCTGGTGCGCGAACCGGGCTCCGGCACGCGCATCGCCATGGAGCGCTTCTTCGCCCAGCACGACGTGCGCATCACCACCGGCATGGAAGTGGGCAGCAACGAGGCCATCAAGCAATCGGTACAGGCCGGTCTCGGCCTCGGCCTGCTGTCACGCGACACGGTGGAGATGGAGCTGGCCCTCGGCCGCCTGGTAATCCTCCACGTCGCCGAGTTCCCCATCATGCGCTACTGGTATGTGGTGCACCGCCACGGCAAGCGCCTCTCCGTCGTGGCACAGGCGTTCAAGGACTACCTGATCAAGGAAAGCCCGTCCCTGCTCGGCAAGGGCGAGCAGAAGCTGCCGCGGGCGGCGACCAAGAAGACGCGCGGCGCCTGACACCTCTCCTCCCCCGCGTGCGGGGGGAGGCGGGAGGGGGCCGCTCAGGAAAACCAGCGCAGGAATGCGGCCGCCGTCAGCGCGGTAACACCCAGCAGCAGCAACACACCCCACACTGCCTCGTGCCGCGGCGCGGGCCAGCGCAATGCCCTCAGCAACAGCAGCCCCGCCAGCACAAAACCCGTCGCCGCACAGGCCATCTTCAGCAGCAGCGCCGCCACGGCGATGCCATGGATATCGGGAAACGCGCCGTACCAGACATAACTGATGGCGCCGAAACCGGCGCCGCTCAGCCCCTGCACCGCCCAGCCGATCAGCACCAGCCAGGCCAGCGGCCGCCGCGCCGCCGCCTGCAGGCGCAGGGGCCAGCGCGCAAACAGCGGCGCACCCACCACCGCCACGGCACCGAAGTTGTGCGCCACCTGGGTCAGGGCATAGGCGAGATTCTGCAGGTCCACCCTACTCCACCCTCACCTTCACGCACTGCTCGACGCCGATGGGCGTGTGTCCCTTGTTCACCACCTTGATGCACACCTCATGGCTGCCGGAATCCATGGCGGGCAGGGCATAACTGCCCTGGAGCCGGCGCAGCACCGCCACCTCCCTGCCGTCCACGTACAGATGCACGTGATCACCGCGCGGCCCCGGCTCGACCGCATAGCTGATGCGGTTCTCCGCCATGGCATCCAGCCGCGCGCCGTCCTGCGGCGCGGTGATGGTGACCGAACCCTCCGCCGCCCACACGGCAGCGGACAGAAACAACCCTGAAAGAAGCGCCAGAACAAACCCGCGCAGACTGTGCATGATCATCACCTCCTGCATTGTTGACTTGAACAGTAAACATAGCAGGCAGACAGTTTCCCCACCAACCACGCCGTAGGGCCGACTTCACTCGGCCAAACCGGACTCCCGCAAGGAGAGAGCCTTAAACCAACGCCACGAACACCGTCACCGGACAACATCGGATCTACATCAAGTCGCACTCAGCGACGCCATGCCATGAAGGAACCACCCGCCGCCGCGCCGGTCGATCCCCTTGGAGGTAACCACCATGACCACATCGAGAATGAACTACTGGCTGCTCGGCATCGGCGCCGCCCTGGCCATCACCACTGCGGCCCTGCTGCCCCTGCGCACCGCCACCTCGGCCCCCGAAGTGGTCGTCTACAAGAGCCCGACCTGCGGCTGCTGCAGCGCCTGGATCGACCACCTGCAGGACAACGGCTTCAAGGTCGTCGCCCGCGACACCACCGACCTCACCACCATCAAGAAACAACACGGCGTCACCCCCGAACTCGCCTCCTGCCACACCGCCCTCGTTGACGGCTACGTCCTCGAAGGCCACGTCCCCGCCGCCGACGTGCAGGCCCTGCTCGCACAGCGCCCGGCCATCACCGGCCTCGCCGTCCCCGGCATGCCCATCGGCTCCCCCGGCATGGAACAGGGCGACACGAAGCAGCCCTATGACGTGGTCGCCTTCGATAAACAGGGCGTGAAGGTGTTCAGCAGCTATCGCTGAGATGTGGCAGGCATAGAAACGAAAAGGGGGCCGATGGCCCCCTTGTTGCCTCGTTATTCAATTGATTTGCCAGATGCGCCTTGCCGTACTTGGCTAGCACGTCAGCAAGCGGAACGGCGTTAAGTTCACTGCGGTCAGAAAAACCGGGGACAGACCACGGTTCTCATGCACCGACTTCACGCTGCTTCGCCATTCAACTGCTCCAATCGAGCCAACGTGTCCGGGTACTTGCGCACCATCAAAATCAACGCTGCCGCCTGGGCGTTGGGTTTGGCCCGCCCCTGCTCCCAGTTCTCAAGTGTCCGGGTGGAAACGCGCAAACGCCGAGCAAATACAGCCCGCGAAACATGCAGTTGTTCGCGCGTGGCGCGGATAAGTTCCGGAGCGATCTCTGGGCGCGGCAATTCGTCCACTTCATGGGTACGCAACGTGATCTTTCCTTCGCGCTGTTGGCGCATCGCATCGATGCCGCTCACCATCTCGTCGAACAGCTTGCGGTTCTTGCTCATGGTTTCTGTCTCCTGGCGGCCACTCCCTGCTGTATTGCCCGCTTCATTGCGGCATTTGTTCCCGGCATCAACTCGGAGAGGCTATCCTGGCCAAACGCCATCTATCTATACACTTCGCTTCTGTGCCCCGCACGCACAACCTCTACAATCAGCCGATCTTGGTAGAGTGCATAAATGACGCGGTAATCTCCGATGCAGATACGGTAACTGCATTCGCTGCCGACAAGCTTGCGGCAATTTTGAGGTATTGGATTTGCGCCGAGGCCACTAACGGCCTCAACGATGCGGGGAATAACTTCGCGGGGTAATCTGCGAAGCTCCTTCTCCGCACTTCTCTTCCATTCAATCCTGTAGGAGACCATCCCGCTTCAAGTCGGCGATTAGCTGGTCATGGCTGATGGTCGGCTCTTCGCGCCGCTCGGCGACGGCGGCCAAGGCATCAAGGTCTTCGAGCAGTTCGTTGTATTCGGCAACGGACAGGATCACTGATACGCGGTTGCCCTGCTCGTCGGTGACGTATTGGGGATGGAGCTGTTCGGCTGTATTCATGGCACGATGTCCATAATGCTGCGGTATGGGTCGATTATAGCGGCTGATTGTCCTAGGGAGGCAAGGGGTTTATATCGACCGAAGAAACGTAGTTTATCCCCCCTCACCCTAGCCCTCTCCCTTAGGGAGAGGGGATAACAAAACGGCTCTTCCCCGTATCGAGTGGGTAGCTTACCCTGTTGAGTCATGAGAGACATAGACCTATACGCCCAGATTCTTGGCTTACGGTCGCCGTGGAAGGTGGCCGATGTGCAGTTGCTGCGTGATGCCGAGGAGGTTCGGATTCACGTGGTCCCGGAGCCGGGAGTGACGTGGAGCTGTCCGCACTGTGGACGCCCCAGCCCCGGCTACGACAGCAGGCGTCGGCAATGGCGCCATCTGGACACCTGCCAGTACAAGACGGTGCTGGAAGCGGACGTGCCGCGGGTGCAATGTGCAGAGCACGGGGTGGTCACGGTGGCGGTCCCGTGGGCAGAACCGGGTTCGGGTTTCACGGCGCTGTTCGAGGCGCTGCTCATTGACTGGCTGAAGGAGGCGAGCACGCAGGCGGTGGCGCGACAATTGAAGCTGAGTTGGGGCGCCATCGACAGAGTGATGCAGCGCGCGGTGAAGCGCGGGCTGTCCCGACGTGAGAGCCAAGCGCCGGAATACTTGAGCGTGGACGAGACCGCCTTCGCCCGGCGCCACGAGTACGTGACCGTGGTGACTGACCAGGAACGTGGCGTCGTGCTGCACGTGGCGGACGACCGCAAGACGGAGAGCCTGTCGGCCTACTATGCCGGGCTGAGTGATGAGCAGAAGGCCAACATCAAGGCGGTGGCGATGGACATGTGGCCGGCCTATATCAGCGCCACGGAGGCGCACATCCCACAGGCGCGGGAGAAAATCGCCTTCGACAAGTTTCATGTCGCCAAGTACCTGAATGATGCGGTGGACAAGGTACGGCGACAGGAGCATCGCTCCCTGTTGGCCGTGGGCGAGGACTGCCTCAAGGGCAGCAAATATGACTGGCTCACCAACCCGGCCAACATGACGCGTGCGCAGCAGAACCGCTTTCGTGCACTGCGCGATGGCAGCCTGAAAACGGCGCGGGCCTGGGCCATCAAGGAATTCGCCATGGGCCTGTGGCACTACGACAGCCGCACCTGGGCGGCCAAGGGCTGGACGCGCTGGCTGTCTTGGGCTGTACGCAGCCGACTGGAGCCGGTGAAGAAAACCGCCGCAACGATCAAGAAGCACCTGTGGGGCATCATCAATGCCGTGGTGTTGAAGGTACACAATGGCCATGCCGAAAGCATCAACAGCCGCATCCAGCACATGAAGAACCGGGCGCGGGGGTTCCGCAATCGGGAGCGTTTCCGTACTGCCATCTACTTCCATCTCGGCGGCCTTGACCTATACCCCGCTCAGATGAGAAATCGGTGATTCAACCCACTCGATTAGGTGATGACCCAACAAAACAAAAAGGGGGCCTTGCGGCCCCCTTTTTGTTGCAGCAAAGGTCGGTGCTTAGTTGATCTTCGGGTCCAGCGCGCCCTTGGCGTACAGGCCCGCCATCTTCTCCAGGGAGATCGGCTTGATCTTGGAGGCGTGGCCGGCGGCACCGAAAGCTTCGTAGCGGGCCTTGCAGATATCGCGCATTGCGTCTTCGGCCGCCTTGAAGTACTTGCGCGGGTCGAAGTTGGACTTGTTCTCGAACAGGTGCTTGCGGATGGCGCCGGTGGAGGCCATGCGCAGGTCGGTGTCGATGTTGACCTTGCGCACGCCGTTCTTGATGCCTTCCACGATCTCTTCCACCGGCACGCCGTAGGTCTTGCCCATGTCGCCGCCGTAGTTGTTGATGATTTCCAGCCAGTCTTCCGGCACGGAGGAAGAACCGTGCATGACCAGATGCACGCTGGGGATACGGGCGTGGATTTCCTTGACGCGGTCGATGCGCAGAACCTTGCCGGTGGGCTTGGAGGTGAACTTGTAGGCGCCATGCGAGGTGCCGATGGCGATGGCCAGGGCGTCGACGCCGGTCTTCTTGACGAAATCGGCGGCCTCGTTGGGATCGGTCAGCAGGGCGGAGTGATCCAGCACGCCTTCGGCACCGTGGCCGTCTTCCTCACCCATCTTGCCGGTTTCCAGGGAGCCCAGGCAGCCCAGCTCGCCTTCGACGGACACGCCACAGGCGTGGGCCATTTCCACCACGCGACGGGTGACGTCGACGTTGTACTCGTAGGAGGAGGGGGTCTTGCCGTCTTCCATCAGGGAGCCGTCCATCATGACGGAGGAGAAACCGGACTGGATGGCATTGATACACACGGCCGGCGAGGCGCCGTGGTCCTGGTGCATGGCCACCGGGATGTGCGGGTAGGCCTCGATGGCTGCCAGGATCAGGTGGCGCAGAAACGGCTCGCCGGCGTACTTCCGGGCACCGGCGGAGCCCTGCAGGATCACCGGGCTGTCGGTGGCGGAAGCGGCCTCCATGATCGCCTTCACCTGCTCCATATTGTTGACGTTGAACGCCGGCAGGCCGTAGCCATTTTCAGCCGCGTGATCGAGAAGTTGACGCATGGAAACCAGGGCCATAGTAAATCTCCTTGTGCTCTCTTTATTAAGTTGAATGGTTCTACTGTAAACCACGCCGGACGGGAAAAAAACGGAGTTGTTGCAATGTCATTGCGCGGCTGCGCTACCGTTGCGCCTGCTCCGTATGTCCCCTGTTCTGCGTGGTAAATCCCTGCTTCGTCTCCTTCTCCTTCAGGGGGAGGGAGGCAAGCATTAAACCAGTTCGCCGACCTTGACGATCTTCATGGCGTTAGTACCGCCATGAACGCCCATCAGGTCGCCCTTGGTGATGATCACCAGATCGCCGTCGCGCACGGCGCCGCGACGCAGCAGTTCGTCGACGGCCTCGCGGTTCACCTCGGCATGGTCGGTGGTCTGCACATCGAAGCTGACCGGATACACGCCACGGTACAGCGTCACCTTGCGCCGCGTCTCGACATGGCGCGTCATCGCGTAGATGGGGATACCGGAGCTGATGCGCGACATCCACAGCGGCGTGGAACCGGATTCGGTCAGCGCGGCGATGGCCTTCACGTTGAGGTGGTTGGCGGTGTACATCGTGGCCATGGCGATGGCCTCGTCGATGTAGGTGAATTGGGTGTGGATGCGGTGATCGGACTGGGTGGCGACGCGCTGCTTCTCCGCCTCGACGCATACACGATCCATCGCCTGGATCGCCTTGTCCGGATATTTGCCGCTGGCGGTTTCCGCCGACAGCATCACGGCGTCGGTGCCATCGAGCACGGCATTGGCCACGTCGAACACCTCGGCGCGGGTCGGGATCGGATTCTCGATCATCGACTCCATCATCTGCGTCGCGGTGATCACCACGCGGTTCATCTTGCGCGCCAGTTGGATCAGATGTTTCTGCACCGGCGGCAGCGCGGCGTCGCCGATTTCCACGCCGAGATCGCCGCGGGCGATCATGATGGCGTCGGAGGCGGCGATGATCTCCTCGATCACCGGCAGGGCCTCGGCGCGCTCGATCTTGGCGACGATGGCGCCGTAGCCGCCGGCGGCGCGCAGCAGGTCACGGGTTTCGTTGACGTCGGCGGCGCTGCGCGGGAAGGACAACGCAACGTAGTCGGCCTGCATCTTGGCCGCGATTTTGATGTCCTCGCGGTCCTTATCGGTCAGTGCCGGTGCGGTGAGACCACCGCCCTGGCGGTTGATGCCCTTGCGGTTGGACAGAATGCCGCCCACCACCACGCGACAGTGGATTTCGGGACCGTGCACCTGATCGACCCACAGCACGATGCGGCCGTCGTCGAGCAGCAAGGTGTCACCGCGTTTCACATCATCCGGCAGGGTCTTGTAACTGATGCCGACGCGGGTTTCGTCCCCGTCGTCAACGCCGAGCTTGGCGTCGAGAATGAAGGGCTTCCCCTCTTCCAGCATCACCTTGCCATTCTTGAAACGCTCGACGCGGATCTTGGGCCCCTGCAGATCGGCCAGCACGCCGACCTGGCGGCCATGGGCGCGGGCGCGGTTGCGCACGCGTTCTACGCGTTCGATATGTTCTTCGGCCTTGCCGTGGGAGAAATTGATGCGGACCACATCGACACCGGCCTCGATGATCTTGTCCAGCATCTTGGGGTCGTCGGTCGCCGGCCCCAAGGTAGCCACTATCTTCGTTCGTCTCGACATATGCTCTCGTATGCTCGCCTCTTAATGATTCGCCGTGAGCGAATCAGGGCAGCCCATGGCCACCCGTGTAGCCGGCGTCGCGTACGACGCCGGTCTGTTTTTATAAACGCACAACGCGCACGGCGCGTTACTCACCGCACCGTGCGCGTTGATTACCAGACATCCGGCTTTAGTCCTTGGCCCGCTCTTCCAGAATGGCAACGGCAGGCAGCACCTTACCTTCCAGATATTCGAGGAACGCGCCGCCGGCGGTGGAGATGTAGGACACCTTGTCGTAGATGTCGTACTTCTGGATGGCGGCAATGGTGTCGCCGCCGCCGGCCAGGGTAAAGGCCTTGGTGTCGGCGATGGCCATGGCGATGGCCTTGGTACCTTCGCCGAACTGATCGAACTCGAACACGCCGACCGGGCCGTTCCACACCACGGTGCCGGCCTTCATGATGATGTCCACCAGCTCCTGCGCGCTCTTGGGGCCGATGTCGAAGATCATGTCGTCGTCGGCCACGGCATTGGCGTCTTTCAGCACGGCGGGCTCGTTGGCGTCAAACTTCTTGCCGCACACCACATCCACGGCGATGGGGATCTTGGCGCCGCGGGCGGACATCTTCTCCATCAGCATCTTGGCGGTCGGAACCAGATCGTCTTCACACAGGGATTTGCCGACGTTCTTGCCGGTGGCCTTGAGGAAGGTGTTGGCGATGCCGCCGCCGACCACCAGTTGGTCACACTTCTCGGCCAGTGACTCCAGCACGGTGAGCTTGGTGGAAACCTTGGAACCGCCGACGATGGCGACCATCGGACGGGCCGGATTGGCCAGGGCCTTGCCCAGGGCATCCAGCTCCTCGGTCAGCAGGATGCCGGCGCAGGCGATCGGCGCAAACTTGGCCACGCCGTGGGTAGAGGCCTCGGCGCGGTGGGCGGTGCCGAAGGCGTCCATCACGAACACGTCGCACAGGGCGGCGTATTTCTTGGCGGTCTCTTCGACGTTCTTCTTCTCGCCCTTGTTGACACGGCAGTTTTCCAGCAGCACCAGCTCGCCTTCGGCGACATCGAAGCCACCGTCAACCCAATCCTTGATCAGGCGCACCGGCTTGCCCAGCTTGGCGGACAGCACGTCGGCGACCGGCTTCAGGGAAACCTCTTCGGTCCATTCACCTTCGGTGGGACGGCCCAGATGGGAGGTCACCATCACCTTGGCGCCGGCCCTCAGGGCGAACTCGATGGTGGGCATGGAAGCGGTGATGCGCGCATCGGAAGTGACCTTGCCGTCCTTCACCGGCACGTTCAGATCGGCACGGATGAAGACGCGCTTACCCTTCAGGTCGAGATCGGTCATCTTGATAACAGGCATGTTTCAACTCCCTCGTAAAGTTTGAAAGTCATTGGCCAAACGCGGGCTTGGCGAATAACTCTGCGAGTCAGATACGAGGCACGAGGTGCGAGATACGAGGGGTTGAGCGCGCTACGCGCCCCCTCGTACCTAGTCCCTCGTATCTCGTCCCTTCTTTGCCTTACTTAGCTACGTGCTGCACGAAGCGCAGCATGTTGCAGGTATAGCCGTATTCGTTGTCGTACCAGGACACGACCTTCACAAAAGTGTCGTCCAGCGCAATACCGGCTTCGGCGTCGAAGATCGAGGAATAGCCGCAGCCGCGGAAGTCGGTGGAGACCACCTTCTCGTCGGTGTAGCCCAGGGTGGCACCAATGCCGGCCTTGTCCTCGGAGGCCTTCTTCATCGCCGCGCAGATGTCCTCGTACTTGGCCGGCTTCTCCAGCTCCACGGTCAGGTCGACCACGGAAACATCGGAAGTCGGTACGCGGAAGGCCATGCCGGTCAGCTTGCCGTTCAGCTCGGGGAGCACCTTGCCTACCGCCTTGGCCGCACCGGTGGAGGACGGAATGATGTTCTCCAGGATGCCGCGGCCGCCGCGCCAGTCTTTCTTGGACGGACCATCGACGGTCTTCTGGGTGGCGGTGGCCGCGTGCACGGTGGACATCAGGCCGCGCTTGATACCCCAATTGTCGTGCAGCACCTTGGCGATGGGGGCCAGACAGTTGGTGGTGCAGGAGGCGGCGGAGACGATGGTCTGGCCCTTGTAGGTCTCGTGGTTCACGCCATAGACGAACATCGGGGTCTTGTCCTTGGACGGAGCGGACATCACCACCTTCTTGGCACCGGCCTTGATGTGGGCCTGGCAGGATTCCTCTTCCAGGAAGAAACCGGTGCATTCCAGCACGATATCGACGCCGACTTCGTTCCACTTCAGGTTGGCGGGGTCCTTCTCGGCGGTCAGGCGGATCTTCTTGCCGTTGACGACCAGATTGTTGCCGTCGACCTTGATCTCGCCGTTGAAGTTACCGTGTACGGAGTCGTACTTCAGCATGTAGGCCAGGTAGTCCGGCTCAAGCAGGTCGTTGATGGCGACCACTTCGATGTCCTTGAACTCCTTGGCGATGGCGCGGAACGCCATGCGACCGATGCGGCCGAACCCGTTGATACCAACTTTGATAGCCATACTCTTCTCCTGTTCTCAAGTGAAACCAAAATGCCGGGAACACGTTCCCCGCCGCTGGAAATTACAGAACGCTTTCGACCGCCTTCACCACGTTCTCCACGGTGAAACCGAACTCCTTGAACAGCTGCCCGGCCGGGGCAGACTCACCGAAGCGATCCAGGCCGACAACCTTGCCGTTGAGACCGACATACTTGTACCAACACGCGGTGACGCCGGCTTCCACGGCGACGCGCTTGGTGCAGGACGCCGGCAGCACGGATTCGCGGTAGGCGGCATCCTGGGCCTCGAAGGCATCGACGCTGGGCATGGACACCACGCGCACGTTCTTGCCCTTACCGGCCAGTTCCTCGGCGGCCTTCATCGCCAACTCCACTTCGGAACCGGTGGCGATGATGATGGCATCGGGATTGGCACCGCCATCACGCAACACGTAGCCGCCGCGGGCGATATTGGCGATCTGCGCATCGCTGCGCGGCATGTGGGCCAGGTTCTGGCGGGAGAAAATCAGCGAGGTCGGTCCGTCCTTCTTCTCGATGGCACAACGCCAGGCCACCGCGGACTCCACCGCGTCGCATGGACGCCACACGCTCATGTTGGGGATCAGGCGCAGGGTGGCGGTCTGCTCCACCGGCTGGTGGGTCGGGCCGTCTTCGCCCAGACCGATGGAGTCGTGGGTGTAAACGAAGATGGAGCGAACCTTCATCAGCGCGGCCATACGCAGCGCGTTGCGGGCGTATTCGGAGAACATCAGGAAGGTGCCGCCGAAGGGGATGAAACCACCGTGCAGGGCCACACCGTTCATGATGGCGGACATACCGAACTCACGCACACCGTAGGACAGGTAGTTGCCGTCGGACACGGTCCGGGTAATCGCCTTGGCCTCTTTCCAGGAGGTCAGGTTGGAGGGGGTCAGGTCGGCGGAACCGCCGAGGAACTCCGGCAGCGCCTTGGCGTAACCCTGGATGGCGTTCTGCGAGGCCTTGCGCGAGGCGATGGTTTCGCCCTTCTCGGCCACGGCCTTGATGAAATCGTCGGCCACCTGCTTCCAGTTGGACGGCAGCTCGCCCTTGATCACGCGGCGCTCGAACTCGGCGGCCAGCTCCGGGAATTCCTTCTTGTAGGCGGCGAACTTCTCTTCCCAGTGGGCCTGCGCCTTGGCGCCCTTTTCCCTGGCATCCCAGCCCTTGTAGATCTCGGCGGGAATGACGAACGGCTCGTGCTTCCAGCCCAGGTTTTCGCGGGTGGCGGCGATCTCATCGGCACCCAGCGGTGCACCGTGGCAGTCGTGGCTGCCGCACAGGTTGGGCGCGCCGTAACCGATCACGGTCTTGCAGCAGATCAAGCTGGGCTTGTCGTTGACGCTCTTGGCCTCGTGGATCGCCTTGTTGATGGCCTCGGCGTCATGGCCGTCCACATCGCGCACGACGTGCCAGCCGTAGGCCTCGAAGCGCTTCGGCGTATCGTCGGAGAACCAGTTCTCGACGTGACCGTCGATGGAAATGCCGTTGTCATCCCAGAAGGCAATCAGCTTGCCGAGGCCCAGGGTGCCGGCCAGCGAGCAGGCCTCGTGGGAGATGCCTTCCATCATGCAACCATCGCCCATGAACACGTAGGTGTAGTGGTCGACGATATGGTGGCCGGGACGGTTGAACTGGCCGGCCAGCACCTTCTCCGCCAACGCCATGCCGACGCCGTTGGTGATGCCCTGACCCAGCGGACCGGTGGTGGTCTCGACGCCCTCGGTGTAGCCGTACTCGGGATGCCCCGGGGTCTTGGAGTGCAGTTGGCGGAAGCTCTTCAGATCGTCGATGGAGAGGTTGTAGCCGGTGAGATGCAGCAGGGAGTAGATCAACATCGAACCGTGGCCGTTGGACAGGATGAAACGGTCACGATCGGCCCACTTGGGATTGGCCGGGTTGTGCTTCATGTGGTCATTCCACAGCACCTCGGCGATGTCGGCCATGCCCATGGGCGCGCCGGGATGTCCCGAGTTGGCTTTCTGCACGCCGTCCATGCTCAGGGCGCGGATGGCATTGGCTAGTTCTCTACGATTCGGCATGTGCTTCTCCTGGATAGTGTGAATACTCAAAACCTTGACTGCACGCGCACCGTCACGCGTGTTTGCAACCGGTCATGCTTTGACGTCAGGGGAGAATGAGACAGGGACGCGCACGCCGCGCACCGTTTGCCACGACGCGCCTCATGCTTCTTGTCATTGAACATTCATTCCGGTGCGGCGCTGGCGCGCACCGCGATACTCCCAGCAAGACATCAAAATTCTGTTGTTATCCCGGCGGCGCGCCATGCGCATCGCCGGGCCTGCGGGAGGGGCCTTTTCCGCCTTGTTAATCCCGCAGCTGTATTAGGAATTGTCGATTTTTACCCAATCGCGCCCCCTGCGGCAATATCCCCGTTATCCATAACTTTCTGTTTTATGCCTATAACTTCGGCTTTAGGCGGGGGAAACGCAGCGCCATGCCACCACCGGAACACACTACGGACTTGCCGCACGGGGAGGTCAACTTTACACTGCGGAAGCGGTAATTACACATAACAATACCCTGATATATGCGGGGGATATAACGGAGGAGTCGGGTCGATGACCAACACGTCCCACCTTGCGGGGGCACGTGCGTTCGTGCGCCGCCTTATCGCTACGCTCGCCCTGCTTGCCGTCGTGACCGGTGCCACAGCTGCCGAACTCACCTTTGCCGTCCATCCGGTCCTGCCGCAGGCACGCACCATCCAGGTCTATCAGCCCCTGGCCACCTACTTGAGCAAGGCCACGGGCCAGAACATCAAGCTGGTCACCAGTCCCAACTTCCTCACCCACTGGCAAATGATGAAACGCGGTGAGTATGACCTGATCCTCGACGGTCCGCATTTCACCGACTATCGGGTGAAAAAGATGGGCTATACCGTGCTGGCCAAGCTACCCGAGGTGGTCAGCCATGCCTTGGTGGCCAACGAGGAACAGATGATCCTGGAGCCGGCCGAACTGGTGGGCAAGACCATCGCCACCACCGCCGCGCCCGCCGTGGGTGCCCTGCAACTGGCGGAGCTCTATCCCAACCCATTGCGCCAGCCACGCATCGTCGAGACCCCGGATTTCCAGGAGGCCGCCGAGTTGGCGGCACAAGGTAAGGTCGCGGCGGCCATGATTCCCTCGCCGCTGGTGGGACGTTACCCCAATCTGATCACCGTGCACACCACCACCCAGGTTCCGTCCCCCGGCATCTCCGCCAGCCCCAAGGTGGGCGCTGAACTCCAGCAGGCACTGCGCCGGGCCCTCCTCGACGCGCCCAACAACCCCGACGGCCGCAAGGCCCTGGAGGCCCTCAACACCGCCGCGCTGGAGGCGGCCGACGACAGCAGCTTCCAGGGCATGGCGCGGCTGCTGGAAGGGATGTGGGGTTATTGAGCACCCAGGCACGAGGAACGAGATACAAGGAGCGCGGGCGGTATCCCCTCGCTCCCTACGCCCTGGTTCCTGCCTGGAGAATGCCTCAGGCGGCGTGATGAGCGCGCTGCGTACCATCCCCTCGCCTCTCGTATCTCGTACCCGTCTTCTTTATAATGCCCGGTCCAACTTTCACGGGTGGGCGCCGCGTGCGTCCGGTTAACCAGGGAACCAGCATGTCCAACAGCTACTTGTTCACTTCCGAATCCGTCTCCGAAGGTCATCCGGACAAGGTCGCCGACCAGATTTCCGATGCGATCCTCGACGCCATCCTGAGTCAGGATCCGATGGCGCGCGTGGCCTGCGAAACCCTGGTGAAGACCGGCATGGCCCTGGTGGCCGGCGAGATCACCACCCACGCCGTGCTGGACTATGAGGCCATCGTGCGCGGCGTCATCAAGGACATCGGCTACAACAGCTCGGAGATGGGCTACGACTGGGAAACCTGCGCGGTGCTGAATGCCATCGGCAAGCAGTCACCGGACATCGCCATGGGCGTGGACGAGAGCGAAAACCACGAACAGGGCGCCGGCGACCAGGGTCTGATGTTCGGTTATGCCAGCAATGAAACCGACGTGCTGATGCCGGCCCCCATCTGCTACGCCCATGCCCTGGTGGCGCGCCAGGCCGAGGTGCGCAAGAACGGCATGCTGCCCTGGCTACGCCCGGATGCCAAGAGTCAGGTCACCTTCCGCTACAAGGGCCACAAGCCCGTCGCCATCGACGCCGTGGTGCTGTCCACCCAGCACGGTCCGGAGATCAGCCAGAAAACCCTGCACGAGGCGGTGATGGACGAGATCATCCTGCCGGTGCTGCCGGCGGAGTGGATCACCAAGGAAACCCGCTTCTTCATCAATCCCACCGGCCGCTTCGTCATCGGCGGCCCGATGGGTGATTGCGGCCTCACCGGCCGCAAGATCATCGTCGATACCTATGGCGGCATGGCGCGCCACGGCGGCGGCGCCTTCTCCGGCAAGGACCCCTCCAAGGTGGACCGTTCCGCGGCCTACGCCGGTCGCTATGTGGCCAAGAACATCGTCGCTGCCGGCCTGGCCGAGCGCTGCGAGGTGCAGGTATCCTATGCCATCGGTGTGGCCGAGCCCACCTCCATCAGCGTGGACACCTTCGGTACCGGCAAGATCTCCACCGAACGCCTGGTGGAGCTGGTACGCGCGCACTTCGACCTGCGCCCGCGCGGACTGATCAGCATGCTCGACCTGCGCCGTCCCATCTACCGCAAGACCGCCGCCTACGGCCATTTCGGCCGCCATGACGCGGACTTCACCTGGGAACGTACCGACAAGGCCGACCTCCTGCGCGACGCGGCGGGGCTGAAGTAAGGGAAAGCTTGTTAAACGCAAAGACGCAAAGGCCGCGAAGTTTGCGAAGCAATTATTGCTGAATTACCCACCGTTCGCGTAACGAGGCGTTTGGGCCTGTTTTTACTTTGCGTACTTTTGCACTCTTTGCGTTGAAATCTTTTGCAGCAGTTTTTCGCCGCCCCCCTGAGGAGCGCTGCAGCAGGTACACACCTGTCAGGCTCAGGGCAGCGGTTCTGTAACAACGGCGCTCGTTCCTGACGGAGTCATAGCCATGAACGCTGTAGCCAACTTCACCGACTATAAAGTCGCCGACATGTCCCTTGCCGCCTGGGGCCGCAAGGAAATCCAGATCGCCGAAACCGAGATGCCGGGCCTGATGGCCCTGCGCGAAGAATTCGGCCCGCAGAAGCCGCTCAAGGGCGCGCGCATTTCCGGCTCGCTGCACATGACCATCCAGACCGCGGTGCTGATCGAGACGCTGGTGGAACTGGGTGCCGAAGTGCGCTGGGCCTCCTGCAACATCTTCTCCACCCAGGACCATGCCGCCGCCGCCATCGCCGCCGCCGGCATTCCGGTGTTCGCCTGGAAGGGCGAGACCCTGGAAGAGTATTGGTGGTGCACCGAACAGGCGATGACCTGGGCCGGCCACGACGGCCCCAACATGATCCTCGACGACGGCGGCGACGCCACCATGCTGGTGCACAAGGGCGTGGAATTCGAGAAGGCCGGCGCGGTGCCTGAAGCGGCCGCCAATGCCAATCACGAGTGGAAGGTATTCCTCGACCTGCTGCGCGCCAGCCTGAAGAACAACCCGGGCAAGTGGACCAAGATGGCCAAGGGCATCAAGGGCGTCACCGAAGAAACCACCACCGGCGTACACCGCCTGTACGAGATGGAAAAGCGCGGCGAACTGCTGTTCCCGGCGATGAACGTCAACGACTCGGTCACCAAGAGCAAGTTCGACAACCTGTACGGCTGCCGCGAATCGCTCATCGACGGCATCAAGCGCGCTACCGACGTGATGATCGCCGGCAAGATCTGCGTGGTGCTCGGTTACGGCGACGTGGGCAAGGGCTGCGCGCAGGCCTTCCGCGGCATGGGCGCCACCACCTGGGTCACCGAAATCGATCCGATCTGCGCGCTGCAAGCGGCGATGGAAGGTTACCGCGTGGTGCACATGGATGAGGCCTGCAAGCTCGGCGACATCTTCGTCACCACCACCGGCAACGTAAATGTCATCACCCACGATCACATGGTCCGGATGAAAGACGAGGCCATCGTCTGCAACATCGGCCACTTCGATTCCGAGATCGACATCGCCTCCCTCGAGAAGTACCAGTGGGAGGAAATCAAGCCGCAGGTCGATCACGTCATCTTCCCCGACGGTAAAAAGATCATCGTGCTGGCCAAGGGTCGCCTGGTGAACCTGGGCTGTGCCACCGGTCATCCCAGTTTCGTGATGTCCGCCTCCTTCACCAACCAGGTGATGGCGCAGATGGAGCTCTTCACCCGCGGTGAACAATACCAGCGCAAGGTCTACGTACTGCCGAAGATCCTCGACGAAAAGGTCGCGCGCCTCCACCTGAAGAAGATCGGTGTGCAACTCACCACCTTGAGCAAGGAACAGGCCGATTACATCGGTGTTCCGGTGGAAGGCCCCTACAAGCCCAACCACTACCGTTACTAAAAGGCCAAGAGCCTGTAACGCTAAGACGCCAAGGTCGCAAAGCCAGCTTTGCGTTCTTTGCGCGCTTTGCGCCTTTGCGTTCAACCTGGTTTTCGGGGGGTTAACATGGAATCGCAAAAGAAGTATCGGCCCGGTTTCAGTTTCGAGTTCTTTCCGCCCAAGACGGCGGAGGGTCGCCAGAAGCTGCTTGCGGCACGCGACAAATTCGCTGCTTTGGAACCGGCATATGTGTCGGTCACCTACGGTGCCGGCGGCAGTACCCAGCAAGGCACCCTGGAAACCATCCGCGACATGTTGGCGGCTGGGCTCGATGCAGCACCGCACCTGTCCTGCATCGGTTCATCCAGCGAAATGCTGCGGGATATCCTCCAGGGCTACAAGGCCATGGGCGTGAAGCGCATTGTCGCCCTGCGCGGCGACATGCCCTCCGGTATGCGCGAGGCCGGCGAATTCTCCTATGCCAATGAGTTGGTGGAATTCATCCGCCGCGAAACCGGCGATCATTTCCACATCGAGGTGGCGGCCTATCCGGAGTTTCATCCGCAGGCAGCCAGCGCACAAAAGGATCTGCTCAACTTCAAACGCAAGGTCGAGGCCGGCGCCAATGCCGCCATCACCCAGTACTTCTACAACCTGGATGCCTATCTGCGCTTCGTCGACGAGTGTGAGAAGATGGGGCTCGCTCTGCCCATCGTGCCCGGCATCATGCCGATCACCAACTACAAGCAGCTGGCCCGCTTCTCCGAGGCCTGCGGCGCCGAGATCCCGCGCTGGCTGGCCAAACGACTGGAGGGCATGGGCGACGATCTGGAGTCAATCCGCGCCTATGGTCTGGAGGTGACGGTGGAGCTGTGCCGCCGCCTGCTGGAGGCCGGGGCGCCTGGATTGCACTTCTACACCATGAACCAGTTCGAACCCACCCGCGCCATCTGGCAGGCCCTGGGGTTGCCAGGCTAAAGCCTGCCGCCGCCTGCATGCGCCTCCCTCGCATCCATCAGCCGGGGCCGCTCAACCCCGGCACCATTGTCGAACTCGATGCCGGCGCTGCCAACCACGTAGCCCGGGTCCTGCGCCTGGCGCCCGGTGCCGCACTGCGCCTGTTCAACGGCGAGGGCGGCGAGTACGACGCGACTCTGCACGAGGTCGGCAAGCGCAACGTCACGGTGCGGGTGGCTGTGCATCATGCGCGGGAAGCCGAGTCGCCCTTGGCGATCACCCTGGCCCAGGGCATCGCCAAGGGCGAGCGCATGGACTATGCCATCCAGAAGGCGACGGAATTGGGCGTGGTACGCGTGGTGCCGATCATCACCGATCGCTGCAACGTGCGCCTGTCCGACGAACGCTGGGAGAAAAAGCTGCACCACTGGCAAGCGGTGGCCATCAGCGCCTGCGAGCAGTGCGGCCGCAACCGCATTCCCGTCATCGAGCAACCGCTCACCCTGCCCGCCTGGCTGGCTCAGGATCAAAATGAACTGCGTCTCACCCTGGACCCGCAGGCGACGGGAGGCGTTGCGACGATCACGGAAACACCGCAGCAGCTGAGCCTGCTGGTGGGACCGGAGGGAGGACTGAGCGACGCCGAGCTGTCGGCCGCGCAGCGTGCCGGCTATCGCGGCATCCGGCTCGGTCCGCGCGTGCTGCGTACCGAAACCGCAGGCACCGCGGCCCTGGCGATATTGCAGGCGCACTGGGGAGATTTATAGCACGGCAGGAGCCGTGCTCCTGCAGGCACGGTTTGCTTTAGGGAAGCTCTGCATAAGTTCAGAGCTTCCGCGGCACAGGGATGTGCCGCCAATTTTCAACGACGATAAGTCGTCGAAAAATGAAGCCGAGCGAAAATCACACTTTTCGCTTGGCGTGGTTTTGTCCACGGATGGACTTATGTCGCGCAGCCCAGGGAGGGGCGGGAGCGACCTGAGAAGTCCAGGATGGACTTATTCAGACCTTCCTTAGCGCAGCGAAGTCACGTAGTTGGCGATGGCGCGGATGTCTTCATCCGACAGATTCTGCGTCACCTGCTCCATGCGCGGGTTGGTACGTTTAACCTCTTCCGGATCGGACCTGCCCTGGGCATTGGCTCGATAGCGCTGCAGGGTCTTCATGACGTATTCCGGCTTCTGGCCGGCGATACGGGCAAAACCGGCCTCGCCCTTGCCATTGGTACCGTGGCACATGAAGCAGACGGTATCGTAGGTACGCTTGCCACGGGCCGCCAGAGCCGCATCGTACTCCACCGGCTGCACCGGCATGCTGGAGTAGTAGATGGCCAGGTTGACCTTGTCTTCGTTGCTGAAGTTGGCCGCCAGCGACTGCATGACGAAGTTCTTGCGCTGGCCGCTGGCAAACAGCTGCAGCTGCTCCAGCAGATAGGCGGGCTGTTGGCCGGCCAGATTGGGGATATCCGGCTGCTTGCTGTTGCCGTCACGGCCGTGGCAGCTGCTGCACAGCAGCGAGCGGTCGGCGCCCTCGGCGATGGCGGTGGCACGCAGGGTGGTATCGCTTTCCACATCCTTGATGACCTGCAGCAGGCGGTTTCGTTCGGCCAGCGTGGCCTCCTCGCGCGCCACATCCTCCTGTTTCATCTGTATACCGAGCTGTTGCGCCAGGCGTTCGTCCTGTGTCGCGGCACCAACCGTGGCGGTAGCGACCGCCAGAACCGAGACCACCCCCATCACGGCTACAGATTTCATGCCCATCATCATGTTTGAAGTCCGATCGATTGCGAATTATCAATGCAGGGGATTCTAACCCACCCTGACACCCAGCTGTAACAATAGCCGCTCCAGCACATCGAGATTGGGAATTACACCCTCACGCCCGGCCACCCGCAGGCGCCCGGCGATTACCGCCAATTCCTCCCCCTCTCCGCCCTCCACCGTCTCGACCATATCCGGCTTCAGCTCCTGCAGGCGGGGGATGCCTTGCGCGAGAACGGCGATGAAAGGCATCACCGGATTGCTGTTCAAAGTGTTGCACACCACGGCACGGGCATGCACGCCACCGGCACCGGCCGAACCGCCCAGGAGGGGCTCGATGGCAAGCAGGGGGATGGAGCGGCCACGCCACAACATCATACCCAACAGCCAGGCCGGCGCATCGGCGATGGGCTGTGGTGATTTGAACTCGGCGACCTCCGCCACCGCGGTGTTGGGCAACACCAGCAGCATACCGCTGAGCGGCACCAGCAGACTGCGCACCTTCACGTCGCCGAGCGCGTCGTTGACCGCTGGTGTGGTTGTCGTTTCGCTCATGCCCTGTCCCCAGCCTTACTTGCCACGCCGCTGTGCAATCAGCTTGTGGATGTTTTCCAGCAATTCGGCCTCCTGATACGGCTTGCTCATGTAGAAATCGACACCGATCTCCATGGCGCGCTGGCGGTGCTTCTCGCCGCTGCGCGAGGTGATCATGATGATCGGGAGGTGCTTGAGACGGTCGGTGTTGCGGATGTGCGTCGCCAGCTCGTAGCCGTCCATGCGCGGCATTTCGATGTCGAGCAGCATGACGTCCGGCATGACCTCCTCCAGCTGGGCAATGGCATCGACACCGTCTTTCGCCGTGACCGGGCGGATGTCGTTGCGCTCCAGCAAGCGCGAAGTGACCTTGCGCACGGTGATGGAGTCGTCCACCACCATCACCAGCGGCTGCGCACTGACCGGTGCGGCTTCCACCACTGCGGTACTGCGCTGGGCCAGGCCGAGGCGGGCGAGCAGCGGCAGGTCGAGGATCAGGGCCACACTGCCGTCACCGAGGATGGTCGCACCGGACAGGCCGCGCAGCTTGGACAGCTGCGGACCGAGCGACTTCACCACGATTTCACGACTGCCGATGAGGTTGTCCGCCGCCCAGGCCACGTAGTGATCGCCGCTGTGGGCGAACAACAGCGGGCGTTTGCTGACCTCGCCTTCGGCCGGTGCCGTAGTCGCCGGCGGCAGGCCGAGCGTGGCACTCAGCGGCAGCAGCTCATATTCGCGGCCCAGCCAGGTGTAGGTGGGGTTTTCCGCCGCCAGCAATTGTTCCAACTGGGCGCGATCCAGGCGCTCGATACCCTGGATGGAGGTCATCGGCACGGCATAGGTTTCCTCGCCGGCCTGAACCAGCAGGGCGCGACTGACCGACAGTGTCAGCGGCAGACGTATGGTAAAGGTGGTGCCTTCGCCCTGACGGGTATCGATTTCCAACAGGCCGCCCAGCTGTTTGATCTCACTGTTGACCACGTCCATGCCGACACCGCGGCCGGCCACCTGGGTCAGGGTCTCGGCGGTGGAAAAGCCGGATTCCAGAATGAAGTGCACCACTTCCTTGTCGGAGAGACCGGCGTCGGGCTTCATCAGGCCACGTTCGATGGCCTTCTGGCGCACACGCTCCAGATTGATGCCGGCACCATCATCGATGATGCGCATCACTATCTCGGAACCTTCACGCACCTGCGCCAGGATGATCTGGCCGCGCGAGGGCTTGCCGGCCTTGCGGCGTTGCTCCGGCGTCTCGATGCCGTGGGCGATGGCGTTACGCAGCAGATGCTCGATGGGCGCCAACATGCGCTCGACCATGTGGCGATCCATTTCCACCTCCGCGCCACGGAAGCTCAACTCCACCTCCTTGCCGAGCTCCGCACTGGTCTGGCGCACGATGCGGCGCAGGCGTGGCGCATGCTCCACCAGCGGCATCATGCGCGTATGCATCAGGCCTTCCTGCAACTCGGTGCTGACACGCGACTGCTGCAGTAACAGAGTTTCCGTTTCGCGCGTCAGACTCTGCAGACCCTGTTGCACCTCGACGAGGTCGTTGAGACTTTCCATCGCCGAACGCGACAGCTGCTGCATGTGGGTAAAGCGGTCGAACTCCAGGGGATCGAAATCCTCGTACTCGGTGCTGTCCACATCCTCGTAGCGCGACTGCATCTGTGCCTCGGTCTCGATGGCGAACTGACGCAGCTGGTCGTGCATACGCTCGAGGATTTCACCGAAGTCACGCAGGCTGTAGTTGATGCTGCCCACCTGCTGCTCGACACGGGAACGGTAAATACTCACCTCACCGGCATAGTTGACCAGATTGTCCAGCAGGTCGGCGCGTACACGCACCACGTCCTGCTGCAGGCGCTGGCCGCGGCGGCGATCGGCAAGCTGTTCGGCCCCCTCTTCCGCTGCAGCCTCCGGCCTGGCCACGGGCTGCGGCGCCGGTGCCGGAATCACTTCCTTGGCGCGGCTTTCGGCCACCAGCTCGTCCATGGCCTCGACGAGCACTGCATCGGGGATCGGTGCATGGCCGCCACGCAGCTGATCGAGCATGGTGGCGAGACGATCGTGGCAGCGCTGCATCAATGCCAGCATGCGCGGTGACAGCGGCACATGACCGTCCGCCGTTGCAGCCACCATCAGTTCCGCACTGTAGGCCACATCGGCCATGCTGGCGATGCCGGCGTCACGCGCCGCCGCCTTCATATCCCGCAACTGGCGACCGATTTCCAGCAACAGCGGCTGCTTGTCCTGCTCCACGTCCCAGGCCCGCAATTGCACCTCGTAGGCTTCGAGGATGGCAGCGGCCTGTTCCAGGAAACCGGACAGCGGCGCCGCAGCCGCCTCCTCTTCCACCGCCGGCACTTGAGGCGCGGCACCGGAAAGATTGCGGATGCGGGCAATCAGATCATCGGCAGAAACCACCGGCGCGTTGTTGCGCACCTGCTCCAGCATCGTCACCAGACGATCGTGTGCCAGCTGCAACAAATCGAACATCGCGCTGGAGCGGGTCAGCCGCCCTTCGACGATATCCTCGAAGATGGATTCCAGGGTATGGCTCAGATCACCGATGGGCGTGACGCCGGCCATGCGTGCACCCCCCTTGAGGGTATGCAACTGGCGCTGCAGCGCCTCGACCAGTGAACGATCGTCGGGGTGCTCGCGCCAGGCCTGCAGCGATTCCTCGCTGGCGTCGATGATCTCGGCACCTTCCTCCAGGAAGATATCGAGCAGTTCCTGATCGTATTCCGGCACCATGGCAGGCGCAGCGACCACCGGCGGCGATGGCGGCGCGGCCGGGGCCTCCTCCACCGCAATGGAGGACAGGATGTCCTCCAGCGGCGGCGCCTCTTCCTCGACCGGCTCCAGCGCCTCCAGGGTGATGTCTTCCTCTTCCGGCGCAACGAGGGTGATCTCCTCCTCTTCCGTTGCGGCAGGTTCCGGCATGGCCTCGACCTCGAAAGAGGCATCCTCTTCTGCGGGCACCTCCGGCGCAGCGCCCTCCAGCGTGATTTCTTCTTCCGGCGCCTCGAACTCGGGCACCGCCTCGCCGGTGATCTCTTCCTCCACCTGCGGTGTGGCAGCGGCCGTCACCTCTTCCGGAGCCTGCGCCAGACCGGCCTCGGGGATCTCCTCCAGCCCTTCGGCAAGGCGCTGGGCCGCATGCTGCAGGGCCTCCGCCTCGTCGCGCAGGGTCTGGTGTCCGGGCACGGCCGCCCGCGTCCCCTGCAAGAAGGAAAGCATGTCGCGGGTCAGCGCCACACATCGCTCCAGCGCGTTCAGCCCCTGCGGTGACACCGCCACATGAGCGGTATGCAACGCCTTGGCGTATTTCTCCAGCGGCAGGGCGACATCGGCCACGGCAATCACACCGGCCATGCGCGAGCTGCCCTGCAGGGTGTGCAGGGCGCGGGTCAGCGCCTCGGTCACCCGGCAGCCGTGCTCGGCGCGGCACTCGGCGATGAACTGCTCGATGATCGCCAGATGGGCGTCGGTTTCGTTGCCGTAGATTTCCAGCAGCACCGGGTCCAGCTCGGGCACCGCCGGTTCAACCGGGGCTGCGTTCTCCATCGTCACCGCGGCAGGGGGTGGCGGTGCCGGCGGCAGCATGGCCTCCAGGCCACCCGGGGTGCTCATGGCGTTCGCCGCCTCCTGCAGCCACTCCACGTCGGCACGGACCGCTGTCCCCTCGCGGAATTCGGCGACCAGTTCCGGCAAGGCCTCCGCCGCCTGATCCAGCAGGTCAAACATGGCGTTGCTCGGCTCGACGGTATTGTCGATGACCCGGTTCAGCATGTTCTCGAAGGCCCAGGCAAACTCGCCGATGCGCAGGGCACCGACCAGGCGCCCGCTGCCCTTCAGGGTGTGGAAAGAGCGGCGCAGGTCACGCAGCGTCTCGCTATCACCGCGGTTGGACTGCCAACGCGGCAGGAGTTCGTTGATCTTGGTGATCTCCTCCGTGGCCTCTTCGATGAAGATCTCGACGATCTCCGGATCGAGCCCGGCACTCGCCGCCGGTGCCTGAGCGGGTGCGGCGGGGGTCACCGGCACTGCGGCCGCGACAATGGCCTCTTCCGGCGCGGCGGCTGTGACCATTTCCTCCGGTGCCGCAACAGCGCTCTCTTCCACCTCCGCCGCAGGGGCCGTAATCGCCACTTCCCCGGCAGCGCCTTCCGCCTCATCCAGCGCCTCTTTCTCGACAGCCGCGGGCACGAGCTCCGGCAATGCATCGACCGGGTAGCCCAGTTTCGCGCAGGCGCGCTCGGCCACCTCCAGCACCATCCCCGGATGGACGCGACTTTCCACGAAGGCGTCCATGTAGTACTCGATAGAGGTCAGCGCATCGGCCAGGGCATCGAGCATATCGGAACCCGGCAGGGTATCGGCCTTGGCGAGATCGTTGCCGATGTACAGCGAGCAGGCACGCAATACCCGGGCGGCGCGGGTATAGGACAGCAGAGTCAGGCTGCCGATGATTTCATGCAACAGTCCGGCCAGGGGCGCCAGCGGAGTGGCATCGCCGGGGGCGGCCACATAGGCGTCCACCGCGTCCTTGACACGCAACAGATTGCTGCGCGCTTCCTTCATCACCTGACGGATGACACGCTGATGCTCGGCTTCGGCCTCCGGCGACAGTTCCCCCGCCCCAACCTGACCGGCCAGATCGTCGGCCTGTTCCAACGGCCGCACCGTGCCCCAGTCGCGCAGGGCCGAGTCCACGGCCAGAACGGCGCTGGCGATACCCATCAATAGGTTGTCGTCGGCAACCGACTCGACATCCTGCAAATCGCGGATCACCGCCACCTGCCGCTCCAGCGCCTCCTGCAATGCGGGCTGGCCCATCATCACCAGGGTGCTGGCGATGCGCGACAGGGTGTCGGCCAGCGGCAGCAGGGAGGATGCCGCGCGCCGCTCGCTGCGCACGAAGATATCGAGGGCATCCTGGACCGAGGCCAGCTCTTCCAGTACATCGCCCGCCAGGGTCTTCTTCAGCTCGGCATTGAAGCCGCCGACACCGGCGGGTGCCGCCTCACCGGCCATCAGACGATTCAGCCCAAAGGCCGTCTTCAGCTCGCCGACGCGGCCTGCCGAACCAGCCGCCTGCGCCACCTGGAACAGCAGGCTGGTGAGCAGGGACGACAGGGACTCGGGCTTCACCGCCGCCTCACCACCCTCGCCGATCTGACGGATCACCTGCTCACCGTTGCTGAGCAGACGCTTGGCGGCGGTACGCACCACCTGGCCGTCGCCGGACAGGGACTCGATAAAACCACCGAATACCCAGAACCACTGCCGCAGCGCCGGAACCGTCGCTGCGGCCAGCAACTTGTCGCTCAGCACGCGCAGGGTCTTCAGGCTCTGGGGGGTTTCCTCGCCGCGCAGCAGGTGCAACAGGCTGGACTGGTAGTAGGGGCGCGCCTTCTGTGCCAAGACACGGATATCCACCGTGGGCGCCGGGGCCGCGGGCGGCATCACACTGAGGTCGGGCTGGAAGAAATCGCTTTCCGGGAGGGCCTGTTCGCCGCGCAGGCGGCGCATCTCGTTGATCAGCGGCAGCAGTACCAGGGCGTTGTCGGACAGGCCGGTCTGCAGACCCTCCAGGTAATCGGGCAGTTGCAGGATGGCACGCATCAGCACTTCGCAGGCGCGCTCGATATCCGCGATGCGCTTTTCCTGCAGGGCAACGGCGAGCCGCTCCATCTCGTCGGCAGCCCGGGCGGCGCCGTAGAGTTCGACCATCTGCAGGGTGCCGTGCACCTGATGCAGATGCATGACGCAGAAACCCATCTGGGTTTCATCGTCCGGCGTGGCGACAAACGCCTCCAGCGCCAGCCTGGCCTGGTCGAGGGAGGCGTCAATCTCGCCCTTGACCCAGTTCAGGGTGCTGACGTCGAACTTCGCGGTCATCGGCATGGCACCCATAGCGCGCTATACATCAAGGCCGGCAAGATTCTTAGCCGGGCAGCTTGAAGCCGGATACGGATTTCTTCAGATCGTTCGCCAGTTCGGCCAGATTACCGATAGCGGCAGCGGTATGCGTGGTACCGGCCGATGTCTGGGTGGTGATCTCCTGAATGACGTTCATGGTGTCGGACACGTTGGCCGCCGCCGCCGCCTGCTGGCGGGTGGCGCCGGAAATGCTCTGTACCAGCTCGGCGAGATGCAGCGACACGTTTTCGATTTCGCCCAGTGCGGTGCCGGCGTCCTCGGCCAGGCGGGCACCGTTCACCACGCCCGCGGTACTTTGTTCCATGGAAATGACCGCTTCGTTGGTATCGGCCTGAATGGTCTTAACCAGGGCCTCAATCTGCTTGGTAGCGTCGGCGGAGCGTTCTGCCAGGCGTTGCACTTCGTCCGCAACCACCGCGAAGCCGCGGCCCGCTTCACCGGCCATCGCTGCCTGGATGGCGGCGTTCAGTGCCAGCACGTTGGTCTGCTCGGCGATATCGTTAATCAGTTCCACGATGTCACCGATTTCCTGCGAAGACTCACCCAGACGCTTGATACGCTTCGAGGTTTCCTGAATCTGCTCGCGAATGGCGTCCATGCCTTCGATGGTCTTCTGCACCGCCGCCGTACCCTTGGCGGCGATTTCCACCGAGCGTTGCGCCTCCTCGGCGAGCTGATCGGCGTTGCGCGACACACCTTCGATGGAAATGGCCATTTCGTTAACTGCACTGGAGGCCGAGGCAATCTGCTGCGCCTGATGCTCGGAGGCCTCGGCGAGGTGCATGGCGGTGGCCTGGGTCTGCTGTGCCGCCGCCGACACCTGACTGGCGGTTTCGTTGATGGCGGTTACCAGGTTGCGCAATGCGTCGATGGCGTAGTTCATGGAGTCGGCGATGGCGCCGGTGATGTCCTCGGTCACGGTCGCGTTCACGGTCAGGTCACCGTCGGCGAGGTCGCCCATTTCATCCAGCAGACGCATGATGGCCTGCTGGTTACGACGGTTGTGCTCCTCACTTTCCTTGCGCTGGGCATCGGCTTCCGCCAGACGGATCATGCCTTCCTTGCGCAGCGAGTAACCGAGATAAAGCAGCAGCAACAATGCGACCACGCCGAACAGGCTGCCCATCATGGTGTTGACGGTACGGCCGGCGGCATAGTTCTGGTAGGCGATTTCCAGACGGGAGATGGCATCCAGCAGACGGTCGGAGTGGGTCAGCACCTCCTGCACGGCCTCGGATACCTCGAACATCTCCGGACTGCGCTCGAGGATGGCGCTGACCTGGGCGCCGATTTCATCAAATAGTGCATTCACTTCCGTCAGCTTGGCACGAATCTCGTTGTTGGCGACGCGCTCGATGCCGAGACCGCGGTTGCCGTCCAGCAGCCCCTTGATGACACGCCCGAACAGAGCGGCGTCACGGCCGAAACGGTCGGCGGCGGTCACCGCGCCTTCACCACCTTCGAGCACGCGGTTGACGTTGTTGACGATACGCTGCGACAACATGAGCTGACGGGCGGCGATGTACACCTGACCGGGTTCGGCGCCGCGCTGCGCCATCAGGGTAGCCACTTCGTCGGACAGGGCCAGCAGCTGGGCGGCGCGCTCGTTGATCGCCTGCACCGTTTCACGCATTGCACGCACCGCCTGCTCACGGCCGAGGATGACATTGATACTCTTGTCAAACTTGTTCCACTCGGACTCCATGGCCGCAAGGGCATCGAGTACCTCGACCGGCGAGGGTGGCATGCCGGTCTCCGGATCGCCCTCCTTCAGCAGCATGAAGGAGTGTTCAAACTGCTCGTAGGACTTTTTCAATTTGGCGAACACATCCACAGTACCCTGCGTAGTCTGGCCTGCGTATTTGGTCATCTGCTGGGACAACACGCGCTCCTCACCCAGCAGGGTGATGTACTGCTTGTCGTAACCGTCCTGAATGGCCACGTAGATGTAAATGCCCGCCATGGCCAGCACGAAGAAAAGCAGGAAGAAGATAAGAATGAAGACAGACTTATCGCCCCCTGCCGCACCAGCGGCCCCTTTGGATCGTGCTTTCATTGTTCTCGCTCCTACACCACGAACACTTGCGGAAAATCGAAGTTGTCATTAATCACCGTGCAGCCGGCTATGCCGCCACCTGCATGAATTCGGGACTGTCCACCAGCGCCGCCATACTGAACACTGGCCAGATTTCACCTTCCTGGCGATAGCTGCCGCGCAGGTAACGCGCAAAGGCGGGGTCCACCGTCCCGCTCTCGGCGCTGAATTCTTCTTCGTAGAAATGCTTCAGACCCAGCACCTCGTCCACCATCAGCCCGGCGGATATCCCCTTGTGGCGCACCACCAGGATGCGGCTGCGGCGTCCCGGCAGCGTCACGCCACCCTGGATGAAACCGTGCAGGTCCATTACCGGCAGCAGGGTACCGCGAATGTTGGCCACGCCCCTCACCCAACGCTGCGCGCCGAATACCGAGGTCAGGCGCGGCACCGGCAGGATTTCCTTCACCTCATCCACCGCCGCCACCAACTGTGTGTTACCGACACGAAAACCGACGCCGTCCCAAGTGACGCGGACGTCCAGCTGCTGGGGAAGTTCGAAGGCGTGAGCCTTGCTGCGTCGCTCAATCTCTTGCAGCAACAGGAGGGGGTGTTGGGACGGGACGGTCATGGTCCTGCTCAGGCGCCCAGCACCGCCTTGATCTTGGCGAGCAGCTCGGCCTCGGCCACCGGCTTGGTCACGTAATCCTTGGCGCCTTGGCGCAGGCCCCAGACGCGGTCGGTTTCCTGATCCTTGGTGGTGACGATGATCACCGGGATGTGCGCCGTGTCGGCGTCCTTGCTCAGCTGGCGCGTGGCCTGGAAGCCGTTCATGCCCGGCATCACCACGTCCATCAGCACCAGGTCGGGCTTCATCTCGCGGGCGGCGGCGACACCCTTTTCGCCATCGGCCGCGGTGGCGACCTCGTAGCCGTGCTTTTGCAGGATGCCGGTCAGGACGTGAATCTCGGTGGGAGAGTCATCGACAATCAAAATACGGGCCATGGTTTTCCCCTCGCCTAACTATGCGTTACGCCGGCTGCGGCGGTCCGTCCGCCGCCACGCCTGGCCATTGCTGTTTATTTCGCCGCATCAAGCACATGGCGCTTGATGGCACCGAGCAGTTCTTCCCGGGTGAACGGCTTGGTCAGATATTCTTCGGAGCCCACGATACGCCCGCGGGCACGGTCGAACAACCCATCCTTGCTGGACAGCATGATGACGGGGGTGTTGCGGAATTTCTGGTTGTGCTTGATCAGGGCGCAGGTCTGGTAGCCATCCAGGCGCGGCATCATGATGTCGACGAAGATGATATCGGGGTTGTAATCGGCGATCTTGGACAAGGCCTCGAAGCCGTCGTTGGCGGTAATAACGTCGCAACCCTCCTTCTTGAGCAGGGTTTCGGCGGTACGCCGGATGGTCTTGCTGTCGTCAATCACCAGGACTTTCAGTCCCTGGAAGCCTTCTTCTGCTGCGTCGCTGGCCACTTCGCCCCCAATCTGCCTTGAGTTTGTGTTCTATAGTCCCTGACAGGCTCGGAGATTTTTATCATATTCTTTAAAAGCAATCCACAAGCCCTTATTAACCCGAACGTTTCCCCTGCGTTCCGCCTGCTACACTGCCCGGCCTGACTCGATGAACCACGGACCACTATGACTACTGCCCTGCACGCCGTCCCCCACCTCACCACCGCCCTCACCGGCCCGCTGCTGCAACTGGAATCCCATCTGCTTGACCATCAGGCGGAGATCGAGGCCTGGTTCCGCGCGCAATGGCGCCTGACCCCCGCCCCCTTCTATACCTCGGTGGACCTGCGCAATGCCGGCTTCAAGCTGGCCCCGGTGGACACCAACCTGTTTCCCGCCGGCTTCAACAACCTCAACCCCGCCTTCGAGGCCCTGTGTATCCAGGCCATCCAGTCCGCCCTGGAACGTCTCTACCCGAACGCCCGCCGCGTACTGCTGGTGCCGGAGAACCATACCCGCAACCTGTTCTATCTGGAGAGCCTGGCCACACTGCGCGAACTCATCGCCCGCGCCGGCTACGAGACCCGCATCGGCTCCCTGCTGCCGGACCTGAACGGCCCCCATGTGGTCAAACTGCCTTCCGGCCGCAAGGTGACCCTGGAACCGGTGCGGCGCGTGGGCGACAAGGTGGGGCTGGACGATTTCTTCCCCTGCGTGGTGGTGCTGAACAACGACCTGTCCGGCGGCCGGCCGGCCATCCTCGAGAATCTGGATCAGGCGGTGGTACCGCCGCTGGGCATCGGCTGGTCGTCCCGCATCAAGTCCGGCCACTTCGGCCACTACCGCAAGGTGGCGGAGGAGTTCGCCGCCATGGTGGAGATCGATCCCTGGCTCATCGACCCGCTGTTCCGCAACTGTGGCGAGATCGACTTCATGAAGCGCGAAGGGGAGGACTGCCTGGCACGCAACGTGGACGCCGTGCTGTCCGCCATCCGGCGGAAATACGACCAGTACGGCATCGACAAGCCGCCCTTCGTGGTAATCAAGTCCGAGTCCGGTACCTACGGCATGGCGGTGATGACCGCCCACAGCGTGGACGAGGTGCGTGAGCTGAACCGCAAGCAGCGCACCCACATGTCCAAGACCAAGGAAGGACAGGCGGTGAGCAAGGTGATCATCCAGGAGGGTGTCTACACCTTCGAGACCTGGGGCGAAGCCAACGCGGTGGCCGAACCGGTGGTGTACATGATCGACCACTTCGTGGTGGGCGGCTTCTACCGTGTGCACACCGGGCGCGGCCCCAATGAAAACCTCAACGCCCCCGGCATGCACTTCGAACCGCTGGCCTTCGCCGAGCCCTGCAACATGCCCGATTGCGCCGAATTCCCCGACGCCGGCGTCAATCGCTTCTACGCCTACGGCGTCATCGCCCGCCTCGCCCTGCTGGCCGCCGCGCGCGAGATTCGCGCCCTGGAGTGAACAGCCCGCCGGCACAGGGAGGTGCCATGGGATATGCCGGACCTGTTAACATCGGTGCCATGTCCGCCTGCCACAACCAAAAAGCATGACCCTCGACCTGGCGAAAAAGTCCGCCCTCGTCATCGACGACTTCCAGAACATGCGTGCGACCCTGCGCCAGATGCTGATCACCATCGGCGTGCAGGAGGTGGACGCGGCGAGTAGGGCCGAGGAGGCGCTGGAGCGCCTGCACGCCAAGCGCTACGACATCGTGCTGTGCGACTACAACCTCGGCACCGGCATGGACGGCCAGCAGCTGCTGGAAACCGCGCGTGCCCAGGGCCTGATCGGCTACGGCACCACCTTCATCATGGTCACCGCGGAAAACTCCAGCGAGATGGTGATGGGCGCCCTGGAAACCCTGCCCGACGCCTACCTCACCAAGCCCTTCACCAAGGACCTGCTGCGCGCGCGCCTGACCCGCGCCCTGCCGCGCAAGATACCGTTACAGGCGGTGGACGACGCCCTGCGCAAGAACGATCGTGCCCGTGCCGTCGCCCTGCTCGATGAACTGCTCGCCGGCCGGCCGGCCAACGGCACCGAACTGCTGCGTCTCAAGGCCGAGCTGCTGTTCAGCGGGGGCGAGGCGACGGCGGCCGAGACGCTGTGCCGCCAGGTACAGGACAGCAAGCCGGTCGCCTGGGCGCTGACCCTGCTCGGCCGGATCGCCCTGCAGCGCCAGCAGTACGGAGAAGCGGAACAGCTGTTCCGCGACGCCATCACCC
Organism: Sulfurivermis fontis; assembly: GCF_004001245.1. Taxonomy (NCBI): domain Bacteria; kingdom Pseudomonadati; phylum Pseudomonadota; class Gammaproteobacteria; order Thiohalomonadales; family Thiohalomonadaceae; genus Sulfurivermis; species Sulfurivermis fontis. The sequence continues at coordinate 3,135,852 of NZ_AP018724.1, forward strand.
TTACCCCGGCCTACATGGCCGCCCACGACGGCCTTGCCGCGGCGCTGGAAGCGGATGGCCGCCGTCAGGAGGCCCTCAGCGTGCTGGTTACTGCCGTGGAACGCTCGGCCAAGTCACTGCCGCGCCAACTGCACCTCGCGCGGCTGGCGCAAGATCTGCGACAACTGGACATCGCCGAACGCGCCTGGCGTCGTGCCCTCAGTCTGGCGCGCCAGATGGAGCAGGATCAGCCGGCCTACCACGCCGCCTTCACCGCCACCCTGGCCGCCAAGGGCGAGTACCGCGATGCCCAGGCCGCCGTGAAGAAACTGGCCCAGGAGTTCCGCCTGCACGTGGAGGTCCCCTGGTGGACCCTGACGGCAAAACTGCATATCCTCGCCTTCCATCCCGGCCCCGAGCGCGCGAGCCTGCTGCAGGAATTCGATACCCTGCTGCGGGGCGGCCCGCCGCCGGCCGCGGTTGTCGCGCAGTTGGGAGCGGCACTGCACGCGCTGGGCGAAGACAAGCGCGCCGCACAACTAGGATGATTTCCCAGGAAAAACTCACCCGTGAGCCACATCGATTTCAGCACCATCCTCGCGATCAGCATTCACGACACCAAGAATGCCCTCGGCATGGTGCTCAATTCGCTGGACGGCCTGCTCGACCCCGCCACCGGCGCATGCCGCTGCGACGCCTCCCACATCGCCCGCCTGCAATACGAGGCGCGCCGCGTCAACGACAACCTGGTGCAACTGCTCACGCTGTATCGTGCCGACAAGGGGCTGTACCAACCGCGCATCGGTCCCTGCCCGGTGTACGAGATACTGGAAGACTATTACCTCGCCAACAAACCGATGATGGATCACCACGGCATCCGCTGCGATATCGACTGTGCCGAAGACCTCTACTGGCCCCTGGACCGGGCGATGGTGGCCGCGGTGCTGGAAAACGTCATCACCAACACCGTGCGCTACACCCGTGATTGCATCCGCATCGCCGCAGAAAATACCGAGGGCTGGCTGCTGCTCGACGTGGAGGACAACGGCCCCGGCTTTCCCACCGCCATGCTCGGCCGCCGCGCCGTTGCCAAGGACACCCCCCTCGACCCCACGGCCGGACGTACCGGCCTCGGACTCTACTTCTGCAGCCTCATCGCCCAGATGCATGACAGCGGCGACCGCCACGGCTACATCGAACTGTCCAACGACGGCAGCCTCGGCGGCGGCCGCTTCCGGCTGGCCCTGCCCGGATGAGTCATGTCGCCTGGCGGCGTGACCCCGTTCCAAACCGGTCACAAAACCGCCATTTCAGGCCGTATCCGCCGCATTCTCCGGCTTCGGCCGCCGTCCTTTTGATATAATCGCGGCCAACAATAATTCGGGGGTTCCAATGTCTGTACTCACGCCACTCCGTGACCTGCCCACCGCGAACATCTTCCGCCGCGGTGATGTCTTCGTCCTGTTCGGCGAATTGTTCGGCCGTGGTTACGCCAACGGCCTCATCGATGAAGCCCGCAAGGCCGGCATGACCATCCTCGGCATCACCGTCGGACGCCGTGATGAAAACGACCACCTGCGCCCGCTCAACACCGAAGAGTTGCAAGAGGCGGAAACCCGCCTCGGCGGCCGCATCATAAACATCCCGCTGATGGCGGGCTTCGACATGGATGCGCCGGAAGGCACACCCACACCCACCGCCCTGCTGGCCGAACTGAAGCTGACCAACTGGCAGGAGGCCAAACTGGACTGGGCCCAGATCGAACGCTGCCGCGAGGTCGGCGTCGCCCGCTTCAAGTCCGCCCTGGCCCAGGTGATGGCCGAGCTGGACCAGGCCATTCCCGATGGTGCCAACGTCTTCTTCGCCCACACCATGGCCGGCGGCATCCCCAAGACCAAGGTGTTTCTCGCCATCGCCAACCGCATCTACAAGGGGCGCGGCGAGCGTTTCCTGTCCTCGCGCGCCCTGCTCGATTCCGACCTGGGCAAGATGATCCTGATGAACTTCGACGAGGTCACCGCCAACACCTTCCAGTACCTCATCGAGGCGAGCGCCGGCATCCGCGCCCGCATCGGCAAGACCGGCGGCGAGGTCCGTTACACCGCCTACGGCTACCACGGTACCGAGATCCTCATCAACGGCACCTATCAGTGGCAGACCTACACCAACTACACCCAGGGATATGCCAAGATGCGCCTGGAACGCCACGCCGAAGCGGCCTGGTCCCAGGGCGTCAAGGCCACGGTGTTCAACTGCCCGGAGATCCGCACCAACTCCAGCGACATCTTCGTCGGTGTGGAACTGTCGCTGTTCCCGCTGCTCAACGCACTGAAGAAAGAAGGCTGCGGCGCCTGGGCGGAACAACAGTGGGCACATTGCCAGTCGCTGCTGCAAGACGGCATCAGACTGCAGGACATCCTCGACAAGATCGAACGCTACAACAACGACCCGGCCATCGCCCGCTTCCGTGATTTCGCCGCCTGGCCGATGGACAACAGCGCCGAGCTGGCCGAGGTGATGGTAGGAACGTCGGAAGAAATCGTGGATCTGCACAAGGACCGCAAGGTGCTGATCAGCGATCACCTGAGCTCCCTGGTGCTGGAAGGCACCGGACCGCTGATGTTCCACGAGGCCGCCGCACCGCACGGCCCGGTGCTGTGGCTCAACCACGACATCATCGCCAAACAACTCGCCAGGCTGCACTGACCAGCCACAGCCCCGGCCCGGGCGGGCAGCGGGGCTGGCGCAGTGCTGCGGAAAATCCCCTCCCCCGCAGCTAGACTTTGAGCACAGATTCATTGCTCATGGTACCGCCATGCATGTCCTCCATCGCCGCCTCCTGCTCGCTCTCGTGCCACTCGTACTGGGCGCCTGCGCACCCACCCCGCTGCCGTTGCGCGAGGCCCCGGAGCACGGCCCGGGACCGGATCAGGTGCGCGTCGCGCCCGAGCAATACACGGGCACCGTCGTCCGCTGGGGCGGCATCATCACCGCCGTGGACAACGGCCCCGCGGACAGCGTGGTGGAACTGGTATCACGTCCGCTGTGCGGCAACGGGCGACCGTTGGAAACGGATCAGTCAGAAGGACGCTTTCTGGTCCATATCAGCGGCTTTCTCGATCCGGTGGTCTATGCCAACGGCCGGGAACTGTCCGTGGTCGGCCGCGTGGAAGGGGTGGAGCAACGCAACATCGGCGCATATCGCTACAGCTACCCCGTACTGCGCGCCATAGGCCACCACCTCTGGCCGCCGCGCCTGCCGTCGCAGCCCGATCCGTTTTACTATCCGCCCTATCACCGACCGTGGTATCCCTACGGTCCCTACCCCTGGCCCTGAGCGATGCTGCGCCCCTTCCTGATTGCCGCCGTCCTTCTCGGCCTGACCGCCTGCGCCGGCGGACCGCGCTACGACACCCGTGCAGCAACGACCGACCTCACCGCCGCACAGGTGAGTGCCGCCCCCGGCACGCATCTCGGCACACAGGTCATCTGGGGCGGCGTCATCGTCGCCACCCGCAACCTGACCGACTACACGGAGATCGAAGTGTTGGCGTATCCGCTGGACCGCAATCAGCGCCCGGATACCGGCAGTGGCGAGCAGGGCCGCTTTCTCGCCCGCTACAGCGGCTATCTGGAGAGCGTCGACTACGCCCCCGGCCGCCGTCTCACCGCCCGCGGCCGCGTGGAGCAAACCGTCGCCGGCAAGGTCGGCGACGCGCCCTACACCTTTCCACTGCTCCAGGCGGCCGATATCTATCTGTGGCCGCGTGATGGCAGCGCCCCCAGCGGGCCGCAATTCCAGTTCGGCATCGGCGTGATCTTCAGCCGCTGACACGACAACAGCCGGCGTGCGCAACGACAGGGAGCACACTATGTACGCCAAATCGGGAGCGCCGTTCATGGCGCTGTGCATCCTGGCCGGCACGCCCCCTATGGCCCATGCCACCAGCGACGACAGCTATGTCTTCCGCATCGGCAAATTCGAGGCCACGGACACGACACCGCCACCCAAGCACACCGGCGTCGCCCTCGGCCTCGGCTTCGAGCGTCGACAGGACAGCGGCCTGCGCTACGGCATTGAGGTAACCGCCCATTTCTCCGATTACGCCACTCCCGGCACCGTTTACGGCGGCCCCTTCACCGTCATCGACGACACCATGACGCTCACCACCGTGGGCGTCGCGGGTACGCTGGCGCAGGCCTACGCCACCGCTGCGGTCGACCTCTACGCCGGTGGCAGCGCCGGCCTGTACTACGCCAACATGCGTGCCCACGGCAGCACGCTCGGTTTTCCGGGCACCCATGACGAGCGTGATACCGGCCTGGGCGTCAGCCTGTTCGCCGGTCTCGAGTTCCCCGTCACTAGAGAGAGTCACCTCGGCCTCGAGGTGCGCCGCCTCTTCCTCGAGGCCGATTTCGGCCCGCTGTCCAATGGTGAAATGGCCATCGGCGGCACTTCGGTGCTGCTGTCCTATCGCAGCAAGTTCGCTGGCAAGGCAGCGCCGTAAGCGGGGCAAAGCCGCAGGCGGCGGGCTGCCGTACAGGAATGAAAAAGGCCGGGTCACCCCGGCCTTTTCACTTCACTACTCGGCCTTTTTACTTGGCCTTGGACACCATGTACTCCACGGCCGCCTTCAGCTCGCCATCGGAGCAGGTACCGCAGGTGCCGCGCGGCGGCATCACACCGCTCTTGCCCTGGAAGCCGGAGATGGCGTGCTTGACCAGGGTGTCCATGCCCTGGGCGATGCGATCACCCCAGGCGGCCTTGTCGCCCAGCTTGGGAGCGCCGGCGGCACCGGTGCCGTGGCAGGCCACGCAGGAGGCGTTGTATACGGCATCGCCGGAACGGGCGGCCGCGGGAGCCGCCGCAGCCGGCGCCGGAGCGGCAGCCACGGCGATGGGTGCGCCGGTGTTCAGCTTGCCGACCGGCTTGATACGGGCCTCGACCGCCGCCGCGCTCATGTCGGCGCTGGCCGTGCCGCCGCCGAGCACGGAGGTCATGATGTTGAGGATCAGGGCCACCAGGCCGCCGACCACGACTAGAGTCACCACGGAAGTACCGAAATAGGTATTGGTTTTCTGGCTCACGCCTGTTCCCTCGCTCTCTTGAAGTATTAACGCCGCATGGGCGCCTGATTGCTGATTAATTGGTTATTCCGGCCACTGGCCGCAGATTGGCCGCGTAGTATAGCCGCAAGGACCCCGTGCCGAAACCCCGCCATGGACGCGCCCGGGCCTGCCATGTAAGCTATGCCGTCCCGCGCGCCCGTAGCTCAGCTGGATAGAGCGCTGCCCTCCGGAGGCAGAGGTCAGGGGTTCGAATCCCTTCGGGCGCGCCATAACTCTTCAACCCGCCATATGGCGGGTTTTTCGTTTCTGCACCGTATTGACCACACCGGATCGCAGCGCTACGTTGGTGCTCCACTCACCGCTCAGGAGAATTGAATGGACGCCTCCCACCCCGTGAGCGCTGAACACGAGTTATCCGGCGCGCTGGCCGTCTTCGGTATGGAGGGACCTGCGGCGCCCGGCGCCGTGGATAGCTTTGCGGTGTGGGTGGGATGAAGGTGGACCCTCACGGGCCGACGGCATCGAAGTGCCCAAGGTGGAAGATACTGAAGGTCTTCACAGGCAAACCGGAGGGTCCGAAATGAATGGTAGCAAAACGGTCGTTGGCGTGGATATCGCCAAGCGGGTATTTCAGTTGCACTGGATCGACATGGAGACCGGAGAGATCGTGAGCCTGCAGCTCAAGCGCGAGAAGTTCCTCGAACACTTCGCTAACCGGCAACCATGCCTCATTGGGATGGAAGCCTGCGGCGGTGCGCAGCACTGGGCGAGGAAACTCACGGCGCTGGGCCACCAGGTCAAGCTCCTGCCAGGCAAGGCGGTGAAGCCGTTCGTCACCGGCAACAAGAACGACCGGCAGGACGCGCGGGCGATCTGGACAGCGGTGCAGCAGCCGCACGTCAAGGCGGTGGCGATCAAGACGGAAGAACAGCAGGCCATCCTGGCGCTGCACCGCATGAGGAGCCAGTTGGTCAAGTTCCGCACCGCGCAGATTAACGGCCTGCGGGGGTTGCTCGCCGAATACGGTGAAGTGATGCCGCAGGGCAAAGCGGGGGTCAGGAAGGGAATTGCTGCGGCTTTGGCCAGACTGGAAGACCGGCTGCCGGCAATGGTGATCGATACGTTGCGCGAGCAATGGGCGCGCATCGAGAAGCTGGATGGGGAAATCGCCGCCATCGAGCAGCGCATCCAGCTGTGGCTCAAGCAAGACGAAGCTTGCAAGCGAATCGCTGAAATTCCTGGTGTCGGGCCGCTGACCGCCACGGCGGCGGTCGCCATCATGGGCGACGCCAAAGCCTTCAAGTCGGGGCGAGAGTTCGCCGCCTTCGCCGGCCTGGTGCCGCGACAGGTGGGCACTGGTGGGCGCATCAAACTGCTCGGCATCAGCAAGCGCGGTGACACCTACCTGCGCACCTTGCTGATTCACGGTGCGCGATCCGTGCTGACCCACGCCAAAGACCCCGGCCCGTGGGTCACGAAATTACGCCAGCGCCGGCCGCTGAATGTCGCGGTCGTGGCCCTGGCCAACAAGATGGCGCGAACGATCTGGGCGATGCTCGCCCATGAACGGACGTACCAAAAGGGATTCGTCAGTCAGCCGGCATAGGTGCCTGACGAGTGTATCAACCACTTTGAAGAAAGGAGTGGCCGCCGTAAAGGTTGCGCAAGGTCGATAAAGTGTGATGGCAAACAGGTCAGACCGTGACCCGCCAAACCTGTATGGCGGTAAGGACTTCGAGTCCTTCAGGAGAATGAGGCGCGGGTCAGCGGATTCCATCAGGGCCAGCAGGTCTATTCCTGCACAACAGGCCGGATATAGAACTGCAGCCTATCTGTCCCAACACACCAAAATCGCCCTTGGCAAACGGGAGGCGTCCATATAGCCTGTCATGGCACGGAAAACCCTGCTGCTCGTCCCCCTGCTGTTTGTTTCCCTGCCTCTTGTCGCGCGCGACATCCCGAGTACCAGCACGGTCAGTGCCGTCACGGTGTATCCCGACCGGGCCCAGGTGACGCGGCAGGTGAAGCTGGAGCTGCCGGCGGGCAGTCACACGGTACTCATCGCCAATCTGCCGCCGCGCCTTATCGAACAGTCGCTGCAGGTGCGTGGCCAGGGCAACGGCAGGCTGCTCATCGGCGCAGTGGAGGCCCGGCGCGTGTTCAGTACGCAACTGGCGGGGGAGCGCGAACAGAAACTGGCCGAGACGCTGCGTGCGCTGCAGGATGACAGGGCCGTACTGGACGGCCGTCGCCAGGCACTCGATACCCAGGCGGCGTTCATCGAGAAGCTGGCGCAACTGCCCGCCACGCCCAACAAGGATCACAGCAACACCTTCGCGCCGGAAAAGTGGCCGGCGGCCTGGCAGGCCATCGGCAACGGCATGGCCGAAACCAACAAGGCGCGCGTGGCGCTGCAACGGGAGCTGCGCCTGCTCGACGAGCAGATCAAGAAAACGGAGCAGGAACTGGACCAGATCCGCAGCGGGCGCAAGGACAGCCTCACCGCCGCCATTCATGTCGAGGCGGCGCAGGCGGGAGCGGCCAGCTTCGAGCTGAGTTATCAGACACCCGGCGCCTCCTGGTCACCGGTCTACGATGCGCGGCTGGCAACGGAATCGCGCGCCGTGCAGCTGACCCAGGCCGCCTGGGTGCGCCAGGCCAGTGGCGAGGACTGGAAGGATGTCGCGCTTACCCTGTCCACGGCACGGCCAGCCGCAGGGGCCGCCATGCCGGAACTCGCGCCCTGGTGGATTGACTTCCAGCGCTCACGGCCTGCAGCACAGCGTGCACTGCGCGAAATGAGTGCCGTAGACATGATGGCCAGCAAGATGGCCGAGACACCGGAAATGGCCGCAGAAGAGCTGGAGGCCACGGCCGACGTGAGTGAGTTTGCCGTCAGCTATCGCGTGCCTGGCAAGGTATCAGTGGCCTCCGACAACGCGCGCCAGCGTTTTGTGCTCGGCAAGCAGGACATCGCCGTGCAACTTGCGGCACGCAGCGCACCGCGTCTGGACAGCCGTGCCTTCCTGTATGCCGAGTTCGACTATGCCGGCGAGGCGCCGCTGCTGCCGGGCACCTGGCGGCTGACCCGCGACGACACCTACGTCGGTGAAGTGGAGCAGGCGGCGCTGCGTCCCGGTGCCCATCTCGCCCTCGCCTTCGGCAACGATGACGCGGTGGAGGTACAGCACCATGTGGTGAAGGACGAACGCGGTGAAAAAGGCGTGTTCAACAAGGACAACCGTGTGGAGCGGCGTTACCGCATCGAGGTGTATAACCGCCACCGCATTGCCCTGCCGGTGACGATCTACGATCAGCTCCCGGTGGCGCGTGATGAGCAGATCAAGGTGGCGCTCAGCGAGGACACGACACCGCCGACCCAGCGCGATGTCGACAATCGCAGCGGTGTGCTGGCCTGGAAGCAGGAACTGAAGCCGCAGGGCAAGCAGGTGATCCAGTTCGGCTACAGCGTGAGCTTCCCGCAGGGGCGGGATGTGCCTGGGTTCTGAGTGGCTGTCGCCGCACAGAACCAGGTACGAGGGACGAGTAGAAGGGGGCGAGGAGTGAGTGCGCTGCGCGCACGCTAAGCATCAAATAGCGTCCGCGCAGCCGGCTTATTCCCTCGTATCTCGCCCCTCGTATCTCTTACTGTCACCTTGGTACGCAGCGATAGACGGCGAAGGTCTGCTTGCCGTCTTCCACCGCACTGATCGGCACCACGGTATCGCCGTCCAGCTCCACCGCGCTGTTGCGCGCCAGGATATTCAGCTCCTCCTGCACCTTCTGTGGATTGCGCTCGATGCCGGCGAGCTTGGCGAGCAGCGACACGGTGGTCTGTCCGACCTTCTTGCACTTGGTCACTTCCTCGGCCGACAACACGCGCACCTTCTCGCCCTGCGCCGTGGGCTCCACCCAGGTACAGGCCGACAACGCCAAGACCAGCGCCGCCATCGTTCCCGCTCGTTTTGCCAGATTCATTTCATTGCCTCCCGCGCTGCGGACTAAACTGTACGTACTCTATCTGCAACGGAGCGCCGCCATGGCTGAACTCGCTCACATCGTGTTCTACGTGCGCAATCTCGCGCAGTCACTCGCCTTCTACCGCGATGCCGTCGGCCTGCAAGTGGTCGGCAGTGTATTCAACGGCCGCGCCACTGTGCTCAGCGGCGGCCGCAGCCATCACGAACTGCTGCTCATCGAACTGGGCGATGCCCCCGGCCCGCTGGCCGGACGGCGCCTCGGCCTGTACCACACCGGCTGGAAGGTGGGCAATTCGCTGGACGAGCTGCGCGCCGTCAAGGCCCGGCTGGAGTCGCTGGACATCGAAATCGAGGGGATGTCCGATCACACCGTCAGCCAGAGCCTGTACCTCAGCGACCCCGACGGCAACGAGGTGGAGCTGTTCGTGGACGACCCGGCGGTGGACTGGCGCCACGACCGCTCCTGGCTGGCGGCGCCGGTCAAGCCGCTGGAACTTTGACGCGGTCGCGTCAAAGGCAGTTACAAGTGACAAGATACAAGTTACAACAAGCGTGTCCTGACCCTCATCACATCGCCACGGGACATCCAAGTCACCCTGGCAACATTCGGATTCAGGACAAACATGCGCTTCGCGCGGCCCCGGCACGTCCTGCGTCCCACGGGCCTCGTTGAGGCCCTGGCCACAAATGACTCTACGCCGACACACCTTGGCTGCTCCGCCCGCCAAGGCCCGGCTACCGGGGGCTCCTTCGCCGTCCGGGCTCAGTCAGTGGAGGAGTGCGCTGCGCGCACGGTTGCCTGAATTCATATTAATACGAGCGCAGCGAGTTCACGTGTTTGTAACTTGCAACTTGTCACTTGTATCTGCCCCTAGGCCCTGCCGACATTGCTGTCGGTCGGCGCGTGGAAATACTCGCTGCCGGCGGCGAGTTCCTCGGTCAGCTGCAGCAGCTCCGCCAGGCGTGCCTCGGCGGTGCTGAACGGCGCGCAGTCCTCGCAGCGCGGATCGCCGCAGGGCTGGCGCGAATACAGCCAGTACTGGATGGCGCCGGCGAGGAGGCCGTCGGCCACATCCCACAGATCGGCCTCGGCATCGTCGGCGGCGATGCGGTTGCCCAGCTCCACCGCCTCGCGCGCCGCCTCGTCGTATACCGTCACATCGTCATGCATGGAATCCATCGTCACCTCCACCGCCATTCTGCTCAGGAATCCAGCCGCGGCTGGCTTTCCTGTATCACCACCCAGGGCGCCACCACCACCGCCCAGAACTCCGCCTGGCGCGCATGCCAGTCACGGGCCTGTTCGGTCTCGGCGCGGGCCACCTGGCCGGCCTGCAACCAGGCCGTCAGTGCCGCGCTGTCGTCACGCGCCATGGCATGGGCCACCTCGATGAGGTCCAGACCCGGCGCCACCCACACCACCACGCCGCGGGCAAAATGGCGCTCCAGCTCCGGCCAGGCAATCCTGGCCGTCTCGCTGTTCAGTTTGGCCCGCAAATCCACATCCTGCTCGTCCATCACACCTTACCCGGAATATAGGGGCGTGCATTCTAGCGCATAACAACCCGCATTCCGCCCCTGCCGCCCTCTCCCCAGCCGCATTGCCGCCCGCTATAATCCGCGCGCCCTTCCCATCGGGTCTTCTTTCAGGAGGCTTGCCGTGGACAATCCCTGTCTGCGGTGCGGCGCATGTTGCGCCTACTATCGCGCATCGTTTTACTGGACCGAGGCGGACCCCTTCCTCGGCGGCACCGTGCCGCCCGAGCTCACCGTGCCGCTTACTCCGCACCTCGTCGCCATGCGCGGCACCACCCATCCGCCCATGCGCTGCGTGGCCCTGGACGGCACCATCGGCGAACAGGTGTTGTGCACCATCTACCCGCGTCGCTCCAGCAGCTGCCATGACGTGGAGCCGTGGGAAGAGGACGGCAGCCCCGGCACGCGCTGCAGCAAGGCGCGCGCCGCCCACGGCCTGCCGCCGCTGGAACCACGCACCGACAGACCGGGACCGGGCGACAGCCCGCTGCCGCTCAGCGCATAAAACGCAATTTCCCTCCCGCCAGCGGAACCGACCGGCATCCGGACCGCCTTCGGCACGAATTTTTCGCTACCATGGCGCCTTTCCCGAGACAGCCGCAGAAGAATTGAATGGACGCCTCCCACCCCGTGAGCGCTGAACACGAGTTATCCGGCGCGCTGGCCGTCTTCGGTATGGAGGGACCTGCGGCGCCCGGCGCCGTGGATAGCTTTGCGGTGTGGGTGGGATGAAGGTGGACCCTCACGGGCCGACGGCATCGAAGTGCCCAAGGTGGAAGATACTGAAGGTCTTCACAGGCAAACCGGAGGGTCCGAAATGAATGGTAGCAAAACGGTCGTTGGCGTGGATATCGCCAAGCGGGTATTTCAGTTGCACTGGATCGACATGGAGACCGGAGAGATCGTGAGCCTGCAGCTCAAGCGCGAGAAGTTCCTCGAACACTTCGCTAACCGGCAACCATGCCTCATTGGGATGGAAGCCTGCGGCGGTGCGCAGCACTGGGCGAGGAAACTCACGGCGCTGGGCCACCAGGTCAAGCTCCTGCCAGGCAAGGCGGTGAAGCCGTTCGTCACCGGCAACAAGAACGACCGGCAGGACGCGCGGGCGATCTGGACAGCGGTGCAGCAGCCGCACGTCAAGGCGGTGGCGATCAAGACGGAAGAACAGCAGGCCATCCTGGCGCTGCACCGCATGAGGAGCCAGTTGGTCAAGTTCCGCACCGCGCAGATTAACGGCCTGCGGGGGTTGCTCGCCGAATACGGTGAAGTGATGCCGCAGGGCAAAGCGGGGGTCAGGAAGGGAATTGCTGCGGCTTTGGCCAGACTGGAAGACCGGCTGCCGGCAATGGTGATCGATACGTTGCGCGAGCAATGGGCGCGCATCGAGAAGCTGGATGGGGAAATCGCCGCCATCGAGCAGCGCATCCAGCTGTGGCTCAAGCAAGACGAAGCTTGCAAGCGAATCGCTGAAATTCCTGGTGTCGGGCCGCTGACCGCCACGGCGGCGGTCGCCATCATGGGCGACGCCAAAGCCTTCAAGTCGGGGCGAGAGTTCGCCGCCTTCGCCGGCCTGGTGCCGCGACAGGTGGGCACTGGTGGGCGCATCAAACTGCTCGGCATCAGCAAGCGCGGTGACACCTACCTGCGCACCTTGCTGATTCACGGTGCGCGATCCGTGCTGACCCACGCCAAAGACCCCGGCCCGTGGGTCACGAAATTACGCCAGCGCCGGCCGCTGAATGTCGCGGTCGTGGCCCTGGCCAACAAGATGGCGCGAACGATCTGGGCGATGCTCGCCCATGAACGGACGTACCAAAAGGGATTCGTCAGTCAGCCGGCATAGGTGCCTGACGAGTGTATCAACCACTTTGAAGAAAGGAGTGGCCGCCGTAAAGGTTGCGCAAGGTCGATAAAGTGTGATGGCAAACAGGTCAGACCGTGACCCGCCAAACCTGTATGGCGGTAAGGACTTCGAGTCCTTCAGGAGAATGAGGCGCGGGTCAGCGGATTCCATCAGGGCCAGCAGGTCTATTCCTGCACAACAGGCCGGATATAGAACTGCAGCCTATCTGTCCCAACACACCAAAATCGCCCTTGGCAAACGGGAGGCGTCCATATAGTCTGCCATGAAGTCACATGAACTGCTCGGTCAGTTGAGCGTAGTGCATCAGATGATGAGCCATCTCATCGACTCGGTGCCCGAGGACGACGGCTACCGCCGCCATCACCCCGACATTCCCCCGCTCGCCTGGCTGCTGGGCCGCGCCGTGTATCTGGAGACCTACTGGCTGCGCGAGGTGGTGCAACAGGACGCCAGTATGACGGCACGGGTGCGACCGCTGTTCGGTACCGGTGCAGAGCTGACGGATGCACTGATGCAGCAGCTGCCGCCGCGTGAACACCTGCTCAACTGGGCGCTGGAGTTGCAGGACCAGAACACCATGCTGCTGGCCAACCCGGCCCTGCTGCCACCCCATGCACTGGTACGGGAACAGCGCCTGCTGCCCCTGCTGTTGCAGCAGCAGGCGCAACTGTGCGAGCTGATGCTGGCCCAGCTCAGTGAGCGGCGCCTGCAGCAAAGCGTCGCTTACCGCGTCACCACACCGCTGCGAGCGGCGGCGCCGTCGCAGGACCATGTCGACGTGCAGCAGGGACATTACCGCGTCGGCGCCAAGGACGACCCGGCGGCACTGGACAACGAACTGCCGCCACAGATGGTGCACCTGCACAGCTTCCGCATCGACACCCGCCCGGTGAGCAACGGCGCCTGGCTGTCTTTCATCGAGGCCGGCGGCTACGACACACAAGCGTGGTGGAGCGAGGCCGGCTGGCACTGGCGACAGAGCCAGCCCCCCCACCCCCATCACTGGCGCCGCGACAGCGCCGGGCTGTGGTACGGCGTCGGTCTCAACGGCCCCTTCGACCTGCTGGCGGAGGACGCCGTCTACGGCATCAGCCTGTACGAGGCCGAGGCCTACGCGCAGTGGGTATCATCGCTGGGCGGCAAGCTGGCCGGTGCCGTGGTGCAGCACGAATACCAGTGGGAGGTGGCGGCGCGCACCCAGGCCATCAGCGACTACGGCCGCGCCTGGGAATGGTGCGCCAACCCGTTCCACCGCTACACCGGCTATCAGGCACCCGCCGATGCGGAAGCGGCCACGATGGATTTCGATGCCGGCCATCACAGCCTGCGCGGCGGCGGCCTGCACAGCCAGCGCATCCAGCGCCGCCGCAGCTATCGCCACCATGCCGCTCCCGGGCAACGCCATTTGTTCAGCGGCACGCGGCTGGTGTTCCCGCCCTCCAAGATGCCATGGCATAAATAGGAAGCGGTGCGCATTCAACGTAGCGCAACGGTGGCTATAGTTATCGCAGCTATGCACCCATCAAGACAGGCAGCCGCCTGAAGGAGCCTTGACATGAAACGCCTCGCCCTATTGCTCACGCTCACCCTGCTCGCCGGCTGCGGCGTGGAAACGGCATCGACCGCCGCCACGGCCGGTGCCGCCAAGGCCAGGGAAGCCGAACAGGCACAAAACACCAAGGAGCGGATGCAGCAACAGATCGATGCCGCCAGCGCCCAGGCGGCCGCACGCCTGCAGGCCGCCGACGAAGCAGCGCGCTGATCCCGTCACGCCAGCGCAGCGCGGACTGCGCTATGCCGGCCAATACTCTGTCGCGATCCCTGCGCCGAGGTCGGCCTCGACGAGGCGGCGCCGCACCTCCAGCAACTTTTCAATCAGGGCCGGCTCGCGCTGCTCGTAGGCTGCCGCATCAGGGACACGGCTGACCACCACACCGAGCAGCTCGGTGATGGCGTTGCCGATGGAGTTCTGCGAAATGGTGACAATCAGCTTGCCCTGCTCGTTGCGGTAGATGAGCTGCTTGAAGGCCGGCTGCCAGCGGATGGCATTGGCATAGGCCGGGTCCTTGATGCAGCGGTCCCGCACCATCTTCGCAGTCTTGAGGAAGTCGTTGTCGAACAACAGCACACTCTCCACTTGGGCGGGGAAATACAGATCCGGCAACATCGGGGCATTGCGGCTGGACACCTGCGAGAAGAAGGTGCGGTAGAAATCGAGAAAGCCCTTCAGCACCAGATCGTATTCATGCCAGAAGCGCACATCCTGCAACGCCGCCGCGCCGCCCGGCACCTCCCAACTCGGCAAACCCTGCGGATAGCCGGTCAGGTCGATGCGCGCCGAGTCATCACTCACCGGACGCAGCACCTCTAGATGCAACGCCTTGCAGATGAACTCGCGGTACACGCCGTGCATGTATTTCTCGAACAGCGAATGCTGGCCGCCGTCGGTGAGGTTGGGGTTGTTGGGGTCGGCCAGCTTGGCGTTGCGCAGCTGTTCCATGGGGAACACGATGAAGTGATTGTGCAGCATGCGGATGCTGGGCACACCGGGCGAGGTGAGCGGCCAGGTGGCATCGAGACTGGCCTCGCCCGCCAACACCAGATGCTGCTGCGGGTCCGGGTACTGCTCCAGCATGTAGTCGATGATGATCTGGTTCATGCGATTCCACACGTGGCGCACATGATCCGGCACCTGGGTGCGGCGCACCGGACGGCCGAGGGGATTGAGGATCGTCTGCGAGGTGTTGTAGATGATGGAGGTGTCGAACTCGGTGCTGTGACCCAGGGCCTTGCGATACAGCAGCAGGTTCTCGGGGTTGAGCAACAGGCCATTGTTGTGCACCAGATCATTGAGATTCTCGGTGCTGTTGAAGAATTCGTTGGGCTTCATCCCCTCCGGCACCTCCAGCGGAATGGGACGGAAGGGGGTGACGATCTCGCGTGGGCCGCACTGCATGACTACACCTCAGACATTACTTTTATGGGCGCATAAGCCGTTGAAATGAAGTGATTTCGGGGGCTGCGCGCACCATAGCACCTTGCACTGCACAGCGGTATATGCACGAAGTGACACAGACGGCCAGGTGAAAAAATTGCCCATCGACTACGACCATCCGCTGTACCGTCCGCCGGGCGAGAGCGACAACCTGATCATCCAGGCCACGCTGGGTTGCAGCTATAACCAGTGCAGCTTCTGCGCCATGTATCGCGGCAAGCACTATCAGGCGCGGCCGCTGGAACAGGTGTACGCCGACATCGACGCCGCAGCACAGGACTGGCCCGATGCGCGCCGCCTGTTTCTCGCCGACGGTGATGCCCTCGCCTTGCCGACACCACACCTGCTGCAACTGCTGGATTATCTCGCCCTGCGTCTGCCGCGGATGACGCGTGTCTCCTGCTATGCCACGCCGGCCAATATCCGCCGCAAGTCGACCGCTGAACTCGCGCAATTGCGCGCACATAAACTGTCGTTGCTGTATGTGGGGATCGAATCAGGCTCGGCGCTGATCCTGAAGAAGATCACCAAGGGCGCCACACCGCACGGCATCACCGCCGCATTGCATCAGGCACATGCTGCCGGGATGAGGATATCCGCCACGGTAATCCTCGGCCTCGGCGGCAGGGAGTACAGCACAGAACACATTACCGGCACCCTTGCCCTGCTCAACAGCGCACCGCTGACACAACTATCCACCCTGCAGCTGTATCTGGATGACGGCATGCAATCGGAATTCGCACACAAGTTCGGCACACCGTTCGCGTTGCCGGATGATCACGCCCTGCTGTATGAGCAGCGGCGGCTCGTCGCCGGCCTGATGCCGCCGCAGGCCATCGTGTTCCGTTCCGATCACGCCTCCAATGCGCTGGCATTGCAAGGTGTATTACCCAGGGATCGCACCCGCCTGCTGGCCGCAATCGACGCGGCCCGGGCCGGACGGCGGCCGTTGCGGCCGCCGCATCAACGCGGCCTTTGAGCTACGCCATCCACAGGCCACAGTCGCAATCCTCGCGGACCGCGCCGGGCACCACGCGCGGCAAACCGTTTTCCAGACCGATCTTCCAGTCGGTGACGAACTGTTGCAGCGACTCGACAAAATCCGCCTCGTGACTGGGACGATTGCTGGTGCAATGCACGGTGACGCCGCCGTTGCCTTCCGCCGTGACGGTCCACTGCACGGCGTTGATGCAGGCCGGTAGCATGAAGCGCACGCCATCGCGGATCACGTCACGACGCACGCGCATCTGGCCCCATACGCAGTAGATGTCGCCGCGATCGCCTTCGTGCGACAGCACCTTGTCGATGGAGGCGCACCATTGCGGCAGATTGTCGATACGCAGATGGCGCTGCAGGTCTTCGGCACGCAACCGCACCGGGGTGTTGGCAAAAAACTCCATGGACTCCTCCTCACTGGCTATGGCTGTTTTTCTTCAGTGGCTCCCGAGGCGTATGATTCTTGTGGTCTTTTCCTGCAACGGGGGCCCGGCGAATGTAGCACGTTCTGCCCCCGGCACGCCCCTCCCCGCCCTCCCGCGCACGCGGCGGAGGGTGGGGGAGGGCAACGTAGCGTAGAATGCCCTGCGCCACATTGATCCCGATCATGACCGACATCGTTCTCGCCACCCTCAACGCCAAATACCAGCATGCCTCCCTCGGCCTGCGCTATCTGCTCGCCAACATGGGCGAGCTGCGCCCGCAGACCCGGCTGATGGAATTCGTGTGGGATCAGCGCAGCACGGAGATCGCCGAGCGCCTGCTGACGGAACGGCCGCGCATCATCGGCCTGGGCGTCTACATCTGGAACGCGCGTGAAACCCTGCAACTGGTCCAGGTATTGAAGGCGGTGGCGCCGGAGGTAATCATCGTGCTCGGCGGCCCGGAGGTGAGCTACGAACAGGAAGAGCAGGCCGTCGTGACGGCGGCCGACTACGTCATCGCCGGCCAGGGCGACCTGGCCTTCGCCGCCCTGTGCCAGCAGTTGCTGCACGGCGAACGGCCCGCACAGAAGATCATCCACGTCACGCCGCCGCCGCTGGAGCAGATCAATCTGCCCTACGATGAGTACACGGATACCGACATCGCCCAGCGCCTGGTGTACGTAGAGGCCTCGCGCGGCTGCCCGTTCAAGTGCGAGTTCTGTCTCTCGGCCCTGGACAAGACAGCCTGGCCGTTTGAGCTGGAGCGCTTTCTTGCCGCGCTGGCGCGGCTGCACGCACGCGGCGTGCGCCATTTCAAATTCGTCGACCGCACCTTCAATCTCAACGTCAAGGCCAGCCGCCGCATCCTGCAATTCTTTCTCGACCGCCTGAGCGACGATCTGTTCCTGCACTTCGAGGTAATCCCCGATCACCTGCCCGAGGGCCTGAAGGAACTACTGGTGCGGTTCCCGCCGGGCACGCTGCAACTGGAGGTGGGTGTGCAGAGTTTCAATCCGGCGGTGCAGCAGCGCATCAGCCGCAAACAGGACAACGCGGCGACGGAGGCGAACCTGCGCTGGCTGCGCGCCCACAGCCACGCCCACCTGCACGCCGACCTCATCATCGGCCTGCCCGGCGAGGATCTCGCCAGCTTCGCCACCGGCTTCAACCGGCTGTGGGCGCTGCGGCCGCACGAGATCCAGGTGGGTACCCTGAAGCGCCTGCGCGGTGCGCCCATCGCGCGCCACACCGACGAGTTCGCCATGCGCTACGATCCGCAGCCGCCCTATACCCTGCTGGCCAACCGCGACCTCGACTTCTCCACCATGCAAAGCCTGACGCGCTTCGCCCGCTACTGGGACCTAGTGGCCAACTCCGGCCGCTTCGGTCACGCCCTGCCCCTGCTGCTCGGTGACGATGCCTTCGGCCGTTTCCTCCAGTTCGCCGACTGGCTCTATGCGGCCACCGGCCAGACCCACAAGATCGCCCTGCCGCGTCTGTTCCAGTTGCTGCATCAAGCCCTGGTCGAGGTATTTGCAGTGCCGGAACAGGACAGCCTGACGGCCCTGGCGCGCGACTGCGCCGCCTTCGGTGCCAAGGGCTGCCCCGAATTTCTCCATGGCCACCTGCAGCAGGTGCAGCAGGCGGCGCGCCGCAACGCCCCGGTCCGGCAGGCGCGGCATCTGCAAAACTGACCGTCCGAAAAGCATCAGGCCCGCGGGGTCTCCCCCCGCGGGCCTGATGGTGTGATGCGCAACCGCTTAAACGCAGCCGGTCGGCTTGGGCAGGCCGCCGTACTTGGTGATCGGCTTCATCGGGCCGGTCAGCCATAACTTGAACATCTCCTTCTGGTCCACCTCCAGGTACTTGGAGAACTTGCGGATCGGCGGCACCGAACCGAATTCCTCGTAGTACTCGCGGGCCTTCATGATCTGGTTCCACTTTTCGTCGGTCAGCTCGACGCCGTCGGCCTCGGCCATGGCACGACCGATTTCCGGGGTCCACAGGTTCATGTTGGTGAGGTAACCGTCACCGTCACGTTCCGGCAGTTGCATGGGATTTCCCTCCGTATAGTTGGTTTAAGCCTTTCAGGGCGCCGCGCTTGGGCGCCCCATACCCGAGTGATGTTGTTGGGTATTTAAGCAAATACCTTGTAGGAAGGTCAAGTATTATTTTGATAAACAGCAAAACCAGGGGGCAGAACGCTGGGCGGGAGCGGCCGGCCAGGCCGGGATGCCCCGGACCCGGCCGGTTCAGCGGCCGAAAGTGTCGCGTAGAAAGGTTTTCAGCTCGGCCCAGGACCGGGCGTCGGCCTCGGGGTGATAGGCCAGGGGCAGACCGAAGCGCTGGCCATATCCGTCGGCATCGGGATTGGTGAAGGCGTGCCTGGCGCCGGCATAGTTGACGAAGCGATAGTCGACGCCGGCGGCGGTCATCTCCTGATGGAACACCTCGATCTGCCGCTCCGTGACCATCGGATCGGCGGCGCCGTTCAACACCAGCACCCGCGCCTTGACCGTGCCCGGCTCGGCCAGCTTCCTGCTGGCGATGGCGCCATGGAAACTGGCCACCGCCCTCAGGTCGACACCCTCACGCGCCATGTTGAGCACCACGCCGCCGCCGAAACAGTAGCCGATGGCGGCGATCGCATCGGCTGCCACCGTGGGATGCCGCTCCAGCAGCGCCTTGGCGGCGAGAAAACGGGCACGGCGCTGCGCCATGTCGCTGTTCACCGCCGTGGCAAACTTGCCGGCATCCTCAGGATGCTCCGCGGTCTTGCCGTCCCCGTACATGTCTACCGCCAGTGCGGTGTAGCCCAGTTCGGCCAGCATGCGCGCACGCTTGCGTGCGTACTCGTTGTGACCCCACCACTCATGAACCACCAGCACCCCGGGGCGCTTGCCCTGGATCGCGTCGTCGTAGGCCAGATAGCCCTTCATCACCGTGTCACCGGCACGGTAGCTCACTTCTGCGCCAATCACGGCCGCCCGAACACCGGCTGCGAACAGCATGCACAGCATTGCAGCAACCATTGTTCTCATCGCAGTTCCTCCCGTTCGTGAATGGAGTGTAGATGGCAGACGGACGCTGCTCTATGGCACATCCTGTGGGGGTATTCGCCTCAGGGCTCATCCTCGGCGCGGCAGCAGTTGCGCCCCGCCGCCTTGGCCCGATACATGGCGGCATCGGCCCGGGCGAACACCGTGTCGGGATCATCCTGCTCACGAAACTGCGCCAGACCGCAGGAGATGGTGATCAGCACGCGCTCGCCGCGGTAGTGGAACTCGCAGGACTCTACTGCGGCACGGATCTTTTCCGTCACCATGCGGGCCTGGGCCAGATCCGTCTCCGGCAACAGGATGATGAACTCCTCGCCGCCGTAGCGGGCGACGAAATCCGTTTCCCGTACCTGGGTCGACAACAGTTTTGCCACCACCTTGAGCACCTTGTCGCCGGCCTGGTGGCCGTAGGTATCGTTGATGCGCTTGAAGTGATCCACGTCCCATACGGTAAAGACCAGGGACGAGCGGTAGCGTTTCCAACGGGCGTATTCCTGGGCGATGCGCTCGTTGTAGGCGAGACGGTTGGCGATCTCGGTCAGGGGGTCGATCAATGCCTGGCTGCGCTCCTGCTGGATGCGCCCGCGCAGCGCTTCGGTTTCGCTCTCCAGGGTACGCAACCGGGCATTGAGCCGCTCCACCTCCCGCTCCGCCCGCTCGATGCGCTCGTCTTCGGTATTGCGGAACACCTCCATGTGCCGGCGGATGGTAGCGACGCGTTCCTGCACCGCCTGCTTGAGATGTTCGAGGTTTTGCGCCCAGCGTACCGAGTCTTCGATGCCCTGCATCTGCACCTGCACCTCGGCATCCAGTGCACGGCCATCTTCCACCGTTTCACGATGCGCGGCCACCGCGCCGCGCAGGCTCATGTCCAACTCCTGCAGATTGCAGGTCAGCTGCTTGAGAAAACTCTCGACCTCGGCGCGCTCGCTTTGCGCGCGGGTGCGCATGGTGGTCACCAAATCGGCGATGCGACCGAGAATGGCGCCCAGTTCCTCCTCGTCCTCGGCGATGCCCAGCGCCGTCTTGATGGCCTCCGCCTCACCATGCAGTTCGGCGGGAACGGCCAGCCGCTCCAGCAATTGCAGCAACACCTCCTGCGACGACAACGTCGTCCCTGCCGGGGTTGCCGCCGCCGGGGTGGCCAGCAAGGTCGCCAACTCGGCCGTCACGCGCTGCAACTCCTCGCGCCGGCTGGCCGCTTCCAGCCGTGCGCGCAGCGCTGCCGGCGCCACCGCGGCCGTCAGCAACTGCGCCAGCAGGCTCTTGGCCAGCTGTGTGCCATCGTTGCCCGCACGCTCGACGGCCGGCATTGGCGTACCGGCAGCCCCCTCCTCGCGCCGGAACAGGCGGCCGAGCAGCCCCTTGCCGCCACCGCCGGCCTCCGCCTCTTCACCCTGCTGCCCCGCCAGCCAGTCGAAGGCCTCGCCGATGAGAGCGATCAGCTCCTGCAAATACGGTTGATAATCTTCTTCGCCGCGTGCGGCCGCCAACGCCTTGCCATAGGCCCTGGCCTTGTGGCCCAGACCACGCGGGAAATTGATACCGTCGGCCAGGCGGCGCAGCACCTCCAGCGGGGTCACAGGCTTGCCGTGACTGCGGCGCTGCTGATCCAGGCGCACCAGATGTTCCGACAACGACTGGATCATTGCCTCCAGTTCGACACTACCGACACTCTTGCGGATCGCGCCACGCAGCTTGTCCAGCTGCTGGTTGAGCTCACGATCGCTGCTGTCCGCGGCCAGGCTCAGGCGCGAGATGCACTGACGCAAGACATTTTCCGTCTGACGCCACTCTTTCTCCTTGCGTTCGAGCTGCGTCAGACCGTCGTAATACTTGCTGCGCCACTGTTCCAGTTCCCGCGCCAGGCGCTCATCCTGCGTCATGCTGCACTCCCTGAATGTCGTTGTGCGTTAACCGTCGGCCTCAGGCCGGCAGATGGATATCGTCGGGAAGAATCAGTTCCATGGCCACGGGCAGATGATCAGAGCAGGCATGGTTGATCACATGGCAATGGGATACCTGCAACTCCGGCGTGACCAGGATGTGATCGATGCAGCGGTTGGGGCGCCAGCTGGGAAAGGTGTGCTGCTCCTCCGCCGGCTCACACAGGCGCGTGCGCTGGAACAGGCGCCGCATCTCCGGGCTGCCGGGGGCGCAGTTCATATCGCCCATCAACACGGCATGGCGGTAGTCCACCAGCAGTTCGCTGACAAAGTCCAGTTGCGCCATGCGCGCCCGCTGCCCCAAGGCCAGATGGATTAGCACCACGATCAGGGCATTTTCACCGTGACCATAACGCACCAGCAGTGCGCCACGCCCCGGCACCATGCCCGGCAGACGATGCTCGGTCACTGCCGTCGGCAGGGTGCGCGACAGCAGGCCATTGCCGTGCTGCGCCAACTGGCCCAGATCACGGTTGATCTGGTGATACCAGAAAGGGAAGCCCGCCTTTTGCGCCAGGTATTCGGTGAGATGCACATACCCGGTACGGTGCGATCCGGCATCCAGTTCCTGCAACGCAACGATATCGTAGTCGGCGATCAGCTGCGCGATGCGATCGAGGTTGCGGAACCGACAACTGGCCGGCAACACATGCTTCCACAGATTGGTGAGGTAGTGGTGCGGACGCGAACTGCCGATGCCCATCTGCACGTTGTAACTGAGCAGACGCAGCCGACGGCCCGCGGCATCTTCCTGCACGACCACGTCCCTCGTTGTCGCCTCAGATGGGGCAGACCATTTCGCCGAGCTTGGCGGTAAGTTTGAGGTTTTCACCATAGTCCACCGGACAGTCGATGATGCTCACGGTATCGTCGGCCAATGCCCTCTGCAGCGTCGGCAACAAATCGGCGACGCGTTCGATGCGATAGCCCTTGGCGCCGAAGGATTCGGCGTATTTGATGAAATCGGGGTTGGTGAAGTCGACGTTGGACGGCCGGCCGAACTGGTTCAGCTGCTTCCACTTGATGAGACCGTAGCCATTGTCGTTCCAGATCAGAATCACCATCGGTAGTTTGAGGCGCATCGCCGTCTCGATCTCCTGGCTGTTCATCAGGAAGCCGGCATCGCCGGTCACCGCCACCACCTTGCGTTCGGGATAGGCCAGCTTGGCCGCGATCGCACCGGGCACGGCGATACCCATACTGGCAAAGCCGTTGGAGATGATGCAGGTATTGGGGTACTCGCAGCGGAACATGCGCGCCATCCACATCTTGTGGGCTCCGACATCGCAGATCACGATGTCCTCCATGTCCAGCGCGGTACGCAGATCCCAAATCACCTTCTGCGGCTTGACCGGGAAGCTGTCGTCATTCTTGTGCGATGACATTTCCTCGACCAGGGCATCGCGCAGCGGGCGCATACGGTGGCCCTGATGTGGCGTGGCGAGCTCGCCGATGCGCACCAGCGAGTGCTTGATGTCGCCCACCACGCCCACCGCCACCGGGTAATAGGCATCCACCTCCGCCGGCGTACTGTCGACATGGACGATGATGCGATCGCGTGTCGGGTGCCACAGGTACGGGTGGTATTCCACCAGGTCGTAGCCGATACAGATGATCACGTCGGCGGTATCGAAACCGCAGTTGACGTAATCGCGCGCCTGCAAACCCACACTGCCCAGGGCCAGAGGATTCTTCGCGAACGGCACCACGCCCTTGGCCATGAAGGTATTGGCCACCGGTATGTTGAGGCGCTCGGCAAAATCGGTGAGCTGTTGCCAGGCCTTGGCACGCACCACACCGTTGCCGGCCAGGATCAGCGGCGCGCGGGCATTGGAAATCAGCTCGGCCGCCCGATCGACACGATCCGCAGATGGTTCCGGCTGCGAGGGGTTCTTTACCGGCAGCGGGTTCTCGTCCACTTCGTACTTGGCGATGTTCTCGGGAAACTCGATGAAGGCGGCACCGGTCTTTTCGGTCTGTGCCAGCTTGAAGGCCTTGCGCACCACCTCGGGAATGACGTTCGGTGTGAGCAGGCGCGAAGAATATTTGGTGATCGGGTGGAACATCAGCTCCAGATCCAGCACCTGGTGCGACTCCTTGTGCAGGCGCGTGGTCGCGGCCTGCCCCGCCACCGCCACCAGCGGTGCATGATCCATGTTGGCGTCGGCGACACCGGTGATCAGGTTGGTGGCACCCGGACCGAGGGTGGCCAGACACACGCCGGCACGGCCGGTGAGGCGGCCGTAGACATCGGCCATGAAGGCGGCGCCCTGTTCATGGCGCGTGGTGATGAACTTGATGGGCGAGTCCTGCAAGGCATCCATCAGGTCGAGATTTTCCTCACCGGGAATACCGAAGATGTATTCGATACCTTCGTTCTCCAGGCACCGGACGAACAGTTGCGCCGCCTTCATGATATTCTTACTTGCCGGCCGCCGTGCTGGTCGGCTTGGCCGTGGCACGCTCCTTCGCCACCAGAAAGTCCACCACCTGCAACAGGCCCTGATAGCTTTGCGCCATCGGCCCGTCGCTACGGTACTTGCCCGCCACCACAACCGACGGTACACCATCGATCCCAAAACGCTGGGTCAGCCGCTCGGCCCTGTTCACCTTGACGTCGACGGCAAAGGATTTGAAGGTATCCATGAACTTTTTCTCCTCCACGCCAAACTCGGCAAAGAAGGCAGCCAGCTGCTGTTCTGTATTGAGGGAGCGCTTGTCTTTGTGTATCGCGTTGAACATCGGGCCATGGATCTTGTCGACGATGCCTAGTACTTCAGCGGTATAGTAGGCCCGCGCGTGCAGCCGCCAGGCACTGCTATTGAAAATGGCCGGGATGCGAATAAATTCC
Organism: Sulfurivermis fontis; assembly: GCF_004001245.1. Classification (NCBI taxonomy): domain Bacteria; kingdom Pseudomonadati; phylum Pseudomonadota; class Gammaproteobacteria; order Thiohalomonadales; family Thiohalomonadaceae; genus Sulfurivermis; species Sulfurivermis fontis. Next base: position 3,160,553 of record NZ_AP018724.1, read on the forward strand.
ACATAGTCCGGCTTGCGTTGCAACCAGTCGTGCAAATGAGGCTCGAAGGCGTAGCAGTGGCCGCAGCCGTACCAGAACAACTCCACCACCTCCACCTTGCCGGCTGTGCTGGTGAGTGGCTCTACCGGCTTGTCCAGGCGGGCATACTGAAAGCCTTCATAGATCTCGTCAGTGGCGTGGACCGACAGGACCGCCAGCGACAGCAACAGCGCCAGGCCGGCCCGGGCGAGACAGTTTTTCATCGGTGTGACTCCTGGGTTATGAGGGCGGCAGAATCCGCCGGATACGTGTGGCAACTATACCACCGCCGGGGAAAACGCTGGCGCCTTTCCCGGCCTGCTGCGGCGTTCTATGCTATGACCCATACCGAGTGGGGGAGTTGCCATGGCTACGGACAATACCATAAACCTGACCGAATTCCTGAGCCAGCAGTACCTGTGCGAGTCGCTCACCCTGCGCGAGGTGCAGACCCTGCTGGAGTTCACCGAACTGGTCACGTTCAAAAGGAATGCCATCATCGCCGACATCGGCGAGGTGGGTGAGGCGCTGTATTTCATGCTCAAGGGAGAGGTGGCGCTGATCTATGAGGCCGAGGGTCAGTCGGTGGAGATCGGCGGCATCAAGGAAGGAGAGCTGGTGGGCGAGATGTCGTTCTTCGACCGCGAGCCGCGCTCGGTACGCCTGCTGGCCAAGTCGGCCGACACGCGCCTGCTGCGTCTGTCGCGCACCATGTATCAGCGACTGCGGGTGGAGCACCCGTTCATCGCCGTCAACCTGCTGGAGCACGCCATCATCAACCTGGACCACCTGTTCCGCCGGGTGAGCCAGGATGTGGCGACGTTTTCGCGCTATGTGTATGGCGGCAAAAAATGAGGCCGGTGGCGCGAAAACGCAGGTACGAGATACGACGAACTAGATACGAGGGAATGGGCTCGCTACGCTCGCCGATCTAACAGCGTGCACGCAGCGCACACACCATCCCCGTGCCTTTTGCCGCGTACCTCGTCCCTCTGTTCTTCTTTACAGCGTGCCGTAGGAATGCAGGCCGGACAGGAACATGTTCACGCCGAGGAAGGCGAACAGGGTGATGAACAGACCGATCACCGACCACCAGGCCAGGGGCCGGCCGCGCCAACCCTTGGTCAGACGCAGGTGCAACCAGGCGGCGTAGTTGAGCCAGACGATCAACGCCCAGGTTTCCTTCGGATCCCACGACCAGTAGCCGCCCCAGGCTTCCGCCGCCCACATGGCGCCGAGCACGGTGGCGACGGTGAAGAAGGCGAAGCCGAGGGCGATGGCCTTGTACATCACGTCGTCCATCTGCTCCAGGCTGGGCAGGCGCGCGGCGAGCCAGCCGCCGGGGCGGCGCTCCACCAGCAGATAGGCTACCGCCACCATCGCCGCCAGGGCAAAACCGCCGTAGCCGATGAAATTGGTCGGCACATGCAGTTTCATCCAGTAGCTCTGCAGCGCCGGCACCAGGGGCTGGATCTCGTGGGCGCCACGGGCAAAGGAATACCACAGCAGGAAGGCCACCGCCGCCGAGATCACGGTCAGCACGAAACCGCCCAGCTGGCGGTTCCTGTAGCGGCCTTCATAGTACAGATACATCAGCGCGGTGATCACCGCGAACAGAATGAATACCTCGTATAGATTGCTCACCGGGATATGGCCGACGTCGTGGCTGATCAGGTAGGACTCGCGCCAGCGCACCATCAGGCCGGTGAAACCCATGGCGGTGGCGCTCCAGGTCAGCGCACTGCCGACACGGCTGGAAAACTCCGAGCGGGCAAACATGCCGAAGAAATAGGCAAAGGTGGCCATCACGTAGAGCGCGCTCATCCACATGATCGCCGACTGACTGCTCACCAGATATTTCAGGAAGAAACTGGTGTCGCCCCGGGCGAGATCTTCGCCGTACAGCCCGATGGCAAACAGGCTGAGCAGGCCGATGACCAGACTCAGCTGACGTATCGGCTTCCAGGACCAGCCCAGCCAGATCAGGGTGAGCGCAGTACCGTAGAGAATACCGATCTCATAGTTGTCCATGAATGCGGCATAGTGGACATGGGCGTAAATACTGCCGGCAACGGCAACCAGGGCCCACAGCCAGTCAAACCAGCCCAGCCGCCGCCACAACGACGGCTGCTTGAATTCCTGCTCCAGGTAATCGCTCGATACGGACATCACTCCCACCTCGTCACTCAATGCGTCGCTGCACCCGCAGGCGGCACGGCCTTTTCCAGCTCGGCCTGCAAGGCACGGAATTCACGCTCGAAATCCATGCGGTTGCGCAGGCCGCTGCCGGCGAACAGCATGGCAGCGCCACCCTCGCGCGGCACCACATAGACCCACACACGGCGCTGGTGCATATAGAACATCATGAACACGCCGACCATCAGCATAGCGCATCCCAGATACACAATATCCTTGCCTGGAGCGCGGGCAATCTGCAGACCGCTCGCCTCGATATGCTCGAAGGCATTCAGCTGCAGATAGAACGGCGAACCATAAGCCCCGAGCATCGACAGGGTATTGAGCGCATCGTCGAAGAACTGGCTGTCGGCGTCGCTGACGCCTTGCGCCACATCTATACCTTCGTCGCGCAGCATGTCCACATACAACGCGCCCAGTACACCTTGCAGTACATTGACATAGGAATTGATGGCGTCTTGCCGCTGCTCGGCCGGCACATTCGCCTCGGCATGCTTGATGATGCCATCCATGCCCTGTGCCACGAACAGGGCGACTAATCGGCTGATCGAGTCGATCATCGTGCTGCGCACTTCCTTGCTGGCCGCATCACCATCCACCATACCCGCCAGCTGCTGCTCGATCATGCGGCGCACGCGCGTCTCATCATGCGCGGCGGCCAACAGGTTCATGAAGCGCTGCGGCGTGCCGGCGGCATCGGCGGGAATGTACAGATAACGGTAATCCTCGTTCGGCGTGGCGCGCATACCGCTCATGAAGAACCGGCGTCCCTCCACCTCCACCGGCAGCATGTAGTTGACATACTCGATGGCTTCACCGGCGGGATTGCGCATGCGGAACACGAAACTCGGGCCGTAATTGCGGAATTTCTTGCCGCTGGTGTCGCCCTCCTCCACCGGGAAGATGTTATAGAGCTTGAAGTCGGTGAATTCCAGTGTGCGCTCGCCGCGGGTAGTGGTGAGACGCAGAAAGCGATTGACATTGCTCTTCAGCGCCACCGGCTCCTGCTGCGGCAGATCCAGCGACCAGGCGCGCAGATCGAGGCCGGAACCGCCATCACCGAAGCTGGACTGGTAGATGGCATAACCCTTGTAGATGAGCGGGTGATTGACGCGTATGGTCTGGCGCAGCGGCTCGGTCAGATCGGCGTCATGAATGATCAAATCGCTCTCGAAGGATTTCGGCATGCCGGTGGGATAGTGTTCGACGCGGAACTGCTCCAGCTCGATAGCGAAGGGCAGCTCCTGCACCAGATAGCCGTCGCGCAGTTGCAGGAATACCACGCTGGAGCTGCCGCCTTCGGGAATGCTGATGCTGCCACGGAAGGACAGATTGTCGGTTCCCAGAGTACTTTCTGCCGGAACCTCGCTGGCGGGAAGGTCGCGCGTCTCGGCACGCAGTTCGCCGCGCAGCTCCTTCCACTTGAGGGGCAAATTGCCGTCGATCAGCCCACCCAGGCAGATCACCACGATGGAGACATGGGACAAGATGTAGCCGAGGCGGCCGGCGGCGCCCTTCATTGCCGCCACCGTGCGGCGTTCCCCCTGCGCCGCCTGTCGCACCCGGTAACCACGCGCCGCCAGCAGGGCCGCGCTGCGTGCGGCGGCATCGTTACCGTCCTGGCCGGTTTCCCATTCCGCCTTCAGGTGGAAGCTGCGCAGGGATTTTTCCTGGACGTCGGTGCGGAAATGGCGCATGTCGCGCAGAATGTGCGGCGTATTGCGCCAGACACACACCGAGGTGGAGACCAGCAGGAAGCCGAGCAGGATCAGGAACCAGGTGGCACCGTAGATATCGAACAGGCCCAGCGACTTGAACACCTCGAACCAGAACGGTCCGAACTTCCGCACATAATTGGCATAGGGCTCGTTCTGCTGCAGCACCGTACCGATGACCGAGGCAATGGCGATCACCACCAGCAGGGTGATGGCCAGATTCATCGAGCCGAGGAATTCGAGTGCAATGGCACCCGTGCTGCGCCGTGGGCGCACCGGAGGTGTCGTATCGTTCAACTAATGCCCTGCCCTGATGCTGTTGCGTATGGTGTTTGAGCCGCGCAACGCGCAGAAGTTGCGTGCCGCCGCCTCGAGGTGGCCGATGATAGCACGCAGAAAAGCAGAAGGGCGGCCCACCGGGCCGCCCTTCCGGGGAACTACAGAACTGCCCCCGACTCAGTGCAGACCAGCGATGTACTCGGCCACGGCCTCGATCTGCGCATCGGTCATCTTGGCAGCCACGCCGCGCATCATGCTGGCCGGGTCGTTGCTGCGCTTGCCGTCGCGGAAGTCCTTCAGCGCCTTGATGGTATAGGTCGCATGCTGACCGGCCAGGGCCGGGAACTTGGCCGCGGGGTTGCCGGCGCCATTGGGACCGTGGCACGCCATGCAAGCAGCCAGACCCTTGCTGGCGTCACCGGCGCGGTAGAGCTTCTCGCCCGGCGCCGCCTTCTCGGCGTTGGCGGAACCGACACCACGCTTCTGACTGGAGAACCAGGCCGCCAGATCGGCTATATCCTGCTCGCTCAGGGGAGCGGCCATGCCGGTCATGGTGTCGTCCTTGCGCGCGCCGGATTTGAAGTCCATCAGCTGCTTGCTGATGTACTGCTCGGACTGACCGGCCAGGCTCGGCCAGATGGGGGTGACACTGTTACCGTCCATGCCGTGGCAGGCGGAGCACACCGCGGCCTTGCCCTGGCCCGCGCTGGCGCTGCCGGCCGCATGGGCGGACCCGAGGGCACCCAGCAGCAGGGCTGCAATCGCTAGTCTGTTCATCAAATTACCCAACGTGCTTGATTATTACTTGCTCTGGGAAACCATGTAGTCCACGGCAGCCTTCAGATCGGCCTCGGTGCAGGCAGCGCAGGTGCCCTTCGGCAGCATGGCGGTGCCCGGCTTGCCGTTCAGGGCCACGCCGTACAGCTTGTCCATGCCCTGGGCGATACGCGGCGCCCAGGCGGCCTTGTCGCCGATGCGCGGCGCACCGGCCGCGCCGGAGGCGTGGCAGGCCACGCAGGCCTTGTCGTATACAGCCTTGCCGTCAGCGGCGATGGCGGAAGCGGAGATCATCATTGCGCCGGCAGCGCAGGCAACCAGGAACTTGTTCATTCAGCGGGCTCCTAACTCAAGAATTCAGTTCAATAAAGCGTTTGATTATGCGGGTTGGCGTACCATAATGCCAAGTCTCGTACGCCCCCTCCGAAAAGACAGGGCTATATACCAACAATGGGATACGCCGGTCAACAAGACAGGCCGGAAAACCGCTGTTTTCCCCCGAATTCCCGCCTACCTCGTGTAATACTGATGAATGCAGTCAATCATTATCGCCAGGCCCAGTTTCTGCTCGGCGCCCAGCAGCTGCGCCAGCTACCCGCCGACGCGGGTATCGAGATCGCCTTCGCCGGCCGTTCCAACGCCGGCAAGTCCAGCGCCCTCAATACCATCACCGCCATCAAAGGCCTGGCGCGCACCAGCAAGACACCGGGACGCACCCAGCAGATCAATCTCTTCGGCCTGGACGAAGGGCGCCGGCTGGTGGACCTGCCCGGTTACGGCTATGCCAAGGTGCCGCCGGCGATCAAGGAACACTGGCGCAAGACCTTGGAGCAGTATTTCAATACCCGTCGCTGCCTGCGCGGTCTGATCCTGCTCATGGATGTGCGTCACCCGCTTACCGAGTTCGACCAGATCATGCTCAATTGGTGCCGCCACCGGAACATGCCGGTGCATGTCCTGCTGACCAAGGCCGACAAGCTCAAGCGCGGCCCGGCCTCGGCGGCCTTGCAACAGGTGCGGCGCATTCTGGCCTCGTACCCGGAGGCCTCGGTGCAATTGTTCTCGGCCCACGACGGTCAGGGCGTGGAAGAGGCCCGCGCCCTGCTGGATCGCTGGTTCGGCTATGGCGCCGACGCTACGGAGGGATCGGCAACGGAAGGTTAGGGAAGCTCTGAATAAGTTCAGAGCTTCCGCGGCACAGGGAGGTGCCGCCATTTTTCAACGACGATAAGTCGTTGAAAAATGAAGCCGAGCGAAAATCACACTTTTTGCTTGGCGTGGTTTTGTCCACGGATGGACTTATGTCGCGCAGCCCAGGGAGGGGCGGGAGCGACCTGAGAAGTCCAGGATGGACTTATTCAGACCTTCCTTAGACAAAAAAAACCCCGGTGCCGAAGGGGGGGAAGGCAGCCGGGGCGTATCTAAATTGCCCGGCTTAGGGGGAGGAAGCCGGGCGGTTGTTCCCACCAGGGAGAGAAGAGTGGGAAAGCGCAGAGCGCTTGACCAATGAGACTGGCCCCTCCCCGAAAAGTTCTGCGATTCGCCAATTGCATCATTAATTTTTTTAATGAAGCAGATTAATCCGGCCAATGGTTGCTCAGGACCCGGCTCTGTGCCGCCGTTCAGTGTGCCTCGTCCCAGTTGTCGCCCACCCCCGCTTCCACCAGCAGCGGCACCTTGAGCTCGGCAGCACCAGCCATCAGTCGCGGAATTTCCGCCCGGGCTGTATCCACATACTCCTCCGCCACCTCGAACACCAGCTCGTCATGCACCTGCATGATCATGCGCACCTTGCCACCGCTGTCCTGCTGCCAGGGATCGACGGCGATCATGGCGCGCTTGATGATGTCGGCGGCGGTGCCCTGCATCGGCGCATTGATGGCGGTGCGCTCGGCATACTGGCGGCGCTGGGCATTGCTGGCCTTGATGTCGGGCACATAGAGACGGCGGCCGAACACGGTTTCCACATAGCCCTGCGCGCGCGCCCGCTCGCGGGTTTCGTCCATGTAGCGGCGCACGCCGGGATAGCGCTCGAAGTAGCGGTCGACGTAGGTCTGCGCCGCGGCGCGATCGATGCCGAGCTGGCGCGCCAGGCCGAAGGCGGACATGCCGTAGATCAGGCCGAAGTTGATGGCCTTGGCGCTGCGGCGCATGTCGGCGCTGACCTCATCCGGCGCGACGCCGAACACCTCGGCGGCGGTGGCGCGGTGGATGTCCTCGCCGGCGGCGAAGGCGCGCAGCAGACCTTCGTCACCGGACAGGTGGGCCATGATGCGCAGTTCGATCTGCGAGTAGTCGGCCGCCAGTAATCTGTATCCGGGGGGGGCGATGAAGGCCTGGCGGATGCGGCGGCCCTCGGGGGTGCGCACCGGGATGTTCTGTAGGTTGGGGTCGGAGGATGACAAGCGGCCGGTGGCGGCCACCGCCTGATGATAGGAGGTGTGCACCCGGCCGCTGCGGCGGCTCACCTGCTCGGGCAGGCGGTCGGTGTAGGTGGACTTGAGCTTGGCCATGCCGCGGTGCTCCAGGATCAGGCGCGGCAGGTCGTAGCCATCCAAGGCCAGCTCCTGCAACACGTCCTCGGCGGTGGACGGCTGGCCCTTGGGAGTCTTCTTCAGCACCGGCAGTTGCAGGCGCTCGAACAGGATCTCCTGGATCTGCTTGGGTGAGCCCAGATTGAACGGCCCGCCGGCGGCGCTGTAGGCCGCCTGCTCGATCTCGTTCATGCGCAGGGCCAGTTCGCCGCTCTGCCGCCTGAGCATGGCCACGTCCACCAGCACGCCGGCCCGCTCCAGACGCGACAGGATCGGCACCAGCGGCAATTCGATCGTCTCGTAGACCCGCTTCAGCGCCGGCTCGGCGGCGACGCGCGGCCACAGGGTGCGGTGCAGTTGCAGGGTGATGTCGGCATCCTCGGCGGCGTATTCCGTCGCCTGTTCGATGGGCACCTGATTGAAGCCGAGCTGTTTGACGCCCTTGCCGGCCACCTCTGCGAAACTGATAGTCTTGCGGCCGAGGTACTTGAGGGCCAGGGAATCCATGTCGTGGCGGGTGGCGGTGGAATCCAGCACATAGGATTGCAGCATGGTGTCGTGGGCGATGCCGCGCAGTTCTATGCCATGATTGGCCAGGACGTTCATGTCGTACTTGAGATTCTGGCCCAGCTTCGCCCTGGCCGGGTCTTCCAGCAGCGGCTTGAGCCGCGCCAGCACCGCCTCACGGCCGAGCTGATCGGGGGCACCGGGGTAATCATGGGCCAGCGGCACATAGGCGGCCCGTTCCGGTTCCACGGCGAAGGATACACCGACGATCTCGGCATCCATGTAATCGAGACTGGTGGTCTCGGTGTCGAAGGCGAACAGCTCCGCCGCCGCCAGCCGGGCCAGCCACTCCTCCAGCTGCGCCAGCGTCAACACGGTGTCGTAGCGCCGTTGCGCGGTGGCCAGCGGCGTTACTGGCTCCGCCGCCGCGGCAGCCACCTCGCCACCACCCAGCAGCTCGCCCAGCCAGGTCTTGAACTCCATGCGGCCGTACCACTCGCGCAGCGCCTCGGCATCCGGCGCCGTGCGGCGCAGCTCCAGCGGTCCCTGCGCCAGCGGCACGTCGCACTTGATGGTCACCAATTGCCGCGACAGCGGCAGGAAGCCGAGGCTTTCCCGCAGGTTGTCGCCAATCTTGCCCTTGATGGCGTCGGCATGGGCGATGATCGCATCCAGGGAGCCGTATTCCTGTAACCACTTCACCGCCGTCTTCGGCCCCACCTTGGGTACGCCGGGCACGTTGTCGCTGGTGTCGCCGATGAGGGCGAGGTAATCGACGATGCGCTCCGGCGGCACGCCGAACTTCTCCACCACCCCGGCCGGGTCCATCACCGTATCGGTCATGGTGTTGACCAGGGTGATGTGTTCATCCACCAGCTGGGCCATGTCCTTGTCCCCGGTGGAGATCAGCACCGGCAGCCCGGCAGCCTCGGCCTGCCGCGCCAGCGTGCCGATGACGTCGTCGGCCTCCACGCCTTCCACCACCAGCAGCGGCAGCCCCATGGCGCGCACGATGGCATGCAGCGGCGCGATCTGGCTGGCCAGTTCCGCCGGCATGGGAGGGCGATGCGCCTTGTACTCGGCGTAGAGGTCGTCACGGAAGGTCTTGCCCTTGGCATCGAACACCACCGCGACATGTTCCGGGTCGTAGTCGCCCAGCAGGCGGCGCAGCATGTTGACCACGCCGTACACCGCACCGGTAGGTTCGCCACGGGAATTGGTCAGGGCCGGCAGGGCGTGGAAGGCGCGATACAGATAGGAGGAGCCATCCACCAGGACCAAAGGTTTCTGCGTCGAATCAGACATGGATGATTTGTTTTCTGCGTTTCCGGGAATGGGACTACAATAGCCGCTTTGCCGCCAACTACGCGACACCTCCATGAGCGACGATCACAAATCACACCACCCGGGCATGACGCCTCTCGATGACACCGCCCTCAGCCGCGAATCGTGGAAGATCTTCCAGATCATGGCCGAATTCGTCGAAGGCTTCGAACGCCTGGCACGCATCAGCCCCTCGGTGTCCATCTTCGGTTCGGCCCGCTTCGCCCCCGATCACCCCTATTACAAACTGACCGAGGAGATCGCCCGCGCCCTGTCCGATGCCGGCTTCTCGGTGGTCAGTGGCGGCGGCCCCGGCATCATGGAGGCGGCCAACAAGGGCGCCTACGCCGGTAAATCACCGTCGGTCGGCCTCAACATCCAATTGCCGCACGAGCAGGTGGGCAATCCCTATCAGGACATCCGCCTCACCTTCCGCCACTTCTTTTCGCGCAAGGTGATGTTCGTGAAATATGCCGCCGCCTACGTGGTGATGCCCGGCGGCTTCGGCACCCTGGACGAACTGGCCGAGATCCTCACCCTGGTGCAGACCGGCAAGACCCGCCGCATCCCCATCATCCTGGTGCACAGCCCGTTCTGGAACGGGCTCATCGACTGGTTCCGCGACACCCTGGTGGCGGAGAAGACCATCAGCCCGGAAGACCTGGACCTGTTCCAGGTGCTGGACCACCCCCAGGACGTGGTCAATGCTATTTTCAGTCACTACGAGCACCGTGGCTTCGAGCCCTCCGCCGAAGAGCGGGAAATTCTCCTCGACCTGTGAGCCGCCCCATGCGCCCAACCTTTCTTGCCGCCGCCCTGCTCCTCATCGGGTACGCCCATGCCGCCGGGCAGCTCGATCCCTTGCCGCCCCCGCCGCTGCCCGATGCGGAAGCCGTCGAAGAGGCGGAGGAACTGCAGCCCGAGGTCACCATCCGCAGCCGCGGCGATGCCACGGTGGAGGAATATCGCGTCAACGGCCGCCTGTACATGGTGAAGATCAGCCCCAGTCGCGGCTACCCCTATTACCTCATCGACAGCGACGGCGACGGCAGTTTCGAGACGCGCCGCAACGAGCTGGACCCGCCCAATATCAATCAGTGGATACTGTTCCGCTGGTAAGTGCCTGATTCGCCGAAGGCGCACCGTTTGAGGGCATCCCCTTATCCACAAAACCTGTGGATAACTCTGTGGACGAAGTGGTGACATGCCCGTGCAGGGCACGCCAATACTGGCCCCGTCTTAAATCGGTCACACTTTGAGCACATCCAATTTTTCTTTTAGAAACATATAGATAAAAATTATTTTGCGCCCTGCGGCGCGAGCGGCCACTTACTTTCAGCCGAAACGACAGCCGTGCGCCGCCGTGTGCATAAAAACGGCTCGCCGTATAGGAAAAATCCTACAAACACCCGCGCGGACCGGGCAGCCGGTCCCACGTAAACCGCCTGCGCGCCGCAGGTTTGCCCCGGATGCCGGGGCAAACGTACAATCCACCCCTGTTTCCCACGACCACCATGCCCATGCCGCTGCTGGAACGGATAGCCGCCGTCATCGACGCCCTGAGCGAGTGGACCGGGCGCCTCATCGCCTGGCTGACCCTCGCCATGGTGCTGGTGACCTGTGCCGTGGTGGTGCTGCGCTATGCCTTCAACCTGGGCTGGATCGCCCTGCAGGAATCCATCACCTACCTGCACGCCCTGGTCTTCATGCTGGGCGCGGCCTATACCCTGCGCCACGACGGCCATGTGCGTGTCGACATTTTCTACCGCCGTCTGTCGCCCCGCGGCCAGGCCTGGGTAGACCTGCTCGGCAGCCTGCTGCTGCTCCTGCCGGTGTGCGTATTCATCCTGTGGATCAGCTGGGACTACGTGGCCGCCTCGTGGTCCCTGCTGGAAGGCTCGCGCGACGCCGGCGGCCTGCCCCTGGTCTATCTGCTGAAGAGCGTCATCCCGCTGATGGCCCTGCTGCTGCTGATCCAGGGACTCGGCCAGGCACTGCGCAGCCTGCTGGTGCTGCGCGGCCATCCCGAGGACGCCCCCGCCCACGACGCCGAGGTGGAGGTGTAGCCATGGAGTGGCTGGCCCTGCTGCTGTTCCTTGCCGTCTGTCTGGTGCTGCTGGCCGGCTATCCGGTGGCCCTCAGCCTGGCCGGCACGGCGCTGCTGTTTGCCTTCGCCGGTGCCGCCTTCGGCGTCTTCGACATCACCCTGCTGCAGGCCCTGCCCAACCGCCTGTACGGCATCATGACCAACGAGACACTCATCGCCGTGCCGCTGTTCGTGTTCATGGGTGTCATGCTGGAACGCTCCCGGGTGGCGGAGAACCTGCTCGATACCATGGCCTCGCTGTTCGGTCCGCTGCGCGGCGGCCTGGGCATCTCGGTGGTGGTGGTAGGCATGCTGCTCGCCGCCAGCACCGGCATCGTCGGCGCCACCGTGGTCACCATGGGCCTGCTGTCCCTGCCCACCATGCTCAAGCGCGGCTACAGCCCGCGGCTCGCCGCCGGCACCATCTGCGCCTCCGGCACCCTGGGCCAGATCATCCCGCCCTCCATCATCCTGATCCTGCTCGGCGACGTGCTGTCGTCCGCCTACCAGCAGGCGCAACTGGACATGGGCATCTTCTCGCCGGAGACGGTGTCGGTGGGCGATCTGTTTGCCGGCGCGCTGTTCCCCGGCCTGCTGCTGGTGGTGATGTATATGCTCTATCTCATCGCCGTGGCGATGTTCAGCCCGCAGGCGATGCCGGCCCTGCCGCCGGAGGATCGTGCCCTGCGCGGCGCGGCGCTGGCCGAGCGCCTGTTCAAGGTGCTGCTGCCGCCGCTGCTGCTGATCCTGGCGGTGCTCGGCTCCATCATGGGCGGCATCGCCACCCCCACCGAGGCCGCCGCAGTAGGCGCCATCGGCGCCATGCTGCTGGCCGCCAGCCAGCGCCAGTTCGATCGGCGTCGTCTCACCGAGGTGATGCGCAGCACCACCCAGATCACCGCCATGGTGTTCCTCATCTTCGTCGGCGCCTCGCTGTTCTCCCTGGTGTTCCGCGGGTACGGCGGCGACGAGCTGATCAAGGAACTGTTGTCCGACCTGCCCGGCGGTGTCATCGGCGCGATGATCATCGTGATGCTGGTGATGTTCCTGCTCGGCTTCATCCTCGACTTCATCGAGATCACCTTGGTGGTGGTCCCCATCGTGGCACCGATCCTGCTCGCCATGGGGCTGGATCCGGTATGGCTCGGGGTAATGATCGCCATCAACCTGCAGACCTCCTTCCTCACCCCGCCATTCGGTTTCGCCCTGTTCTATCTGCGCGGCGTGGCACCGCCGCAGCTCAACACCCTGGACATCTACCGCGGTGTAGTCCCGTTCATCGTCATCCAGCTGCTGATGCTGGGCCTGCTGGCGTTGTGGCCGGAACTGGCCACCTGGCTGCCCGGCGTGGTCTACAGCGATTAACCTCCCGTGCCTGCCATCCGGGGGCAATACCCGTCACCATGTCACGTTACCGACCCCCGCAGCCGCGCAGCTCCCTCTACATCACCGCCGCCGGTTATCGGCGTCTGCAAAGCGAGCTGCAGGGCCTGTGGCAACGGCGCCATGAAGTGGTGAAGGCCCTGGCGGCGGCCGCCGCCGAGGGCGATCGCTCGGAGAACGCCGAGTACATCTACCGCAAGAAGGAACTGCGCGAGATCGACCGGCGCATCCGCTACCTGCAAAAACGCCTGCCGGAACTGACCGTGGTGAGCGCCGCGCCGAGCGATCCATCGCGGATCTATTTCGGTGCCTGGGTCAGCGTCGAGGATGAAGACGGCAACGAACATACCTGGCGCATCGTCGGCCCGGATGAATTCGACCCCGAACAGGGCTGGATCAGCATGGATGCGCCGCTGGCCCGCGCACTGATGAAGAAACAGGTGGACGACGAGGTGGAGATCGAACTGCCCAAAGGGAAGACGCGCTACTGGATCACCGCCATACACTACACGCCATGACCGACACCGACCGTCTGCATCGCATCGCCGATCTGCTTCTCGCCATCGAACAGGAGATGCGCCGCATCGGGCTGTGGGAAGCAACAGCACCCTCCCCGGCCAGCCTCGCCAGTACCCTGCCCTTCTGCCACGACACCCTGGAGTTTACGCAATGGCTGCAATGGATATTCCTGGCACGCATGCGTGCTCTGCTGGAAAGCGGTGCCCCCCTGCCCACCGCCTGCGACATCCATCCCCTGGCTGAGCACAGCTTTCTGGAACTGCCACAGGACACCACGCGGCTGCTGGAGCTGATTGCGCAAATCGATCGGGCCATCAGCCAGAGGTCGGATTAAGGAACTTCTGCAAAAGTCCCCGATCTGATCTTGCAACCGCATGACCGGAGCCGAGGACGGGGAAAATGAAACAACTGAGCATGACCACGGGGTTCGAGAAATACACCAAGGCGACCAAGCGCCAGGCGTTTCTGTCCGACATGGACCGCCTGCTGCCGTGGGCGGAGCTGTGCGCGCTGATAGCGCCGCACTACCCGCAGGCCGGTAACGGCCGGCCGCCGAAGGAGCTGGAGATGATGCTGCGCATCCACTTCCTCCAGCAGTGGTTCAATCTCTCGGACCCGATGGCCGAGGAAGCCCTGTACGACTCGCTCAGCATGCGCGCCTTCGCCGGCATCGACCTGGGCGAGCATCCGGTGCCGGACGAAACCACGATCTGCCGCTTCCGCCACCTGCTGGAGCAGCATGGCCTGGGTCGCAAGCTGTTCCAGCAGATGCACCAGTACCTGCAACGCCATGGCTTCAAGCTGGGCACCGGCACCATCGTCGATGCCACCCTCATCAGCGCCCCGTCCTCGACCAAGAACAAGGACCAGCAGCGCGACCCGGACATGCACCAGACCAAGAAGGGCAACCAGTGGTATTTCGGCATGAAGGCCCATGTCGGTGTCGACCACCGCACCAAGCTCATCCACTCGGTGGTGGCCACCGCCGCCAACGTCCACGACTCCCACTGCCTGCCCGACCTGCTGCACGGCGATGAAACCCGCGTCTGGGGGGATTCGGCCTATCAGGGCCAGACCGAGGTCATCAAACAGCATGCGCCCAGGGCCCGCGACCTCACCCACCGACGCTACCGCTACAAGGGCTGGGTCGACGAAGCCGAACGGGCGAAGAACCGCCTCAAGTCCACCATCCGGGCACGGGTCGAACACAGCATCGGTGTCATCAAACGGATATTCGGTTTTGCCAAGACCCGCTACCGGGGATTGGAGAAGAATGCCAACCGCCTGTTTGTCACCTGTGCCCTGGCCAACATCTACCTGGTGCGCAGGCAGCTGCTGCGTACTTTGCAGGCGTAGTGCCGATGCACTACGCCAAATGCGGCTCACGGGCCGCCGGGATGAGCAAATACCGGCGCTGCCGGTGCGATTCGGCGCGTGATGACTCGCTGATATCGACGATTTGCTCATATTGGATTACTTGTTCAGAGCATCCTTAACGCCCTCACGTCTTCATGCCTCAGCGTATATCCTCGATGGTGTGATGCCGCTCCGGCACCTGCGGCGTGATCAGCGCATAGCCCTGCATCTGCCAGTGCACCAGTTCGGTAAAGGCCGACGGCACCAGCTCGATGAAGTCATGGAAATCCTGCGGCACATAGTGATAATCCTCCGCCGCCAGGGCACACACCTTGAACTCCACGCCCAGGCTGGCGTAGTAGCGCATGCGTTCCACCTCAGCGCGGTATTTCTCGTAGTTCTTCTGCGCCACGGTGACGATCTCGGTACCGTGCAGCACCACCTTGATGGACATCATCTCCGGCGCAAAACCATAAGGCTCACCGGACAACGGATTGACCAGGGAGCGTATCCAGTACAGGGCGGCACCCATCTTGGCGGGGTGATCGAGATAGAAGTCGTATACGACCTGCGGTGGTGCATAGGGCGGCGTCGTGACGCGCGCCTCGGCACCCGCGTGGGATGACAACAACAATAGCAGGGGAATGAGTGCAGTACGCATGATGGCCTCCTGTGGGGTGGGCCTGGTACTGCAACTATAGTCGAGGAAAAGGCGTGCGATCGGGTGTCGCCCGATCGCACGCCGTGCATGCTACAGGCTAAGCACCCGCCCGCGCGTTGAGGAAGGCGCGCTCCGATACGTCGTGCCAGGCCACTACCTGATCGCGGAAACGGGTGAAGGATTCGTATACCTTCTTCGACAGCGGATCCTTGGCCGCGATCTCCGCCACCACCGCATCCGAAGTGGTCTTCAGCTGGCGCAGCACGTCGTCGGGGAACTTCTTCAGCTGCACCTTGTGCTTGGTCACCAGGGTATGCAGTGCCTCATTGTTGCGCGCGGTGAAATCGGACAGGCCGTCCATGTTCGCCGCCTTGCAGGCGGTAAGTACGATAGTCTGCAGGGCCTTGGGCAGGGCCTTGAAGGCCTTCTCGTTGATGAAGCATTCCAGCACCGTGCCCGGCTCGTGCCAGCCCGGGTAGTAGTAGAACTTGGCCGCCTTGTGCAGGCCGAAGGCCAGGTCATTGTACGGACCGACCCACTCCACCGCATCGATGTTGCCCGATTGCAGCGCCTGATAGATCTCACCGCCGGGCAGATTCACCGGCGTACCGCCCAGACGCTGCAGCACCTCGCCGCCGAGACCGGGGATGCGCATCTTGAGACCCTTGAGATCTTCAAGGCTCCTGATCTCCTTGTTGAACCAGCCGCCCATCTGCACACCGGTGTTGATCGCCGCAGTGGGGATCAGGCCGAAGGGCTTATAGACCTCTTCCCACAGCGCCATGCCGCCGCCGTGGTACAACCAGGCATTCATCTCCTGCGCGGTCATGCCGAAGGGCACGGCGGCAAAAAACTGCGCCGCTTCGCTCTTGCCCTTCCAGTAGTAGGCCGCACCATGCCCCATCTCGGCGGTGCCGCGCGATACCGCATCGAAGATCTCGAAGGCTGGCACCAGTTCACCGGCACCGAACACCTTCACCTCGATGCGGCCATCACTCATCTCCTCGATGAGCTTGGCCAAGTGGTTGGCGCCGACGCCCATGCCGGGGAAATTCTTCGGCCAGGTGGTCACCATCTTCCACTTGTACTGTGCCTTGGCGTTGACCACCGGCGCCGCCAGCGCCGCACCCGCGGCCACCGCACCGGCGCCCGCGCCCTTGATGAAGTCACGACGTTTCATTGTTTGCTCCCTCGCCTTGGTTTACACCGCTACCAGATTGGCATAGGCCAGCACCAGCCACTTGCTGCCTACGTGATCGAAATTGACCTGCACCCGTGCCTGCGCCCCCTGGCCCTCATAGGACAGCAACACGCCCTCGCCGAACTTGGGATGCAGCACCCGCGCGCCGAGGCGCAAGCCATCGGGTTCCGCCGCCGCCGCGGCCCCATGGAAGGCAGGCTGGCTGACGCCGCCGCGCAGGCGGATCTCCTCGATGAATTCCGCCGGCACCTCGCGCACGAAGCGCGAGGGGCGGGTGTATTTTTCCTCGCCATAGAGACGGCGCACCTCGGCATAGGTGAGAAACAGGCGCTGCATGGCGCGGGTCATGCCGACGTAGGCCAGGCGCCGCTCCTCCTCCAGCCGACCCGGTTCGTCCATGGACATCTGGTGCGGGAACAGGCCCTCCTCCATGCCACAGAGGAACACCAGCGGGAACTCGAGGCCCTTGGCCGAGTGCAGCGTCATCAGCTGTACCGCGTCGTCCCATTCGTCGGCCTGGCCTTCGCCGGCCTCCAGCGCGGCGTGGGCGAGGAAGGCATCGAGCGGCAGCATGTCACCGTGGGTTTCCGCGTCGAATTCGAATTCGCGCGCGGCATTCACCAATTCTTCCAGGTTCTCGATGCGAGCCTGGCCCTTTTCGCCTTTTTCCTTGCGATAGTGTTCAATGAGTCCGCTCACCTGTACCACGTGCTGAGCCTGCTCGTGCAGTTCGAGGCCCGCGGTATCGGCCGCCAGGGCATCGATCAGATCGATGAATCCCTTGAGGGCGTTGGCCGCACGCGCCGCCAGCAGGTTGCGGGCGAGGATGTCGCTGGCCGCCTGCCACAGGGAAAGGCTGGAAGCACGGGCGTGGTCGCGCACCGTCTGCACCGTGCGCTCGCCGATGCCGCGCGTCGGCGTGTTCACCGCCCGCTCGAAGGAGGCGTCATCGTGGCGGTTGGCCACCAGGCGCAGGTAGGCCAAGGCATCCTTGATCTCCTGCCGCTCGAAGAAGCGCAGGCCGCCATAGATACGGTAGGGCATCTGCGCCTGCATCAGGGCCTCTTCCAGCACGCGCGACTGGGCGTTGGAACGGTAAAGCACCGCCGCCTCGTCACGCCGGTGGCCCTCGTTCACCCACTGGCGGATCTGTTCCACCACGAAGCGCGCTTCCTCCAGTTCATTGAAGGCGCCGTACAGGCGTATCGGCTCGCCCTGCGCGCCCTCGGTCCACAACTCCTTGCCGAGGCGGTCGGCATTGTGATCGATGAGGGCGTTGGCGGCCTTGAGGATCGTCGCGGTGGAGCGGTAATTCTGCTCCAGCCGGATCAGGCGCACATCGCGCAGGTCCTTGCGGAACTGGTGGATGTTTTCCACCTTGGCGCCGCGCCAGCCGTAAATGGATTGATCGTCATCACCCACGGCGAACACCATGCCGCTGTCACCGGCCAGCAGGCGCAGCCAGGCATATTGAATGGCGTTGGTGTCCTGGAACTCGTCCACCAGGATATGGCGGAAGCGCTCCCGGTAATGGGCCAGCACATCGGGACGCTTGAGAAACAGCTCATGGGCGCGCAGCAGCAGCTCGGCGAAGTCCACCTGGCCACTGCGCTGGCAGGCCTCTTCATAGCTCCGGTAGAGCTGCACCATCATCTTCAGGTAGGGATCGCCGTAGTGCTCCACCGCCGGCGGGCGCACCCCCTCATCCTTGCGCGCGTTGATGAACCCCACCACCTGGCGCGGCGGCCAGCGTGCGTCATCGACACTGGCCTCGCGCATCAGGCGCTTGACCAGCCGCAGCTGGTCTTCGCTGTCCATGATCTGGAACGACTGCGGCAGGCCGGCCTCCTGCCAGTGGGCGCGCAGCAAGCGGTGGGCCAGACCGTGGAAGGTGCCCACCCACATGCCACCGATGGGCGCCTGCAACAGATGTTCGATGCGGCCGCGCATTTCGTGCGCCGCCTTGTTGGTGAAGGTGACGGCGAGGATCGACCAGGGCGAGACATGCTCGGCACGGATCAGCCAGGCGATGCGGTGGGTGAGGACGCGGGTCTTGCCACAACCGGCACCGGCCAGGATCAGCAGGTTGCCCGGCGGCGCACATACCGCCTCGCGCTGTGCCGGGTTGAGATGTTCTAGCAGATCGGAAACGTCCATCGGGCGATTGTAACAAATGGCCTGCGCCGGGTTGTGAAAACGCAATGCCGCGCACCGGCGCTTTGCGCTAGGATGCCGCCATGGAAAATCCACACTACCAACGCCTGGGCGGCGCCGAGGGCATCCGTGCCCTGGTGGACCGCTTCTACGACCTGATGGACAGCCGGCCCGAACTGGCCGAACTGCGCGCCATGCACGCCAGGAGCCTGCGGGTTTCGCGCGAGAAGCTGTTCGAATTCCTCTCCGGCTGGACCGGCGGCCCCGGGCTGTACGAAGAGAAGTACGGCCATCCGCGCCTGCGCATGCGCCACATGCCCTTCGCCATCGACAGTGACATCCGCGACCAGTGGATGGGCTGCATGCGCCAGGCGCTGGCGGAAACCGTAACCGACGGGGCACTGCGCGACGAACTGGAGCGGGCGCTGGGCAAGGTGGCCGACTTCATGCGCAACCGTCCGGACTGACTCCAGCCGGTGAGGAGCCGGCCCCTACGATATACCGGCCAGCCAGTCGCGCGGTGGCAGAAATTTCTCGTACAACTGCGCCTCTGCACTGCCTGGCGCGGGCTGCCAGTCATACCGCCATTTCACCAGCGGCGGCATGGACATCAGTATGGACTCGGTACGGCCGCCGGATTGCAGGCCAAACAGGGTGCCACGGTCCCATACCAGATTGAACTCCACGTAGCGGCCTCGGCGATAGAGCTGGAAGTCGCGCTGCCGTTCGCCATACGGTGTGTCGCGGCGACGTTGCGCGATGGGCAGGTAGGCGCCGAGATAGCTATCGCCGACACTGCGCACGAAGGCAAAACATTTCACAAAACCCCAGGCATTGAGGTCATCGAAGAATATCCCGCCGACCCCACGCGCCTCGTTGCGGTGTTTGAGAAAGAAATACTCGTCGCACCACTGCTTGTAGCGTGGGTAGACCTCATCGCCGAACGGCGCGCAGGCCGTGCGCGCGGTGCGGTGCCAGTGCACCACATCTTCCTTGTAACCGTAATACGGCGTCAGGTCATAACCGCCGCCGAACCACCACAAGGGCGCCGCGCCGGCCTTTTCCGCCACGAAGAGGCGCACATTCATATGCGAGGTGGGCACATAGGGATTGCGCGGGTGCAGCACCAGCGACACGCCCATCGCCTGCCAGGAACGGCCGGCCAGCTCAGGCCGTGCCGCCGTCGCCGCTGCCGGCAGGCTATCACCCATCACATGGGAGAAGTTGACCCCGGCCTGCTCGAACAGCGCACCATCGGCGAGCACGCGGGTGCGGCCGCCGCCACCCGCCGGCTTGTGCCAGGCATCCTCCCGAAACTCCGCCGCGCCATCCTCCTGCTGCAAGGCTGCGCACAGGCGGTCCTGCAACTCGCGCAGATACTGCGCCACGGCATCGATATCGGCTTGATTCATGCGGGCACCTCGGGCTACTGCCCGGCGCGCACGATGCGGCCGGTCCGGCCATCACGAATCTCGGTGGGACGCTCCAGTCCGCCCAGCGGGGCGTGCAGGATGCAGTCGACATGGCCGGCGAACATACGTTGCACCGTCAACGGATCGCGTGCCGGGCGCTGCCCGGCGGGGTTGGCACTGGTGGAAACTATGGGGCCGCCGAAGGCGGCGCACAAGGCACGCACCACAGGATGGGCGCTGACGCGTACTGCCAGGCTGTCGTGCCTGCCGCGCAGCCACACCGGCACCTGCGACGGCACCGGCAACAGCCAGGTCACCGGACCGGGCCAGGACGCAGATACCTGTCGGGCCAGCGTGTCGGCCAGGGGCAGCAGATAGGGTTGCAGCTGCGCGAAGTCGGCGGCCACCAGGATCAGGCCCTTGTCCATGGGGCGCTGCTTCAACTCCAGCAGTCGCCGTACGGCATCGGCATTGCGCGGGTCACAACCGAGACCATAGACCGCCTCGGTGGGATAGGCGATGAGGCCGCCGCGCCGCAGGGCGCGCACGGCCTCACGCAATTGGAAGGGCGTCATGGCCGTCAGGCGAGGCCGAGTTCCTTCTGCACCTCGGCATTGCGCGCCAGGATCTTCTCGGCATTGGCCTTGCGCTCGTCACGCAGCTTCTGCGCCAGGGCGGCGTCGGAGACGGCCATGATCTGGGCGGCGAGATAACCGGCGTTCTTGGCGCCGGTCTTGCCGATGGCGACGGTGGCGACGGGGATGCCGGCCGGCATCTGCACGGTAGAGAGCAGCGCATCCTGACCCTTGAGCGGGCCGCCGTCCATGGGCACACCGATCACCGGACGCACGGTGATGGCCGACACGGCACCGGCCAGGTGGGCAGCGAGGCCGGCGGCACAGATGAAGGCCTGGCAACCGCGCTGCTCGGCGTCCTTGACGTAGTTGTGGGTGGCCTCCGGCGTGCGATGGGCGGAGTGCACACGCACCTCATAGCGGATGCCGAAGGACTTCAGCACATCGAAGGTGGCCTGCATGGTGGGCAGGTCGGAATCGGAACCCATCAGGATGGCGACGAACGGCTGGGACATGGAACTATCCTCGGTTGAAATTTCCGCACAAATCTACCGCAAATCAGCGCCGCACTCACGTCAGGAGTTCTTATGCTGCGCGTCGCGGCGGCTTATGCTTTTTAACGGCTTTAACGCAAAGACGCAAAGAGCGCAGAGGGCCGCAAAGATTTCTTCGGTAGGAGCGGCTCTGCCGCGATGACGCGCGCCAGAGCGCTCAAACGTCGCATCGGCCAAAGACGCTCCTTCAGACAAATTTCATACAAATATTCTTTGCGCCCTTGGCGTCCTTTGCGCCTTTGCGTTAAATGCCTTTGCCTTATTCTTCGTCGGCCGGCGCCTCGCCCGGCGGCGCCACCTGTTCGGCGTAGCCGCATTCCTTCTGTGGGCAGACCTTTTCGGTGCCGCGGCGCTTGGTGGTCTTGAGGGTGAGGATCGGCCAGCCGCACTGCGGGCACGGCTCGTTGATCGGCGGATTCCATACCGCGTACTTGCACTCCGGGTAGGTGTTGCAGGAATAGAACATCTTGCCGTAGCGCGACTTGCGCTGCACCAAGGTGCCTTTCTTGCACTCCGGACAGGTGACGCCGGTGTCCGCCGGTTTTTCCAGCGGCTCGATGTACTTGCACTTGGGATAGGCGGAACAGCCGATGAACTTGCCATAACGCCCCTGGCGGATGATCAGCGGCGAGCCACACTTGGGACAGGTGCGTCCTTCCACGACCTCCGGCGGCGCCTCTTCCTTCTGTTCGGCGGTCTCGTTCAGGTTGCGCGTGTAGTCGCATTCGGGATAACCGCTGCAACCGATGAAGCGGCCGCGGCGCCCCAGGCGGATGGTGAGCGGCTTGCCGCACTTGGGGCAGGCCTCGTCCATGGCCTCCTGGGTGACGTCCTTGCGGCTGACGTCCTTCTCCTTGGTCTCCACCAGTTCCTTGAACGGCCCCCAGAACTCCTCCATCACCGGCACCCACTCGCGCTCGCCGCGCGAGATCTCGTCCAGCTCGTCCTCCAGATGCGCAGTGAAATCGTAGTCCACGTACTTGGTGAAGTGTTCGGTGAGGAACTTGTTGACGATGCGGCCAACGTCGGTGGGGATGAAGCGTTTCTTGTCCATCTCCACGTACTCGCGCTGCTGCAGCGTCGAGATGATCGAGGCATAGGTGGAGGGACGGCCGATGCCGTACTCTTCCAGCGCCTTCACCAGCGAGGCCTCCGAATAGCGCGGCGGCGGCTCGGTGAAATGCTGTTCGGTACGGATCGCCATGAGGGTCACGCTGTCGCCCTCGTGCAGCGGCGGCAACAGACGGTTGTCCTCGTCCTCATCCTTCTTGGCGTCGTCCACACTCTCCTCGTACACCGCCATGAAACCGGGATGCACCACGGTCGAGCCGTTGGCGCGAAAGGTGTTGCCCGCGCCGGCAGCGATATCCACCGCCACGGTATCGATGGTGGCGTGGATCATCTGGCAGGCCAGGGTACGTTTCCAGATCAGCTCGTACAGCTTGTACTGTTCCTTGCTCAGATGCTCCTTCAGTGAGTCAGGCTCGCGCAGCACGGAAGTGGGGCGTACCGCCTCGTGCGCCTCCTGGGCGTTCTTCGACTTGGTCTTGTAGATACGCGGCTCCTTGGGCACGTTGTCCTTGCCGAAACGCTGGGCGATGTAGCCGCGGATCTCGTCCAGCGCCTCCTGCGCCAGATTCACCGAGTCGGTACGCATGTAGGTGATGAGACCGACGGTCTCACCGCCGATATCGATGCCTTCATACAACTGTTGCGCGGTGCGCATGGTGCGCTGTGCGGTGAAACCGAGCTTGCGGGAGGCCTCCTGTTGCAGGGTGGAGGTGGTGAACGGCGCCGCCGGATTGCGCTTGCGCTGCTTCTTTTCCACCTTGCTCACTACCAGCTTGCCGGCAGCGGCCTTGCTCAGGGTCTTTTCCGCCGCCTTGGCCTGTTTGGCGTCGGTGATGGAGAACTGGGTTATCTTCTCGCCTTCGAGTTGGGTCAGTTTGGCGGTAAAACCCTGCTTGGCGGCCAGGGCATCGGCCTCGATGGTCCAGTATTCGCGCGCCTTGAACGCCTCGATCTCCAGCTCGCGCTCGACGATGAGGCGCAGCGCCGGGCTTTGCACGCGACCGGCGGACAGGCCGCGGCGGATCTTCTTCCACAGCAGCGGCGAGAGGTTGAAGCCCACCAGGTAATCGAGGGCGCGGCGCGCCTGCTGCGCATTGACCAGCTCCATGGCCAGTTCGCGCGGATGTTCCACCGCCTCCTGGATGGCCTTCTTGGTGATTTCGTGGAACACCACGCGTGCCACTCGCTTGTTCTTGAGCAACTTGCGTTCGTTGAGGATCTCGTACAGGTGCCAGGAAATGGCCTCTCCCTCGCGGTCCGGGTCAGTGGCCAGATACAGGCTGTCGGCCTTGGCGAGCGCCTTGGCGATGGCATCGACGTGCTTTTCGTTTTTGTCGATGACCTCATACTGCATCCTGAAACCATGCGCCGGATCGACTGCACCCTCCTTGGGGCGCAGGTCGCGCACATGGCCATAGGACGCCAACACCTCGAAATCCTTGCCCAGGTATTTCTTGATGGTCTTGGCCTTGGCCGGCGATTCAACGATGACGAGGTGTTTGCTCATACTGCTTCCTTAAAAAACAAATGCCCGCGTTACGCGGGCATACCTTGTCGAACGAGAGGGTGCGCTCAGTGCAACACACCCGCCGTCTCGTCCAGAACCAGATCTTCCATCCACGCAAACGCCGCCTCGCGGCCGGGCTGGTTGAACAGGACCATCAGGATCACCCACTTGAGCTGCTCCAGGTCCACCTCGTCCTCTTCCAACGCCATCACCCGATCGATGACCATTTCGCGCGTGGCGGAATCGAGCACGCCCATCTGTTCCATGAACAGAATGAAGCCGCGGCACTCGGTATTGATCTTCTCCAGCTCCGGCTCGGAATAGAAGCGGAGGGAGCCGGACGGCACCGCTGCGGGCAGCGCATCGTCCTGCAGATCGGCCAGACCCTCCAACCAGTCGAAGGCCTTGCCGATCTCGTTCTGGCGGAAACCGGCCTCCAGCAGTGCCTCTTGTAGCGCATCCTGATCCTCGTCGAAACCTATTTCATCTTCGATGTAGTTTTCGAACAGGTACATCAGGACATCAAACACGTTTTGCTTCATTCAGAGGCTCTCTTTGCTGGTCCGGGCATAACCCCCGCCCGCCGCGGAGGCCACGAAGCCCTCCAGTTCCAGTAACAACAGCATGGAGGAAACGGCATCGGCCGTCAATCCGCTGCGTTCCACCAGGATGTCCACGGCAGTAGGCGCGAAATCGATGCAATCGAGCAGACGACGATAATCCTCATCAAGGTTAAATTCACTTACTTCGGGCGTGGCTTCTTGCGCCAGCGCCGCGCGCAGCTGCGGCGCCAGCTCCTCCAGAATGTCCTGTGCCGTCTCCACCAGTTTGGCGCCATCCCGTATCAGGCGATGGCAGCCACGCGCCAGTGGGTTGTGGATCGAACCGGGAATGGCGAACACCTCGCGGCCCTGCTCCGACGCGCTGCGCGCGGTGAGCAGGGAACCGCTGCGCAGCGCCGCCTCCACCACCAACGTGCCCAGCGCCAGTCCGCTGATGAGGCGGTTGCGGCGCGGGAAATGACCGGGCAACGGTGGCGTACCCGGCGGATATTCGCTCACCAGGGCGCCGCCGCCGTCGACGATGGCGTGGGCCAGATCACGATGGCGCGCCGGATAGATGCGATCCGGTCCGGTGCCGAACACCGCAATGGTCTGCCCCTTGGCGGCCAGGGCTCCGCGATGGGACGCGCCGTCGATGCCAAGGGCCAGGCCGCTGGTGATGGTCAGTCCGGCGGCCGCCAGGACACGGGCAAACTGCGTTGCCGTCTCCTCGCCCAGCGGCGTTGGATTGCGGCTTCCCACCATTGCCAGCTGCGGCGTGAGCAGGGCCTCGGCCGCACCATGCACGAACAACAGCGGCGGCGCATCGCGCAGCTGCGCGAGCAGGGGCGGATAGCGGGGATCCTGCAAGGTGATGATATGACGCTCCCCGCCGGCCCAGGCCAGATCCTGCTCCACGGCCTCCCATGCCGGCGCACGCAGGGCCGCGCGCAGTTCCGGCTCCAGCGCGGGATCGCGCGTGCCGTGGTCGAACAGTGCGCTGGGCGAACCATGCTGCACCAGCAATTCGCGCAGCCGCACCGGACCGATGCCGGGCAGGTGCAACAGGGCGAGCCAATGGTGAAGTTCGTCGCGGGAGGTCATCTCTAGTCAGCCATGTCCCTATAGCCAGGCTCACAGTATAGCGACTACGGCCGCCACAAAGGCAAACGGCGCCCGCAGGCGCCGTCTGTGCGGGGGCATGCGCCCTCAGGGGTTGGTTACGAAGTCGTTCACGTGCATGGTGCGGGTGGCCTTCAGTACCAGACCGTAGCTGACGCGGGCAAAGGTGCGGAACACCATCAGGGTACCGGCATGCTCGTCGGGCATCTTGACCAGCTCGTTGTCGCGGCGGGCATCACGCACCGTCTCGCCACGCTGGTAGACAGCCAGCACATGACCCGGCTCCATGCCGTCGTTCTGACCCAGGTTGATGGCCACCACCTGGAACTGGCCGATGAGGGCCACGCCGCCCGGCACGGCGATGATCTGGCCGCGCACCTTGTCCTTGGGCGCGCGCGGCAGGAAGCTGGTATCCGACAGGGCGTCGTTCATCGGCAGCAGACGATCGCCGTTCAGGATTTCACGTGTCGCCTTGTTGATCTGCAGGGTGGAGACATCATCGAAGTCCTTCAGCTGGGCATCCCCCAGATGGATCGCCTCGTAACCGAGGATATCATCGCGATCCTCGGGGTTGCGGTAGACATCGCCCGGACGCACCACCATGTATTCCGTCAGGTTCGCATCGCTGAGGCCGCGCACGTAGATGCGATGGCCGGGGCCGGCGACCAGGTGGCGATCGACGCTGGACACGATATACGGCGCCGCCTCCAGTTCCTCCTGGGTCACCACGCGCGGGCGGCTCAGGAACGGGCGGATGGCATCCATGGGAATGGTGGGGATGGGTCGATCCAGCCCTTCCACACGCACCTTCGGCGACAGGCGCACCTCCGGCCGGCCGGGGGCGGTGGTGCTGATCTTGCCGCCGCGGTGGATCTGGATGATGGGACGCCCGTCCTTGTAGGCCAGGATCAGGATGTCGCCGGGATAGATGAGGTGCGGATTTTCGATCTGCGGATTGCTGTCCCACAGTTCCGGCCAGCGCCATGGATCCTCGAGGAAGCGCGAGGAGATGTCCCACAGGGTATCGCCCTTCACCACCACGTATTGCTGCGGGGCATCGGGCTTCACGACCAGCGGTGCCGGTTCTGCGACCGGTTCGGGTTGCGGCGGTTCCGGCGCCGGTTGCGGTGCACTGGCACAACCGACGACAATGGCAGCGGCTGCCAGCAGGGTGAGCAGTCGGGAGATACGGAGCGGATTCTTTTCCATGGGCGTCCCGTAAGATGTTTGTATCGAATTCGGTGTCCACCCGAGACTCAGGGTGGTTCCCCCTGTTCCAGCCCGGCCCCGCGGCCGCTGCCGGTGGGTCGTCCTGAAGGCCAGAACCTAGTATCATCATTACTTTAGCAGCAAGTCTTGCGCAATTACTATAGGTTTGTCACGGAAAACCGCCATGGCCATCCTCAACATCCTTCATTTCCCCGATCCGCGCCTGCGCACCCGCGCCGCGCCGGTGTCCCAGGTGGACGATGGCATCCGCCGCCTGGTGGACGACATGTTCGACACCATGTACGACGCCCCGGGCATCGGCCTGGCCGCCACCCAGGTGAATGTGCACCAGCGTGTCATCGTCATCGACGTATCGGAAGAAAAAAACGAGCCGCGGGTATTCATCAACCCCGAGATCATCAGCCGCGACGGCGTGGAGCGGATGGACGAGGGCTGCCTGTCGGTGCCCGGGGTGTATGAGACGGTGGAGCGGGCGGAAAAGGTCACGGTACGTGCCCTCAACCGCGACGGCCAGCCCTTCGAGCTGGAGGCCGACGGCCTGCTGGCGGTGTGCATCCAGCACGAAATGGATCACCTGGAGGGCAAGCTGTTCGTCGACTATCTCTCCAGCCTCAAGCGCGAGCGCATACGCAAAAAACTCGAAAAGCTGCGCCGCCAGACACTGTAAGCGCCCACCAACAACGGGCCCGGTCACGCCCCCATCCTTTCGGTACCCCCATGAATCCGCTGAAGATCGTCTTTGCCGGCACGCCCGAGTTCGCCGCCGTGGCCCTCAAGGCCCTGCTGGCCTCACGCCACCAGGTCATCGCCGCCTATACCCAACCGGACCGTCCCGCCGGCCGCGGCCGCAAGCTCACCCCCAGTCCGGTCAAGGCCCTGGCGCTGGAGCACGGCGTGCCGGTATATCAGCCCTTGTCGCTGAAGGACGCGGCGGCGCAGCAGGAACTGGCCGCGCTCCGGCCGGACGTGATGGTGGTCGCCGCCTATGGCCTGCTGCTGCCCAAGGCGGTGCTGGACCTGCCGCGCCACGGCTGCCTCAACATCCACGGCTCGCTGCTGCCGCGCTGGCGCGGTGCCGCACCGATCCAGCGCGCCATCCTGGCGGGCGACGCCGAAACCGGCATCACCATCATGCAGATGGACGTCGGCCTCGATACCGGCGCCATGCTGTATAAGGTCCGCACCCCGATCAGCGACAACGACACCGCCGCCACGCTGCACGACCGCCTCGCCGCCCTCGGCGCCGAGGCCCTGCTCACCGCGCTGGACCGGCTCCAGGCGGGCACCCTGCACGGCGAAGCGCAGGACGAGGCCCTGGCCAACTACGCCAAGAAACTGGACAAGACCGAGGCCGCCATCGACTGGTCGCGCAGCGCCGTGGAGCTGTCGCGCCAGGTGCGCGCCTTCAATCCCTGGCCGGTGGCGCAGGCGCGGCTGGGCGACGAGGTATTGCGTGTGTGGGAGGCGGTGGTGCTGCATGAGGCCGCCGACGCCGCCCCCGGCCGCGTGGTACGCAGCGGACGCGACGGCATCGACGTCGCCACCGGCGACGGCCTGCTGCGCCTGCGGCGCGTGCAACTACCCGGCGGCAAACCGCTGGCCGCCGGCGACTTTCTCAATGCCCACCCGCTCGACGGCGTAACCCTCGGCAATGGCTAAACACCGCAAGGAGGATGCCCGCAGCGCCGCAGCCCGGGTCATCGAGCAGGTGCTGGCCGAGGGCCGCTCCCTGGCCGCCGCCCTGCCGCCGGCCCTGAACAGCGTGCCGCCGGCCGAGCGCGGCCTGACCCAGGAGCTGTGCTACGGCACCCTGCGCTGGGCGCCGCGGCTGGAGGCCCTGGCCTCGAGGCTGCTGGACAAGCCGCTGCGCGCCCGCGACAGCGACGTGCACGCCTTGCTGCTGGTCGGCCTGTACCAGCTGCTCTATCTCAACGTGCCGCCCCACGCCGCGGTGTCGCTCACCGTCGACGCCACGGTAAAACTGAAGAAGGAATGGGCGCGCGGCCTGCTCAACGGCGTGCTGCGCCGGCTGCTGCGCGAGCAGGAGTCCCTGCTCGCCGCGGTGGACGCCAGCACATCGGCCGCCCTGGCCCATCCCGCCTGGCTGCTGGCCCGCTTCGAGCAGGACTGGCCCGAAGACTGGCGCGCCATCGCCGCCGCCAACAACGCCCGCCCGCCCATGACCTTGCGCGTCAACCGCCGGCAGGGCAGCCGCGCTGATTATCTCGCCCGGCTGGAGGCGGCAGGCCTTGCCGCCTGTGCCGTGGCGCATGTGCCCGACGCCATCACCCTCGCCGCCCCGGCGGCGGTGGAACAGCTACCCGGCTTTGCCGAAGGCGCCGTGTCGGTACAGGATGCGGCCGCGCAGCTCGCCGCCGGCCTGCTGCAACTGGCACCGGGCCAGCGCGTGCTGGACGCCTGCGCCGCGCCCGGCGGCAAGACCGGCCACATGCTGGAAACCTGTCCCGAGATCGAGCTGCTGGCCCTGGACAGCGAGGCCGAGCGCCTGCAGCGGGTGGCGGAAAACCTCGCGCGCCTGCGGCTCACCGCCGCACTGCGCACCGGCGACGCGGGCGAGCCGGCGACGTGGTGGGACGGCAAGCCTTACGATCGCATCCTGCTCGACGCCCCCTGCTCCGGCAGCGGGGTGATCCGGCGCCACCCCGACATCAAGGCCCTGCGCCGTGCGGAGGACATCACCACCCTCGCCGCGCAGCAGGCACGCCTGCTGCGTGCGCTGTGGCCCTTGCTGGCGCCGGGCGGTATCCTTGTCTACGCCACCTGCTCCATACTCACGGCGGAGAACGCCGGGCAGGTGACCGCCTTTCTGCACGACGAAGCACAGGCGCAAGAACTCCCCATCACGGCCTCCTGGGGGCGGGCCGTGGCGGCGGGGCGACAGATCCTGCCCGGCGAGAATGGAATGGATGGCTTCTATTACGCGGTCCTGCGCAAGACATAACGGGGTGCGGCTGGCTGGCTGGCGCCGGCTGCTCTCCGTGTTCGCCCTCTGCCTGTCCAGCCTCCCGGTGCATGCCGCCGGTTTCGAGATCCACGCCGCCGCCACCAGCCTGGAGGATGACACCTACCAGCTCACCGCCCGCATCGGCTACCACTTCGGCGATGAGGTGCTGGAGGCCCTGGACAACGGCGTGCCCCTCACCCTGCAGATGGAGGTGGAGGTGCAGCGGGTGCGCAAGTGGTGGACCAACGAGACCCTCGCCAGGCTGACGCAGCGCCACCAGCTCACCTACCATGCCTTTTCCGATCAATACCTGCTGCGCAACCTGGACAGCGGCGAACTCACCATCCACCCCACCCTCGGCATGGCCCTGAGCGAGTTGGGGGCGGTGGACCATTTTCCCCTGTTGCCGGCCGAACAGATCGAGGCCGGCGAGGATTACGAGGTGCAATTGCGCGTCTCCCTGGACATCGAGGCCCTGCCGGCGCCGCTGCGCCCGGTGGCCTACGTCACCCCCGCCTGGCGCCTGTCGAGCGCGTGGTACACATGCTCCTTGACACCCTGAAGCGCCTCACCTCCGGGCCGCGGCCGGTAGCGCTGCTGCTGGTGCTGCTGCTGGCCTCGTTTTACCTGCTGAGCGGCGCCATCCAGAACACCGCCCTGTTCGGCCGCCTCTACTCGCTGCTGCTGGCGGTGAACATCCTGGCCCTGCTGCTGCTCATCGCCCTCATCGGCCGCAACCTGATCCACCTGCTGCAGCAGTACCGCGACCACGCCCCCGGCTCGCGCCTCACCCTGCGCCTGGTGGTGATGTTCGTGCTGCTGGCCCTGGCGCCGGTATCGGTGGTGTATTACTTCTCGCTGCAGTTCCTCCACCGCGGCATCGACAGCTGGTTCGACCTGCGGGTGGAAAAGTCTCTCCAGGATGCCCTGGAGCTGGGCCGCGCCTCCCTCGACGGCCGCCTGCGCGAGCTGTTGCGCCAGACCCGCCTCGCCGCCGCCGAACTGGTCCCGGTACCGGACAGCGCGGCGGCCCTCAAGCTCAATGAGTTGCGCCAGCACAGCGAGGCGGCAGAGATGACCCTGCTCACCCTGCGCGGCCGTGTCATCGCCAGCGCCAGCATGGACCCCACCGCCATCATCCCGGCGATGCCCAGCGAAGCGGTATTGCAGCAACTACGTCAGGGTCTGGACTATGCCCGCCTGGAGCCGCTGGGCACGGCAGGCATGCACGTGCGCGTCGCCGTCACCCTGCCGTCCCTTGACCCCGCTGCCGAGGCGCGTGTGCTGCACGCCCTGTTTCCGGTGGCGGAGCGCCTCAGCCTCCTCGCCGACAGCGTGCAGGAGACCTATTCCCAGTACACCGAACTGGCCTTCCTGCGCCAGCCGCTGAAATACAGCTTCACCCTCACCCTGTCGCTGATCCTGCTGCTGTCCCTGCTCACCGCCGTCTGGGCGGCGTTCTTCTCGGCGCGCCGCCTGGTGGCGCCGATCCGCGACCTGGCCGAGGGCACCCGCGCCGTGGCCGCCGGCGACTACGACAAGCGCCTGCCCCTGCCGGGGCGCGACGAACTGGGCTTCCTGGTGCGCTCCTTCAACGAGATGACCTACAAGATCGCCCAGAGCCAGCAGGCGGCGCGCCTCAGCCAGCGCCAGGCCGAGGAACAGCGCACCTATCTGGAGGCCGTGCTCGGACGCCTGTCTTCCGGCGTGCTGACGCTGGACAGCGACGGCGTCCTGCACACCGCCAATGCGGCCGCCGGCCAGATCCTCGGCGTCGAACTGCACGACGCCCTGGGCCGCCCCCTGCAAGACCTGCCCGGACGCCATCCGGCCCTGGACCAGTTCATCGAGGCACTGCTGCCGCACCTGGTGCCGGCTGAACCGGAGTGGCGCGCGGAACTGGTGTTATTCGGCCCCAAGGGCCGCCAGGTGCTGATGTGCCGCGGCGCCCTGTTGCCCGGCATCGACGGTGCCAATGACAGCGAACAGTCGGGCGGCGGCCACGTCATCGTGTTCGACGACATCACCGCCCTGATCCAGGCCCAGCGCGACGCCGCCTGGGGCGAGGTGGCGCGGCGCCTGGCCCACGAGATCAAGAACCCGCTCACGCCGATCCAGCTCTCCGCCGAACGCCTGCGCCACAAATACCTCGCCACCATGCCGGGGGCCGACGCCGAGGTGCTGGACCGCGCCACCCACACCATCGTGCAACAGGTGGAGGCCATGAAGGAGATGGTGAAGGCCTTTTCCGACTATGCCCGCCCACCGCAGATCCGGCTGGAGATGGTGGGCATGAACCGCATCGTCAACGAAGTGGTGGAACTGTACCGGACCGAGCAGCGGCCCATCGGCTTCGACCTGCAACTGGATCCGCGTACGCCGACCATCGAGGCCGATGCCGGCCGCCTGCGCCAGGTGTTGCACAACCTGATCAAGAACGCGCTGGAGGCCTGCGGCCCGGCCGGCGCCCATATCCGCATCACCACCCGCTGCGCCCAGGAAACCGGCTGCCGCTACGTGGAGCTGTCGGTATGCGACGACGGCCCCGGCATTCCCGAGGAGATGCTGGCCAACCTGTTCGAGCCCTACGTCACCAGCAAGCCCAAGGGCACCGGCCTGGGGCTCGCCATCGTCAAGAAGATCGTGGAAGAACACGGCGGCATGATATGGGTGGAAAACATGCCGGAAGGCGGGGCGTGCATTATGATTCGCTTGCCGGTTAAAAAAGCGGAACAGAGGCGCGAGGCGCAAGATACGAGATGCGAGGAATAGTGTGCGCGGCGCGCACGCCAGATTTTCGTACCTCGTGTCCCGTTCCTCGTACCTCATCTCCGACCGCAACGCTGACGAGGACCTTGAACCATGGCGCACGGCTACATCCTGGTGGTGGACGACGAACCGGACATCCGGTCGCTGCTGCAGGACATCCTGCGCGACGAGGGCTACGAGGTGGATACCGCGGAAAATGCCGCCGCCGCGCGCAAGGCGCGCAAGGCGCACCGTCCCGACCTGGTGCTGCTCGATATCTGGATGCCGGACACCGACGGCATCAGCCTGCTCAAGGAGTGGAGCGAGGAAGGCCCGCTCACCACGCCGGTGATCATGATGTCCGGCCATGGCACCGTGGAGACCGCCGTGGAGGCCACCCGCCTCGGCGCCTACGACTTCATCGAAAAGCCGCTGTCCCTGGCCAAGCTGCTGGTGACGGTGGAGCGGGCGCTGGAGGCCTACAACCTGCAGCGCGAGAATGTCGGCCTCAAGCGCCTGGCCCAGCCGGTGGGCGAGCCGGTGGGGCGCAGCGCCGCCATGCAACAGTTGCGCGAGCAGGTGCGCCGTGTCGCCCAGCACGGCACCACCGTGCTGATCAGCGGTGAACCCGGCGCCGGCAAGGGCGTGATGGCGCGCTACCTCCACGCTTGCAGTGCACGCCGCGACGGTCCCTTCATCAGCGTCGGCGTCGCCTCCCTGCTGGGCGACAACGCCACCGTGGAACTGTTCGGCAGCGAGGAGGGCGACAAGGTGCACTACGGCCTGCTGGAGCAGGCCAACGGCGGCACCCTGTTCCTCGACGACATCGCCGACATGGACAGCGCCACCCAGGCGCGCCTGCTCGGCGCGCTGGAGACGCGCAGCTACCATCGCGTCGGCGGCACCGATCCGGTCAAGGTGGACATACGCGTCATCGCCGCCACCCACTACGATCTCGGCCAGCGTGTGCGTGACGGCCTGTTCCGCAACGACCTCTACTACCATCTCAACGTCGTGCCGCTCACGGTGCCGCCGCTGCGCGAGCACAGCGAGGATGTCAGCGACCTCATCGCCTTTTACGTCGATTACTTCGTCAGCCAGGAAAAGTTGCCCTACCGCAGCTTTTCCGTAGCGGCGCAGAACCGCCTGCGCAACCACCCCTGGCCCGGCAATGTGCGCGAGCTGCGCAACCTGGTGCAGCGCCTGCTCATCGTCGGCGGCAGCGGCGATGTCGATGCCGCCGAGGTGGAGGCCGCCCTGGGCACGCTCAGCGTGACCAGCGCCACGGCGGCCACCCCGGACATCGACCTGCCGCTGCGCGAGGCGCGGGAAAACTTCGAGCGCCGCTACTTCCTCGAGCTGCTCGCCCGCCACGACGGCAACATCAACCAGGTGGCCCAGCATTCCGGCATCGAGCGCACCCATCTGTATCGCAAGTTGAAGTCGCTGGGGATCGATGCGAAGAGCAGGGGCTGAAAGAGAGATACGAGTGCCAAGTGACAAGGTACAAGTGGAGGAATGCGCAACGCGCACAAACGTTTTGATTCAACACAGCGCGAGCGCAGCGGGCCCAATCGCTTGTATTTTGTCACTTGTAACTTGTATCTGCTTTTTTTCCTCACGTACAATTCGCGCCCAACGCACAGCGGAATCGCGGCCATGAAGATCATCATCCTCGGCGCCGGCCAGGTGGGTTCCTCCCTCGCCAACAATCTCGCCAGCGAAGCCAACGACATCACCGTCGTCGATACCGAGCCGCAGCGCCTGCAGGCCTTGCAGGACCGCCTCGACCTGCGCACGGTGACCGGCCAGGCCTCGCATCCCGAAGTATTGCAGCGCGCCGGCGCGGAAGATGCCGACATGCTGATCGCCGTCACCAACTCCGACGAGACCAACATGGTGGCGTGCCAGGTGGCCTACTCACTGTTCCGCACGCCCACCAAGATCGCCCGCGTGCGCGCCCTCGAATACCTGGTGCACCCGCAGCTGTTCAATCCCGAGTCGATCCCCATCGACGTGCTGATCAGCCCGGAACAGCTGGTCACCGACTATATCCACCGCCTGATCGAATATCCCGGTGCGCTGCAGGTGCTCAACTTTGCCGAGGGCAAGGTGCAGCTGGTCGCGGTGAAGGCCTATTACGGCGGCCCGCTGGTGGGCCACGAATTGCAGACCCTGCGCCAGCACATGCCCGGCGTCGATACCCGCGTCGCCGCCATCTACCGCCGCGGTCGTCCAATCATTCCGGAAGGCACCACCGTCATCGAGGCCGACGACGAGGTGTTCTTCATCGCCGCGAAGAAGGACATCCGCGCCGTGATGAGCGAGCTGCGCCGCCTGGAAAAGCCGGCGCGTCACGTCATCATCGCCGGCGGCGGCAACATCGGCAAACGTCTGGCCGCGGCGCTGGAGAACGACTACCAGGTCAAGCTCATCGATCACAATCCGGCGCGCGCCCGTGCCGTGTCGGAAGAGCTGTCGCGCACCATCGTGCTGCAGGGCGATGCCGCCGATGCCGAGCTGCTGCTGGCGGAAAACATCGAGGAAACCGACGTGTTCTGCGCCCTCACCAACGACGACGAGGCCAACATCCTGTCGTCGATGCTGGCCAAGCGCCTCGGCGCGCGCAAGGTGATGACGCTGATCAACCGCGCCGCCTACGTCGACCTGGTGGAGAGCGGCGAGATCGATGTGGCCATCTCGCCGCAGCAGGCCACCATCGGCTCGCTGCTCACCCACGTGCGCCGCGGCGACGTGGCGGCGGTGCATTCACTGCGGCGCGGTGCCGCCGAGGCCATCGAGGCGGTGGCGCATGGCGACAAGCTGTCGTCCAAGGTCGTCGGCCGTGCCATCGAGGACATCAAGCTGCCGCACGGCACCACCATCGGTGCCATCGTGCGCGGCAGCGACGTGCTCATCGCCCATCACGACACGGTGATCGAGGCGGAGGACCACGTGATCCTGTTCGTGGTGGACAAGAAACGCATCCCGGAAGTGGAACGCCTGTTCCAGGTCGGCATCACCTTCCTGTAGACCGTCGCCATGCGCCTGCCGCTCATCGCCCGCCTGCTCGGCATCTTCCTGGTCATCTTCGCGGCGACACTGTTTCCCCCCGCCGCCATCGCCTGGTATACCAACGACGGCCAGCTGGACAACTTCCTGCTCAGCCAGGGCCTGCTGGTGCTGCTCGGCCTGGTATTCTGGCTGCCGGGCCGCGGCCATACCGGCAACCTGCGCACGCGCGAGGCCTTCGTGGTGGTGACGCTGTTCTGGAGCGTGATCGGCCTCACCGCCGCGCTGCCCCTGGTGCTGGGCCTCGACATCTCCATCACCGACGCCGCCTTCGAGGCGGTCTCCGGATTCACCACCACCGGCGCCACCGTGCTGTCCGGCCTGGACAGCATGCCGCCGTCGATCCTGATGTACCGCCAGCAGCTGCAATGGCTGGGCGGCGCCGGCGTGATCGTGCTGGCCATCGCCATCCTGCCCATGCTCGGCGTCGGTGGCATGCAGCTGTTCCGCGCCGAGACCGCCGGCCCGATGAAGGACGAAAAGATCACCCCGCGCATCACGCAGACGGCACGCGCGCTGTGGGGCATCTATGTCGGCTTCACCATCGCCTGCGCCCTGGCCTACTGGGCCGCCGGCATGTCGGCCTTCGACGCCGTCGCCCACAGTTTCAGCACGGTGTCCACCGCCGGCTTCTCCACCTACGATGCCAGTCTCGCCTACTTCGACAGCGTGGCCATCGAAACCATCGCCATCGTCTTCATGCTGCTCGGCGGCATCAGCTTCAATGTGCACTTCATCGTCCTGCGCATGCGCAGCCCCAAGGTCTACTGGCACGACACCCAGACCGCCGTGTTTCTCGCCATCGTCGCGGCGTTGATCCTGATCATCACCGCCACTCTGTATCTCACCGGCCAATACAGCGATGTCGGCAGCGCATTGCGCCACGCCGCCTTCCAGGTCGCCTCGGTGATCACCACCTCCGGCTTCAGCACCGATGATTTTTCCATCTGGCCGCTGTTCCTGCCGGTGCTGCTGATCTTCACCAGCTTCCTTGGCGGCTGCGCCGGCTCCACCGCCGGCGGCATGAAGGTGATCCGCTTCATCATCCTCGCCAAGGAAGGCTCGCGCGAGCTGTGGCGGCTGCTGCACCCCAGCATCATCCGCCCCATCAAGCTGGGCGGTCGCGCCCTGCCCGAGCGCGTCATCGATGCGGTGTGGGGCTTCTTCGCCCTCTATATCGCGGTGTTCGCCTTCCTCATGCTGCTGGTGATGGCCACCGGCGTGGACCAGGTCACCGCCTTCGGCGCCGTCGCCTCCGCCCTCAACAACCTCGGCCCCGGCCTGGGCGAGGTCGGCATGAGCTTTGCGCCGCTCAATGACGCCGCCACCTGGATCTGCACCTTCGCCATGCTGCTCGGCCGCCTGGAGATCTTCACCATCCTGGCGCTGCTGTCGCCCATGTTCTGGCGCAAGTAAGGTGTCCGACGCCGCCAAGTGGGACACACGCTACCGCGACGCCAGCGTCGGCGACGGCGAGCCGGTGCAGGTACTGCGCGACTATGCCCACCTGCTGCCGGGCCACGGCCGCGCGCTGGACCTCGCCTGTGGCCTTGGCGCCAACGCCCTGCTGCTCGCCGCCCGGGGCCTCGACACCCTCGCCTGGGACCTCTCCGCCGTGGCGGTGGACAAACTCAACGCCTACGCCCGCGCGCACGACCTGCCGCTCCATGCCGAGGTGCGCGACCTGACGCAACACGGCCTGCCGGAACACCACTTCGACGTCATCGCCGTGAGCCGCTACCTGGAGCGCCGCCTGTGCCCGGCCATCCAGGCCGCGCTCAAACCCGGCGGTCTGCTCTACTACCAGACCTGGACCCGCACGCAGGTCGGTGAACACGGCCCGGGCAATCCCGCCTTCCGCCTGGCGCGCAACGAACTGCTGCACCTGTTCAGCGCGCTGGATGTCATCGCCTACCGCGAGGAGGACACCGTGGGCGACACCGCGCGCGGCCTGCGCGACGAGGCCTATCTGGTGGCGCAGCGACCCGCCTGACCTTGCCCGGCCCGCGCCGCGGCCCCATGTCCTGTCCATGGACCCCACCGCACTGGAAAGACTGCTCGCCGCCGGCCAGGACAACCTGATGCTGCGCTTCGGTCTGGGCAGTGCCTGGCTGAAGCAGGGCGATCCCGCGCGCGCCATCGACCATCTGCGCGCCGCCCTGCGCCACGACCCGGCGCACTCCGCCAGCCACAAGCTGCTCGGCAGGGCCCTGGCCGCCGCCGGCCGCAACGCTGAGGCCGTTGCCGCCTACGAGGCGGGCATACGCATTGCGGAGGAAAAGGGGGACATCCAGGCGGCGAAGGAGATGCAGGTGTTTCTCAAACGGCTGCGGAAGACGGATGCCGGATAGTCAGGCACCGGAGTGCAGGAGCTGCAGCCCGGCCGCCGTCAGGCGATAGTGACAGCGCCAGGCCAGACCCGGCAGCGGCACCAGCACATGACGCTCCAGCAGTCCATGCGCCACGAGCACCTCCAGCACCGCGCTGCTGCACGCCTCGCCCGCGCTGTCGGGATGCAGCGCCAGATACTCCAGGCAGGTTCGTTCACTCTCGCTCAGCCGCATCGTTGTCCACCGCGCTCCGGTCCCTCACTGTAGCGCAAAACCGGGCGCGCTGTTTCAGCGCCGCAGGATGGCCCACCAGCGCGCCAGGTTGAGCACGCTGAACAGCGAGGCGGCAACGTAGGTGAAGGCGCAGGCGGTGAGGATCTGCCGCGCCGGACGCAGGTCGCCGGGCGGCAGATAGCCGCTGCCCAGCAGCGGCAGGGCGCGGCGATAACTGGCGTCCAGTTCCACCGGCAGGGTCACCAGATGCACCAGGATGGCGCCGCCGAAACTGGCGAGGCCGGCGAGGAACATCACCAGCCCGGCGGAGGGCGCCCGCGTCAGCAGGGTCAGCACCGGCAGCGCCAGCATCAAGGCCGCGCCGGCCTTCTCCGCCCCCTGGGCCACGCGCACCAGGCGCGTGCGCCAGGCCAGCGGCGCATAACCGCTGTGATCCTGCAGCGCATGGCCCACCTCATGGGCCGCCACCGTCACGGCGGTGAGCGAGCGGCCATTGAAATGTTCCGGCGCGAGGCGCACCGCCTTCGCCTGCGGGTCGTAGTGGTCGCCCTGTTCCGTCGTCTCCACCACCACCTGCTTCAGGCCGTGACGATCGAGCAGATGACGCGCCAGTTCGCCGCCGCTGCCCGGATAGTCGCGGCGCTCGCCGCTGTAGCGGCGCAGCACCGCCCTGGCCCACAGTGCCGGAGCCAGGGTAAGAAACAGAATCAGCAAACCGATGATGGCGAACAGCATGACGTGGCTTCAGTGGCAGGACTCACCGCAAGGATGCGTGCGGCCCCTGTGGTTTTCAATCTCGAATTTTGAATCTTGCACCCCTTGCGGGGATAATCGCGCCTCCACCCCAAGCCATCATCTCCATGCCTGAAGAAACTCCACGCACCAGCGGCCCGCTGCGCCGCATCCGCCGCGACGGCATCAGCTACACCCTGCTCGGCACCGCCCACGTCTCGCGCGCCAGCGCCGAGGATGTGCACACGCTGCTCGCCAGCGGTGACTTCGATGCCGTGGCCATCGAGCTGTGCCCGGCGCGCCATCAGGCACTGGTCAATCCGGATGTGTGGGGCCAGACCGATCTGTATCAGGTGTTCCGCCAGGGCCGCGCCGCGATGATGGCCGCCAGCCTGGCCCTCGGCGCCTACCAGCAGCGCCTGGCCGAACAGTTCAACGTGCGTCCCGGCGAGGAGATGCGCACGGCCATGGAGGGCGCGCTGCAACGCGGCCTGCCGGTGCTGCTCATCGATCGCGACGTCGGCACCACCCTGCGCCGCGTCTACCGCAACGTGCCCTGGTGGCAGCGCCTCAACATCCTCGGCGGCCTGCTCGGCAGCGTGCTGTCGCGTGAGCAGGTGAGTGAACAGGAGATCGAGCGGCTGAAGGAAGGCGACCTGCTGGAAACCACCTTCGCCGAATTCGCCGATCGCAACACCGTGCTGTATGAGCCGCTCATCGCCGAACGCGATCAGTACATGGCGGCGCGTCTGTGTCAGGAGGCACGGCGCGACGGCTACAAGAATGTACTCGCGGTGATCGGCGCCGGCCACCTCAAGGGCATCGCCAGCCACCTGGAAACAGGCAACACCTGCGCCGACGCCGATGCCACCGTGCGGCGGCTGGAGGCGCGCCCGCCGGCCTCGCGCTGGCCGAAACTGATCCCGTGGCTGATCGTCGCGGTGATCCTCGCCGGTTTCGGCATCGGCTTCAGCCGCAGCCCGGACCTGGGCTGGGCGATGATCTGGGACTGGCTGCTGATCAACGGCGTGCTGTCGGCACTCGGCGCGCTCATCGCGGCGGGACATCCGGCCACCGTGCTCACCGCCTTCCTCGCCGCGCCGTGGACCTCGCTCAATCCGATGATCGGCGCCGGCATGGTGGCCGGGGCGGTGGAGCTGTATTTCCGCAAGCCGCGCGTCGCCGACTTCAACAACCTGCGCCACGATGTCACCCACTGGCGCGGCTGGTGGCGCAACCGCGTCGCGCGCACCCTGCTGGTGTTCTTCCTCGCCAGCCTGGGTTCCGCCGTCGGCACCTACGTCGCCGGCTTCCTCATCTACGATCGCCTCATCGGCGGCTGACGCATCAGGGGTTGAAACACCAACCCGCCTGTTCCGCCGCAATCACGATCCGCGCGCAGGCGGCGGCATCGGAGTCGGCCCGATGGTGGACCAGTTCGATGCCGAGGTGGCGGCACACATCGGGCAGTTTGGTGGGGCGGATGTTCCACTGCGCACGCGCCAGCTGCACGGTGCAGACGAAGGGCTGCGGCGGCACGGCGAGTCCGTAACGGTTGCAACAGGCGTTGAGCACGCCCTTGTCGAAGGGCGCATTGTGGGCGGCGAGGAATTCCACCTCGCGCAGCGCCGGTGCGAATGTTGCCCAGACGGCGGCGAAGTCCGGCGCGTCCTGCACGTCGCTCCAGCGCAGGCCGTGGATGTGGGTGAAGGAAAACGTGCGCGTCGGCGGCCGGATCAGTTCATACAGCTGCTGCACGATGCGACCGTCCTCGACGATCACCGCCGCCAGGGCGCAGGCGCTGTCAGCGCCGTAGGTGGCGGTCTCGAAGTCGATGGCGGCGAAACGGCTCATGCCCCCTGCCAGACCTGCGGCTCGACGAGCACCGTGTCGGTGCCATTGCCCAGCCACACCTGCCCTTCCTGAATGGTGCATTGCAGGCGCATGGTGCGGCTGACCAGCCCGGCCAGCGCCGCCGTCGCCTCCGGCGGCAGATTGCACACCTGCAGGTTGTCATGGCGCCGCAGCTCCGGCGCGCTGCGCTGCCACCACTGCTCCGCGGTGCGGCCGCCGTAGGCATACAGCACCACCTGGCGCGCGCGGTTGCAGGCCTTGCGCAGGCGCCGCTCGTCGGGCAGGCCGACATCGATCCACAGCAGGATGTCGTCGGTAAGGCTGCGCTGCCACAGCTCCGGCTCATCGTCGGCGCACAAGCCCTTGGTGAACTGCAGCCCCTCACCGGCGTGTAGCGCAAAGGCGAGCAGGCGCACCATCATGCGCTCGTCGGTTTCCGACGGATGGCGAGCCAGGGTCAGGCTGTGGTCGGCGTAGTAGCCGCGGTCCATATCCGCGATCTGTAACTCGGCCTTGAAGACGGTAGCGGTGAGTGCCATGGGGACAGCCTGCCTGGGAAAGGCGCACAGTGTAGCGCGCCCGCTACAAAAATATGTCACGCCGCGCGCCCCGGTACGTTGCCAGTACGGCGGTTTTCATCCACAGTTTTGTAGGCGGCCTCCCCCGCGACCACTCCGACCCGCATGGCCCTCCTCGACAAAGAATCCGACCTTACCCGCCACTCCTACTACGAGGCGACGGTGGCGCGCCCCCCCGTGGCGGCGCCGCTGAGGGGATCTCACACAGCGGACGTCTGCGTGGTGGGCGGCGGCTATGCCGGGCTGGCGGCGGCGCTGGAGCTGGCGCAACGCGGCTATCGCGTCACCCTGCTGGAGGCGCGCCGCCTGGGCTGGGGCGCCTCGGGCCGCAACGGCGGACAGGTGCTGGCGGGCTACGGCTTCGCCGGCCTGGAGGCCATCGAGGTGCAACTGCCGCGGGAAGAGGCGCGCCGCGCCTGGGACATCTCCATCGCGGGGCTGCACTGGCTGCGGGAAACCATCGCGCAGCAGGGCATCGACTGCGAATACACCGCCGGCCATCTCAGCCTCGCCATCGGCCGGCGCAAGGCCCATGCCCTGGAACACTGGGTGCAGCACCTGGCGCAGCGCTACGACTACCAGCTGCAAGCCATTGCGCACGCCGAGCTGGGCGACTGGATCGCCAGCGACCATTTCCATGCCGGCGCCTTCG
Source organism: Sulfurivermis fontis (assembly GCF_004001245.1). NCBI lineage: Bacteria > Pseudomonadati > Pseudomonadota > Gammaproteobacteria > Thiohalomonadales > Thiohalomonadaceae > Sulfurivermis > Sulfurivermis fontis. Next base: position 3,202,440 of record NZ_AP018724.1, read on the forward strand.
ACCCGCTGTCCGGCCATCTGCACCCGCTCAAGTACTGCCTCGGCCTCGCCGCCGCCGCGCAACGCGCCGGCGTACAGCTGTGCGAAAACTCTGCCGCCATCGCCGTCGAGCGCGGTACACCGGCGACCGTGAAGACCGCGCAGGGTGAGGTGCGCTGCGACTTTGTGGTGCTGGCCGGCAACGTCTACCTGCCCGAGTTCGGCGCGCAGATCGCGCCGGAACTGGCCGCACGCATCATGCCGGTGGGCACCTACATCATCACCACCGAGCCGTTGCCGGCGGAACTGGCGGACAGCCTGATCCGCCACCGCTCCGCCGCCTTCGACACCAACCTGGTGCTGGATTATTTCCGCGTCACCGCCGACAACCGCCTGCTGTTCGGTGGCGGCGAAAGCTACAGCACGGCGACGCCGCTCAACCTGAAGGAAAGGATGCGCCGGCGCATGGTGCAGGTGTTCCCGCAGCTGGCCGACGTCGACGTGCCCTATGTGTGGGGCGGCTTCTGCGACATCACCATGAATCAGGCGCCGGACTTCGGCCGCCTCGCCCCCAACATCTATTACCTGCAGGGTTTCTCCGGCCACGGCCTGGCCCTCGCCGGCATGGCCGGCCGGCTCGCCGCCGAGGCCATCGCCGGCCAGGCGGAACGCTTCGACCTGCTCGCCCGCCTGCGCCACCGCCGCTTCCCCGGCGGCGAATGGCTGCGCACCCCGGCACTGGTGCTCGGCATGCTGTACTACCGTCTGCGCGACATGCTGTAGCGCGAGACACGCAGCCGGCTCGCAGGAACGGCTCCGCCGCGATACGGCGCCCGTTTCGCATGGGAAACACATAACGCGGCACAATACGCCCCATGCCGGTACCCAACGAAATCGTCATCTGCGGCCTCGACGGCGTGCTCGCGCTGATCGCGCACCGCCTGCACCACCTCTACAACGACGAAGGCGTGAAGCACTGGGATCGCTTTCTGGAGGCCTGCGGCGACGACATGCCCAACCTGCCGCTCATCGACCGCCTCAACCAGGCGCGCGCCGAGGGCGTGCCGGTGATCCTGCTCACCGGCCGCAGCGCCAGCGTGCGCGAGCAGACCCTGGCCTGGCTGCGCCGCTGGCAGATCGGCTACGACGGGCTGTGGATGCGTCCGGCCAACGACTACAAACCGGCGGTGGACTTCAAGAGCGCGGTGATCGCGCAGCATTATCCCGACGCGACGATCCGCCGCGTCTACGAATCCGACACCCACCTCGATTTCGCCCACTGGTGCACCGAGCAGAACATCCCCTGCACCCTCATCGGCCACAACCAGGGCAACGGCGAGACGCGCGACGTGTTCGAGCTGAAGGTGGTACACCACGCCTGCGGGCACACCGTGCTGTATCCCTTCTACGGCGACGACGATTTCACCTGGCCGGATCGCCTCCAGCAGCTCGGCGAGAGCCCGTGCCGCCTGTGTCAGGTGGAGGAACAGCGCAAGGAACAACGACAGAAGAGCGAGCAGGCGCGCCACCAGGCGCAGCAACGCGGCCTGCCGCCGCTGGAGGGTTCCGACAAACAGGTGGCCTGGGCCGAGACCGTGCGCCTCAACGCCTTCGGTGCCATCGACAAGGTGCTGAAGTGGATGGAGCAGGTCAGCGCCCAGGCGGAAGAGGAGGACCCCGATCACTGGCACATGATGCAGCAGGGGATCCACAAGGCCATCGCCTATCTGGAAAACCAGGTCGACGCCAAGTGGTGGATCGACCACCGTCACGGCATCCACAACAGCCTCGACGGCGGCCGCGCCCTGCTGTCATCCATTGCGCAGGAGCTGGGGTTTTATTGAGTCCGGCATCACGAATACGATTCGCTCCTGCCAGGCAGGTCATGCAGGAGCGAATCGTATTCGCGACCGCGCCAATCGGGCGCTACAGGAAGTGCCGCAGGTAGAGGTACACATTGGCCAGTGCCACGCTGGCGATCATCAGCGGCATGCCGATGAGCAGAAAGCGCAGGAAGCTGATCGGCGTGCCGGCGCGCTCCGCCAGGCCCGCGACCATCACGTTGGCCGCCGCACCCACCAGCGTGCCGTTGCCGCCGAGACAGGCGCCCAGCGCCAGCGACCACCACACCGGTTCCGCCGCCGCCATGCCGCCGAGTCCCGCCTCCATGCTGTGCACCAGCGGGATCATGGTGGCGACGAAGGGAATGTTGTCGATCACCGCCGATACCGCCGCCGACAACCACAGCGTGGTAAAGGCGGTGATCATCGGATCGCCGCCGGTGACATCCAGCAGCCCCGCCGCGAGGTGTTCCAGCAGGCCGGTGCTCTGCACGCCATGCACGATGACGAACAGGCCGATGAAGAAGAACAGCGCGCTCCACTCCACCTCCTCCAGCGCCATGCGCACCTGCTCGGCCTGGCCGCGGCGATCCTCGCCGATGCCGGTGAGCAGCAGCAGCAGGGCGGCACCGGACATCGCCGTGGTGCCGGGGGCAATGGCGAAATGTTCGCCGATGATGAAACCGAGGATCACCAGCCCGAGCACCAGCAGCGACTGGCGCAGCAGCCGCATGTCGCGCAGGCTGCCCCGTGCGTCGAAGCGCATCACGCGCTCCTTCAGCTCCGGCGTGGTATGCAGCGAGCGGCCCCAGATGCCGTAGAGCACCAGCAGCACCAGAGCGAGCAGGAACAGGGCGATGGGGCCCAGCTGCAACAGGAAGTCATTGAAACTGAGATGGGTCGCCGAGCCGATGAGGATGTTCGGCGGATCGCCGATCAGCGTCGCCGTGCCGCCGATATTGGCGGCGAGGATCTGGCTGAACAGGAACGGATAGGGCGATACCTTCAGCTTGTCGACGATGAGCAGGGCCACCGGCACCACCAGCAGTACCGTGGTGAGATTGTCGAGAAAGGCGGAGAACAGCGCCGTCACCAGGGCCAGCAGGATCAGGATGCCGATGGGTTCGGCGCGCGCCCTTTTCGCCGCCCAGATGGCGATGAATTCGAACACGCCGGTGCGCCGCGTGATGGCGATGATCACCATCATGCCGGCGAGCAGCGCGATGGTGTTGAAGTCGATGCCGGCGATGGCCTGGTCCTGGGTCAGCACACCGCTGAGCAGCATCGCCGCTGCCCCGAGCAGCGCCACCACCGTGCGATGGATGCGCTCGGAGAGCAGAAAGCCGTAGGCCATGACGAAGATGCCCGCCGATACGCCCAGCGGATCGAGACCGAACACTACCGTCGCTTCCGTTGCCTGCATCAGTATATCTTCCCGCCCGCCTGCTCCAGACGGTCGCTCCAGCACGGCTCACCGCGCAGCAGGGCGAGGATGGTAAAGAAGGAGATGGCGCCGAGCAGGCGGCCGCTGTCCGGGTCCACCACCGGCACCACGAACTGCGTGTCGGCCAGGATGGTGTGCGCCTCGATGAGCGGCGTGTCCGGATGCACCACCTCGGCGCGCGAATCCATCACCGTACTGATCGGCTGCTGCACCAGTTCGTCGAGCCGCTCGCGCAGCTCCTCGCGCGATTCGCGCAGGTAGCCCATGCGATCCAGGCCACGCACCATGGTCAGGTGCCTGGGCAGCAGCGCGCGCATCAGGCGCTCGCCGGAAAGAAAGCCGACGAAACGCTCCTGCCGGTCCACCACCGGCACCAGACCCATGTGCCGTTCCATGATGAAATCGATGGCCTTGCCCAACGGTTCGTCCGCATACAGCGGTGTCGTCGTCGGATGCATCACTTCACGGCAAGTCAGCATGGCTCTCCCCCGTCCTTTTGTCGTTTTGCACGATCGGGCTTTACCCGCCGGAGAATCCCGCCGCCGCCAGAAAATCGCGCAAGTGGCGGATTTCGCTCTTTTCGCAGGTGCCGCTGTGATGCGGCTTGTGCACGAAACCCTCGACGCCGTTCAGCACCACGCGCATGCGCGCGCCATGCGCCGGTTCGATGCTGGCGCCGAGATGATGCAGCATGGACTCCACCTCGCGCCAGTGGATGTTGCCGCTCGCCGGGCCGTGCATGATGGTTTGCAGCAACTGCTCGTGCTTGTGGCTCATGATGACCTCCCGTAGCAGTGTGACTGACCTTTGTGTCTGAAGGTTAGGGAAGCTCTGAATAAGTTCAGAGCTTCCGCGGCACAGGGATGTGCCGCCATTTTTCAACGACGATAAGTCGTTGAAAAATGAAGCCGAGCGAAAATCACACTTTTCGCTTGGCGTGGTCTGAGAAGTCCAGGATGGACTTATTCAGACCTTCCTTAGTTGACGGCCCGGAGCGCGACCACGCACCGCTCTGCCCGGCTACTGGCCCGCCGCCACCGATCTGGCAAACAGGGTCAGCCCGATACCGCCGAGGATCAGCACCGCCGCCAGCACCAGGCGCAGGGTCAGCGCCTCGTCCAGCAGGACCACGCCCGCCAGCGCGGCGATGACCGGCACGGACAATTGCACCGTGGCGGCGCGGGTCGCGCTCAGCTGCGGCAGCACGCTGTACCACAGCGCATAGCCGACACCCGAGGCCAGCGCGCCCGAGATAACGGCCCACCGCAATCCCGCTGCCGACCACGTCAGGTCCCCCAGCCAGAACAGGCTCAGGACAATGGTGAGCGGGATGCTGCGCACGAAGTTGCCGGCGGTATCCGCCAGCGGGTCGGCCGAGCCGCGGCCATGCAGCGAATAGACGCCCCAGGCCACCCCCGCCGCAGCCATCAGTCCGGCCGCCAGCGGCGGCGGCGCCGTCAGGCCCGGCGACATCAGATACACCAGGCCGCCGCAGGCCGCCACCAGCCCGAGCCAGGCCAGGCCGTGGGGCCGCTCGCCGCGCCACAGGGCCACCAGCCACATGGTCGCCTGCACGCAGCCGAACAGGATCAGCGCCCCGGTCCCGGCACCCAGATCGATATAGGCAAAGGAAAATGCCGCCGCATAGGCAAACAGCATCGCCGCCGAGGCCCAACTGCCGCGCACCTCGCGCGCGCTGGCATGCCCGCTCAGCACGGCGATCAGCCACAGCATCGCGGCGCCGGACAGCAGCCGCACCGTGGTGAAGCTGGCCGGGTCGATGGCGTCGGCGCCGATGGCCGCACGCGCCAACAGCGAATTGGCGGCCAGCGGCAGCATGGTGAAGATCGTGACGGCGATGATGAAGGCCGGAGAACGCAGGGGGATGCCGGTCATGGGCGGCTCGCGTTATCGATGGGCGGCGGCCGTGCCGTCACGACACCGCGACCAGCCGCGCGCCCGCCAGCACGAACGCCGCCCCGGCAACGCGGCGGATCGACACCAGCACCCCCGGCGCCGAGAAGCGCGCCACGCCGAAGCCGATGGCGCCGTAGAAGCCATAGGCGCACACATCCAGCACCACGGTGATGAGACAGAAGCCGAGGAACTGCATGGCCAGCGGCGCCTGTGGCGTGATGAACTGCGGCAACAGGGCGGCGAAGTAGAGCAGCGCCTTGGGGTTGGACAATTCGAGCACCAGCGCGCGCCCGAACACACGCCGCGCCGACAGGGCCGCCGCCCCGCCGCCCAGCGTGGCGAAGCCGGCGCCGCCGTGCGCCAGCAACAGGCGCACGCCGAGGTAGATGAGATAGGCCGCGCCGGCCCAGCGGATCGCCGCATATACCTGCGGCGAGGCCAGCAACAGGCCGGCCAGGCCCAGCGCCGACAGGCCGAAGTAAAACGCATTGGCCAGGGCAATGCCGCCGATGGCGTGCGCCACCAGGCGCGTATCGCGCGTCGTGCCCACCGAGGCGACAAACATCGCCGCCGGCCCCGGCGTGAAACAGGCCATGGCGGTGGTGACGGTAAACAGGAGCAGGATTTCCAAGGACATGGGAGTCGCCGAAATTGCGTGCCGGAAAATCGCTGGAGTCTGACGCGATTCCGGAAAAATGGGAACTGCGATCGCGTGGCGGCTGCCGTCGGCGGCTGTTCCAGCGGGGCCAGCAATCCCCATCCCGGCCTCCCCGCTTTTTCCCACACCCTCCATTACCCCCGCAGGATGGGCACGCTGTCGCTTTGCCCATCCTACATCTCTACATCTAGGGAAGGTCTGAATAAGTCCATCCTGGACTTCTCAGGTCGCTCCCGCCCCTCCCTGGGCTGCGCGACATAAGTCCATCCGTGGACAAAACCACGCCAAGCGAAAAGTGTGATTTTCGCTTGGCTTCATTTTCAACGACTTATCGTCGTTGAAAAATGGCGGCACATCCCTGTGCCGCGGAAGCTCTGAACTTATTCAGAGCTTCCCTAGGAGCGCGCCTCACGCTCCAGCAGCGTGATCACTTCGTAATGGGCGGTATGCGGAAACATGTCCAGCAACCGTGCCCGGCGCAGGCGCAGGCCCGGCATCTGCGCCAGGTCGCGCGCCAGGGTCTCGGCATTGCAGCTGGAATAGATCACCCAGCGCGCCGCCGACTGGTCGAGAAAACGGCACAGCGCCGCGCCGATGCCGCGCCGCGGCGGATTGACGATCACCAGCTCGGGCACCTGGGCCTTGCCCGCGGTAAAATCCGCGGCATCCAGGGCACGAAAGCTCACCCGCTCCAGCCCCAGTTCGGCACGGCTCTGCTCCGCACTGGCGACGGCCTCGGCGCTGATCTCGATGCCGGTCACCGCACGCCGGCCGTCGGCCACATGCAGCGCAAAACCGCCGACGCCGCAGAACAGGTCCCACACCCCGGCCGGGTCGCACTCCGCCACCCACTCGCGCCCCTGCCGGTACAAGGCCTCGGCCACCGCCGTGTTGGTCTGGAAAAAACTCTTCGGCCGCAGGTGCAGCGGGATGCCGTTGAGGCGCATGGTCAGGCTGTCTTGTTCGGTGAGCAGGATCTCCCGCTCCCCCTCCAGCACCGCCTTGTGCTCCGGCTGCAAATTCACCGACACCACACGCAGCCCAGGCAGTGCCGCCTGCAACTCCGGCAGATACTTGCGGATGCGCCCCAGCGCCTCCTGCGAGCGCAGCACGAAGCGCGCCATCAGCTCGCCGGAATGCTCCGCCAGGGTCACCAGCACATACTTCAACTCGCCGCGCCGCGCCGCAATGTCGTAGGGCTCGATGCGCGCCCGCCGGATGAATGCCGCCAGCGGCGCGAAGCTCGCCTGCAACGCAGGCGGATACAGCGGACAGTCCGCCAGCGACACGCCCTGCCCCTGCTCATCGACAATCCCCAGCACCGGCGCCTCAAACGTGCCGCTCACCACCATCTTCGCCTTGTTGCGAAATCCCGCTTCGCTACTCGCCACCGGCGCCAGCCACTCGACGTCCGCCCAGTCCGCCAGCAACGCGCGGCAACGCGCCTCCTTCGCCGCCAATTGCCCGGCATAGGGCTGCTCCAGCAGCGAACAGGAGCGGCAGCGGTTGGCGGAATAGTGGGGACAGTGCACAGAGATATTGCGAATGACGACGCGGGGCGTGCTTGCCGGTTCGATGAAATTATCGGGGCCGCCTGAATGGCACCACATTATCCGTCCGCGGCCTGGCGTGCTCCAACATCCCGCGCCAGAATTCGCTCATCACCTTCAGTGGCCAGAAGTATTCCTTCTGCCCCTTGCGCGAGCGCGGGGTCTGGTTCACGCGCAGACCGAAAGCAAAGGCATCGCCACCGTCCAGCGGCAGGGAACCAAAATCCGCCGCCATCCACTCCAGATGCCAGGCCACTTCGTTCATATGCGCCTGCACGCTGCGATCCGAACCCGCCACGATCTGCACCGGCTGACTCACCACATCCACCAGCGCCGCCAGACGCTGCGACTCCGCATCGTCCAGCGCACAGATGGACACCATCTCGCGCCACAGGCGGTCGCGCACCAGTTCGGGAAAGCGCAGGAAATCCGGCTTGGTCAGGCCGGCGAACACCATCGCATAACGGCTTTGCAACTCCATCAGGATGACGCACTTGCGCCGCAGCACCTGCACGCGGTGGCCGTACCACTGCATCTGCCGCAGATCGGTGGGCGCCTCGACCAGCAGAGGCTTGAGGTCTGTGGCCAAGGCCTTGGAGACATGTATCTGCATAGGATGCTATCCGCTACTCCATTTTTTCTTTCGCCAGCGCCTCCATCTTGCGGATGACCAGCGCAACGCGTGCCTGACTTGCAGCATCGGTCGGCAGATGTCCGGACACGGCATCGATAAATCGCGGGTTGCGCAGCAGCGCCCGAAAACGCGCCTGCAGTGCCTCAACCGGCGCCCTATCCGCCTGGGCTACCTCCTCAACGATGCCTGGACGCCCATCCAACACGGCAATGACGTCTTCCAGATCATGGCTCATTTGATAATCACCGCGACCACGACCATCAAAGGCCTCCAGTTTGGTCAGCAGGAAATACGGCGCCGACACCAAGCGTATGTCCCTGCCCGAAGGCAACCGCGCCATGGTTGCGTGCTCCATCGCCGGCATATACCAGCGGTTGCCAAACCCCAGAATCGTTTGGTCGGTAGGCATGACATCAAGAATGACGCTGTCCACGATCCAGCGACAAATCGGTGCGTCTTCGCTGATATCCTCCCGGAAGCCGCACTGCCGTAGCCGTTCGGACAAAAGTTGATATTCAACGAGGGAGCCCACCTGCACGATGGCATCCACATCCCGGGTCTCGCGTATCGGCGGCGCCGCGGGATCGGTAATCAACAACCCAGTCGCGCAGCCTCCCAGAAACACCATCTCATCCGCCAAAGCGCCCAGACGCTCGACGGCCAATACCAGAACCTCAAGATTCGGATTCTGCATCCTTGCCATAATCTTCCAGCCTCTTCCTTAGCTCTTTTCGGGCGAGTTCCCGCTCGCGCGCCTGTCCGCCACGCAGGCCATCCACCAGAACCAACAGTTCGTACAGCGCCGGGTCGTTCCGTGCCGCCCTGGGCGCCGACTTGTAGAGCGGCGAGAAAGCCATCCCTCGCATTTCACCCTCCGGATCCGGCCACACCGGGGGCGGCTCATGGTCGGGAACCACGGCACCGTCCAGTGGCGGGGCGGCATGCGCCGTGGGGATACCGCGGGTCAGTCCGCCGCGGTCGGGAACAAACACATATTGCATTCCATGCAGCAAAAATTCTTCCAGGTTACTGATATTCGGCCGGATTACGTCACCGATACGCAGGGCCAGACGGGCCGCCAACACCCGCTTGGCCGCGCCGTGCACCTCCGACGGACTCATCGCCAGTTCCAGCGCCAGGCGGTTGTATGACCAGGGCCTATTGCCCAGGGCGACGAGCTTGAGCAGCAGCAAAAGGTCTTGGGGTTTTAATATCATTTGGGCATTCGCGGTTCGCGATTCACGAATACGGAATGCACAGATAATAAGCCATTCAAGGCACGCCCGCCACTTCGCCCCCTCGGGTTACGGACGTGACGACGGATGTTCTGCTTGGTAGTGGCGAACAACTCGGCTATCTCTCCCTGGGTCAGCCAGACGCTGCCGCCCTCGGCGCGCAGGCTTACCTCGGCGTGGCCGTCGTCACTGCGATGGAGGATCCGCTCGCTCACGCGGTGGTTCGGTCCTGGTTGATCATCCGGGTGCAGCCCATGGGCCGTGTCGGCATCCTTGTTCCTTTATCAGCGCTGGGCAGTTTGTTCTCATTGTTCCGGACAGTCCGGGCAGCCGTCGAAGCGTACCAAATTCTACCCCGCCGGCCATGGCAGCTTGCCCTCTACCGCGAATGTCTCGATGGGGAAGCGGTGCAGGGTGCGACTTTGCGGCTAGGCAAAGGTGGCGACTTCGGCGCTGGTTTCGCACAGCCAGGACTGCATTTCCAGGGGGCGCGGTTCGGCGAAGGCGGCGGGGGTGAACAGGGTGTGTTCGCTGCGGATGGGCATCGGCGGCGGGGTTTGCATGCCGTGCCAGAAAACGAAGCGGTAGTAGGCGGCCTCGGCCAGGACGGTGGCCGGGGTCAGGGTGCCGTAGAACAGGGAGGGTTCGTGGCGGCGGCCGTAGCGCGAGCCGTAGGGCAGCGGCGGGTGGCGGAACGGTGTGTAGAGCAGGTAGTGCAAGTGGGCGCTGCCGGGCGGGGGTGGCGGCTTGACCGTATCGAGCATTTCCTCCAGCAGGCTTTGTGCCTCCAGGCTGTCGACCAGTTGCATGGTGGCGACCTGTTCCTGGCTTTCCACCAGACGGTAGAGTTCGCCGCCGATGGGGCGGATGGCGGCGGCGAGTCGGCAGGTTTCCCAGAGTGCTGGCATGGTTCAACGGTGGTTGTGCCGGGCCTGTCCCGGAGAGCAGCGGCACCGGGTGGCGGGCATCGCCCGGCGGAGCCGGGCTCCCGCGAATTCTGCTTCCTTGTATCAGACCTTGCCGCGGATCGCGTCCAGATACTCCATTACCCGCACCAGTCCCTGCACGTTCCTTACCTGTTCGGCGGGGATGCCGCCGGTATGGCTGTTGGGGGTGTGCATCCAGTGGCGCATCTGGTCGCGGTCGCCGCCGACCAGGGCGTAGAGGCTGCGGTAGCAGCGGATCAGCAGCAGGGCCAGTTCGCCGGCCTTGGTATCCGGGACAATCTTGCCGCGGTTGAAGACGGTGCGTTCCTTGCCGATGACCGCGCCCAGGGCGTCGCGGGTCAGGCCGAGGAAGTCACCGGCGGTGAGCAGGGCCTGGGTGAGGGCAGTATCGGGTTCGGGCTTTTGAGCGGTGGCGGGGGGCATGACTTGCACCCCTTCTGTGATGCGTTAGCCAGCATATAGTACTTGTTCGTTGCAAATGCAAAATGACTACACAAAAGGTGCGCCCCGTTATCAATGCCCGCCCGTCGACGACAAAGGTTCGGCAATATCTGTAGGAGCCGGGTCTCTCGGCGAATATTCGCCAGGGGACTGGGCTCCTACAGAGCCTGGGCGCCTTCCGGCTCTTCCCAGCTCGCGGGGAGGAACCTCAGTGCGGCGCTGCGCCCTACTCGACCGTCACGCTCTTCGCCAGGTTGCGCGGCTGGTCGACGTCGGTGCCCTTGAGCACGGCAACGTGGTAGGCGAGGAGTTGCAGGGGGATGGTGAAGATGATTGGCGCGACGTGCCCGCCGGCGGGGGGGACGACGGTGACGTGGACACGTTCGGACTGGGCCATGCCGGAGGCGTGGTCGGCGAAGACGTAGAGTTCGCCGCCACGGGCGCGCACTTCTTCCAGGTTGGACTTGAGCTTTTCCAGCAGGGCGTCATTGGGGGCGACGGCGATCACCGGCATGTCTTCGTCCACCAGGGCGAGGGGGCCGTGCTTGAGTTCGCCGGCGGGATAGGCCTCGGCGTGGATGTAGGAGATCTCCTTCAGCTTGAGCGCGCCTTCCATCGCCACCGGGTATTGCACGCCGCGGCCTAGAAACAAGGCGTGGTGCTTGTCGGTGAAGCGTTCGGCAAGGCGGTGGATTTCGTCGTTGAGGGCGAGCACGTCCTCGACGTGGCGCGGCAGCGCCTCCAGTTGTTCGACGATGGCGCGCTCGCGTTCTGCGCTCAGCTTGTGGCGGCGGCCGAGGGCGATCACCACCAGCAGCAGAGCGACCAGCTGGGTGGTGAAGGCCTTGGTGGAGGCGACGCCGATCTCGGGGCCGGCGCGGGTCATCAGCACCAGATCGGCCTCGCGCACCAGCGAGCTTTCCGGCACGTTGCAGATGGCGAGCGACGGACCATAGCCCCACTCCTTGGTGGCGCGCAACGCGGCCAGGGTGTCGGCCGTTTCGCCGGACTGGGAGATGGTGATCACCAGGGCGTCCGGATCGGGCACCGGATGGCGGTAACGGAATTCGCTCGCCACCTCCACCTGGCACGGCACGCCGGCCACGCCCTCGAACCAGTTGCGCGCGACGAGGCCGGCATGGAAGCTGGTGCCGCAGGCGATGATCTTCACCGCCTTCACCTTGTCGAACACGGCGCCGGCGTTGGGACCGAAGGCGGCCTCCAGCACGCGGCCACCGGCGATGCGTCCTTCCAGGGTTTCGCTGATCGCCTGCGGCTGTTCGTGGATCTCCTTCAGCATGTAGTGGCGGAACTCGCCGCGCTCGACGGCGTCGAGGGACAGTTCACTTTCCTTGATCGGCCGCTCCACCACCTCGCCCTGGGCGTTGTGGATGGTGAGGCTGTCGCGGCGGATGTCGGCGACGTCACCCTCTTCCAGGAAGATGAAGCGACGCGTCACCGGCAGCAGCGGCGCCACGTCGGAGGCGATGAAGTGCTCGCCGATGCCGAGACCGATCACCAGCGGGCTGCCGCGGCGCGCGGCGATGAGGCGGCCGGGCTCTTTGGTGCTGATCACGCCGAGGGCATAGGCGCCGTGCAGTTCGCCGACGGTGGCCTGCACCGCGGCGAGCAGGTCGAGGCCGCGCGCCGTGTGGCTGTGCACCTGATGGACGATGACCTCGGTATCGGTCTGCGAGGTGAATTCGTAGCCGGCGGCCTTTTGCGCGGCGCGCAGGGCCTCGTGGTTTTCGATGATGCCGTTGTGCACCACCGCGATCTCCTTGCGGCAGATGTGCGGGTGGGCGTTCTTCTCGCTCGGCACGCCGTGGGTGGCCCAGCGGGTGTGGGCGATGCCGGTGCTGCCGCGGAACGGATGCCGCGCCAGTTCGTCGGCCAGCGCCTGCACCTTGCCCGGCATGCGCGCGCGCGCGATCTGGCCGCCTTCGTCCAGCACCGCCACACCGGCCGAATCGTAACCGCGATACTCCAGACGGCGCAGACCCTCGATGAGGATCGCCACCACGTCACGTTCCGCTACACCACCGACGATGCCGCACATTTGTTTTACCCCAGTTGCAAGTTACAAGTTACAAGTGACAAGTAAAACGACGGGCGTCCTTTTCTTGGGACTTGCCACTTGTCACTTGTCACTGCTCTTCTTCCCCGGCCGCTTCCAGCCGTTGATGGTCACCTGCTTGCTGCGGCTCAGGGTGAGCTCGCCGGCCGGCGCGTCCTTGGTGATGGTGGAGCCGGCACCGATGGTGGCATTGTCGTACACCGTCACCGGGGCGACCAGCTGGGTGTCGGAGCCGACGAACACGCCGTCGCCGATCACCGTGCGGTGTTTGTTGGCGCCATCGTAGTTGCAGGTGATGGTACCGGCACCGATATTAACCTTCGCACCCATGGTGGTGTCGCCGATATAGCTCAGATGATTGACCTTGGAGCCGGCGCCGATGTCGCTTTTCTTCACCTCGACGAAGTTCCCGATATGGGCGCCGTCAGCGATGCGTGTCTCCGGGCGGATGCGCGCGAACGGACCGATGTGCGCGCCGGCACCGATGACGGCGCTTTCGATGATGCTCATTGGTTTGATTTCCGTGCCGGCACCGATCTCCACGTCCTTCAGCATGCAGTTGGCGCCGATGGTCACGTTGTCGCCCAACACCACGCGACCTTCGATCACCACATTGACGTCGATGATCACATCGCGCCCCACGCTCAGTTCGCCGCGCAGATCGAAACGCGCCGGGTCGAGCAGGGTCACGCCGGCCAGCATCAACTGCCGGGCCTGGCGTTGTTGCAGCGCGCGCTCCAGGGTGGCGAGCTGTTGGCGATCGTTGATACCGGAGACCTGTTCGATATCGGGTGCGCTTACGGTGTTGATCACCACGCCATCCTCCACTGCCATGGCGATGATGTCGGTAAGGTAGTACTCACCCTGGGCGTTGTGGTTGTCGAGCCGCTCCAGCCAGCCGCGCAGGCGTGCGGCATCGACGGCGAGCAGGCCGGTGTTGATCTCGCGGATGGCGCGTTCTTCCGCGCTGGCATCCTTTTGTTCGACGATGCGCTGCACGCGGCCGTCACGGTCGCGCACGACGCGGCCGTAGCCGGTGGGGTTGTCCAGCTCGATGGTGAGCACGGCCAGGGCATCGGCCGCGGCATCGACCAGCCTGTCCAGTGTCTGCGCCTCGATGAGCGGCACGTCGCCGTAGAGGATCAGTACGCGGCTGTCGTCACCGACCTTGGGCATCGCCTGCGCCACGGCATGGCCGGTGCCGAGCTGGCGGTCCTGCAAGGTCCACACGGCGTCGAGATGGCCGAGCCGCTCGCGCACCAGATCGGCGCCATGGCCGTAGACGATGTGGATGTGTTTGGGTTCGAGCAGTCGGGCGGTGCGGTAGACGCGCGCGAGCATCGCTTCGCCGCCGATGGCGTGCAGCACCTTGGGCAGTGCCGATTTCATTCGTGTGCCCTGGCCGGCGGCCAGGATGATCACTTCCAGTGCCTGGTTCATCTATGTGCCTGTCTGCAAAGTGTGCGGCGGGTTGCAACCCGCCCTGCATGCTTCAATGCAGGCCCTGCGCCTGCGCCACTTCACCGGTCATCAGTTCCTGCGGCGTGGCATCGCGGATAGCGGCGACGCGCACGGCGAAAATCAGGTTCTTGCCGGCCAGGGGGTGGTTTCCGTCCAAGGTTATGGTACCGGCGTCGATATGGGTCACCGTCATGGTCACGGTCTCGCCGGCCTCGTTGGTGAACTCGGCCTGGGCGCCCAGGCGGCGGAATTCGGGAGGCACGTTTTCCAGCACGTCGGTGAAGGTCAGACCGGGGTCACGCGGGCCGAAGGCATCGTCCGGGGTGAGCAGGACTTCGACACTCTCGCCTACCGCCTTACCCTCCAGCGCATCCTCGATCTGCCGGTACAGGCCGACACGGCCGCCGTGCAGGTAATCGACGGGGATCTCCACCGCCTCCAGCAGGTTGTCGTCGGCCTGGTCGCGAATGGTGTAGGTTATGGAAATCACCTTGCCGCGGCTGACTTTCGCTTCCGCCATCGTTCTATTCCCCTTGTAGCGGTTGTTACCCACGGTTCGGGCTGCCGCCCGGCCCAGGCCCGGAATTTTCCGGTTACGAAAAAAAAGGGCAGTTTATCACTGCCCTTTTTTGTTCTCATCTGCTGCAGCCGTATTAGCGCTTGGTCTTTTCCCGCATGCGCTGAATCATCTGCAACTGGGCGATGGCCTGGGCCAGTTCGGCCTGGGCCTCGGCCCACTCCATCGCGCCAGTGCGGTCACGCATGGCCTGCTCGGCGCGCTCCTTGGCCTGGAGCGCGGCGGCCTCGTCCATGTCGCGGGCACGCAAGGCGGTGTCGGCCAGCACGGTGACGGTGTGCGGCTGCACTTCGAGCATGCCGCCGGAGACATAGAAGAAGTCTTCCTCGCCACCCTGCTTGACGACGCGCACCTGACCCGGCTTGAGCTGGGCAAGGAAGGGGCTGTGGCGCGGCATGATACCGACCTCGCCTTCCTGCGCCGGGGCGAACACAGCCTCAACGGTACCGCTGAAGATGGACGCCTCGGCGCTCACTACGTCTACATGCATGGTCATTGCCATAGCATAAACCCCCTGTCAGGCCGCGTTAAACCTTCTTGGCCTTTTCGACGACTTCATCGATGGTGCCGACCATGTAGAAGGCCTGCTCCGGCAGGTGGTCGAACTCGCCGTCCACGATACCCTTGAAGCCACGGATGGTGTCCTTCAGGCTCACATACTTGCCGGGAGCGCCGGTGAAGACTTCGGCGACGAAGAAGGGCTGCGACAGGAAACGCTGGATCTTGCGGGCACGGGCCACGGTGAGTTTGTCCTCTTCGGACAGTTCGTCCATACCCAGGATCGCGATGATGTCACGTAGTTCCTTGTAGCGCTGCAGGGTGGCCTGCACGCGGCGGGCAGTGGTGTAGTGCTCCTGACCGACGACCAGCGGGTCCAGCTGACGCGAGGTGGAGTCCAGCGGATCCACGGCGGGGTAGATACCCAGCTCGGCGATCTGGCGGGACAACACCAGGGTGGCGTCCAGGTGGGCGAAGGTGGTCGCCGGCGACGGGTCGGTCAGGTCGTCCGCGGGCACGTACACGGCCTGGAAGGAGGTGATGGAGCCGGTCTTGGTGGAGGTGATGCGCTCCTGCAGGGCACCCATCTCGGAGGCCAGCGTCGGCTGGTAACCTACCGCGGACGGCATACGGCCCAGCAGTGCGGACACTTCGGTACCGGCCAGGGTGTAACGGTAGATGTTGTCGATGAACAGCAGCACATCACGCCCTTCGTCACGGAAGTACTCGGCCATGGTCAGGCCGGTCAGGGCGACACGCAGACGGTTGCCGGGCGGCTCGTTCATCTGGCCGTAGACCAGGGCCACCTTGTCGAGCACGCCGCCTTCCTTCATTTCGTGGTAGAAGTCGTTACCTTCACGGGTACGCTCACCCACGCCGGCGAACACGGAGAAGCCGGAGTGCTCGACGGCGATGTTGCGGATCAGCTCCATCAGGGTAACGGTCTTGCCGACGCCGGCGCCGCCGAACAGGCCGACCTTGCCGCCCTTGGCGATGGGCATGACCAGGTCGATAACCTTGATGCCGGTTTCCAGGATCTCAACCGTCGCCGCCTGGTCGGCGTAGGCCGGGGCCTTGCGGTGAATCGGCATCTTCTGCTCGGCGTTGACCGGGCCGGCCTCGTCCACCGGATTGCCCAGCACGTCCATGATGCGGCCCAGGGTGGCCTTGCCGACGGGCACGGAGATGGCGGCGCCGGTATCGCTTACCGCCATGCCACGCTTCAGGCCGTCGGTGGAACCCATGGCGATGCCGCGCACCACGCCGTCGCCCAGCTGCTGCTGGACTTCGAGGGTGAGGCCCGCGTCGGTGACGGTGAGGGCGTTGTAAACCTTGGGCATGGCGTTGCGCGGGAACTCCACGTCCACCACGGCGCCGATGATTTGCACAATCTTTCCAGAACTCATTGCCAGTTCCTCTTGAATTTAAATCCGGTTAGCGCGCTTAGACCGCGGAGGCGCCGGCCACGATTTCCGACAGCTCTTGGGTAATGGCTGCCTGACGGGCCTTGTTGTAAGCGAGCTTCAGTTCACTGATCAGGTTGCCGGCGTTGTCGGAGGCGGCCTTCATCGCCACCATGCGCGCCGCCATTTCGCAGGCGACGTTCTCGACCACACCCTGATAGACCAGCGACTCGACATAGCGCATCAGCAGTTGATCCAGCACGGTTTCGGCGTTGGGCTCGTACAGGTAGTCCCAGTGATGCTTCAGCGCCTCGTCCCGCTCTTCCGCCGCGATCGGCAGCAACTGTTCGACGCGCGGCTGCTGCGTCATGGTGCTGACGAAACGGTTGTAGATCAGGTAAATGCGATCAATCTCACCCTTGTCATAGGCATCCAGCATCACCTTGACCGTGCCGATCACGTCCATCAGCTTGGGCGCATCGCCCAACTGTGCGGCTTGCGCCAGGACGCGGCCACCGACACGGCTGAAAAAGCCCTGCGCCTTCTGGCCGATGGTGCACAGGTCCACCTCGACATTCTTGTCACGCCATTCCTTGATGGTGTTGAGGGCGGCCTTGAACATGTTGATGTTCAGGCCACCGCACAGACCACGATCGGTAGAAATGGCGATGATGCCGACGCGCTTGACCTCGCGCTCCACCATGTACGGATGCTTGTATTCGGCATGGGCATGGGCCAGGTGCTGAATCACGCTGCGCATGCGGTCCGCATAGGGGCGGGTGGCCGCCATGCGATCCTGCGCGCGGCGCATCTTGCTGGCAGCCACCATCTCCATGGCGCGGGTGATCTTCTGAGTGTTCTGCACACTCTTGATCTTGCTGCGTATCTCTTTACCGCTGGCCATCGCTCAACCCTCGCTTACCAGGTGCCGTTCGCCTTGAACTTCTCGATGGCGTCGCGCAGGGCGTTCTCGATGTCGCTGTTGTAGTCGCCGGTCTCGTTGATCTTGGCCATCAGCTCGCCGTGCTCGGCCTTCATATAGCTCTGCAGGGCGCCTTCGAAGTCCACCACCTTGTTGACCTCCACGTCATCCAGGTAACCCTGGTTGGCGGCGTACAGGGAGACGGCCATCTGGGCGATGGACATCGGCGAGTACTGGAACTGCTTCATCAGCTCGGTGACGCGCTGACCGCGATCGATCTGCTTGCGGGTGGCCTCGTCCAGGTCGGAGGCGAACTGCGCGAAGGCCGCCAGCTCACGGTACTGGGCCAGGGCCAGACGGATACCGCCGCCCAGCTTCTTGATGATCTTGGTCTGGGCCGCACCGCCGACGCGGGAGACCGACAGACCGGCGTTGATGGCCGGGCGGATGCCTGCGTTGAACAGGTCGGATTCCAGGAAGATCTGACCGTCGGTGATGGAGATCACGTTGGTCGGCACGAAGGCGGACACGTCGCCGGCCTGGGTCTCGATGATCGGCAGCGCGGTGAGCGAGCCGGTCTTGCCCTTGACGGCGCCGTTGGTGTGCCTTTCGACCCAGTCGGCGTTGACGCGCGCGGCGCGCTCGAGCAGACGGGAGTGCAGGTAGAACACGTCACCGGGGTAGGCTTCACGGCCGGGCGGACGGCGCAGCAGCAGGGACACCTGACGGTAGGCCCAGGCCTGCTTGGTCAGATCGTCATACACAATCAGCGCGTCTTCGCCCTTGTCGCGGAAATACTCGCCCATGGCGCAACCGGCGTACGGCGCGATGTACTGCATCGCGGCGGAATCGGAGGCGGTGGCGGCGACGATGATGGTGTGTTCCAGGGCGCCGTGCTCTTCCAGCTTGCGCACCACGTTGGCGATGGAGGAGGCCTTCTGGCCCACCGCCACGTAGATGCACTTCACGCCGGTTCCCTTCTGGTTGATGATGGCGTCGACGGCGACGGCGGTCTTGCCGGTCTGACGGTCGCCGATGATCAGCTCACGCTGGCCGCGACCGACCGGGACCATGGCATCGATGGCCTTCAGACCGCTCTGCAGCGGCTGATCGACGGACTTGCGCCACAGCACGCCCGGGGCGATCTTCTCGATGGGAGAAGAACCCTGGGCGTTGATCGGACCCTTGCCGTCGATGGGCAGGCCCAGGGCATCCACCACACGGCCCAGCAGTGCTTCGCCGACGGGCACTTCCATGATGCGGCCGGTGCACTTGACCTTGTCGCCTTCGGAGATGTGCTCGTAGTTACCGAGGATAACGGCACCGACGGAATCACGCTCCAGGTTGAGCGCCAGGCCGTAGGTGTCACCGGGGAATTCCAGCATTTCGCCCGACATGACGTCGGCCAGGCCGTGGATACGCACGATACCGTCGGTCAGGCTGACCACGGTACCTTCGTTGCGCGCCTCGACCTCGGCCTTGAAGCCGGCGATACGCTGTTTGATCAGTTCACTGATTTCAGAAGGATTAAGCTGTTGCATTCATTTGTCCTCTAGCAGTTCCGGGGTCAGCGCAGCAGAGCCGCGCTCAGCTTGTTCAGCTTGCCCGTAACCGAACCATCGATGACCATATCGCCGGCCCGAACGACCGCGCCACCGAGCAGCGCTTCGTCCACCTTGCACTCCAGGGCCACATCGCGACCGAGGCGCTTCTTCAGCGCGGCGGCGATGGCCTGCTTCTGACTGTCGGACAGCGGCGTCGCCGAGGTCACCTCAGCGGTGATGCGGCTTTCGGCGGCTGCGCGCTCCACCTCGTACAGTGCGGCGATTTCCGGCAACAGGCTGAGGCGGCCGTTCTCGGCCAGTACCCGCAGCAGATTCTTGCCGCCATCGTCGAGCTTGTCGCCGCAGATGTCGATGATGAGCTGACCGCGCTGCGCCTTGTCCAGGCTCGGGCTGTCCACAACCGCGGCCACCTCGGGGTGGCTTACCACGGCAGCGGCCAGCTGCAGCATCTCCGACCAGTCTTTCAGCTTGCCCTGCTCCTTAGCCGTATCGAATACGGCCTGGGCGTAGGGGCGAGCGATCGTTGTGATTTCAGCCATGCTTGTATGCCCTTAGAGCTGGGCGACGAGATCTTGCAGCAGATCGTCGTGTGCCTTGGCGTCCAGCTCGCGCTTGATCACCTTGCCCGCGCCGACCACTGCCAGGGTCACCACCTGTCCGCGCAATTGCTCGCGGGCACGGCTGACTTCCTGCTCGAGTTCGGCGGCGGCGGCGGCCTTGATGCGATTGCCCTCGGCAAGGGCGGCCTCTTTGGCTTCCTCGACGATTTCGCTGGCACGCTTCTCGGCCTTGGCCAGGATCTCGGCGGCTCGCTGCTTGGCTTCGTGTATCACCTCGGCGGCATGCTGCTCGGCCAGAACCTGCTGGTTCTTGCCGCGCTCGGCGGCAGCCAGGCCATCGGCGATCGTCTTTTTACGTTCGTTGAGTACGTTGATCAGCGGCGGCCAAACGTACTTCATGACGAACCAGACAAACACGAAGAATGCGATGAACTGACCAATCAGGGTCGCATTGATATTCATGTTCGCACCTCGTGTGGTGTGTTGGTTACAGGATTGCTGTTAAGCGGACGCAAGCGATCCTTAGCCACCAACCACGGCGAACAGGACGTAGAACGCGATACCGACGGCGATCATCGGCACGGCGTCGACCAGACCCATGATGATGAAGAACTGGGTGCGCAGCAGCGGGATCAGTTCCGGCTGACGGGCAGCGCCGTCCAGGAAGCGGGCACCGAGGATGGCGATGCCGATAGCGGCACCCAGGGCACCGAAGGACAGCATCAGGGCGCCGGCGATGTAAACGAGGGCGGTAGACATTTCCATGGTTCTCTCCTAAAGAAGTTGAAAGTTAAAGGTTGAAGATTTGAAGCAAAAAATCAGTGATGTTCCTGGTGTGCCATGTCCATGTACACGATGGTCAGCGTCATGAAGATGAACGCCTGCAGCGTGATGATCAGGATGTGGAAGATGGCCCAGCCGAGCTGCAGCACGCCGGCGAAGGCACCCAGGGCCCAGCCGGCGCCATACATGATGGCGATGAGGATGAAGATCATTTCACCGGCATACATGTTGCCGAACAGTCGCAGCGCCAGCGAGACCGGCTTGGCGACCAGCGACACGCCTTCCAGCAGCAGGTTGACCGGGATGAACAGGGTCTGCACGACCTTGTTCTTGGCCTGGAACGGCATCAGCGACAGCTCGGCGGCAAAGCCGCCGAAGCCCTTGCGCTTCACGCTGTAGTAGAGGATCAGCCAGAACACGGCGATGGACATGCCGAAAGTGATATTGGGGTCGGTGCTGGGCACCACCTTCATGAAGTGGACGCCGAACAGGCCGAAGAGGTGCGGCAGCAGGTCGACGGCGATGAGGTCCATGAAGTTCATCAGCCAAATCCACATGAACACGGTCAGCGCCAGGGGACCGATCAGCGGGTTGTTGCCGGTGAAGGAACCGCGCACCGAGGTGTCGATGAACTCGATGATCCATTCGACGAAGTTCTGCATGCCTCCCGGCACGCCGGCGGTGACCTTCTTGGCCACGCTGCGGAACAGGAAAAAGAAGATCAGGCCAAGGACGATGGACCACGCCATGGAGTCGACGTTGATCGCCCAGAAACCCATGGCCTTGGCCTCTGCGGCGGAGTGGGCAAAACCCCATTCGCCACTGGGAAGCTTGCCGTAGGTCAGGTTGGTCAGATGATGCTGTATGTAGTCAGTCGAGGTCAGTTCTTCGCTCGCCATTTTCTCGTCTCAGGGATCAATGCTGTCAGAACCGTTTGTGCCAGCAGGCTCGCGCTCAACCCCGCGAACAGCCACAGGGGCTGCAGGCGAAGGATCGCGATGCCTACGGCCAGCAGCGTAATCGTGGTCGCGAAACGCACGATGGCACTGCCGTAAATCAGGCTGGCGTTGCGCGCCAGGTTTGCGCCGGCCGACTCGGCGCGGCGGCCGTACCACAGGATCACCAGGGTACCGGCCATGGCGACGGCGCCGCCGTACAGCACCGCCCGCAGCGCCGGAACGCCATGCCAAGCCAGGGCCGCCAGGGCCAGCAACACCGTCAGCAGGAGCTGGAGGGCCAGCAATCTGCGCATGGTGTGCCGCAACTGCAGGTCGGCTGTGCTCATGCGTAAACAAGGTCTCTTCGGCGCCTGGGGCAGCCGTGAAAGACGCTGTAACCGAGGGGGAGAGTTAGTGCCGTCAGCGGCGCGGAAGTATATAGACCGCAGCCCCTAGGGTCAATGATATATCAATAAATCGTTTCTATATAAGGAAAATCAGATGAAAGTCATTAGCGTAATTTATTGATAAATGTTGAGAAATTTACTGCATCACCCCAGCAGACCGGGCTTCGATCCGGCCTGCTGGGGTGGTGTTGAGCTAGGGAAGCTCTGAATAAGTTCAGAGCTTCCGCGGCACAGGGATGTGCCGCCATTTTTCAACGACGATAAGTCGTTGAAAATTGAAGCCAAGCGACAATCACACTTTTCGCTTGGCGTGGTTTTGTCCACGGATGGACTTATGTCGCGCAGCCCAGGGAGGGGCGGGAGCGACCTGAGAAGTCCAGGATGGACTTATTCAGACCTTCCCTAGCGGATGTGGGCGAGGATGCCGTCCAGTTCGTCCAGGCTGTTGTAGGCGATCACCAACTTGCCCTTGCCCTTACCGGCCTGCCGGATGGATACCTGGGCACCGAGCCTCTGGCCCAGATCCTGTTCCAGACGACGCACGTCGGGGTCGACCGCCTTGGGCGTCGGCTTGGCGGCGGGACCCTCCAGCAGGTGCTTGACCAGGCGCTCGGTCTCGCGCACCGACAGGCCTTTGGCCACCACGCTGCGTGCCGCCTCGCTCTGGCGGGCGCCTTCCAGCGCCAGCAGGGCGCGGGCATGGCCCATTTCCAGGTCACCGTTCTCCAGCAGGCGCTTGACGTCGTCGTTGAGGGACAGCAGACGCAACAGGTTGGATACGGCGACGCGGGAGCGACCCACCGCCTCGGCGGCCTGCTGGTGGGTCAGCTCGAATTCGTCGATCAGGCGCTGCAGGGCGCGTGCCTCTTCCATGGGGTTGAGCTGCTCGCGCTGGATGTTCTCGATCAGCGCCATGGCGATGGCGGCGTTGTCCGGCACCTCGCGGATCACGGCGGGGATCTCGTGCAACCCGGCCATCTGCGAGGCGCGCCAACGGCGCTCGCCGGCGATGATTTCGTAGCGGTTGGGACCGATGGGGCGCACCACGATGGGCTGCACCACACCCTGGGCGCGGATGGAATCGGCCAGTTCCTCCAGGGTGTCGGGGTGCATGTCGATGCGCGGCTGGTACTTGCCGCGCTGGATGATGTCCACCGGCAGGTTGCGCAGGTCGCCGTCGGCCGAACTGCCGGTGGCCTCCGCCGTCGTGCCACCGCTTGCCGCCGGCACCGCCGCACTGCCCAGCAGGGCCTCGAGGCCGCGTCCCAAACCACCCTTTTTCTTCACTGCCATGCTGTACCTGCCAACTGCATTGATTGATTTTGGCAGTCCGCGAATAAACGCAAATGGACGCAAATATTCATTATCCCTGACGCATTCCGCCGAGACCCCCGTTGGGAACCAGGGGGCTTATTTGCGTATATTCGCGTTCATTCGCGGACCAATTTGTTTACTGTCTCAGCCGACCGCCGGCTGTTCCTCGCGGCGCAGGATCTCGCCGGCCAGGGCCAGGTAGGCCACGGCGCCGCGTGAGGCGCGGTCGTGGGCCAGGGCCGGCAGGCCGTAGCTGGGCGCCTCGGCCAGGCGGATGTTGCGCGGGATCGAGGTGCGGTACACCTTGTTGCCGAAGTGCAGGATCAGCTGGCCGGAGACGTCGTTGGACAAATTGCTGCGCGGGTCGAACATGGTGCGCAGCAGTCCCTCCAGCTGCAGCCGCGGATTCACCGTGCTGCGGATCTGCTCGATGGTGTTGAGCAGCGAGGAGAGGCCTTCCATGGCGTAGTACTCGCACTGCATGGGGATCATCACCGAATCGGCGGCCACCAGCGCGTTCAGCGTCAGCATGTTCAGCGAGGGCGGACAGTCCACCAGGATGAAGTCGTATTGTTCGCGCACCGGCGCCAGGGCCTCGCGCAGACGGCGCTCGCGGTGCTCGCTCTGTATCAACTCCACTTCGGCCGCGGTGAGATCGCCGTTGGTGGGCACCAGGTCGTAACCGGCCTGCTCGGCGCGCACGATCACCTGTGCTGCCGACGCGTGGCCCAGCAGCAGGTCGTAGCTGCTCTGCTCGAAGCTGTTCTTGTCCACGCCGCTGCCGACGGTGGCGTTGCCCTGCGGGTCGAGATCGATGACCAGCACGCGCCGCTTGGTCGCTGCCAGCGAGGCGCCCAGGTTGATGCAGGTGGTGGTCTTGCCGACCCCGCCCTTCTGATTGGCGATTGCGATGATCTTGCCCATCTCGTCCACTCCTCAAACGTCCGGCGCAATGCGCACGAGGTGACGTTGTGCTTCCAGACCCGGCACCGTCAGCGCAATGATCTCCCGCACCACAAAGCCCGGCGGCAGCGCGTCCAGCTCGTCCTGGGGATACTCGCCCTTCATCGCCAGCAGCGAACCGCCGGGGGCAAGCAGGTGGGCGGTACCCGCCACCATGTCGGCCAGAGACGCGAAGGCCCGGGCGGTGACGGTGTCGAACAGCTGCCCGGGCCGATATTGTTCAAGGCGCGAATGTACCACAGAGAGGTTGGAAAGCCGCAATTCCCCCTTGGCCTGGAGCAGGAAGCGGGTCTTCTTGCCGTTGCTGTCCAGCAGGGTGAACTCCCGTGCCGGATCGGCGATGGCCAGGGGGATGCCGGGCAGGCCGGCGCCGCTGCCCACGTCCAGCACCCGGGTTCCGTACAGGTAGGGTTGCACGGCGAGGGAGTCGAGCAGGTGCTTGGTGACCATCGCCAGCGGGTGGCGGATCGCCGTCAGGTTGTAGGCCTGGTTCCATTTGACGAGGAGCGCCAGGTAAGCGAGCAATCGCTCCTGCTGCGCTGCGTCCAGCGGCAGGCCGAGAGCCGCGATGCCCTGGGCCAAGGTGGCGGCCGGATCGGCGGGGTGGTTCCTGCCCATGTCAGAAGCGCCAACTGGTCTGGGCGCTGAGATAGCGCCCGCTGAGGCGAAAGCGGCCATTGAGGGTATGGCCGAGGCTGTCGGTGTTGTTGATGAGGGCGTCCTCCACATCGACGTGGGCCAGGGCAAGGTCGAGCGAGAAGGTCTGGTCGGGGGCATAGGTGGCACCCACGGCATACCAGCGGCGGTCGTTGTCGGGACCGATGGGGGTGCGGTGCTCGGGGTCGGGCACCGGCGATTCGTCATAGGCCACACCGGCGCGCAGCCGCCACTGCGGGGCGAGGCGGTAGTCGAGGCCCAGGGCATAGAAACCGGTATCGTGCCAGTTGTAGGTGCTGACGCTGTCGGCCAGGGTGTTGGCGAAATCGACACGGAACTCCTTGTGCCGGCTCCAGGCCGTCCAGGTGTAGTCGGCCAGCAGGGTCAGGCGCTCGGTCACCGCCCAGGCAGCGCTGAGGCTGACCGACTCGGGCAGATGGACGCGAGTCTTGCCGCCGCTGTCGGTGAATGTTCCGGCAAACGCCGCCGGCACATTTGCAAAGTCAGAAGTGCCGCTGATGTTCTGGCGCGTGTCGCTGTGGTAGACGGCGCCGAACTGCCACTGCGGCGTCGGCGCATAGTGCAGCCCGAGACTGTAGCCGGTGGTCCAGTTGTCGCCCTTGAGGGTTTGCTTGCCGTCGCTCTGCTGCGGCGCCAACCCCAGGGACGTGCACGCGGGCCCACCGAGCTGGGCCACGCAGATGGTGCCGAAATCCACGGCCTGACTCAGTTCGGCGGTGAGGTACTGGAAGTCGATGCTGCCGCCCACGGCCAGCGCCGGGGTGAGCTGCCAGGACAGCGCCGGGCTGATGTTGACGGTGGTCATTTCCGACTTGATGGAATGGTAGCGACCGGGCCAGCGATCATCGTATTCCAGGCCCAAGGCAAAGGGGACGTACACGCCGAGGCCGAAACGGTATTCCGGCGCCAGCTCGGCAACCATATACAGGTTGGGGGCCAGCCGGGTGGGACCGGCATCGCCGGGATTGGGGCCGCTCACCGTGGAGGCCGCATCGCTGTAGCGTGCAGTGGGCGCGATCTGGTGCACGGCGATGCTCAGGGACGAACCGGTCAGGCGCTGCATCGCCGCCGGATTGGTGTACACCACGCTGGCATCCTGCGCCTGCGCCGCCGTGCCGGCGAAGGCGCTGCCCAGGCTGCTGACGCTCTTGTCGCTGAGGGCAAAACCGGCGGCCCAGCCGGCCCCGCTTGCCGCGCACAACAGCAATGCGATGCCTCCCCTGCCGGCGCTCCTCATCCCGTTCTTCTCCCCAGCTCGCGTTTTTTCAGATGGACCAGCAGCAGCGAGATCGCCGCCGGCGTGATGCCGGGGATGCGTGCCGCCTGGCCCAGGGTGTCGGGGCGCTGGCGCGACAGCTTGTCACGCACCTCGGCGGACAGGCCGCTCACCTCGCGGTAGTCCAGGTCCGCCGGTAGCCGGGTTTCTTCATGGCGGCGCTGACGCTCGATCTCGGCCTGCTGGCGCTCGATGTAGCCGGCGTATTTGGCCTGGATCTCCACCTGCTCGGCCACCGCCGGGTCGGTCACCCCCTCACCCGCCGCCGTCAGGGTCATCAGTGAGGCATAACTCACATCGGGGCGGCGCAACAGGTCGGCGAGACGATATTCCCGGGTGATGGGCTGGCCCAGCACCCGCTCCGCCTCTGCATCCGGTACCGTCTGCGGCCGCACCCAGGTGTCGTTGAGACGCTGCTGCTCCCGGGCGATGGCCTCGCGCTTGGCCTCGAAGGCCGCCCAGCGCCCATCGTCCACCAAGCCGAGTTCGCGGCCGATGGGAGTGAGGCGCAGGTCGGCGTTGTCTTCACGCAACAGCAAGCGGTGCTCGGCACGGGAGGTGAACATGCGATAGGGTTCGCTGGTGCCGCGGGTGATCAGGTCGTCCACCATCACACCGAGGTAGGCCTCGTCGCGGCGCGGCCACCAGCCCTCGTGGCCCAAGGCTTGGCGTCCGGCGTTGAGGCCGGCGAGCAGGCCCTGTGCCGCCGCCTCTTCGTAACCGGTAGTGCCGTTGATCTGGCCGGCGAAGAACAAGCCGGGGATGTGCTTGGTCTCCAGCGTCGGGTGCAGGCCGCGCGGGTCGAAAAAGTCGTATTCGATGGCGTAGCCGGGGCGCACGATATGGGCATTTTCCAGGCCGCGGATGGAGCGCACCAGGGCGTACTGCACGTCGAAGGGCAGTGAGGTGGAGATGCCGTTGGGATACACCTCATGGGTGGTCAACCCCTCCGGCTCCAGGAAGATCTGATGCTGGTCCTTGTCGGCGAAGCGCACCACCTTGTCCTCGATGGACGGGCAGTAGCGCGGCCCCACCCCCTCGATCACCCCGGTGTACATGGGCGAGCGGTCCAGCCCGCCGCGGATGATCTCATGGGTGCGCTCCGAGGTGTGGGTGATGTAGCAGGCGATCTGCTGCGGATGGTCCGCCGCCGTGCCGAGGAAGGAGAACACCGGCACCGGGTCATCGCCCGGCTGCGCCTGCAGGATGGACCAGTCGATGCTACGGCCGTCCAGACGCGGCGGCGTGCCGGTCTTGAGGCGTGCCACGTTCACCGGCAGTTCGCGCAGGCGGCGCGCCAGGGCATTGGCCGGCGGGTCGCCGGCACGGCCGCCTTCGTAGTTGGCGAGGCCGATGTGGATGCGGCCGGCGAGGAAGGTGCCGGCGGTGAGTACGATGGCCGACGCGGCGAAACGCAGGCCCATCTTGGTCACCACGCCGACGGCACGGCCACCCTCGATGATGAGGTCATCCACCGCCTGCTGGAACAGGACGAGGTTGGGTTGGTTTTCCAGCGCACGGCGTACCACCGCCTTGTACAGCTGACGGTCGGCCTGGGCGCGGGTGGCGCGCACCGCCGGGCCCTTACTGGCGTTGAGAATACGGAACTGGATACCGGCGCGGTCGATGGCGCGGGCCATCAGGCCACCGAGGGCATCGATCTCCTTGACCAGGTGCCCCTTGCCGATGCCACCGATGGCCGGGTTGCAGCTCATCTGGCCCAGGGTCTCGATGTTGTGGGTCAGCAGCAGCGTGCGCGCGCCCAGACGCGCCGCCGCCAGGGCCGCCTCGGTCCCGGCGTGACCACCGCCCACCACGATCACATCGAATCTGTCCTGATACAGCATCGTCACCTGCGCCGCAACCAGCCAAAGGGGTGCCCATTCTACTGGCCGGAACCCTGCCCGGCCAACGACTGGCTTGGCAAACGGTGCGTGCGCAGCCCTTTTGCGACAGGTTCTACATCAACCGATGCGGCATCTCGTCACTGAGATTGAGCAGGGTAGAAACGATCTGCAGCGCCTCCTTCACGAACAGCTCCAGGTCACAAAAGGCCGGCGAGCTGTCCAACACCTGGGAGCCGTCGGCCATGGAGACGCGCAGGTCACAGACACCATCGGTCCCGCGCTCGGCGGAGACGAACAGGCCGGGCCGGGGATTGCCCTCCTGGGCCACGGCCAGGACATAGCGGTAGCGCACCGCATCCGGGCTTTCGATGTCCCCCAGCACGGTGACGACGAACTCGCCGTACTGATAACGGCGCAGGGGGATGGCGGTGGTGATGGTGGGAAAACTCATGAAACCCGTCTCTGTGCTGTTGACCTGAACGGGAGATGGGGCCGCCCGGCCGGATCGACAAGCGCCAGGGAAGCCCTGAATAAATTCGGAGCTTCAGCGGCACAGGGAGGTGCCGCCATTTTTCAACGACGACAAGTCATTGGAAAATGAAACCCAGCGAAAATCACACTTTTCGATGGGCGTGGTCTGGGAAGTCGCGGGAGCGGACGCCACAGACCCGGCCTTACGCCTGGGGAACGCCGCCGCTGTCGGCCCGGCGCTGCCCCCACGGCTGGGCGATGTCGTAGACCGGGCGCAGGAAGGACTTATTCAGACCTTCCCTAGAGGAACAGGCCATTCCAGCGCTCGGTCTCGAAACCATTGCCCTCCAGCAGGTGCACACCGACAAGGTAGATGCCGGCTGCCTCGGTCTCCCGCGACCACATCACCTCGCCGCCGAGGAAATAGCGGTCGCTGTGTTCCGTCAGGTCCACCTCCAGTCCCAGCTGGCTACCGGCCTCGACCGGGGTTTCCAGCAGCAGGCGCAGGCCGGTGGCAGACACATCCACCGTGGAACACGCCACCTCGGTTCCCACCAGCTCGGGCCGGGCCGGGGCCACCAGGATCTTCACTATCACGTTCTCATCGCGCAGCAGCCGCGGTGCGGTGCGGCGCTCTTCCGGCATGGCCATATCGCATTCCTTGTGTACAGAACTGGCCAGACTGTAACCATTACCACGGCCCGGCTCAAGCGCAGCGACTATAATGCAGCCCCCACTCCACCCGATCAGTCATGGCCAAATTCCCTCCCCAGCCCCCGCACGGCCGCGGCGCCACCGGCAGTCCGGACAACCGCTACGCCGCCCACCAGCGCGAATGGGTGGACGACGGCTGGGGCAGTCTGACGGCCTTGCCGACGCTGCGCACCGAACTGCAGGTGGACACCAGCCGCACGGTCATCACCTACAATGACTCCCCCGACGTCCCCTTCGACCGCTCCATCAATCCCTACCGCGGCTGCGAGCACGGCTGCGTCTACTGCTTTGCCCGCCCCACCCACGCCTGGCTGGGCCTGTCGCCGGGACTGGACTTCGAGAGCCGCCTGTTCCACAAACCGGACGCCCCCGCCCTGCTGCGCCAGGAACTGGCCAAGTCCGGTTACCGCTGCGCCCCCATCGCCCTCGGCATCAACACCGATGCCTACCAGCCGGTGGAGCGCGAACTGCGCCTGACCCGCGCCCTCATCGAGGTGCTGGGCGAACACGCCCAGCCCTTCAGCGTGATTAGCAAATCGGCCCTCATCGAACGCGATATCGATCTGCTGGCGGTCCTGGCCAAACACCGTCTGGTCCACGTCGCCATTTCGCTCGCCACTCTGCAGCGTTCGCTGGCCCGCCGCCTGGAGCCGCGTGCCGCTGCACCACAAAGACGGCTGGAAACCATCCGTCGCTTACACGCCGCCGGTATCCCGGTGACCGTGCTCATCGCACCGTTGATCCCGGCGCTCACCGATCACGAACTGGAAGACATCATGACGGCGGCGCGCGAAGCCGGCGCCCTCGATTGCGGCTATGTACTGCTGCGCCTGCCCCTGGAGGTGGACGAATTGTTTCAGGACTGGCTGCGCACCCACGCCCCGCTGCAGGCGGAGCGAGTGATGAACCGCTTGCGTGACTGCCGCGGCGGCAGGAACTACGACAGCCGCTTCGGCCGGCGCATGCGCGGCGAAGGTGAATACGCGGAGCTGCTTCGCCGGCGATTCCGCCTTGCTTACCGCAAACTGGGTTTCATGGATATCCCGCCACTGGACTGCACACAATTCCGCGTGCCGGGGCGGGCGCTGCAGCTGGGCTTGTTCTGAGGGGTGGCCGGACACGGCAGCGGCCGCGTCCGGCAGTGGGTGACTAGAAACGGATGCCGACACTGAGGAAGTCGACGTCGTCCTCGATCTGGGTGTACTCCACCTCGAATTGTGCCAGACCGATGCTGAAGCCGACTCCGAGACCGGCCGAGCTGCCGGTGTCGTCGTCGGACACAGAACCTATCGTCACATCTTCCCGCAGCATACCCAGCTTGGCGATGAAATAGACCGGGCCGGCGGTGCGGAATACGCCATACACCGCCTGCGTATCGATGCTGACATCCTGACCGGCATAGCTGCCATCGTCGATGCTGCTGGTGATTTCGCCCTGCACACCGATGTCGCCG
Organism: Sulfurivermis fontis; assembly: GCF_004001245.1. NCBI lineage: Bacteria > Pseudomonadati > Pseudomonadota > Gammaproteobacteria > Thiohalomonadales > Thiohalomonadaceae > Sulfurivermis > Sulfurivermis fontis. The sequence goes on from NZ_AP018724.1 coordinate 3,232,992, forward strand.
AGCACCACACCCCATTCGTGACCGACCATCACGCCGGCATTGGTGGGATCGTCCATGCCGCCGACATCCACCAGCATCGGTCCGGCCTTGGCGCCGAAGAACCAGTCGGCGGCGGCGACAGGTGTAAATACCAAGTTTGCCAGCAGCAGTGTGGCGGCCAGTACGCCCGCTGACCGGGTTGGTTCTTTGGCTGTTTGTACCTTGCGCATGGTGATTCTCCCTTTGTCTCAGGTGTGGTGATGTGTGCAGGCTAGGCGCGTTCGCCATAGAGTTCTGCGGCGCGGCGCGCAAAAGCGTCGAGCAGGCGCGATGCCAGCAGGGCCAGACCGCCCTGCAGCAACGGCGCCAGCAGCGGCGCCAATTCGTAACGGGTTTCCGCCGTGACGCGGCAGCCGCCGTCCTGCGGCAGGAAATGCCAGGTTACATCCAGCCGGCGGAACGGGCCATCGAGGGCACGGATGGCAATGCGCTCCGGCGCCATGAATTCGGCACGGGAGCGGAAGCGGAAGGCGGCCGGGCCAAAACCGGCTTGCTGCTCCACCTCCAGCGCATCCGCCTCACGGCGCAGGATGCGTGCCTGGCTGTAGCCGGGCACGAACGCCGGATAGCGCTCGATATCGAGCACCAGGTCGAACAGCTGCTCGCAGCGGTAGGGCAGCCGGCGGGAGACGCAGTGGCGGGACATGACACCCTGCAGTATGCGCGCAACCCGCCGCAACGACCAGCGGCAGCAACGGTATCCCCTCGCTATGCTTAGCCGGGTAAGGCTCACGGAACGCGCCCATTTCCAAGGATTGGCGCCAAGCAGATCCCCTTCCGCCGCATGGAAACCTCCCCGGCCCTGGAGACACACCCCCCAGTGTGCCGCAGGGCTGGAGCGCTTCCACCCCAACCTCACCCGCTGCCGGACCATGAACGGATCGCCAGGCGCAGCACCCCAAACATCGGGTCTGTGAGGATACCCCTGTGGCGGTACGCGACGCCTTCGATTCACTGCGCCGCCAGCCGGAAAACCTGGCGCGGCACGAACGGCGCGAGGTGAAACAGCACGAAACGCCGCCGCACGGGCGTATCACCGCGTACGGGGGCTGGCGCAACGGTGAGGTGATCCGGCGGCGCGTATCCTGAGACACGCACCGTCGGCAGACATCAGCCGACCAGCGGCACGACCTCGCAGGCCTCGCCCACGTATTCGTTGATCACCACGATCTGCGCCTTGCGGAAGAAGTTGAACTCCGTGGCACTGGCCCAGGTGTAGGCGCCCATCATGCGGCCGACGACGAGGTCGCCCTCATTCAGTTCCGGCAACATGATGTTTTCATCGATGACGTCGATGCTATCGCAGGTGGGGCCCGCCAGCACGCTGGGGAAACGCTCGCCGTGCCACTCCAGGCAGTCCACCGGATATTTGGCGTGGTCGAACATCTGACCGCTGTAGGAGCCGTACACGCCGTCGTCCAGGTAGTACCACCAGCGGCCGTCGCGCAGGGCCTTGCCCATCACCGACGAGACGGCGGTGATCGCCGGGGCGGAGATGAAGCGGCCCGGTTCGGCGATGAGACGCACGTCGCCCGGGATCTGCGCCAGCGCCTCGCGGATCGGACGGCAGAATTCGTTGATGGGCGGCACGTCCTCGTTGTACTCCACCGGGAAGCCGCCACCGATGTCGAGCACGCTGAGCGGCGGCAGGCCGGCTTGCTTGTTCCAGGCGATGATCGCGCCGCAGGCATGGACCGCCTCCACGTGCTTGCGCGGATCGGCGGCCTGGGAACCGACATGGAACGACAGGCCCTTGATGCGGATGCCGAGGTCATGCGCCAACACCAGCAGCTCGCGCGCCGCCTCGGGAGTGCAGCCGAACTTCTTCGACAGATCGACCTTGGCGTCGGGGCTGCGGAAGGACACGCGCAGCAACAGTTCCACCTGATCGGCGTATTTGACGAACTTGCGCAGTTCGTCCGGATTGTCCACCACGAAGGTGGTGACGCCGAAGTCGAGGGCGTCGCGGATGTCGCGGTCGCGCTTGATGGGATGGGTGTGGATGCAGCGCTCCGGGGCGACACCGAGGCCGCGCACCAGGTCCACTTCGCCGCTGGTGGCGAGGTCGAACCAGGCCTCTTCCTGCATCAGGGTGGTGACCACCGCCGGGTGCGGCAGCGGCTTGAGGGCATAGTGCAAATCGACGCCGGGCAACGCCGCGGCCAGGGCGCGGTATTGTCGTCGTACCGCCTCGCAGTCGAGGATCAGCAGCGGGGCGCCATGAATGGCAACGAGACGCCGGATACGTTCGGCTTCGGGGGGTTCGTCGGCCTTGTCGCCGGCGACGATGGACGCGGTTTCACTGCGGGCATCGACCATGGTCATATACCTCCAGGCCGGGCCTCCGCTCCTCTTCTCAAGGGTGGACGAGACACGACCGACTTTGAGTTACAAGAGATCTGAATTTGAGCGGCGCCATACCAATTCAGCCGGCGCTCTCTGAATCAGGACAAATTCATTCTCTTTGGATAGATTCTCAAGCCGTATCTGGTCGTGCCGTGAGCGGGCTACCCTCAAGAAGTGGCCGGTATTCTAGAACAAACATTGCGTCGATCAAGTGTTTTTTTAGCCGGCGGCTTCGGCATCGAAGCCCTTTGCGGCCAAGGTGTTTTGCCGCTGCCGCCAGGCGGTGGCGAGCATGGCGAGAATGGCGCCGACGCAGGCCAGCCCCATGTCGCGCTGGGCATCCCAGATGTCGCCCTGGGTACCGAGATAGGCGTCACCCAGTTCGGGGCTGACGATCATCGCCACTACGGCCTCCAGCACCTCGTAAAACCCGCTGAACCCCAGCACGGCGGTGACCGCCAGAAAGTACGACCAGCCCGGCCGCACCCCGGCCGCCCGCAGCAGGATTTCGCGGAACGGATAGGCGATGAGCAGGCCGTAGGCAAAGTGGACGATGCGGTCGTAGTGGTTGCGGCTCAGGTCGAAGGCATCGCGCAGCCAGAAGCCGAGGGGCGTTTCCGCGTAGGTGTAGTGAGCGCCGACGAGGTGCAGGCTGAGAAACACGGTGAACAGGCCATAGGAGGTATTGGAGAAGGCGAAGCGGCTGTAGGTGGCGAGCAGCAGCATCCCGTAGATGAATACCAGCAGGTTCTCCAGCAGCCAGTCGAAGCGGTTGAACGGCGCGATGGCCGTCACCAGCCACAGCCCGGCCAGCCAGGCGATCATCCACTGCAGGGGGCGGTTGCGGCGGAACGGCGGCGGCTCAGCCATGGCTGCGCTGGCGCTCCAGCAACTCCTGCACCAGCGGCGCACAGATCACTTCGATGGCATGGCCCATGTGGCCACCCGGCACCACCAGGGTGTTGGGACGCGACATGAAGCTGTTGGGCAGGCGGCGCTTGAGGTCGGGGAAATCGTGGCGCTTCGGCTCGCGGAAGCGGATCACCACCATGCTTTCGTCCGGTGTCGGGATGTCGCGGGCGATGAACGGATTGGAGGTATCCACCAGCGGCACACGCTGGAAGTTGATGTCGGTGAGGGAAAACTGCGGCGTGATGTAGCGCAGGTAGTCGGGCAGGCGGCGCAGGATGGTGGCGGTCACCGCCTCGGCGGAACTGCCCTTCACCGCACAGTCGCGGTGGATCTTCTGGATCCACTCCAGATTGATGCTGGGCACCACGCCGATGAGCAGGTCCACCCAGCGCGCCACGTCGACGCCGCGATCACCCCGCTCCTGTTGCTGCTGGCGCAGCTTCATGATCAGGGGGTTGTGCGACGGGCTCATCTCGCGCCGGCTCCAGGTGGATTCGATGCAGGCGCCATGCAACCCTTCGTAAAACAACAGGTCTGAGCCGGGGGGTATTTCCTGCCATGACGTGAAGCTGCCCTCCTCGCCGCCATGCCGCACCGCCGCCTCGCGGCTGCCGAGGTAGTGGCGATAGAGGCCGCTGCCGGTACGGGAGTATTCCTGGAACAACCCCTCCAGCCGCTCGAACAGATTGGCCTCGGGCCCGAAGTGACTGATGGGACGGCCGGCCGCCTGGGCCGCGGCCACGACCCGTTTCATGGCAGCGCGGTCGTAGCGGCGGAAACTGTCGCCATCGACGAAAAAGGCGTTGATGCCCTCGCGCCGGAAGATCTCGGCAAAGGCATGTTTGACGGTCGTGGTGCCGGCACCGGACGAACCGGTCACGGCGACGATGGGATGGCGCACCGACATGGGCTACCCTCGCCTGCTTGCGGAGGGCTAACTTTAGCCCCATTTCCGGCGCCGTGACCATCCCCCGAAAGATGAGTTCTTTTAATGACAGAGGAAACCCCATGGAGCAGTCACTGAAGCGCACGCAGCTGGGTCGCTGGATCGAATCGCTGCCGGTACAGAAATTCATCATCACGTTGATCGTCATCAATGCCGTCACCCTGGGCCTGGAAACCTCGCCCGCGGTAATGGCGCAGGCGGGCGATGTGCTGCACCTGCTCGACCGCGTGATCCTGGCGGTGTTCGTGGCGGAGATCGCCATCAAGCTGGTGGCGTTCGGCGGGCGTTTCTTCCGCAATCCCTGGAATGTGTTCGACTTCGTCGTCGTCGGCATCGCCCTGGTGCCGGCCAGCGGGCCGCTGGCGGTGCTGCGTGCCCTGCGCGTGCTGCGTGTGCTGCGCCTGATTTCCATGATGCCGCGCCTGCGCCTGGTGGTGGAGGCGCTGCTGCTGGCAGTTCCGGGCATCGCCTCCATCGCCGGGCTGATGCTGCTGATTTTCTATGTGGCGGCGGTGATGGCCACCGGCCTGTTCGGCCCGCAGTTCCCGGAATGGTTCGGCAGCATCGGCGCCTCCATGTACACCCTGTTCCAGGTGATGACCCTGGAGAGCTGGTCGATGGGCATCGCGCGCCCGGTGATGGAGGCCTATCCCTGGGCCTGGGCCTTCTTCATCCCCTTCATCCTCATCGCCACCTTCACCATGCTCAACCTGTTCATCGCCATCATCGTCAACACCATGCAGACCATGCATGAGGCGGAATTCAAACAGGAGCAGGCCGCCATCGAGGAGGCGGTGCATGAGGAAAGTTCACAGGTGAGCCGGGAACTGCGCGCACTGCGCGAGGAGATTCGCGTTCTCAGGGAGGCACTGGCGGAGCGGAACGATCAGGCGTAGACGTCGAGCAGGGTGCCGCTGGTGCTGTCGGGATCGGCCGCTCGTTCACTGCGGGTCAGCTCACGCTGCAGATCGCCCACCGTCTGCTGCAGATCGGCATTCTCGCTGACCAGGCGGCGCTGCTCGGCACGCAGGTCGCGGTTCTCACCCTGAAGCTGGGCGTTTTGCTGCACCAGTGCGCCGTTTTCCGCACGCAACTGGCGCTCCTGCAGGCTTGGCCCGCGGCTGGCCGGAGTGATGGGGCTGGAGAGAGAGGTATCGATCATTGCATCCACCTCCGGAAACTTCCCGGTAGCAATGCAAGTCTAGTCAACATGTTGCGCTGCTGCCAGCACCAGCCCCGGGGCGGCGGTTGTATAGTTAGGGACCACCCTCGGTGAAAGGTTTCCCATGTACGCCCTACTCAATCAGGTCATAACCCAGGCCGGCCAGATCATCCTCGGCAAGGAACACCCCATCCGCCTCGCCCTCGCCTGCCTGCTCGCGCGCGGCCACCTGCTCATCGAGGACCTGCCCGGCGTGGGCAAGACCACCCTCGCCCATGTCCTCGCCACCACCCTCGGGCTGCGCTTCAACCGTATCCAGTTCACCTCGGACCTGCTGCCGGCCGATATCCTCGGTGTCTCGGTATATGAGCGTGAGTCGGGCGAGTTCCGCTTCCACCCCGGCCCGATCTTCGCCCAGCTGATCCTGGCGGACGAGGTCAACCGTGCCACACCCAAGACCCAGAGCGCCCTGCTGGAGGCGATGGAAGAGCATCAGGTCAGCAGCGAGGGCGAGACACGCCCTCTGCCGGAGCCCTTCTTCGTCATCGCCACGCAGAATCCTGCCAATCAGATCGGCACCTTCCCCCTGCCGGAGTCGCAGCTGGATCGCTTTCTCATGCGCATCGAGCTGGGTTATCCCGATGCCCAGGCCGAACGTGCCCTGCTCGCCGGCAGCGATCGGCGCGAGCTGCTCGCCGGATTGCCGCCGGTGATGACACCGGAACAGCTGGTGCAGGCGCAGGCCCAGGTGCGGGCCGTGAAGGCCAGCCCGGCCTTGCTCGACTACGTGCAGGCCTTGCTGGAATACTCGCGCCGCTCGCCGCACTTCCTCACCGGCCTGTCGCCGCGCGCCGGCCTCGCCCTGCTCGCCGCAGCACGCGCCTGGGCCCTGCTGGACGGGCGCGACTTCGTTCTGCCGGAAGACGTGCAGGCGGTTCTGCCGCACGTGGTCGGCCACCGCCTGCAGCAGGTGCAGGCCGATGGCGCCGGCGGCAGCACGGTGCTGGCGGCCCGGTTCAACGAGGTCGCCATTCCCTGATCGCCGTGGCCACGCCCCTCACCCTGCGCCAGCGCTTCAGCCTCGCCCGCTTCCTGCGCGGCCTCGGCACCGAAACCGGTCCGGTCACCCTGGACCGGCGCCGGATCTATATTTTGCCGACGCGGCAGGGGCTGCTGCTCGGCGCGGTGCTGCTCGCCATCCTGCTCGGCGCCATCAACTACGACAACGGCCTCGCCTTCGCCCTGGTGTTCCTGCTCACCGGGCTGGGCGTGGTATCGATCCTGCACACCTGGCGCAATCTGCTCGGCCTGCGTCTGGAGGCGGGGCGCTGCCCCGCGGTATTCGCCGGGGAGACGGCGCGTTTTCCCGTCGGTGTGCACAACGACGGCGGCGAGGTGCGGCCGGCGGTCATACTGCAGGCGGCCCATGGCAGTGAAGCAATGGCAGACATGGGGCCGGGCACGCAGTGGGTGGAGCTGGCCCGCCCGGCCCCCCGGCGCGGGCGACTGCCCCTGGGCCGCATCACCGTCGCCACCCGTTTTCCCCTCGGCCTGTTCCGTGCCTGGTCGCCGCTGGAACTGGCCATGGACTGCCTGGTCTACCCGGCCCCGGCGCCACAACGCGGCCTGCCGCCGGATCAGCCCGGCACCGCTGGCAGCGGTGGCGAACGCGGCCAGGGGCACGACGATTTTGCCGCCCTGCGCCCCTACCATGCCGGCGACTCCCTGCGTCATGTGCACTGGAAGGCGGTGGCGCGGGAACAGGGCATGCACACCAAGCAGTTCGCCGGCGAGGCGGCGCAGGAACTGTGGCTGGCGTGGGAGTTGCTGCCGGGAGTGGCGCCGGAGGCACGGCTGTCGCGCCTGTGCCGCTGGGTACTGGAAGCCGATGCCGCCGGTCTCGCCTATGGCCTGCGCCTGCCGGATCGGACCATTGCACCCGACTTCGGCCCGGCGCAGCGCCGCCGCTGTCTGGAGGCGCTGGCCCTGTACGGGGAGCGGCCATGATCCCGCTGCACGGCCGATTGTGGTTGCTGGGCGCCCTGGCCGCCGTGCTGTTGCCGCAGCTGTTGCGCCTGCCGCCCTGGCTTGCGACCTGTTGCGCGGGGCTGCTGGGCTGGCGTCTGGTCATCGACCTGCGCAGCCGGGCACTGCCCGGCCGCTGGTCGCGCCTGCTGCTCACCCTGCTGGGCATCGGCGCCGTGCTGCTCGGCTACCGTACCCTGTTCGGGCCGGACGCCGGCCTTGCCCTGCTCAGCGTCATGCTGTGCCTCAAGCTGCTGGAGTTGCGCACCCTGCGCGATGCCGTGCTGGTGATCTTCCTCGGCTGGTTCCTGGTGGCGGGCGGCTTTCTGGTGGACCAGTCCATCTTTGTCGGCGCCTATCTGCTGCTTACCGTGTGGCTGCTCACCGCCGCCCTCATCGCCCTCAACCATCCGGGCGGTCCGGCGCACCGCTATTACCTGCGCCGCGCCGGCCTGCTGCTGGCGCAGTCCCTGCCCATCATGGTGTTGCTGTTCGTACTGTTCCCGCGCCTGCCCGGTCCCCTGTGGGGCGTGCCCAAGGACAGCCTCGTGGCACGCACCGGCATTTCCGACCACATGACCCTGGGCACCATCAGCGAACTGGCCGAATCGGAGGCGGTGGCCTTTCGCGTGCAGTTCGACGGCCCGGTACCGCCGGCCGATCAGTTGTACTGGCGCGGCCCGGTACTGTGGACCACCGATGGCCGGCGCTGGGACCCGATACCGCGTGAGTTTCCGCCGGCGTGGTTTCGCGATGCCCCGGGCTATGAGGCGCTCGGCGAGCCGGTACGCTATGCGCTCACCCTTGAGTCCCACGATGAACACTGGCTGTTTGCGCTGGAGCTGCCCGCCGCCCTGCCGCCGGGACTCAACCTCAGCGCCGACTTCCAGTTGCTGCTGCCGCGCAAGGCCACCACGCGCCAGCGCTACGAACTGGCCGCCCATACCCGCTACCGCACCGGGGCGCTGCCGGATGAACAGCGTCGCCTCGGCCTGCAGTTGCCGGCGGGGCGCAACCCGCGCAGCCTGGCATTGGGCCGGGAGTGGGCCGACAGGGCGCCGGCGGACATCGTGCGCACCGCCCTGGAGCTCTTCCGCGCGCAACCCTACTGGTACACGCGCCGTCCGCCCCTGCTCGGCGAGCACGCCATCGATGATTTTCTGTTCGCAACGCAACGCGGCTTTTGTGAACACTACGCCGCCGCCTTCGTCACCCTGATGCGCGCCGCCGGGGTACCGGCACGGGTGGTCACCGGCTATCAGGGCGGCGAGAGCAATCCCCTCGCCGACTATCTCATCGTGCGCCAGTCGCACGCCCATGCCTGGGCGGAGGTGTGGCTCGACGGCCAGGGCTGGACACGCATCGATCCCACCGCCGTCATTCCGCCGCAGCGTGTAGAAACTGAAGCCGATCTGCAGCGCTTCCGTTCCACCGCTACGCCATTGCTGAATGCCGACCTCGGCTGGATCACGCGCAACCTGTCCCGACTGCGCTACGGCTGGGACGCGCTCAACAATGCCTGGAATCAGTGGGTGCTCGGCTACAACCACCAGCGGCAGAAGGAACTGCTGCAACGGCTCGGCCTGCTGCATTTCGGCTGGCAGGGTGTGGTGGTCGCGCTGTTCGGGGCGATGGGTCTGGTACTGGCGGCGGTGGCGGTGTTTTTGTTGCGGCAGGGACGAGCGCGCACGGATGCGGTCGTGCGTTTGTTTGAGCGTTATTGCCGCAAGCTCGCCCGTATCGGGTTGCGACGCCTGCCGCACGAGGGTCCGGCCGACTTTGCCGACCGCGTGGCCGCCGCGCGACCGGATCTCGCCGAAGCCAGTAACGAGGTCAGTGCGCTTTATGTCGCGCTGCGCTATGGCGCAGCCCGAACCGAAACGCTGTCGCGACTACGCGATGCCGTTGCGCGCTTTCGACCACGCCGGCGCCGCGGCTCAGCGGCGACCGCGGCGTAGAGAATTATTTACCGATACAGAAACTGGAGAAAATGCGGCCGAGCAAATCGTCCGCCGTGAATACTCCGGTGATCTCGCCCAGGGCCTGCTGTGCCTGCTGCAACTCCTCGGCCAGCAATTCACCGGCACCGAGCCCCAGCTGCGCGACGCCTGTCGCCAGGTGGCCGGCAGCCCGCTCGAGGGCATCGAGGTGGCGGCGCCGCGCACTGAAGACCCCTTCACCGGCGGCGTGGTAACCCATGCTTTGTTTCAGGTGTTCACGCAGCAGGTCCAGCCCATCCCCACTGCGGGCCGACAGATAAACGTGCAACCCGTCATCGCATTGTTCGACACTGGCGGGATGGCCGCTGAGATCGATCTTGTTATGGATGAAGGTTATCGGCAATCGATCCGGCAGGCGGGCGAGAATACTGCGTTCCGCATCACTCATGCCCGTGCGATCGTCCAGCAGCAGCAACACACGATCGGCGCGCTCGATCTCCGCCCATGCGCGGCGCATGCCTTCCTGTTCGATGGCATCCATGCTTTCGCGCAGACCGGCGGTGTCGATGATGTGCAGCGGCATGCCGTCGATGCTGATCTGTTCCCGCAGCACATCGCGGGTGGTGCCGGGAATGTCGGTAACGATGGCACTGTCGCGCCCGGCCAGGGCATTGAGCAGGCTGGACTTGCCGGCGTTGGGCTGGCCGGCCAGCACCACATGCATGCCCTCGCGCAGCAGGCTGCCCTGTTGCGCGGCTACCTGCACGGCGTGCAACTGTTCCTGCACGGCAGCCAACCGGGCCGCAACAACGCCGTCGGCGAGGAAATCGATCTCTTCTTCGGGAAAATCGATGGCTGCCTCCACATACAGGCGCAGCTGGATCAACTCTTCGGTGAGCGCACCGACTCGGCGCGAGAACTCCCCTTGCATTGATCGCAGCGCACTGCGCGCCGCCTGTACCGAGGTGCTGTCGATGAGATCGGCGATGGCCTCGGCCTGGACCAGGTCGAGTTTGTCGTTGAGGAAGGCGCGCTGGGAAAACTCGCCGGGGCGGGCCGGACGGGCACCGAACTGCAATGCCGTTTGCAGTAAAAGGTCCATCACCACCGGTCCGCCGTGTCCCTGCAGTTCCAGCACGTCTTCGCCGGTAAAGGAATTGGGCGCGGCAAAATAGAGGGCGATGCCCTGATCTATGACTGCACCACGGCTGTCGCGAAATGGCAGATATTCCGCGTGCCGCGGCGCCGGACAACGCCCCAGCATACCTTCGGCGATGGTGGCCGCCTGTGGCCCGGAGATGCGGACGATGCCGACGCCGCCACGGCCGGGGGGCGTGGCGACGGCGGCAATGGTATCGCTATCGCGAGAGGGTGTTTCCACTCTCACGCTCGTTGCAAGATCAGGCCTTCACCACGTAGCGGGTGATGTACCACTGCTGGGCGACGGACAACACGTTGTTCACCACCCAGTACAGCACCAGGCCGGAGGGGAAGAAGGCAAAGAAGAAGGTAAACACGATGGGCAGGGCCATCATTACCTTGGCCTGGATCGGATCCATCGGCGTCGGATTCAGGCGGTGCTGGATCAGCATGCTGATACCCATCAGGATCGGCAGCACGTAATAGGGGTCCATGGTGGACAGGTCCTTGATCCACAGGATCCACGGCGCCTGGCGCAATTCCACGCTTTCCAGCAGCACCCAGTACAGGGCGATGAATACCGGAATCTGCACCAGGATCGGCAGGCAGCCGCCGAGCGGATTGATCTTCTCTTCCTTGTACAGCTTCATCATCGCTTCGTTGAGTTTCTGGCGATCATCGCCATAACGCTCCTTCAGCGCCTGCATGCGCGGGGTCATCTTGCGCATATGGGCCATGGACTTGTAACTGGTGGCGGACAGCTTGAAGAAGGCCAGCTTGATCAGCAGGGTCAGGATCACGATGGACCACCCCCAGTTATCCACCAGCTTGTTGATCTGCTTGAGCAGCCAGAAGATCGGATCGGCGATGAAGGTGAGCTTGCCGTAGTCGACGGTGAGCGCCAGACCATCGGCGATATCGCTCATCTCCGCCTGCAGCTTGGGACCGACATACAGGCGGGCCTGGTAACGCCCTTCGGCGCCGGGCGCCACCTGCATACCCTGGTCGATCATACCGAGCAGGTAGCGATTGTTGCCGAGGGCACGACTGTAATAATCGTGCTGCGCCTGTTGCGGCGGGATCCAGGCGGCGACGAAGTAGTGCTGGATCATGGCGGCCCAACCACCGGTCAGGGTGCGGTTGAAGGCTGCCTTGTCCATGGCATCGAAATCGATCTTCTCGTACTTCAGCTCTTTACCGTGTACCACACCGCCGGTATAGGTGTAGATGCCGAAGGCCCCGGTGCTTTCGCTCGGACGCTGACGCTGCAACTGATAATACGCGTGGGCAACCCAGGGCTGCTGGGTCTTGTTGCGCACGGCATAGTCCACGTTTATCACATAGTCGCCACGGCGGAAGGTGTAGATCTTGTCCACCTCCACCCCTTTACCATCATCCCATTGCAGGCGTACCTGTAGTTCGTCCTGACCGTCAGCCAGACGATATTCGTCCTGCGTGGCCTGGTAGACGGCATAGTGGTCCGGCACCTGCTCGGCCGTGGTCGCGCTGCCGGGTCGCAGGCCCGATTGGGCGATGAACAACAATGCACTGCTATCATCCAGCAGGCGGGTCGGCTCATCCTTCTTGTCCAACGATACCGGGTATTTGATCAGATCGGCACGACGCAGGTCACCACCCTGGGTGTCGATCTCCACGGTGTAGACATCGGTGTAGACACGGACACGTTTGGCGCTTGTCAGCCCCTCGCGCATTTCCTGGACCACGGCTGCGGAGCTGGTGGGCAGATCGTTGGCGGTTGCAGGTGCCTGCGCGGTGGCTACCGGCACGGGCGGCTGCGGCCCGTAATCCTTTTGCCACGCCTGGTAGAGCATGAGCAGGACAAAGGAAAGCGCAATGACGAGCAGCAAGCGTTGGAAGTCCATGGGTGTTTAGTCTTTCTTGTCAGGTACCGGATCGAAACCGCCTTCATGCCAGGGATGGCAGCGCGCGAGGCGGCGCACGGCCATCCAGCCTCCACGCCAGGCACCGAAACGTTCGATGGCCTCGTGGGCGTAGCAGGAGCAGGAGGGATGAAAACGACAATTGTTGCCCAGAAACGGGCTGATAAGGTAGCGGTAGGCACCGATGAGCAGGATCAGGATTTTTCGCATCGCTTTGCCAACTCCTCCCAGCTCCTGTCGATGGCGGCACGCAGTTCCTGCGAGGAGAGTGTGTCGATGCCTGCGCGCCCCAGCACCACGATGTCGACGCCGCCGAGATTGTGCTGGTGCAAACGGAAGCTTTCGCGCAACTGACGGCGGATACGGTTACGATCGACAGCGCGCCGTACCTGCCGCTTGGCGAGGGCTATCCCCAGCCTTGGATGGCCCAGGGTATTGGCTGTTGCCAACAAGGTGAAGGCGGAACCGGACAAGCGCCAGTCCGCCCCCTTGAAGATCCGCTGGAACTCCTCCGGCCGTAACAGCCGACGGTTACGGGGAAAACCATACGCGTCGTGCAAGACGCGGGCGCGGTCAGACGGTCAGACGGGCACGACCCTTGGCACGACGGGCGGCCAGGATCTTGCGGCCGTTCTTGGTTGCCATGCGCGCACGGAAACCATGGGTGCGCTTCTGCTTCAGTACGCTGGGTTGAAAGGTTCTCTTCATGATTAAGGCTCGTCCGTTTCAGATGATCGGCGCGGCCCGGTTTCGGGCCATGGAAAAAAGAGGCGCAAAATACTTTGAAAGCAGCCTACTTGTCAATAATGGCG